>JBIIEI010000094.1:0-20902 GCA_044237915.1 Silvanigrellaceae bacterium | reverse complement strand
CTCATTGAGAATGCAAGCAGTCTCTCAACCGTTCTCACAAGACGGTTTTACTCTGTTACGACATCAAGCAACGCTCTTGTTCCCGCTGAACCAATACACCGAAGCTTAAAAAAAACAGGAAAAGGCTATTCAACATTGCGAAACTCTCAAAAAAAAATTGCTACTTTTGACCGAGAAATTGAGAAATCGGTCATTTGAATGGCATAAAGCACAAACCGTGCCGTACTGTAGAAAAGTTAGGAATAATTGATACTTAATCCAAAAAAGAATGGTCTTTGCCTGTTCAAGAATTAGTCAACTGTCTAATCTGGTGTTCAGGGTGCAAAACGTGCCCCACGAATCACTAAATTTCAAAATACTGCATTTTTGGGCCTTGCAGAGGATGGTTTGAGTGTAAGCCCGTCTCCTGATAGGTAGGCTTTTTAAGAATTTGAATTTTAAATGATTTTTGATGAAGTCTGATTTATTATGGCCAGAAGAGCTTGCAAAAATGACGCGCGAAGAAGCCTGCGCACGTCTTCAAAAAAATATGGATGACCTGTGCTGCCCGGTGTAAAGGTAACGCGCAGAGGCTCAATTCAAAGGGTGAGGATATCTTTCAAGTGACCATCAATGCCAAGAATGATTACGCACAAATTCGTCCTAAAGAACTCAATGTCGAAGACGGTGTCGCACGAAAAAATGCCTATTTAAAGCGAAATATTTTGCCATTGCTCAGTGCTTTAGGGAAGAACGATGCCATTCTAGAAATTGGCCCGGGGACGGGAGCTTTGGCAGCCCTCATTTCGCAACAGGGTTTTAAGAATTATTCTGCCCTTGAAGTCTGCAAAGAATATGCTGAAGAATTGCAAAAAAAGAATCACATTTGCCACCATGGTGATGCCGTGGTTGAAATGTTGGAGTCTCATTATCAGGCAGGTTCGGTGCGGCTTATCGTGGCTATCGATGTTTTAGAGCATCTTCCCATGGCCGAAGCTTTAGATTTGCTCGCTGTGTGTAAAAGGAAACTTGCTTCCGGTGGGCAAGTTGTGTTTCAGGTTCCGAACAGTTCGGGGCTTTTTGGTGACAATACCTTTGTTGCAGACCCTACTCACCAAACTCCTTACAATGAAATTCGCCTGCAAGCCGTGCTGGAAGGTGCGGGCTTTTTAGGGGTCGACGTCATGCCCGTCAGATTGCCCCCATCGCTTGCAAACAGCGTGCGTAGCCTCTTTCAAAAAGTCATTTTTGCGGCAGTGCGTTTTTTAACCAAAGCTGTGGGGAGCACGCCGGTGCGGCACATGACTCACCTCATCATAGGTACGGGACGCGCTTAAAAAAGAGGAAGTTTGTGGGCCCTACTTTGCGTTCAGCGTTCAATCAAAATCAGGTTTTTGCACCGACATCAGGTTTTCGTACTGTGAAGTGTACCTGCCCATGACGTGGGTTTCAGCGAACTCCTTTGAAGCGCGGTGTAAGCCGTTGACACTCAAATATTCATAAAGTGCCCTGTCTGATGTGAGCAAACGCACAGCCTTTGTCAAAGCCTGTGGACATCGTGATGGGACAACGATCCCTGCGGGGTGATCAGGTAATGTCGGCAATCGTGATTCAACAACTTGGCGAACTCCCCCCACATCGGTGGCCACCACGGGAATGCCACTTGCCATCGCTTCTAAAAGAACGACGGGCAGTGCTTCTGAATGGCTTGAAAGAATAACGATGTCGATATCTTCGAGAGCCACAGTGAGGTCTTTGCCACCATGAAAGGTCACATTTTTGGTAAGATTGCACCGCTCGATATCTTTTTTACATTGAGCAAAATAAGCAGGATCTTCATCATAGGGGCAGAATAAGTCAAGATGAAATTTGACAGCTCCGCTTTTCTTGAGTTGATTTGCCGCTTCGATGAGGTCGGGAATTCCTTTAATGGGCACTATTCGACCGATAAATGCGAGTTTCCAAGTAAAATTACGTTCATCAAAATTTCTTTGGAGGTGCCTTTGTTTCTGGGCGAGTCTTGTTTTTTTAAATTTATCGAAACGCACGCCATTGGGAATAATGGCTGCCTTTTCCGCGCTGCTTCCATATTTTTTGGCATCCTTTAAAATTTCGGGATAAAGATAGGTGGTTTTGTGAGCAAGATGATAAATAAGCTCGCCCATATTTAAAAACCACTTTTGCCAAACACTTTCTTTCAGTGTACGGATGCGTTCCGCAAGTTCGCCGACCTCTAGAATACCCTGGGGTTTTTGACCTTTTAGGAAATATTCAAGCATATCTCTGATGTAAAGTGCGTGTTCCGTGAGTAAAAACTTTCCACCTTGTTGCAAACTCGCGAGGCCCGCTGCGAGTCCTGCATAGCCTGCCGTATGGGAGTGATAGACTTTTGCTTTTGGAAACTGAAATTGCATGAGTCGGAGTGCCAATGGAAAAAATTCCCTTTGCAGCCAAAAGAGTTCTGCAAGGGGTAATTGAAGAGCGCGGTACCGTTCTATCAGAATTTCCATGAATTCTTTACTCGACAACAGTTCGTGAAAATCAATGGAACTATTCGTATTTGAAAATTCGCTGAGGTAGAGCTGCTTTATCTGAGAAAAATCCTGCTCGCCAATTTTATCTAAGGAGTCGAAAATTTCAGTTGCCATGCGCGTGCGGGTTCGTTTGGAATTTCCAAAGAGACTCGAAATGCTGACGGGTGGTCGTGCAGGCGAGTATTCCTTGAGAATGAGGGGTTTTATCCAAACGACATTTTTAGGCAGTTCAAACTGAACCTTTGATCCACTTGTGCCGTCCCATGCGATGGGAACAATGCCAAAGGTGAATTGAGGATGAGTGGAGATGATTTGATGAATGACGCTGGAAACTCCACCCTTCACAAAAGGATAAGTTCCTTCTGTGAGAAGACAGATATCCACTTCAGCAAAGTTTGTTTGTGATTTCTGAGATGATTCGCGCCTAGACATTAAAGCCATTTTTTCACCTTTTCGCCACAGTTATTCAACAAAAGATGCTGGCCACTGATTGAGCTGAGGATGACAAAATATCTCGCGCTTGACAAGGCTTTTCATCGATTGATAAGTTAACAATCGTTCTTTAGTATATGAAGTATTGATAGCATTTGAAATTTTTTTATTTGAGTAACTCAAGCAAAAAAGTGGAATTTCAGGATTCTGGATTCCAATGAGAGAAATATAGATATCATGTATTTTTTTGTGCCAAAGAAAAGACTGTTCATCTTCATGAAGTAGCGAATCGAGATCAAAATCTTCAAGAATAACAGATGCAATTCCCTTGGTATTGTGCCAGAGCGGAAATCCCCGGTTGAGTGAAAACTTAGTTTCAAAATAAGCGTTCCCCGCATAAACACTGTCAAGGAGGCTTTTAAAGGTGCGAATGGCTTGCAGTGAGCTACACCAGTCATCTGCATTATCAACAAACAAGCCATGTGCGCCGCGTTCAGGAGTCAGTAAGGCGAGTGCATTTCGCAAAGCGAATGACATTCCACGTTCTTGCCCCAGGTCGAGGTAAACCGTGCCCCATGTTTGATCGATTCCAAGGATAGGCGGTTGTTCAGGTAATTTTTCAAATTGGGCAATGGGAATACGACTGGGGTTCCAGTATAAGTAACGCACGCAATTTGGAAAAAATGCCTTAAACATCCCCTCTTGAACAAGAGGGTGATAGTCCTGCAAAATAATGTGTGTATTTTCTAAAGGAAGTGTTTCTTTAGGTGAAGGAATTTCGGTTCCATAATAGATGATGCAATCCATTTGAGGGGCGCTTTTCTCTGCAGGCATGGAGTTATCGAAAGATAATTTTGACATTTATTATTTTCCTGCTGGAGTGACTGATTTAGAATTTGCTTTCCAAAAGATTCCAAACTCCGGATTTTTCCACTCTTTCAGGCAAAGATAAATAAGGAAAGGCAGGGAGATGCTTGTGACGCCAAAAAGTATCCCGTATGTCTCAACAACATCGATTTGTGGCAACACTGCAAGTATTACTAAAATAGCAACGTAAAATATTCCGAAAAAAGTTATAAAAGAAGACTGTTGTATGAACAAAAATAAGATCATGACGATGGAAATAGTGGCGAGATTCCATGACGTCAGTGCACACAAGCCACTCATGATGGCCTGATCTGGAAAGAAAAACGAGAGAAGGATTACTGTTGGGAGAACGAAAACCCCTCCTAAAAGAAACAGTTCAACGAAAGTCCGTTTTATAAAGAGGTAACTTCTCGAATTTCTAAGAGGCAGTGTCCAAACGCTATCTGAAATGATGGAATTTAGTGTTTTATCCAATAAGTCTTGAATGGTAGGCGCAAATTTTACATAAAATGTTGCTTGTAAAACGATGGGACCAATCAGACAAATAAACACAATTGCCGGATTTTCAAAGTTCTTGGACTTTAGGAAATATAAAACCTTGTCGCCCCAGACGATACTTCCCAAGAGGAACCCTCTAAAGAGGAGCTGAATAGAGGGTCGGCTCAATTTAAGGGAATCGGACGATGATCTCTGCAAAAAGATATGAATAAAGAGATACACCGAAGCAAGCATGGGCGCGATATATCCGATGTCTGGAAACAAAAAAAGCGTGATGCAGTAAATTCCCCAGCCGATGCCCATGAATAAGAAGTCTTTGGAGAGAGATGCATAGACTAGAAGTTGTGCAAAAAGGACATGTGCTGATGTAGAAAGCGTATAGAGAAAAATATCGGTGGCATTCCAATGAAACAGATTTCCGAATGCAAGACCCGTGAGCAAACTGATGAAGGCACTGATCATAAAAAGTGGAGGAATTCTTGCGATGAGGCGATCTGGCAAGATGCTCATTCCACTTTTGTAGATGTCATCGCCCAAGGATCTATAGAGTGGAAAACACGACAATTGTGCGATCCAGGGAAAGGTAACGGAAGTCATAAGACTCAAGATGTCGAGCGTTGTATTGCCAACCCAAGTTGCCGCCATTTCAGCTTGAACATAAGGAAAAATAATACTTAAAACGAGCACGGGAAGCATATGCACTGAAAATCGTAAAAAATCTTTTTGCTTTACGATTTCTTTGTTTTCCATTGGCATCAGATAACGGTCGAATCGAACAATTTCAAGTCCAAAGAACTCGTTGATTTTTTGTAGGAGTACGAAGGTGTTGTCGATAATATTTTGCTCACGTTCGACAAAGACCCAAGCCCGCACCTTTCCAGTCAAAGGATCGAGAATGCCTACAGAGATGCCCTCTCGTTCCTGCGACAAAAAATCATTTTCTTCTAAAAGAACTGCGGAGTATTCGCGGTCATATTTTAGGAATTTAAATACTTTTTTACCCAAATAGACCCAAGCTCTACTTGAGCTTAAAGCAGGAAGGATCAAAAAATTGATGACGCGAAACACGGTTTCTTGTTTGAAATCCTTAATCATTTCAACGCCCAATTCACTTTGTGAATCCAAAATGGATTGAAGCCTTACAAAGTCTGCATGGGAGTCCATGGAACTGATTGTGTCTGCATTTTTAGGAGTTTGGAGTCGTTTTTCGAGTTCTTCTTTGACGCGCTTAGAGTTACTTTTCAATTTTTCGAAGGAAAGGCGTCTGTTCAATACAAAAAAAGCAAAAGAAATGATAAGCGATGCATAAACAATGATGTTTGCATAAGGAATATTGATTTTTAGAATCACTAAAAAAGTTGCTGCAAGTATGCAGAATGCGGGGAGGCAGACGTAACTATATGATAACAGTCGTTCTCGCGCAAACATAACACCACCTCAGCAAAACAGACCTACAACAGCGAATGAGCGGCTTAAAGCATTTATTATCCTGCAATGTCAACTCAAAAATGGTCGAATTGGAAACAAATAAACATTTCTAATTCCTGGCATTTCTCAGGTGAATTGAGTCGAAGCTGCTTCAGCAAGCCTTTATCGGCATTATTTGGTAAAAACTTTAGAACTATTTCTTTTTCCATGAAACAAGGAGTGTTGAATAGTCATCTCCGGGCGGATTTTTCTTCCAGAGTGTCCGTGCGGCAGCCAGGGCATTTTCTTGTAACTGGCTTAAATCTGGAAATTGTGAGGTTGCGAGGATATTACGAAGTCTCCCGCGCGAGAGCATCCTCCCGTCAGCTGAACTATTTTCAATCAACCCATCAGTATAGAGAAAAAGGGCATCACCGGATTTTAGAATTTTTTGACCACATGCGAATTCGGGGTGTTCAGAGATCCCCAGAAGTGAACCCATCGCAAACAGGGGTTCCACAACACGCTTTTCGGCAGGCGGAGAAGGACTGCCTTCATGATGGCGGATGAGCAGAGGGTGAGGGTGCCCCGCATTGAGAAATGAAATCTGTCCTGTTGAGCAATCGAGAACCAAAAGAAAGAGACTCATCAAGTGGGTGCCATTGCCACTTTCTAGAATGAGGGAGTTTAAAGTAACAGCAATTTTTTGGAGAATCGATTCATTTTCCTGTGGGATGTTATTTGTCGATGATGCTTCAATCAAGGAACCTATCTGAGTAAAGAAGCTCCCATAAACAATGGCTGTGAGAAGTCCTGAAGAGTAGCCATGGCCCGTGGCATCGCCAATGCACATAAAGACGCGGTCTTGGCTAGAGTCGTAACAGTATGTGTACCAATCTCCTCCGATTTCTTGTGCGGGATTGTAGCTATTTACAACCTCAATTTCTGCTGGAAGTGTAACGCCCCTAGGCAAAATAGATTCTTGAATGGCTTTCGCAGCGCGCAACTCAGAATCCTTTTTAACCTGTTCACCAAAGACCCTCACGGCTTCAATATTCTGCACAGCTCCCCGCACAGTAAGTGTAAATGCTCGAAATAAACTGTCGATGACGAGTTCGTCTCGTGCGCCCGAATGCCCCAAAGCCAATGCGCTGTTTCTATCGATGACAAGAATTCCTGGAAATCCTTTGATGCTCTCTGCAACAAAAGAAAAGCAAGGATGTATTTCATAGCCTTCGAGCTTTAAAGAATCCGTAATTCGTTCGACAGAAAGTTGGATCTTTTTTCCATTTTTAAGCTCAAGAAAGAGCGACCGTTGTGGGATTTCAGAGACTATAAAAAATTCGACCTGCAACTCAAAATCTGAGTTGAGTCGTTGAATTGCTGCAAGAATACTCTTGTGCAAATCATCACTCGAAAGGGCCAAAGCCAGCAAGCGATTTTCGCTTTCAAGCCACTGGAGGAGGCGAATCTGCGTGTGAAGCCTTGCCTGCGATCGACCAAGATCCTTCGACATTTTATTGAAATTTGAAGCCAAGATTCCTATTTCATCGTGAACCGAGACATTCACAGTAACATCAGGAATTCCCTGGCTCAGAAGTTTTACTTTTTCTGTCAGTTCGTGGATTGGTTTTGTTATTCTTCCGGAAAGTAACAGTGCAAAGATCAGGCCCACTCCAACGGCGAGAACTCCTGCATAGATAAAACTTGTCGTCATTTCTTGGATGGGTCTTTGCAAGCTTTCAAGCGATGATGTTCCTACAATTCCAAGGTTTGGTGTGCGACTTTCCAGTGTTTTATAAAGGAATAGCTTGCTTGGCTCAGGCTTGGAGATGCTTTTCCAAGTGCGAAGTTCTTCTTCTAAGGGAGAGTAAAGACCTTCAATTTTTTTGGGTTTGGGTGCAAGAAGGGGACCTTTTTTACCAAGGCTCACGAGAAAAATCTTACGATTTGCCTTTCTATTCACAGTTTCAAAGAGCTTTTTTCCCACTTGACGAAAGTCATAGAATGCGAGAACAAACCCTTTCTTTGTGCGATCATCAGAGGTCACGTTTTTTTTGAGAACAAGAATCGTTCTTGCTTCATCAGCTACGAATTCTGAAAAATCCATCACGTAAAAGGTGCCGTCTTCCATGTTTTTAAATCTGTCACGGAGCGGAAGTTCGGCGGCGTTCAAAAAGTTTCGACTCGAATAGAGAAGTCCTGCATCTCCTGCAACAACGACCTCAAGAAGCCATGGTTCTGCGCGAAAAACTTCACCGAAATAGGAGTGGAGGCCGGGTCCAAAAACAAACCTCAGGGGAGGCTGATTGATGAGTGAGCGGACAAGTGCACTCGTCGCCCAAACGCTCATCTGGGTTTCGCGGGTTTCCCGGAATCCTTCGAGTAGCACTTCACTTCCGTGAGAAACCAAAGTTCCCAGTTCGATCAAGGCTTCTTCTTTAAGTGTGCGGCTCGAATTGCGAATCATCATGGAAGTGAGCAGTGCAACAACGACAACAACAATTGCAGTAAAAGCTGCCGTCAGCTTTGTCTGAATCGAGAATCGAATTCTGTCGTTTTTGTGTCGCCCATTCAAAACTCTTTAAGTCTCCTATTTTTCATGAGAAGAGACCCCTGTTACGATATTCATGTAGTCAGCGTGACTGAGTCCAAAATATTTCTTCCAAATTCGATTCATTTCTGAGTTGCTGTTTCTTGTTTGCGCTTCTATAAATTTTTTGCCTTCTGCAAAAAGATCCTCGTCACCTTTTTGAAAGGCCCAGCCCCCGTAAGACATCTCTCCTACGGGAAATGAGACTTCTATATTCTTGTATCGGGAATTCATTGTGCCCGCGACTTGAAGTCCAGTTCCGATATCGAGAATAGTAAAATCGTACTTTCCTTCATTGAGCAGTGCGAGTTTTTCTTCCATCGCCATGACAAATTCTTTGCGGATAGGATTCTTGGAAAAAACGGTTTTGTTTCGTTCATTTATCCAGTTTTCGTAGATGCTGCCTTTTTCTATTATTGCACTTTTACCCGCGAGATCGGCCTCTTTTAGAAGAGGAGATGAGAGTCCTTTTTTCTTGTTTGTGACAATAATCATTTTACCAGCATTAAAAATCAAAAATTTAACTTTATTTTCCCGGCCTGGATTGCGTCCTAGGGATTCGGGATAGAAGTCGCACTCACCATTTTTGAGATATTTGGGAACTTCATTGCTGCCAATTTCAAAAACAGATTCATCATTAAAGAAGAAGGCATCAATGTTTTCGAGGACTTTGTTTTTTAGTTTGAGTTTTTTCTTTAATTTTCGATCAAGCTGGCCTTTGAAGATTTTTGCAAGCTCCACATGGGGGCTTTCCAGTACGCAGTCTGACTTGCAGCCTGGGGGAGAGACTTTTACGAAATGCACGATTTCAGCAACGCAGATGCGTAATTCTCCGGATGTTTTGATCTCATCCAGCGAGCGTGCGTAAGAAAACGGCGTCAGAATAAGGCACATCAAAAAAGGCAAAATGAGTCCGCAATTGAGAATGAATCTTCTCTGTTTTTGAGCGTGACGTTTCTCCAAATTGAGCCTCATTCGTGTTCGAAATTTAACTTCGCAGAGCTATTTTAATGTAACTAACCTTTTTGGCACGCCTTCAGCCAATCCCCATGCCAGTGTAGCAGTGTTGCCGCTGGGAGATTTTGCACTGCGTCTGTTGTACTCCTTGCACTGCAAGGATGTTCGAATGTAAAGTTGGAAAATACTTTGGAGAGCATTGGATATTTCAGGTAGTTACAGTTCAAACTGTTACTTTGGGAACGGGGTAAGAGAAGTGTTGCTCTTGCCTCATTCAATACTGTGAGCTGTCTCGAGGAGACCTTTTATGAAGCTGTTACGAAATTGTAGTCTTCTCTTCAGTTTGTCGCTTCCACTGTCACTGGGATCGTGTGGATTTGATGAAAGGAATACGACGCGGAGCCTTCCCTCACAAGGAAAGTCCGTTTCCGTGCATCAAACTCCTCTCGACAACCAGGGTAAAGTGGGGTTCTGTTGGGCCTATGCCTCCATGGGGCTGATTGAGTCGTTCCACAAAATGGAAACGGGGTCTGAAGTGAATTTAAGCGAAGAAGCTCTTGGCTTTTATCGCATCGCTGAAGGCATTAAATCCATGCTTAATACTATGAACCTTATGGATTTTATGAAGGCGATGAGCAAGGTTTGGTTGCCCGAAGGTTGGTTTTCTAGGCACACCCAAAATTCCGTTATGAAATCTGAACTCGATGGACTTGCCCTCATTAAAAAATATGGCGTGGTGCGCGAATCGGATTGGAGCTTCAAAATGAAGACCCAAGCCGAACGAGACAAGGTATTTTTGACCATTCGTAACAAGGCAGATAAATACATCAACGGGAAAGTTCTGAAGAACATTACTCTGGAAGAGATTATCACTCACATTATGATTGGCGAAGGCGCATTTCCTTCTGCCCCGCCTCAATATATCAATCTCAATGGTGTCCAGACATCACCTCAAGAATATCTTCACAAAGAGCTGAAATTTGACACCGATCGATATGTTGCACTTGAAGCCCGCAGTGAATCGGAACTGCCTCAACTGATTGCGGCATTAAAGAAGAGCCTTGCTATGGGATACAGCGTTCCATTGGGTTTTCCCATCAATACTTCCCGCATTAAAGACGATACTTTTACCGGACGTGAGGTGGCTGATCTCAAGAGCTGGTACGAGTTTTCTCGGGATGGTGGCCACCTTGTGCTTGCCACAGATTTTGTCAATCAGGGGGGAGTCGAAGGTGCACTCCATAAGGACGATCTTTTGCGTGAGGTGATTCGTCCCTGGAGTGAACTTAACTTTCTTGTTTTTAAGAACAGCTGGGGATCCGGCACGAAATTAGGCGAAAAAGGTGAAACAATTGCACACTCGCTCTCGGGTTACTACAAAATGGATCTCTCTTATTTGAAAGGAGCTTCCCATGTGGGGAGCCTCGATCCTGGAATGATTTCCTTGAGTATTGTCGTTCCAATAGAAGTCGCCCTCGACCCTTTCACCATCGACGCCAAGCTCCTCAATCCAAAGGTTTCGCTTGGCAATAATTGAGTCGTTTGTATGCCCGAGAAAAATCCTTTAAAACTCAATGACCGGCATTCAGTGTCACTTTTCAGGTTTTGAGTGGAAGGAATCGATTTACATGAAAGCAGCGGCACGACAGGTTGAAAAATTGCCTTTTTGGAAGGCAATTCTCTATGGGCTTGGGGTTTTTGGTTGGTCACTGGGAACATATGGAGCAGGCAATCTGCTTGTCTATTTTTACATGCCACCCGAAGGCGGAAAAGCTCTCTTTCCTAGCTTTATTCACCAGGGAGCCATTCTCGGAATATTTACCATTATTGGGGTTATTTCTGCTTCTTCAAGGTTATTTGATGCTGTGATGGATCCCCTCATTGCCAATTGGTCGGATCGATCGAAATCCAACCTGGGACGAAGGCGAAAGTATCTTGCAATTGGCGGGCTGCCGCTGGCACTTTTTTCGGTACTGGTTTTTATTCCATTTCCCGAGGCCTCTCAGTTCCTGAATGGGGCTTGGCTGACATTTACCGTGGTCTCGTTTTATTTTTTGATGAGCCTTTACGGCATTCCGCTCACCGCATTAATGAGTGAACTTGGTCATACAGCCGATGAACGACTCATGCTGAGCACGGTCAATTCTATCATGTGGGCATTAGGTTTTGTTCTGGGATCTCAGTCGATGGTGTTTCAGGGCATCCTCGAAAGATCTTATGGCTTTGATCCCAAGTCTTCCTTCCAAGCGGTGATGATTGCATTTGCGAGTATCGGCTTTATATTCATGTATGTGCCGGTTTTTGGTATCAATGAGCGCAGGTATTCTGCCGGACATGCTGTTGAAGATGGTGTTTGGGATTCCCTTAAAGAAACATTCGGAAACAAACATTTTCAGAGATTTGTGATCTCAGATTTTTGTTATTGGGTTGCAATCACTTTACTCACAACGGGTCTTGTTTACTACGTTACAGTTTTGCTTGAGCTTGATAAAGAAGTCTTTAGCCATCTGATGCTTGTCTTATTTGCACTCAGTTTCCTTTTCTATATGCCTGTTAACTTGTTGGCAAAGAAGTTTGGTAAAAAGAATGTACTCATCAGTGCATTCTTTATCTTTGGAATTATTTATGCCCTTGTCTTTCCTTTGGGCCGACTCCCCATTCCAAAAATGATGCAGGGATATATCATTGCAGTCCTGGGAGCCTTTCCTGTTGCCGCTTTTGGAGTGTTACCCAATGCCATGATTGGAGACATTTCAGAGGCGCACAGTGTAAACACCGGAAGTCATAAGGCTGCCATGTTTTTTGGTGCAAGAACGTTTATGCTGAAAATGGGCCAGATGATTGGTTCACTCATTTATCCTTCGTTGCTTTTGCAAGGAAGAAGTGTGGGCGATGACCTTGGTATTCGCCTTTCAGGACCAGCGGGATGCGTCTTTTGTATCATCGGGATGCTCACACTCATCAGGTACCGCGAAAACGATGTCTTGAAGACACTTTCTGCTGTAGAACTTGAACCCAGTAAAAAAGATTCAGACCCCAAAATTCCCGGGGATGTTGAAGTTCAATTGAGGTAAGAGGTTCCTTCCATGCTCTATTGGCTCCTTGTTTTTCCAGTGTTTGTTTACTTATGCCTTAGTTTTGCACTGGGAACCTTTGTTGCCTTTAAATTTTTATTGCACATTCGTTATTCGACAAAGCACACCCTTGAGCATGGTTTTACTTCCGGAGAAATTACCCCGGAATTTATGAAACGTGAACGTTTTTCATTTAAAGTTCCCTCCCCCCAGGGAGAGTCCTTGGCAGGCGTGTACTGGAAGGGCAATGCCCGTAAGACTATCATCTTTTCACATGGTGTTTCATGGACGTGGCATGGCATGGTCAAGTACATGGAACCTTATCTCCAGCAAGGTTGGAATGTTGTAGCCTACGATCACCGTGCCCATGGTGAAAGTGGAGGTCGTCTTGTTACCTTCGGAAATTTTGAAAAACACGACCTCGTTGCGGTGGTCAAGTGGGCATTAAGCACTTTTCCAGATACGGAATTGTGGGGCGTGCATGGCGAATCCATGGGGGCAGCCGTGATGCTGCAATCCGCGCCGTTACTTCCCGAAATCGATTTTTTTGTTTCCGACAGCTCATTTTCAGATATTGCAAACCTTGTGAGCGCTCAAGCAAAGGCACTTAAAGTTCCTCGTTTCTTAATTCCGTTTGCTTTGCTGTCTGCAGACGCTTGGTCGTTACTTCTTGCGAAATTTCGACTCTCACGTATTTCCCCGCTCGCAGCCATTGCAAACGACCCACGGCCCATGCTTTTCATACATGGAAAAGACGATGCCCTTGTTCCTTTTTCAATGGCAGAAGCCTTGCAAAAAACGAATAAGGGAACATCCGTGAAGGCTTTGCATATTCAAGAGAAAGCTGTTCACGCCCAATCTATTTTGGTCGATCGCTTGGCATACGAAAAAGTATTACAGGGCTTTTTAGCCCAGGTTGAGAAAAATCAGACCTAAAGCGGTTGACATGGAGGACAACATGCCCAATGAAGCTCGAAAAATTGCGACACTTGCAGACTTTATGTCTCTTGATCCGCAAGCAAAAGCAGAACTCATCGACGGACAAATTGTCTATAAAATGCAGCCCAGTGGATGGCACAGTAGAGTTTCGACGTGCATTTCGAGTCGAGTTTGCAGCGTCTTTGATAGGAAACCCAAAGGAGACGGTACTGGGGGATGGTGGGTTTTGAGTGAAGTGACCGTTCAGTATCGCAAACTTGAACGCATTCTTCAACCTGATATTGCCGGCTGGAGGCGTGAGCGCACTCCCGTTTGCCCCAAAGAGTATCCTGTTCAGGAAAGGCCAGATTGGGTCTGTGAAGTCTGCGTTTCAACCCGAAAAAAAGACACAACCATTGTCCCAGAAACCCTAGCTGCTGAAGGTGTTCCCTATTACTGGTTTGTCGACGCTGAGAACGATCATCTGCAGGTTTTTGAACTGAATAGTGGCAAGTATTCCTTGATCCAGAGCCTCTTTCGGGATGATGGAAAGGTGAAAATAAAGCCCTTCGATGCCATAGAGTTTCATATGGGTGAATTCTTTGGAGATGATCCTGAATGAGGCATCTTGTTACTTCTCGTGCTTCTCAAAGAAAGAAAAAATATCTGCAAAAACCTTGTTGCGTGTTTCGTCGATTTCCATAAAAAGCTCATGCTTTGCATTAGGGTAAACAATTTTAGTGCAATTGGAGCAGGCTGCTGCAAAGGTATCTTGTGCATCATTGCGCACGACATGATCGACTTCTGACTGTGTGATAAGGAGTGGCCGGTTCCCCAGAAGTGCGGGGATTTTAGGAACTTTATCGGTGCCTTCTAAAGCTTCTTTAACCCATCTGTAGCTCACTCCACCGACGCGCACCTGCGGCAAATTTCGAGCGATTTGCATACCAATCGCGTAGCGACTTTTGCAGCGTGTTACGATATTTTTTTCAAAGGGTGATTCGGGATCGGAATCTTTTTGTAAAACCGCGTAGGCATCACCCTGGCGCAATGTACAACCTAAAAAAGCGAGAGCACGAGCAACGGGTGTGGGCATTCCGCCAAAGCGAATGGCTAACATCGGTGACGATAAAACCACAGCGTCGAATGGCACGCGGCCATAAGCCATTCCCAGCAAATAAATCATGGCGCCCATGGAATGTGCGAGGCCAAATATTTTCCCAGAAGTTTTAGGACGAATCACGCTCTCGATCAGTTTTTCAACGTCAGTAACGTAATCGTCGAAGCATTCGACATAAGATCTTTCGGGATGCCCAATAAGGCGCTGCGAGAGCCCCTGACCGCGATGATCATAGGCATAGACTTCATAGCCTGCCACAAAGAGATCATGAATGACCTCGGCATACTTCAAAAGATTTTCACTCCATCCTGTTGCAACCAATACGGTGGCCCTAGGATGAGGATGGGAAAAATGAGCGTAAGTAATAGACTTCCCAGCGGCACCTACCATCGTTCCAAAATTCGCTTTTTTATCGAAAAAAGGGAGCACATTTTCATTCCACTTTTTCAAGACAGGATCTTGAGAAGGTAAAAAGTTCTTTTGAAAAACGACATCAGTTAATCGAATCATCGAAACTCCGTTTCAATTCTCAGGCAGATTGTGACATGGCCGAGCACTGAGTTGTAAATACCCCAAAATTGTAAAGTTCTCAAAAATTTATCCGATCCCATAACGATTCATCGTGTTGTTCGAAGTTTTATGTTCTTGCGGTGGTGTTTTGGTTCAGTTGAAAATGGATATTCCTTGAGTTCACTTGAAATCAGACCCCATGAATTTTTGAATTACTTCACCTTTGAAAAAGCATCAAAAGAAAGTCAAAATTTCAGTATCGACGCCGATTTTCAGCAGTCAAGTGGCGAAACTCCCGCACGTCTCGGGTTCTTGGTGAATTCGCCAAAGGTCGCAAAGGCCCTGCGGAAAAATGCGGTGTTGTCGATTGTGCTCGACCGCAGTGGTTCGATGGCGGGTGAAAATCGCATGCAGTTCATCAAGTCGGGACTCAAAGAGATGCTGGTGCAACTGAAAAATTCAGATGTCGTCAATTTTACTTTATTCAATAATGGAACATGTTCTCCAATTGAGAATTTTGTTGTTGGAACGGATGATCCCGCAGTCTTGCTCAATGCTATAAACTCTGTGCGACCTTCGGGAGGCACCGATCTGCATGCGGGTTTGCTCGAAGGTTACAGGCTTGCTGAAAAAACCAACGTGGCTGACAAAAATAATAGAGTCATTCTGATTACAGACGCTCAGGCAAATGAAGGCGTTGTTGATGAAAAATTGCTTGGAAAAATAACCACAGCAAGCGACAAGCTGGGCATTGGACTTTCGGGTATTGGTGTGGGTACAGCCTTCAATGACAAGCTTTTTGACAAACTCACGGAAGACGGAAAAGGAGCCTTTCTTTTTGTTTCCTCTGAAAAAATTGCGAAACGCGTGTTTGGCGATAAGTTTACAGCACTCATCGAGCCCTTTGCCCGAAACGTGAGGTTTAAGGTGAATTTACCCACGGGTTATGCGCTCAAAACGCACTATGCTGAAGAAGCTGCGCTGAAAAAACAGGATATTAAACCGCTTCATTTTCAATCGAATTCTTCGCAATTTTATTTTATGGATCTGCAGTCGAAGAAAAGTTCTCCTTTAGGAAAAGAACTTGCTTTGGAGGTTACGTACACCACTGCAGACGATGCGAAGGAAATGAAAATGAATATGAAGTTCGACCTTGCTGCATTGGCTGCGCGGCAGTCGACGAATATCGCAAAGGCTGCTCTTATTATGGACTTTGTGCGCATGGTACAAAGTCATCGTCAGAGTGGAAAGATGTCGTGCAGCGCGGAACTTGTCGGGCTGCGAAAACAATATGATCGTATTAATAAGCAAGACGGAGAATTGGATTACCTGCTTTCCATGGGAGATAAATTTTGTGAAAAGCCTGTGCACAATGTCGCGTTTTCGGCAAGGGCTCCCAATGTGGACATGAATGTTCGTCGGGGAGGCGTTCGTTTTCGCAGAGGAGACGTTCAACTGACTTCCTTCTGTCGTCCCCCCATCGGCAGCGGCATCAGCAGAGAGGAACTGGAGGCCGTCGTTAAAGCGAATTTTGCACAAATCAGGGCTTGTGCGGAGCGGCATCTCCACAATGAGCCACCGAACAGAGAAATCCTTTTCAATATTGAAGCGAGAATGCTCATTGGAAAATCAGGGCGTATCACGAGTGCATCTGCAATGAATTCAAGCGCTATGGGAGCGGGCTTTTTCCCCGTTGCTCGCTGCGCTGAAGGTGCCGTCAAGCGGTGGAAGTTTCCGGCACCTCGAGGAGACAGAGAGCAACTGACAAGCTGCGTCTTTCACGTCAGTCGCACGCCCGAACATTAAATGCTCCCTACGAAATTCTCTTAGGTGGTGAAGTGCCCTCAGGAAACACGTTACCTTGGCCCGATCATTTTCTCAGGACGTACCAGAGTGTCGAATTCTTCTGAAGTTAAATAGTTGAGTGCCATGGCCGCTTCTTTTAGAGTGGTTCCTTCTTTGTGTGCTTTTTTAGCGACCTGTGCTGCCTTGTCGTAACCAATTTTCGGATTCAGGGAAGTAACAAGCATCAAAGAATTTTGCAGATGCTCTGCAATGCGCTTGTGATTGGCTTCAATGCCCCGAGCACAATGTTCTTCAAAGCTTGCAATGGAATCGGCAAGGATCTTGGCAGACTGCAAGACGTTGTGAACAATGACGGGCTTATAAACATTCAGCTCGAAATTTCCTTGGCTTCCCGCCATCGTAACAGCGACGTGATTTCCCATCACTTGACAGCAAACCATGGTTGCAGCTTCGCTTTGTGTGGGATTAATTTTACCCGGCATGATGGAAGATCCAGGCTCATTTTCTGGAATGCTGATTTCACCAAACCCGCAGCGAGGGCCGCTTGCGAGCCAACGCACATCATTTGCAACCTTCATAAAGGCACATGCCACAACGTTTAATGCGCCTGAAAGTCCAACCAGAGCTTCGTGTCCGCCCAGTGCTGCAAATTTATTGGGTGCTGTGACAAAGGGAATTTTGGTGAGGTCTTTCAGAGTTTCTGCAATACGAACGGCATAGCGGGGATGGGCATTGAGGCCCGTTCCAACAGCAGTTCCGCCTGCAGCCAGTTCGTAAACTCCCTTGAGAGTTGCCTGAATAGCTTGCTCGGACGCTCGCAGTTGTGCAGCCCATCCGCCGATTTCATCGCCCAAAGTGAGCGGAGTGGCATCTTGAAGGTGCGTGCGGCCAATTTTTACCAAATTTGCAAAGGTCTTTGCCTTTGCTTCCAAGGTTGTTGCCAAAGTATTGATTGAAGGAAGTAGTGATTCATGAACTGCAAGGGCAGCAGCAATATGCATGGCTGTTGGAAAGCTGTCGTTGGTTGATTGTCCGCGATTCACGTGATCGTTGGGATGCACGGGTTCTTTGCTTCCGATTGTTCCCTTAGCCATCTCAATGGCGCGATTTGAAATAACCTCATTAAAATTCATATTGGTTTGGGTTCCTGAACCCGTTTGCCAGACCACCAAAGGAAAATGCTCATCCCATTTACCCTCAATCACTTCGTCGGCAGCTCTTTCAATCAACTGAGAAAGTTCTGGATTGAGTTCTCCCAATTCTGCATTCACTCGTGCTGCAGCTTTCTTCATGAGTCCGTAGGCTCTGATAAAAATGCGTGGAAAACGCTCATTGCCAATCTTGAAATTTTCGAGGCTGCGTTGCGTTTGAGCGCCCCAGTAGCGATCATTTGCAACTTGAACGGGACCTATGGTGTCTGTTTCGGTGCGAAAGCCCATGGAGTGATCCTTTTTGAAGAGAGATGTGTTTCACAAAACGTTGATGCGAAAACGCACACTCTGTATCGCACGGGTCTTTTTGCCTCGCAAGGTCGGCCAAGTGTGTCGATCTCAAAATTATCCTTGAAATGCTGACATTTTTAATGTACATTAATATTGTACACTTTTTTGAGTCCGACAACCTGTCTTTAACCCGCCGGGAGGGTATCGCGATGGGACCTCGCATCAAAGATCAGCAGCGCGCTTTGCGGCCTGAAATTAAGCCTGGCAATGTCACCCTTTTGGAGCGTCTCCACCTGATCACCGGTCGGTCGACGACCGATCTTGTGAATGATGCCGTTGCCTGCTTTTATGAAAAGTTTAGGGATGAACAGCTGAGAGAAGGTGCAAAAAAACAGGCCGCTTATGAAGCAGAGCATTCCAATGAAGAGATCGATCTTCTCAATTTACAGGGGTTGGGATGACTCTCCAAAAATGGAACATCCATCGCTGCGATCAGCAAGGAGCGCGTGCGAGCACTCAACCTGCGCAGCCTTCAGATCCCATAAAGCCCTATCGCTTTTTTCTCATCATTTCTCCAGATGCCCATCTTGAGGGAGGTGGAAAGGCAACATGTTTACCTCTCGGTGAAAAGTCTTGGACACCTCTGCTGGATGTGCCCCTCAAAAGTGGTGAAGCGGGAACGACGAAAGATTGTTATATTTGGTGCAACCATATTTTTACCATTCCGCAGACGAATTTTACTCTTGAGCCTCTTGGCGTACTTCCTCATCATCTTCGATCAGATGTCGAAGATGCGTTACGCGATTATCTGGGATTGTATTGACTTCAGAGATTTTTTCTCACTGAAGTCAGAGTGGAAATTGAGTGTAGGATTTTGAAAATATCTTAGACATGTGTACTTAAAGTCTGCGAAAATAAACCGATGTGGACAAACAAAAGTGGTTTCAGAATATCCTGCCTCAGATTTATAAAAATTGAATAATGAAAGACGTGCAGAGGCTGTTACTTTGGAAATTTCATCATTTTTTTGAGTTCTTCAGAAAAACTTATATTTGCTCTGAGTCTAGGAATTTTACAATGTGGGGCCAAACGTGATGAGCAGCCTTCGCGCCATAAATGATGGAAAAATGATCAGCATCAAACCCAAATAATAACTTGTTAACTTGAGTTTTTGTCGAATTTTTAAAACGAGCAGCAACCCAATCAATGTTTGATTTTGGGGCCATTGAACGATCTTTTGCAGCGGATAAAATTAAAACGGGCAAGCTTAAATTTTTCCATATTTCTTGATAGTTAATTTTTCCGTCAACGCTCGAAAGCAGGCTCCCGCGCGACCAAAATAGGAATTGTTCGAAGTATCCAACGGGGGCATTGACTTCGCCAAGACCAAGAATTTTAGAAGGCAGATAGCCAAAGAAATGAGCAATTTTAAGAGCAATAGTGAGTTTTACCCTTTGAGACATGGCATCCATGCAAATCTTTGGCTCAGTTTTTGTCCAAATCGCTGGAGCAATCAAGACCGCTTTGGACATTGGAAAGTGTGACTTTGAAATCGCACTGATACCTGCAAGACCGCCTACGGAATGGCCAAGGTAAAAATAGGGTTTAGGCAGATTCGCTAGAATTTGTGTTAAGAAGTTTTCATAGTCCAATACGTACGTGTCGAAGTTTGTGCATTGATCACTCGGCGCAGAAGAACCGTATCCTGTGATGTTAAATGCAGCGACGTGATATCCTTTGGAAGCGAGAAAGTCAGCTAGTGACTTGCCTTTAGGTCTGAATAAATAGTCGTATGTTGTGAACATGGCATGGCCCAGAAGAACAGTTCCCCTGACCCGAGCACAGCTGGACTTGACGATTGAATATTCGACATGTTTGAGCGGAGGAGGGCCCACGTTAGGATTCTCTCTTAAAGACTTCAGTAGTAAGGCAAGCCGGCATGCAAAAGCAAATCATCGCTCTCATTTTTGGAATTTTCCTCTCGACAACCTCGTTCTTTATTGTGGTGCCGCTTATTCCCTTGATGGTCTCCCAGTTCAAAGATCAACAAAATGCAGAGGTCTGGTCGGGCGCTGTACTGGGGGTTTCATTTTTTGTGAGCGCGCTAGCAACGCCCATTTGGGGAACTCTTGCATCCAAATATGGTGCTCGATTGATTTTGATGCGCGCTGCGTTTGGTCTTTTTATCACGTACCTTCTCACACCTTTTGCGCAAACCTATCCTCAACTTTTCGCTTTAAGGTGCGTCAATGGGCTTATGGCTGGGTTTGTTCCTGCAGCATTAGGTCTTATTACTGCTGCGTCAAATCAGGAAAGGTTGGGTAAAACTCTCTCGGTTGTCTCAATGGCGCAGGCTGTAGGCTCTCTCTGTGGCCCTGCAGCAGGAGGCATGATTGCTGCCTATTTCGGTTTGAAAAGTACTATTATTTTTGCATCTGCTTCAATGTTTCTTGCTGGCCTTTTAATTGTCTTTTTTGTTTCCGACCTTGATGTCCCTACCAAAAACACAGTTCAAGACGTCAAACCATCTCCACCCCACCACGGGATGAATCCCATGGCTTGCAAGGGGGTGTCGATTGGAAATCCTGCTCACTTGCGTGAGCTTTCATTCCCCGGCGTGGTAGCCCGCCGGTTTTCTGTTTTATAGGAATTTTAGTTTTTGGGGGTGGAAAATCCCGAAATGCGATAAGGTAACTCGCGTTCACGTCGCGATCTTCCACGTGCCCGCATGCTTTCTGAGTACAAAAATAGGTTCTTTCAGAAAG
>JBIIEI010000159.1:0-6051 GCA_044237915.1 Silvanigrellaceae bacterium | reverse complement strand
TAAGGGCTACAAGGGTATCTTCGACTGATGATGGGCTCGCCATAAAATTCCTCCGATTGATTTTTACCTATCGAAGAATCTCAAACTAAAAATGAACTGTCCCACGTCTCAGATTGTGCAGTTACTCATTGCTTAGGATGAGAACATCGAGGAGTTCGCGGATGGCTTCAAAGTGGTTCAAATCAGTTCCCTACCATGTGCTACTGCAAATTGCAGTAGCGGCTATGGCATGTGTGTCCCAAAAATTCAACATGAGTTTTGGAATTCGTGTTCAGTCACGAGAGTGGGACGTAATGGTAGGAAATTCGGCACTGTGGTACATGCCGAAACCAAACTGCAACCAGAACTTACGGACGGTATCGTCAACTTAAATCAACCTATGACTTGGAGCGGCTCGCACCCTCTGGCATACAGGAAATCTATCCTGCCACTGGGGGAAGTCCGTAGTGTTAGTTTATTTGGCCCATTTTCACCTTGTTCGTGAACATTGGGTTTTGCTTAAGGTTGAGTAGTGTTTTCACGAGGCCATCAGAACGACATCTATCTGTCGGTTCATGGCGCTCTCCCAAATGTCTAGGTGCTCTTTTGCCTCAAACGCGGCAACAGTGAGCGTCACACAGTCTTCAACAAACTTTGACGGCGTATTACCAACGAGCTGAGAAATGGTTTCCATGGCCTCATAGAGCTCAGGACTCACGCGACACTTCATTTTCCGTTTCTCGATTCCGGCGCAGAGATCATTGTACGAAGAGTCATTCTTGAGGCCATATATTGACGTAGATAGCTCTTGGTTTGGGAAAACAGAAGAGATAAAAACAGCAAGTATCGCACGCACCAATTGAGACTCAGTTGCACTTGGGTAGCTGGAAAGCATCCGCTCCAGATTATCCACAACGCGCCTCTTCAGAGAAAACTGGATGGTAAAAATTTCCTTATTTTCCTTTTTCCAGACAGAGAACGCTCGCTCTGCCTCCTTGCTCCACAGAACAGCACCGCAGTCCTGACAGGCTGGGGCATAAAAATGAAAGGTGCGACCAGCAATTACTTTCTCTTGAGCTGCCTGGGGCAGAACTCGTTCGTGTTCGCAGTCGCTCATGGCATATTCCTCCTGATATTGACAACTTTCGCACCCGAAACAGCGCGGAAAGACTGAATTGTGACTCCTTTCAGATCCTCTTTGTCAAAGAAGTAACCCTTGCAGTAAAAAGAGATGCTCTTTCCCATGGCGATGTAATTAAACTCAAAATTGAAAACCACGTCCTCTCCAGTCATGCCATGTTCGCCGCTGGTGCTCTTTCGAGGTTTCCATGTGGGCATAATCGTGTCGGGAACAGCCAGTATAAGAACGCGAAATGTTGCAATTGGAATGTTGGGGGGATCAGTCCGGCCCTCCCAATATTCAAGCTCGAATGAGACAGCCAGCCTGAGCTTAGCTGCAAAGCTAAGGCTAGGATCGGAAAGCCGAATGTGCGTCTTGCTGTGCTGTGGCATCCTTACTCCCTCTTCAGACCACAAATGTGGTACGAATCTTAGGGTATACCACGTTTGTGGTATTATCAAGTGTCATTTCCCAAAGACGATGTCAGCAGTTCCAAAGACGTTGTCACTAGCAATTTCAGGCAGATATCTAATACTCATCGTTTCAGGCACTTGCAGGACTAATTCATCGCGAAGCAAATGGTTGCAAACGCGAGTGCGTATAAATACCCTTATATGTACTCTGTTGCCAAAATCCGCTACCTTATGTGAACTTTTCGATTG
This sequence comes from Silvanigrellaceae bacterium, assembly GCA_044237915.1. Classification (GTDB taxonomy): domain Bacteria; phylum Bdellovibrionota_B; class Oligoflexia; order Silvanigrellales; family Silvanigrellaceae; genus JBIIEI01. The sequence continues at coordinate 4,290 of JBIIEI010000159.1, read as the reverse complement.
GCGTAACGTAGGGGGCAAAAGTGCATATAATGTTCAAACAGAGTCAACCGCCTCTTGCGGAACTAGCGCCCTTATTTAAGGCATTTCTTGAGACGTCTGATTGTGCTGAATCAACAGTCACAAACTATTGCTCCGATTTTAATCACTTTCTCAATTGGGTTCACTCGGTCTTGCCAAACTGTCGCCTGAGCGAGATCGATGCTTTCACGGTACAAAGGTACCGCGCCTTTTTAGACCACACGGAAAAGCGTTCCACAAGCACCACAAACCGAAGACTACAGAGCCTTCGGAAGTTCTTTTATTGGGCTGTACGTGAGGGTTTAACGACGATAAATATTGCTCAAGAAGTCAAACTCAAACCACAAGCCAAATTGCTCCGACCGAAGAGCCTCTCTGCACCACAGCTTCACAAGGTGCTCACTCTTTCAGGGAGAGGAAGTTTAGGCGCAAGAAACTATTGTCTTGTGCAACTCATGCTGCAAACCGGACTTCGCATTGGCGAAGTTTGGAATCTCTCTTTGCAGGATGTTACTTTGTACGATAGATCAGGCCAAGTGCGCGTGCAAGATGGCAAAGGTCGCAAAGAACGCTTTGTTCCTCTCAACGCCAGTGCTCGAAAAGCAATTGGTGATTGGCTTTTGAAACACCCAAGAAGAGATCACTCTGCGTCAAAACTCTTTTTGACTTCGAACGGTAAACCTCTGCAAAAACGCGCCTTGCAAAAAATCATCGAAGAGATCATGAGCCGAGCGGGTTGTGTGGGTTCTGCACACACTCTGCGCCACACCTTTGCAACAAGGCATTACCAAGACAATGGCAAACTTGTTGAATTGGGCGCGTTGCTTGGACATGAATCCTTAAACACCACGGCGCGTTACACACAGGCGAGCCAAGAAGATTTGGCCAAAATGCTAGAACAAGGTTCGCTCAACGAATTTGGATCATAACTCGACTTCGGTTGATTTGAATTTGTAGACATACGAAGGGGTTTCAAAGTCATAAGGAGTTCGAGGGCATTTGATAACAGTGTGCCCAGTCAATTGGAGCGCGTTGTTCGACCAATTGCATTTTATGTCTGAAATGAGTTGCCTCGCTTGTTCGGGAGTGTGTCTATTTCCATAAACCAAAAGGTTAAAAACCTGCTCTTCAGCGCTTTTGTCATTGCAGATATCGTATTCTAATTCCTTCATGAGGTGATCCCACTCCAGCCTCCAGAATTTTCCAGTCTCGTCTCTCACGGCGAGCGACAAGTCAAGAGCGGATGGCGAACGAAAAACGTACCTTGCCAGTGCCCAAGGGAGTGCTGTTCTTTCATTTGCAAAATTGCTGTGATCTAAGGAAACAAATGGAATGAGGTGATGCGGCCAATTGGAAATCAGATAACCAGCGCATGACAAGGTGCGCTGTTGTTCTTCTGCATTTAGCGTTTCAAATTCCCCACCGGACACTGGAGCCAACCCTGCGGCATTCCATGCGTCTAATATGTTCTTCTGTTCTTTACATCGGTAATTTTGAAATCGATTAAAGCTCAGTTCATAGACAAGTCTTCGAAGAAATCGAAACCACAGATGTGAGCACATCGTATCTTCAACTCCAAGCTGCACAAAACTATTGGAGAGTGCGCACTGATTGAGTTTCTCAATAATTAAGAGCTCTTTATTTGCAGGTCGAATTGTGGTTTCTAGTTCTATATTATTCACAAGTAAACACTTGTGCAATGTGCAGCATTGCGAAAAATGGGTTAACCACTGCAATCGCCGAAACGAAATTCCATATCGTTTTATGCATCTAGGGCAATGCTTTCTTATTGCTAGAACGCAAGTCCTATGAAGTGCAGAAAACCACGGTGCTGCAGCGCCTTCATTCCATTTTGGCTCTGGTGACAAGAACCTTACTCCAGGCCCCGTAATCACCGACATGTGCTTGTGGTAGTCATCAAATATTTTTTGATCATTGAAATCTCTGCTTCCCAGTATTTTCTCAGCGAGGCCAGGAAGGGTCATCGAGTGTAGTCGTGCCGTCGTCATTTTGGTTACGTAGGCAAGCTCGGAGACAAAAAGAGAGTCGTCGAAGTCAAATTTGATTCCGTAGAATTTATCATCGACTTGCATCTGCAGTCCATAAAGTAGAAGTTCACTTAGTGTGAGACGGTAGCATGATGCAATTCGAGTTAGCCAGCTTAGTAGAGTTTCATTTTCAATTGGCTTTGGATGCACCGGCCAGCGCATTTTAGCTTTGAAGCTCACGTTCAAACATGCGCCGCCGTTCTGTAGGCGGGTTGTAGTCAATTGCGGTTAAGCTTTTGTGAGTGATGCATTCGTCGCCCGATTCAATGGCAAAGACTGCAGCTCGTGTGATGATTTGATTGATTTCACCAATGGTGCCTTCTGAATTTCGAAAAATAAACGAGCGCGCATCCGGCTCTAAAAGGTTAGATTGTTTCTTTAGCGGCAGTGCCGTTGCATAGCTTGCCAAAAGCGAACCGAATTCTGCGTCATCAAACCACTTTGGCAAAATGTGTGGTTCAAACCTGTTTTCAAGCTGGTCATCTGAGCGCAGAGCCAAATAAGCCTCTCTTGTTCCAACACAGACAATGGGAATATTAAGCTCATTTCCCAAAAAACGGATGAGATTTAAAAACTCTCTTTGAACATTCATACGACCAGCGAGAATGTTGTGAAGTTCGTCAATAATGAGCATTTTTGCTTTGACTCTTGTGAGAATTTCAATGGACACAAATTCGAGATCTGAAACCTTTGCCTTCGTTTTAAATGGCGCACCCATTCGATAAAGAAGCATCGCGTAAAATCGAGCGATCGTTGGGTCTGAAGGCATCTGCAGAGAAACAACAGGCATATTCTCATGAGCTTCCGCCGAAGTGGCAAGCTCTTTTTGCTGCATTTTTTTGAACTTCTCGATGATCATTGTTTTGCCATTGTTGGTCGGCCCAATGAGCAGCAAATTTGGCATTCGATCTTTTTGTGGATGATTGATAAGCGCTGTCAGTTTTGCAATGGCTTCCTGTGCTTTTGAGTAGCCAATCCATCGTTCAGATCGAATGCGTTGAATCCGTTCATTGGCAGGTAGCGTTGCCAATTTTTGCACATGAGAAAGTAGATGACCCAAATTCAGTTTGTCTTCAAAGTCATTTTTTACCATTCCTCAATAACCTCGAAAGGCAATTCTGGACCGGATTTCTTCTTTGACTGAGGTTCCTCAGAAGTAACTTGTAGCGTCGGAGCTATATTGCCAATTCGAGATCGACTTTCTTTGCGTTTCCTTGCTGATTTTGTAGCACTTTCAGAATTTTCTTCCAATGCCCTCATTTCGGATATTGCTCTAAAAATACTTGCCTCGTCTACTGTTGAAGCGCCCTTTGCCTTGAGCTTACGGATGGATTCACGATGTTCCCAGGCTGTGATTGTGGGTCTGTGCAATGATCGGTAAGGCACCTCTAAATATTCTGTTTCTTTAGGATGTAAAACAAAAATACGGCTCAAGTCCCGTGGATCAATGCGAAGTGTAAAATTTTGGTTCACTTTCCCGGACGCAATCCAAGGTGACAAGGCATTTGAAAAGTAAAAAATATGGTTCACCACAAACCCGTGCCTTTGAAGACTTCGCCTTGTGAGTGGCAGAAAATCCAAAAAAAATGACCGATGGTTTTCAACACGAATGCTTTGAGGCTGCCAGTCATTCAATCCTTTGCGGAATCTGACAAGTGGTGGCTCCATAAGCGTGGCATGAACATCAAGGTGGTATTTTCCAACGATCACCAGAGTGAGCCATCGTTCGAGTTCAGTAAGTGTCAGAATTGCTTTTCCTTCGGAATCGTAGTTTCCACGCATCTGGATGTTTGAAAAAGTCGTGCCGGGTAAAGCATGTATTTCTGCCATCAATGTTCCAATGATGCGTTCAACAATTCCTGAGTGATTTGGAAACCCTTTTTTCCTGCGGTGAATCTTTATCCCATGCTGCTCACATCCTCGCACAAATGCTTCTGAGTAGAATTCAGCTCCATTGTCGACATAGATGTTTTCGGGTTTGCCAAAGATTGGCCAGGTTCCTTGTACTCCCAATCGCTCTAGAAAGGTTTCTTTTTGCATTGCCGCTTGTGCTAGACACAGCCCCACTGAGGTGCTCGACGGTGATTCAAAAGCAAGTTGACGTCCTCTCCGCCCTAAAGGACGGAGATTCCCTATAATGCGCTCACGCGCACCGGTTTAGCGCACAACGTCCTGTGCGGAGAATGTTGCGCGCGGCGTTAATGTCGCGATCGTGGTGTGTGCC
>JBIIEI010000158.1:0-6110 GCA_044237915.1 Silvanigrellaceae bacterium | reverse complement strand
AAATGGATTGTGCATAAATTTCAGGCATTCTTCAGCGCTTCCTTGTAAATTGAATTTGCTCAATGTACTGGAATTTCTCAATATCTCAATATGGCTGGGAATTTAGATGCGTTTCCCCTGACGACAAAGTAGACTTTACACATTGTGCTTCATCTGACGCAGAAATTGCTTGAGCCGCGTTGAACTTGGATCTTCGAAAAACGAGCGTGTGGGCCCCTGTTCAACGATTTTTCCTTTGTCCAGAAAAAAGCAACGATTTGAAACTTGTGCCGCAAAATTCATTTCATGGGTGACAATAATCATTGTCATTCCGTTTTTTGCAATGTCGGTCAAAATTTCTAAAACTTCATTTACAAGTTCGGGATCTAAAGCACTTGTTGGTTCATCACACAGCAAAACTTTAGGATTGATGGCAAGGGCGCGTGCAATGGCAACTCTTTGCTGTTGGCCGCCCGAAATGGCATTTGGATACTTATCAAGGTGATCCCCAAGCCCTACGCGGCAAAGGTTTTCTTTGGCTTCGTGAAAGGCTTCATCTTTGCTTTTTTTCAAGACAAGGCGCGGAGCCAAGGCTACATTTTCGAGGGCTGTGAGATGGGGAAACAGCTCGAAGCGCTGAAAGATCATCGCTGTATTGCGCCTAATCTCATGAATGGCGACTTTGGGTTGTGAAAGCGTGTGGCCGCAGACTTCAATGGTGCCGCCCGAGATTGTCTCGAGTGCATTTATAGTGCGCAGGCAAGTGCTTTTTCCACTTCCTGAAGGGCCAAGCAGACAAATCACTTCGCCGGGCTGCACATCAAAAGAGACATCTTGAAGTGCAAAGACATCGTTTCCGCCACTGCGAAAGATTTTGGTGACATTGTTCAGACGAACCAGGGCGCTCATAGATTATTTTTCATCCCTTATCTCAAGCTTGCACTGAGTTTCTTCTCGAGGAAGCGGCCCAGGGAGCTTAAAATTGTGTTTACGATGAGATACAAACCGGCAATGAAAATCCACGTTTCGAAACTGCGAAAACTTCCAGAAACAACATTTAAAGCAGCTTTTGTCAGATCTAAAACGGCAATGACAGAAACCAGGGAACTGTCTTTAACCAAGCTTACAAACTGACCAATGAGTGGAGGAAGCATGCGCCGCAACGCTTGCGGTCCGACCACATAAGTGGCGATGTGCAACGGATGCAGTCCAAGGCTCTTGGCCGCATCGAGCTGGCCTTTGTCAAAGTTATGAATGGTGCCTCTAAAAATGTCGGCAACATACGCTGAGCAGAAGAAGCTCAGCGTCGCAATTCCAGCTTTTTCAGGTGAAAGATCAAAGGGGGTGCCTATCACGAAATACACCAAGTACAGTTGCACCAGCACGGGGGTGTTTCTGAGAACATCGACAAAAACAATGGCGGAATAGCGGGGTATTTTATGCTTTGACAGCAGAAAAAACCCAACTATAACGCCTAGAATTGTCCCAAAAATGATGCTTAAAAAACTGATGTAAAAAGTGCCCCAAAGTCCCTGTAATATCAGACCAGGTCTGTTGTTGGCTTCATCCCAGAGATAGGGTTTGAGGATTGAAAAATCCCAACTGTAGTCCATTTTCTGAAAACCAAACCATGTAAAGAGTAAGGTCATCACAATGATAAAGACAGTGATGTATGTTAAAAAACTTGATTTGTTACTTTCAGGCATCGTTAGCTCTATTTATTTAAGCTCTGGAAAATCAGCAACCCACGGCATATCAACAAAGTGTTTCTTCTTTGTTTTTTCGTACTCACCGGACTCTTTCCAACGCTTTAAAAAGCCATTGAAAGAATCCACAAGCGCTTGGTCGCTTTTTCGTGCCGCAAGCCCCAGATCTTCTTCTGTCAGAAGGGTTTGAAGAGCTACGACCTTGCCTTCATTTTTCTTAGCAAACAGTTCGACGTAAGGTCTGTCATAGATAAAGGCATCGACTTTACCCATGCGCACCGCTGTTGCGGCATCAGCTTCCGTATCAAATTGCTTGGTCTGTGCTTTTGTGAAAGACTTTTTGACAAAGATATCACCAGTTGTGCCTAATTTTACTGCAATAGTAACACTAGGGCTATCGAGATCTTTACCCGTTTTAATTTTTTCAGAGGCTTTTTTCGAAACAAGCGCTGTGAGTCCGGCCTTGTAGTAGGCAGAGCTGAAAAGCACCGCTTTAGAGCGTTCATCTGTAATCGTCATGCCCGAGACGATGACATCGAATTTCTTTGTGACCAAGGAGGGAATAATTCCTTCCCATTTCGTGTCTAAGAATGTTGCTTTGACACCCAATTCGCTTGCCCAGGCATGAACCATATCAATATCAAAGCCCACCCAGTCACCGTTGGGCTTCTTCATTTCAAAAGGGATAAAACCAGGATCAAGTCCTACGCGCAGTTCCTTGCGTTGCTTGATCTCAGCAAGTGTGTCGCTCGCAGCAAGTGCCGTAGGCGACATCGCCAAAAAGCCGAGACCGCAGGTCAAAAGCGTCAAACCCAAAAATTTTCGTCTTGTTGCGGCCATGAATTCCTCCAAAAGGCGTCAACCGGAATGCAAAGTGAATCAAATTCACGAATAGACCTACTTTACATTTTTTTCCGGCAGTTGCAGACACAAAGTCAAAAAATGCAGAATCATTCCCACTCGATGGTTGCGGGTGGCTTCGAGCTGATGTCATAGACTACGCGGTTGATGCCCCTGACTTCATTGATAATGCGGGTCGACACCTTGGCTAAAAATTCATGGGGAAGCCTCGACCATTCCGCAGTCATGCCGTCAGTCGCACTCACGCACCGCACCGCACAAACATTTTCGTAGGTCCGACCGTCTCCCATGACACCAACTGACTGAACGGGAAGAAGCACGACAAATGCCTGCCAAACTGAATTGTAGAGGTCATTTTTTCGAAGCTCATCAATCAGAATTTCGTCGGCATCGCGTAAGATAGCAAGTCTTTCTGGAGTGACTTCGCCCAAGACTCGAATCGCGAGTCCAGGCCCCGGAAAGGGGTGTCTTTCGAGCACTTCTTTTGCAATTCCAAGTTCTCGGCCTAAAACCCGCACTTCATCTTTAAAAAGTTCACGCAAAGGCTCAACGAGTTTGAGTGCCATTTTTTCAGGAAGGCCGCCCACATTATGGTGGCTTTTAATTGTAACAGAGGAGCCATGAATCGAAACAGACTCAATCACATCGGTGTAAAGGGTTCCTTGCACCAAGAATTGTGCATTGGAGATCTTCTTTGCTTCCGCCTCAAACACTTCGATAAATGTCGCGCCAATAATCTTGCGCTTTGTCTCAGGATCCGAAATGCCGGCAAGTCGATCGAGGAAGAGCTTTGAGCTATCCACACCATGAACATTTAAATTAAAATCATTTTTAAATTTTGCTAAAACCTGTTCAAACTCATCTTTACGTAACAAGCCGTTGTTGACAAAGATGCAGTGCAGCCTTGATCCTACGACCTTTTGTGTGAGCACTGCAGCAACCGCAGAATCAACGCCACCACTTAACGCGCAAATAAGATTTGTTTCTTTACTGGTGTGAGCGAGCTGTTCTTCGAGGGATTTTACTGCGTGCGCAACCATTAGAGAACGATCCCAGTCTGTTTTTGCCTGACACACATCGAGAACAAAGGCGCGCAGCACATCTCGTCCGCCGCGTGAATGCTCTACTTCGGGATGGAATTGAAGTCCAAAAATGGGCTTTGATGCGTGATGCACTGCTGCAACGGCATTGTTTGAAGTGCGAGCCGAAACGACAAACTGAGGTGCCACCTTCGAGACTTCGTCACCGTGGCTCATCCAAACGACATCTTTATCACTGCCGGGCAAGATATTTGCGAGGGGCGCGAGGGGATGAAGTTTTCCTAATTCCGAAGCGAGGATAATTTTTTCATATCCATATTCTCGGATTTTTGCGGGCTCTACCTTGCCTCCTGCAAGGACATTCAGCAACTGTAAACCGTAACAGATTCCTAGAATAGGCAAGCCAAGGTCGAATATGTCTTTTGAAATCGTGGGTGCGCCTTCGGCATAAACGCTCTGGGGTCCACCAGACAGAATAATACCCTGAAGAATTCCAAGTTTTTTGCACTCATCTATTTTAGAAATTGCACTGCGAAACGAAATAATTTCAGAATACACGCTTAATTCGCGGACACGACGAGCAAGGAGTTGAGTATACTGAGATCCAAAATCAACAATAAGAATCATCGTTCTATACCTCGGTAGAGATCTTAGGGCTCGCGGCGAAGCGAATAGTTAGGTGCTTCTTCGGTGATTGTCACATCATGCACGTGGCTTTCTTTAAGTCCGGCTGATGTGATTTCTATAAATCGACCATTCTCTTGCAAATCTTGCACAGACCTGGAGCCTGTGTAACCCATACCTGCGCGCAGTCCTCCCACGAGTTGGTGCACGACGTCTGCAACATGTCCCCGGTAGGGAACTTGCCCCTCGATGCCTTCTGGAACCAATTTTTGATCGGACTGTTGAGATTGAAAGTACCTATCTTTAGAGCCACGTTTCATAGCGCCAAGAGATCCCATGCCTCGGTAACGCTTGTAGGCTTTGCCCTGATAACTGATACGCTCTCCAGGAGATTCATCTGTTCCGGCGAGCAAGCTTCCAATCATAACGGTGTGTGCTCCTGCAACAAGCGCCTTCACCACATCACCGCTGTACTTGATTCCCCCATCAGCAATAATCTTGACGTCAGTGCCTTGAAGGGCCTGACTCACTTCCATAATAGCTGTCACTTGTGGAACGCCAATTCCCGCAACGATGCGCGTTGTACAGATGGAGCCTGGTCCGATTCCAACCTTGACAGCATCTACGCCCGCGTTAGCCAAGGCTTTTGCCGCTTCTCCGGTTGCAATATTACCGGCCACAATCTCAACTTGATTTCCGTATTTTTGGCGAATGAGTTTGACAGCTTCGATCACGCCTTTGCTATGGCCGTGTGCAGTATCAACCACAAGAACATCCACTCCAGCCTCGATGAGGGCAGGGACGCGGACCTCAAGATCAGACACTGATACACCGGTCGCTGCTGCAACCAAGAGGCGTCCTCTGCTGTCTTTTGAGGCAGCGGGAAAGCGCTCTGCATTTTCAAGATCTCGCCGTGTAATCAGCCCCATGAGCCGGTTGTTTGAGTCAACCAAGGGTATTTTTTCAATTCGGTATTGATGCAAGAGGTGCTTTGCCTGTTGAAACAGAGCGGATTCGAGTCCTTTTGTTCCCAAATCCTCGCTTGCGATGGTCACAAGCTTGTCTTGCTTTGTCATGAGTTCGGACACGGTGCGTTCTAGATTGTCTTCGAACCGTACATCACGGCCTGTTAACAATCCAACCAGCTTGCCATCGCTCACCACGGGTAAACCCGAAATATTGCGATCGCGCATGATGGCAATGGCTGTCCTGATAGAATCCTGTGGCGACACCACGATGGGATTTGTGACAACGCCCGATTCCGATCTCTTCACTTTAAGAACTTCGAGGGCTTGGTCTTCAGGTGAGAGATTTTTATGAATCACCCCGATGCCACCCAGCCTCGCCATTGCTTCAGCCATGCCATGTTCCGTGACGGAATCCATGGCCGCAGAAAGAAGGGGCTGCTGCAAACGCAAGCGTTTTGTAAACCAGGTCGAGGTCTCGACTTCGTGCGGAAGCACTTCGGAATATGCTGGTACGAGAAGCACATCATCAAACGTCAAGGCGCGGCCCAGAACCTTGTTTTGGAGAAATGACGACGCTCCGAGGTCTTGCCTCAACATAATTTGCCTCCAGATTTATATGCTAGGAAAGGAAAAGTCCAAATGAATTGCCGTTACGTAACACGTTTTATGGGTCAATGCCAGAAAAGATTAGCGCCTTCATTCGCCTCATAATGGAGCGGAAAGCTCATCAGGATTTTATCTTGTAATTTCGTTATGTTAAAAAAATGATCCAAATTCGTCACAAAAGGTTGACACGTCCAAAAAGTTTCGATAATCACCGTCTTCACCAACGGAGACGCAAGTCAACGAACACAGTCTAAGATTTCTAAAGAAGTGGCATGAGAGAAGTCTCATGCGTTCTCGGTTTTCGAGCCGAAAATTGCTTGTAAAAG
>JBIIEI010000001.1:0-222580 GCA_044237915.1 Silvanigrellaceae bacterium | reverse complement strand
CCAGAGGCATTCTTGCCATGGAACTTTGATAAAACCCTCCAAAACCTGATGGCTTCACAAACCCCCGTACTACCCATCTTATAACGCTGGGAATAGCGCGTCCAAATGATTTTTCGGGAGCTCACGGATGGACCATTTGTTTGGCTTCCAGTTACGTCGGTCAGTGGACTGAGCCCTTCATTCAAGACAGTTTTCTAGTTTCTTAAGATCCCACGCCTTTTTTAAACTGGCTACCCCTATGTCTGCATTTTCTGATATAGGGATCCTGAGATGGAGGCGTATTATGGGCAGAATCAGACGCAAGTTCGAAGCAGACTTCAAAAGAAGAATTGTTTCAGATATTGAGAATAAGGTTACAACACTGACTGCTGCTGCGCGAGAACATGGAATTTCCCCAACTGTGATCAAATATTGGCAAAAAGCAACTCTTAGAGTATCCATTCCATCTGACCCGTGTGAATTGTTCCCTCAGTTGGTTTTGAATGAGAGGAGCAGCATTTAAGCTGTACCTTGAAGGATAGCAACAATGAGTAAAACGAAACGCCCTGAAGAACAGATCCCAGAACTGTCTGCGCTGGCCCTTTCGGGCTTGGCCTCTCGGCTTTCCAGTCCTGTAAACTCTTGGAGAATTCTAAAATCTCTTTTTTCATCAAATTGCCTCCTCAAAAGATGAGCGCATCATCTCTCGGTGGCACCTTTAATGTACAACTGATTTCTCGGAAGCTCACATTTTCCAACTGCGATCCAACCAGGGTTTTAAAATTTGCCGACAACTCCTCAAGCCTTTGAGTTCCATTGCACAAACGCAGGAGTTTAACTTGGACGCCCGTCAATTTCTAATGAGAAATATAAAAAGCACGTGAATGGGTATGAAAAATCGACCTGTCTTTGGTCGAGCACTTGAAAGCTGGATGAGTTCGTGGGTAAAGCTCACCCATTGCATGACCTTCTGCCAAGTAGCTGTCCAAATCAGAAGTCAACAGCAGTCTAGCAGTAAGGCGTGCATCTCCAAAATCAACCTGTGCAAACTCCTCTTTGAGGCGGCCGAATCCGAAGCGCAACGAAGCCATGGCCCCTGGCGGGATATTTAAAGCGGGCCTAATGTGATTCCAAGGCTTCTGATAAAGATGCTGTTTTTCCGCCACCCAGAAGCACAATTTGGTTACGAATGAGATTGACGCGGTCGCGCAGCTCGGCAGCAAGTTCAAATTCTAATTTCTGTGCTGCTTTTTGCATTTCTTTGTTGAGTTTTTTAATTTCTTTTTCGAGTTTTACAGGGTCGCGTAAAATCGATTTATCGATGACCTTTTCAAGTGTGGATTCGAGGGTTTCTTCAAACTCATCTCCAAAGTCGAGATTATAGAGTTTTTTGAGTTGCTCGGGGATTTTTTTAGTGACTGTTTGCGGAGTGATACCATTTTCAAGGTTAAATGTGACTTGTTTGGCGCGCCTGCGATCGGTTTCGTCGATACAGGCTTTCATGCTTCCGGTAATGCGATCGGCATAAAAAATAACCCTGCCATCCACATTGCGGGCCGCACGTCCGACGGTTTGAATAAGGCTGGTTCGACTGCGCAAAAAGCCTTCTTTATCGGCATCCAAAATGGCAACAAGTTGAACTTCGGGGAGGTCAAGTCCTTCACGAAGGAGATTAATTCCAATCACAACATCGAAAACCCCCAAGCGTAAGTCGCGCAGAATTTCGACTCTTTCGATGCTGTCAATATCGGAATGCAGATACTTTACCTTAATTCCAAGGTCTGAATAAAAATTTGTAATTTCTTCGGACATTTTTTTGGTGAGCGTTGTAATAAGAACACGCCCTTTTTTTGCAATTGTGTTGCGCATCTCGCCTAATAGATCGTCGATTTGATGCTTAGCGGGGCGAATTTCGATCACGGGATCGATAAGGCCCGTGGGGCGAATCAACTGTTCCGCAATGTCGACTCCACACTGATTGAGTTCATAGGCACCGGGCGTGGCTGAAACGTAGATGGTTTGGCCCATGCGGGTGCGAAACTCTTCGAAGTTGAGGGGGCGGTTGTCGAGAGCTGAGGGCAATCGGAATCCAAAATTTACCAAATTTTCTTTGCGCGCGCGGTCGCCACGGTACATGCCGCCGACCTGCGAAACCGTAACATGGCTTTCGTCGATGATAAGCAGATAGTCGCGAGGAAAATAATCGAGCAGGGTGGCCGGTGGTGCGCCTGCGGGGCGTCCATCGAGGTAACGGGAATAGTTTTCGATGCCTTGGCAGTATCCGACCTCTTTGAGCATTTCGAGATCGTGAAGTGTGCGTTGTTCTAGGCGCTGTGCTTCAAGCACTTTTCCTTGCTGTTTAAAGAGATTGATTTGGATATAAAGGTCGCGGGAAATGTCGGAAATAATGTCGTCGATGGCCTTTTGCGAAACCACAAAGTGCGAGCTTGGATAGATGGCAGTCCGCTTCACGGTTTCGAGCACGGTTCCTTTGAGGGCATCGATAATAGAAATGCGTTCGATTTCTCGGCCCCAAAATTCAACCCGGATCGCGCGATCGCGTTCGTGGGAGGGAACAATTTCTATCACGTCGCCCCTGACGCGGAATTTGCCACGTTCGAGCGAAAGATCGTTACGTTCATATTGGATGGCAATAAGCTGCCTTAAAAAGTCGTCGCGGCTGAGCTGTGCTCCGGTTTGAAGCACAACCATGGCTTCGAGGTAGGCCTGTGGATCGCCCAAACCATAAATACAGCTCACAGACGAGACAATGATGACATCCCGGCGCTCAAAAAGTGCGCGGGTTGCCGAGTGGCGCATCTTATCGATGTCTTCGTTGATAGCGGAGGTTTTTTCGATGTAGGTGTCGGTACTCGCCACATAAGCTTCAGGCTGATAATAATCGTAATAGCTGATAAAAAATTCTATGGCATTGTTTGGAAACAGTGCCTTAAATTCCTGAAAAAGTTGCGCAGCTAAGGTTTTATTGGGAGCGATGAGCAGTGCGGGGCGTTGGGTGCGCGCAATGAGATTTGCAACGGTAAATGTTTTGCCCGAACCTGTGACACCAAGCAAAACTTGTTCGGTAATTCCGCTATCGAGCCCCGCAACCAGTTTGTTGATGGCTTCGGGTTGGTCGCCCATGGGCTCGAAGGGCCAATTGCATTCAAAGGAGTCGGGTCTGGTTGGTTGTTCCATTGGTTGCCTATCCCAGCGGGCTGTGTCACATTGTCGCAAGTTCAGTTCTGCGCACCCTCTTATACAGAGCCCACGCAGATATGTCGAGAACTTCTTTGCTTCCTGAGGGAGTTGTGCTCCTCTAGGAAATCTCCAGGATTCCAGTTTGAAACATGTTCATTTTAAAAAAGGTAGTGGAAGTCATGAAAGAATCCATACACATTATTTCGGATATTCACGCAGACAAAGTCGCACTTGGCGAAGTTAAAATCGCAGGCTGGGTACGAACAAAGCGCGGCGCTAAAAAATTTGTTTTTCTGGAAATCAATGACGGAACCCATGCAAAATCTGTGCAGGTTATTGCCGATACCAGTTTGCCCAACTACGAATCCGAAATCTTGAAACTCACAACGGGTTGTGCTGTTATTATCGACGGAATTCTTGTGCAAAGTCCCGGTCAGGGGCAAAAATACGAGATCCAAGCCAAGGGAATTCAAGTCTCTGGTTTTGCAGATCCTGAAACATTTCCTCTGCAAAAAAAGGAAATGACTTACGACTACCTGCGCGAAATTGCCCATATGCGTCCACGCACGGCAACGTTTTCGAGTATATTCCGCATTCGCTCGCGCGTAAGCCATGCAGTGCATGATTTTTTCAGAGCAAACGGTTTTTCTTATGTCCACACGCCCATTCTCACCACCTCAGATGCAGAGGGAGCAGGCGAAACTTTTCAAGTCACAACGCTTCCACTCCATGCGGTTCCCAAGTCAAAAGATGGGAAAGTCGATTTCAACGAAGATTTCTTTGGTGAGCCTGCAATGCTGTGCGTCACGGGGCAATTGGAAGCCGAATTGATGATGATGGGCCTTGGAAAGGTTTATACTTTTGGACCCACTTTTCGCGCCGAAAACTCAAACACCACCCGTCACCTCTCTGAGTTTTGGATGATCGAGCCTGAAATGGCATTTCATGACATCAACGACAACATGCAACTCGGAGAAGATTTTATCCGTTACGTTGTGAAAGATATTCTTGAAAACTGCGAAGAAGATTTAAAGATTATTATTGAACGAAACGGAACAGACCCACGCCCCTATTTGCAAAATGCACTGGAAAATCCTTTTGTGCGCGTTACCTACACCGACGCCGTCGAAATTCTTTCGAAATGCGGAAAAACCTTCGAAAATGCTGTTGCTTGGGGCGACGATCTTAAAACAGAACACGAACGTTACCTTTGTGAAGTTCACTTCAAGGCACCCACAATCGTATTTAACTATCCCGCAGATCTTAAAGCTTTTTACATGTATTTAAATGATGATGGTAAAACCGTGCGCGCCATGGATCTTTTAATGCCTGGCATCGGTGAAGTCATTGGCGGAAGCCAACGCGAAGACAGACTTGATGTTCTTGCGGCACAGATGAAGAAAAAAGACATTAGCGAAGAACATTTGCAGTGGTATTTAGACATTCGAAGGTTTGGTGGGGTGCCACACAGTGGCTTTGGATTAGGCCTTGAAAGGCTCCTCGTGTGGATCACCGGAATGGGCAACGTCCGTGACGTGACTCCATTCCCTCGAGTTCCTAAGAGCTGCAGGTTTTAAGGTTCCTGCCGCACTAAAATTCTTAGTTGCAGCGTTCAGTATAATGAGGGCCTTTCAAGCACGAAAGTTCCCTTTGGACTGTGACACCGAAATTTTTTCCATTGCCCAACACTTTCAATGCCGTTGTGGAGCCCGCCCTGGGGCGGCTTGTCCCTTGAGCAACAACTCCCCTTTGCAGTTCATTTGCCGAGTATGGCAAACTCTGTGTGGGTGCAAGCATCGAAATTTGATCATAATCTGAACCTGAATTCAAAACGTGTACCAAGTAAGTGGGGCTGGTGCCAAACATCAAGAAGTAGGGTACGCTGCTTGCGTTTTCTACCAACTGAGATTTGCGCACAATACGTGTTACTGTTGCAGTAATACCATCTTGCAACATTGCGCCACCATCTTCAAAGTTTCCAGTATAAAGCGCGCCCGTAATATTTGCAGTTTCGCCCTTCATCACCTTAATAATGACATTGTCCAATGAAAAAGAATTAGGTTTAAAGGAATGCATTCCTGAATTGTACGAGTTCTTAGGATTTGCGCTGAGTTTGACTTCCATGATGAGCTGAACATCATGGGGAGCATGAAACATGGGGATATGCGAGAAAAATGTTTTGTTTTGTGTTCCAAAGACAACCATTCCGTGCACGCCCTGGCGTCCACCGGGGGTCACTGGTAAAGGGTTTGGCTCACCATTTGCAAGAGTTTCGGCATCTTGTGGAGAGATATCTGAACAAGCATTCAAAACAAAGGCCGATGCTGCAAGGGAAACAATCGAAAGAAGGCTGAGAAAAATTTTTTTCATAATAAAATCCTTTTACTAAAATGTATACGCATCGAATTTTAAAAATAAAGTAATTTTAGTTTGTTACATTAAATTTACATTCATTCTAAGAAACGGTTGTTGCATTTGGTATACTAGCATATCAGTGGGTGCAACAATTTTTTTCCCTGTGGGGAATTTGATTGTAGAAAATTGCTAATCAGTTGGAATAAAAAGAAAATTAACCTATCATTTTCTAGTATCAAAATCTGATAAGCTTCCTAGATTGTGACAACACAATTCAACCTTCAATATAGATTTTCAGGGTTTTGACGGCCTTAAATGATCTGCTCTGTTACTTCATTCTGTCGTCCAGGATATACTCTCCTCAGAAAATCTAGCCTTTTGAATTTCAAGGGAGTTTATTGATGCGTACCGCCATTTTTCTTGGTTTCACAGTCGCCACATTTCTTTCCGTAACAACCCAACCTGGATATTCTGCGGAACTCAAAAAGGCGTCTCTGCGTCCTCAGTGGGTCCCTCAAGCGCAGTTTGCAGGGTACTATGTTGCTGCTGCAAAAGGGTTTTATAAAGACGCAGGCATTGACCTTGAAATTCGGCCAGGCGGCCCAGGCATCGTTTCAATCAACAATGTTGCAGCCGGCAAAGACACCTTTGGAATGGATTGGCTTATCAGTGGAATTGCTGCGGTTTCAAAGGGGGCTCCCCTCGTCAATATTTCGCAAATGTTTCAAACGAGTGGTTTGATGCTGGTGGCCTTCAAAAAATCAGGCATTGGCGAACCCAAACAGATGCACGAAAAACAGGTGGGAATTTGGCCCGGTTTTTTCGGAATGGCTCCTCAACTTCTGTTTAAGAAACAAGCTGTACAGCCCCGTCAAGTCAGCCAGAAATTCAGTGTCGATGATTTCCTGCAAGGTAAGCTCGATGTGGCTTCTGCCATGACATATAACGAATATCCGCTCATTTTGGAGTCGGGAGTTAAAGAAACAGACCTCAAGACCTTTCATTACCGCGACTTCGGATTAAACTTTCCGGAAGATGGCATTTACGTGCATTCAGACACCGTCAAAAAAGACCCTGAACTTTGTAAAAACTTTGTGAAGGCCTCGATTCGAGGATGGCTCTATGCTTTCGCCCACGAGAATGAAGCCATCGACGTCGTGATGAAGGAAGCTGAAAAAGCGAAAACCGGGACCACCCGCGAGCATCAACAAACGATGTTACGTGAAGTTAAAAAACTCACGCTCTATAAAATTAAAGACGATCAAGTGGGCGAGCTGAGTAAAGAAAGCTTTGAATTTGTCCAAAAATCCATGAAAGAAAGTAACCAAATTACAAAGACTGTTTCTTTTGATGGTTTTTACCAACCCAAATATAAATGATGAATAAGTGAATGCAGCTGGAAAAGGGTGAATTATGTCTGGCTCTTGGATAGGGCTCCTGTCAAAGTCTGTCAAGTACAAGCTTGCGTTAATCCTCGTAGGTTTTGCACTCGTGCCTTCTTTCGTTCTGGGGCAGGTGAGCTTTCTTTTTGCGAAGAATCTCTCGATGAGTCACAGAATGAATGTGGAGTCACTTGCCAGTACCATGGCGAAAAAAGTTGAAGAAATATTTCCAATAGCCGCAAAAAGCATGGAGCTTTTAAGCAATAAAAGCGAATTTTCTGACGTTTCCTCTGCAACTCCCGGAACAGAGATCATCTCTATTTCCGAAGCGCTTCAGGAAGCAAGTCGCAGCCAGAAGATTTTTTCGAAGCTCGTGACCACAGAATCACAAGGATATGTTGTAGGAGCCCATGAACCAGGGAGCCCCTTGATTGGAAAACAGTTTCCAAAGTCGGTTGAATTTGAGCAGGCCTTAGGCGGAAAAATGGCGCAAACTCAAATAAAGGAACATCAGTTCTTTGGAGAAATGGTTACTGGTTTTTGGACATTTTTTCCTGTTTATTCTGCGTGGGATAAGAATTCAGCCATAGGAGTCAATGCGGCATTTCAAGATGTCACAGCACTCATCAGTACATTTCGCGAGGCGCGTGTCGAAGATAAGCCGCAAGACAATTCGAGTTACCTTAAGGTCTATGGTCACGACGGTGAGGTGCTCTTTGCTCCCGCATTCAAAGGCGTCCTAACGAAACAAAAGAAATACGATGGACTTTCTTTTTCACAGATGGGAACACTTGAAGGCGTCAAGGACTCTTGGGGGCGCAAAGTTGTAGGATACGCACGAACGGATACGGCGGGCCTTTTAATTACTTACTTTGTCGATGAAGATCTGGTTTTTAGAAATATTTCGAAACTGCGTGGATTCTTATTTGCCGCCCTTGGGGGTACTCTGCTTCTCTCCATTGCCGCTGTTTTGCCACTCTCCAAGATGTTTACCAAGCCACTTTTAGATTTGATGGAAGGTGCTCATAAGATTGGTTCGGGAAACCTTGGATATCAGGTCAAAGTTGAAAGTAACGACGAATTTGGATCTGTGAGCGAACGGTTCAACCAAATGTCCACCAGTCTCAAAGAATCCTTGGAAGTCATCGGTCAAAAGAATGCTGAACTCATCTCGGTAAATGAAAATCTTGAGCAGACTGTCGAGGAGCGAACGGCAACCATCCAGACTATTTTAAATAACGTCAAATCTGGCTTTTTGATTATCGATGAGAGGCTTGAAATTAAAGAAGGATTTACCAAGTCTTGTCATCAGCTGCTTGGAAAAAATATCACTCCAGGGACTCCCCTTTCGGTTGCTCTTGGTCTTTGTCCAAAAGATGCCGGCAATTTGGTACTGCTCATGGAGCAGGTTTTTGAAGACATCCTTCCTGTGGAAATGTCTCTGGGCCAAATCCCTTCTCGCTTCTCCATTGGAGAAAAAAATCTGGGCATGGAGGGAAGCCCTCTCTATGATAAAGAAAAAATTGTAGGAATTTTGTTTACTCTGACAGATGTTACAGACCTTGAAAGAGCAGAATACGAGAGTCACCTCAATAAAACTCTCGTTCGAATTCTGCAGCAACGCGATGCCTTTTGCGGTTTTTTGGGTGAATGTAAAACGACTCTTAAAAATGCCCTTGAAGCCAGTTATATAGGCAATGAGGGTGTGGTTCGCGCTGCATTGCATACTTTGAAAGGCAATTCAGCTTCATTTGGCTTGAAGAGTTTGGCTGCAATGATTCATCAACTCGAAGAAAAATCTGAAATTCTGCCTTCTGATATTAAAGAAACAGAAATGGCATTGGCTGAGTTTCTTTCTCGTCACAAAAGCATCTTGGGGATTGGGTATGAAGATGAAAGTGCAGAGATCTTCCATGTCTTGAAGAACAATCTTCTTGCCCTCAGCCAAGATTTTGAAAGTTCGAACAGCCTCGATGAAGCTCTCTCTATCTTTCGCACTTGGATTTCTCAGGTGGATCAAAAACCTGCCCTTCAGCTTCTCGGGCCACTTCCCGAATTTGCCGAAACCCTGGCCCATCGATTGGGCAAAAATGTACGTATCGATATCCTTGGGGGAGGGATGCTTATGCACGCGAAATTGGTGATGCCCTTGTTTCAGAATCTCACGCATTTGATTCGGAACAGCATCGATCACGGCATCGAATTTCCCTGGGAGCGTGGAAATAAGGCAGCAGAAGCCCTTCTGCGCGTTGAATTTCAAGAAAATCAGAGTGCTTGGGTTGTCAAAGTTTCTGATGATGGGCGAGGCATTGATTCGCAGAAAATTGCTCAAAAGGCCGTCGAGCGTGGTTTGATCAGTCCTGCTGAGCTGGCTTTGATGTCGGAAGAGGCCAAGGTGACACTCATTTTCCGTCCCGGACTCTCCACTGCGGTTTCGGTTTCTGATATCTCGGGCAGGGGAGTGGGCATGTCTGCAGTCCAAGAAGCGGTGCTCAACATGGGCGGAAAAATAAATGTCCAAACCACTCCGTCCAAGGGTTCGACATTTTGCATCGAGATCCCAAAGCCCGTTCAAGCGGGACAAATTGCAAGTGCTCAAAACTTTCTGCGCACTGCGTAAGACAAGGCTTTTAAGGGTTGATGGTCAGTGCTGTCCGAAAAGTATTGAGATCCAACGCGGGATCGGGGCTTACGGGAATTTCAACAGAATTCTGAACACGAATGCTCGACAATGTCCCTGTGCAGTATACTATATTTTCTTGCACCGCGTCGCGCGCACAAAGCAAACCCCCTCCTATCACAGTTCCTCCCGCATTCGAAATGCATAACGAAACAGGCGTCGTTGGTTGATGCTTCTGACATCCTTCGGTGAGGGATGCGAAAAGAATCGACACCATGGCGCCTGTCTTGGGAGAAACTCGGTTCCCAAGCTCCAATCCTATTTGACACTTACCCGTTGCTGCATCGACCTGCTGAACGGCAGGCGCAAGGCAAGAAGCAGTTGCGACAGGTGTTTCTGCAGGCTCGCGCACGACGAGCTTGGAGCGGGGTTGCCCATTGGCATCGCTTGACTGTGCTTTTGGCTGCGACGTCGGGAGAGATGAGGTATTTTTATTGGGAGCAGGCGCCGCGGTTGCGCCTTTTTCTTCTCGAAGATCTTCTTCCAAGTGCGAACCACATGCTGCGAGCAACGTAACATGGAGGCAAACGAATTTAAGGAAATGGTACTTTGAGGAACTGTGAGCAAACTTCCACATTTTCATAGGCTCGGTCTCTTTAAAGGAGATAAGGCGACATTCTGTGAAAAGTGAATCGGCTCATCTCCTCAGCGCACGAGTGCATTGTTCGCCGAGTCAAAAAAATGATTATGGAAATAATCCATTTTTTAAAGTCAACTCTTCGAAATCTTTGTTACGTTGAATTCCTTGCTCTTGCACGATGCTTTGATCGACGATTGCTGTGGAAATGGCAGTTTGCAATGCAGATTCGAGATGTGTTTGTTCGAAGCGAGCTTCCCCTGAATTCTGGGTTTTAAGATGTGAAATTGCTGTTAAGATGCGCTGCATGGACTTTGAATCGCCGAGTCCCGTTTTTTCAAAAATGTCTGCAACTTCAAAGCGCCTTATAAGATCAGCATGGTTCAAAAAGGGTGCTCCAAACTGCTTTTTAGGCGTGTATGCAAATTCTTTTTTTAAGAGGGGTTCGTAGGCGCGACGCAGAATTGCTTTATCTAAGAACCCGGCAACCATCGCAGAGTCTCCGAGGGGACGAACGAAATCACGCAGTGACTTAGATAGAAAGGGAGTGCGTCCTTCCAAGGAATTTGCCATTTCCATGCGATCACCCACCCAGTTTAAAACTTGGACAGGCAGATGGGTGCGAAAAAAGTAATTCTGCCAAAGGAGCAAGGCATTTTCAGAATCTTCAAGCTCTGTCGATGCATAATTCTGACCCGCACAATACCAACTGCGGATGGATTCTCCTTGCTCTTTGAGCCATGCAAGTCCTTCGGTTTCACCGAGGAGGGCGCAGGTGATGCTTTTAATCTGCCCAAACAAGGGGTGGGGCACTCCCCAAAGGGATAAGCTCATCGCAAAATCAAGGCCAGAGCCTTCTGCGCTTTGTCCTGCCGCCCATGGGTTTGAGGCATCGCTCTGAAAGCGTTTTAAGTAAACGCTGTCGCGCCAGTGGGTTCCTAAGGGAACAGAATCCCGATTTCTGCGAGAACTTTTTGAGTGGGTGCGTGCACGCATTGCAAATTTCCACCAAGCGGCATACCGAAAACTCGGATAACCACACAACAGTTCGTCGGCGCCATCTCCTGTTAAAACTCCGCTCACAGAGCGTCGACTTAAGAGGCTTAACCACCACTTTGCAGCCCCATTTGTATAGGGCTGTAAATTTTCGGAATGATAAACGGCCACCGGATAGGAATAGGCGAGCGCTTGATCTGAGATTGTAAGTCCGTGCGGTTCGAATCCTGTGGCCTTGGCAAATCGCATGGCTTCTTCTGTTTCATCAAAGGCGGCGTTCTGGAAACCAACCGTAAAAGACTTGGGCCGAAAGGTTGATTTCGTTTCGGTTAGGTAAGAGTGAAGTTCGAAAGCGACCGCCTTAGAATCGATTCCACCACTCAGATAAACTCCAAGTTCAACATCCGAGAGAAGCCTTTCTTTGACAGATTTTTTGAGAGTTTCTCGAAACTGTGCTTCAAGTTCCGACTGTTCAGCGGAAGTGAGTGGCGAAGGTGCCCGTGCAGAGTGCCGTGTTTGTTCCAAACTTGGACGCAGGGAGCAGTGAAAAACATCATTTGACTTTTGTGCCACAAACTTCCCACCTGGGGGGATTTGAATGACTTCTTGAAAGGGGGTGCGGATGGGCTCGAACAATCCTACAAACTGCCGCAGCGCTCCCTCTCTCTCCCACTTTTTCTGCAGTGGAAGAGCTTTTATCTCGCTTGCAAATTGCAACTGTTTTGTTGAAAAATCATAGCTATTCCGCCAGTTCGAAAAGCGTTCTGTGCTCACTCCAGGCATTGCAAAAAACAAGGGTTTTACCCCTGAGGGGTCTCTTGCTGCAAAGCAAGAGCTTCCATCGGTTGCGAGCACAACAAATGCAAATTCGCCTTCGAGCAAAGCCACAATATCTTCGCCATAGGCGAGAAACCCATGCAGAATTGTTTCGGTGTCGCCTCGTGTGCGAAATTCGTAATTCGTTTTTTCTGAAATGCCTTTTCGCAGCTCAAAATGATTGTAAATTTCACCATTAAAAAGAATAACGTAACGCCCATCGGGTGAATACATGGGTTGCAAACTGGCTTCGACATCTTGAAAAGCGAGTCGATAGTGAGAGAGCCAGATGTGGGAAAGAAAAGTTGTCCGCGAATCATCGTTGCCTCGATGGGCGATCCGCTGTGCTGCGCGCAGAAAATTCTGCCGAAGTTCCTGTTCTTGAATGGATGGAAGTTTTTCGTCAATAAATACCAACCCCGAAAATCCACACATTCGACTTGTCCTTTGTTTCTAGTGCTGAGAGGGAATCCCAGCATCGGAGAACAGAAGATGTATTCTAGAGTCAAAAAGTCAAGAGGACCTGTGTTTTTGGAGGCATCGTTTATGCTGAGCCCCACTCAGGCTTTTCACATCCGTCCGTTGGGAATAGGTTGAAGTGTCTTTCCTGGCGGAGGTTCATGCTATGAAAACCAAAGCACTGACACAGCTGTTACTTTTTGGATCGCTTTTATTAAATGTTCAGGCAAACGCAGATTTATCCTTTAATCTTGCCCTTTTGCCTGTGAACAATTCTGGGGTCTCGGGCGAAATTGCCTTACGTTTAAACAATAGCCAATTGTTTGATGTCAAACTTATCGCCAAGGGGTTGGTTGCGGGTCAAACTTACAAATCCTTTTTTCATGCCAATTCCGAGTGCCTACTTGTCGCACAAGATTCTATTCTGGTGGGTGATCCCTATGTGGCAAGCCCTGAAGGGCAAGGAATTGTGGAGCGCAACAGCATCCAAAATCTAAATATGTCGCAAGTGGGTTCGGTGTCTATTTATGACAATGCGGAATCAAATCTGTTGGCTTGTGGAACAACGGCATCCTTTGTTCCACTTAAACAATGAAGCCCATGGCCCCTGGCGGGATATTTAAAGCGGGCCCGTTACAGAGTTTGCGCTGGTGCCATGCCGCCACAATCAAAGAGAGTATCAGGCTGAATTCCATTGACCAGCCCCTTGCTTTTCATGGACTTTAAAAGCTGAACGGTGCGGTCGGTGAGTTTTTGTTGGCGGGCCGCCGTATCCGGCACATTTTCGGAATACACATGCATGGTAGCACAAGCGCTCTCTAAAACGCTCAAATCAAAGTGCCCCAGTTCAGGAAGTGAGCGAATCCAGGGAACACTGGGAAGTTGATCATGAGTCATCCATTTGCCAATCCCCATTTTGTCATGGTATTTTCCGTTCATAGCTCCAGGTACGACAGTGTATTCCATGCCTAAGATGGCCTTGAATTTGATTTCGTCCATTGTGGGAAGCGACGACGTATTGCCTAATTCTGGACGAATGAGATTCGAAACCCAAGTGTCGAGGGTTGTGGGTTCTTGGCTCTCCATCGCAGGATCGACAACAAAAAGTTTGCCACCATCGACCAACAGAGGAGCCACATGCCAGCTCCATTGCACAATGTTGTCTCCCTCTTCAAAGCGGAGATATTTCCCTGGAGGGGCCATGGCAATCACTTGGCTGCTCGGAATTCCTGCGTCTGCCATCTCCATTGCCATATAGAGTGAACGCGCGTAACAGCCGTCATCGGCGTAAGCGTAGGGAAGATATTGAGTGGTGTCGGCAGCAATTTTTAAGGCTTTAGAAAACTGGGCATGACTTACAATGGCTTTTGGTAGTGAATTTGTATTATTAAAATTCGTTGCGCCGCATGAATAAGTTGAGATTGAAGTAACTGATACAGAAAAAATAGTTAGCAACGATCTTCTGGCGCTTGAACAAAGAAGCATGGATTCTCCCTAAGTCTATTAAGAGGAACCAAATATGTTCAAAATGTGTCATAGAGTCAAGGATATGGAGGTTGTATTTAAGAATGATTCGGGAGCTACATTTAAGAAACGATTGAAATCTGCATTTATCGAGGGCGTTTTTTTGAAGGAGGACTTTTCATTGCTGTTCGCGCGCCTTGGCTGTACAGAGTAGCCGCGCACAGGCGATAGAGAATTCTTGCTCCCACATTCCCATCCCATTCATTCCCTTTGCCGCCGGGCGCAACTTCGTTGAGATCGAAACCGACAATTGTTTTTCCAGAAAGTGCGAGCGCATAGAGTAAATACATCGCTTCCGAAAAATGCATTCCTCCCGCAACAGGCGTGCCGGTGTGCGGACAATAGGAAGGATCGAGTCCATCAATATCGAATGAGACAAAGACTTTTTCAGGCAATTTTTCTATAATTTTGGAGCAAATTTGCATCCAATTTTCGCCTTCAAACAAACGTTCCTTGATTTCAAAATCATAAAAGGTCTCGATTTTAGGATGCGAACTGGCAAGCTCAAATTCTTCATCACAAAAATCTCGAATTCCGACCTGAACCAATTTCCCTATGCCGGGAATGCGCCGAATCACGTTATTCATGATGCTGGCATGAGAAAACTCGAAACCTTCATAGGCATGGCGCAAATCAGCATGTGCATCAAAATGGAGAACTCCCATTCCCGGATGCTTTTCTGCCAAGGCTTCCATGGCACCAAATGGAACGCTGTGATCGCCTCCCACAATGCCTACAATTTTGTCTTCGGCCAGCCATTTCTCAGTTCGAACTTTGACCCAATCATTGAGTTGTTCAGAGAGTGTATTGAGAGTGGTGAGCTGGTTTTCGAGTTTTGCATTGCCCGCAATTTTTCCACCCGCTTCGATGATGGGCAGTGCAAGTTTACAACCTTCTTTGTTCCATTTTCGAAGGGTTTGATCTTCGGGTTCCATCCAGATCCCGAATTCCCAAGGGCGAGACAATCCGTGTTTACCGAGCTGAGCATCAAAAAGATCGAGCTGAGGGCTTGATTTTAAAATTGCTTTGGGCCCTTTGGCCGCGCCTCGCCCATAACTTGTTGTGACTTCCCAGGGGACTGGAATTAAAATGATGTTACATTCTTGGGGTTCAAATCCCAGGCCAAAAATGTTTCCGTTTTCTTCGCCTGCGCCATTGGGATCAAATTTTGAAATATCTGCTTTCCGAAGTGACATGAAACGCCTTACGCTCCCTTTTCCAAATATTCGCGGTGAAGGGCTTGCACTGCAGCTTTGAGTTTTGATCGTTCTACGAGGCAGGCCACTTTAATTTCTGATGTGGTGACGAGTAAGATATCGATATTTTCAGCAGCCAACGCACGAAACATGCGTGCAGCGACACCCGCATGAGTGCGCATTCCAACCCCTACGATCGAAACCTTACCGACGTCGGTGCGTGAGCGCAATGGAATTCCTGGGAAGGCTGCTTCGAGGGTTTCTTTCGCTGTCTGGAGATCGCTCTCTTGAACTGTAAAATTAATGGTGAGTCCAGCGGGCTCAAAGTTTTGACCAATAATGTCGACGTTGACTCCCCGATCGGAGAGGGAAGTAAAGACATTAGGAAGTGAAAAAAGTGTATTTTGCATAGGCCCCAGTTGAAGCCAGGCTTCTTCATTTACACAAGCAACTCCCGTAACAACTTCGCCTTCAATGGGAGACTCCTGCATCGACATTTCAGTTCCTTCATCTTCAGAAAAAGTGTTTTTGACAAACAACCGGACTCCCCATTTTGCAGCCAGTTGAACGCTGCGGATGTGAAGAACCTTGCTTCCTTGGCTTGCCATTTCGAGCATCTCTTCAAAGCAGATGCGCCTGATAATTCGAGCTTGAGGGCACAACCTGGGATCAGTTGTAAACACGCCATCGACATCAGTGTAGATGACACAAGCATTTGCGCCTATTCCAGCAGCGATAGCGACAGCCGAGGTGTCGGAACCTCCGCGCCCCAAGGATGTGAGTTGGCCATCTTCTGTAACGCCCTGAAAACCGGCAATGACAGGAAGGCGGCCCTGGGCGATGTGGCCCAAAATGACTTCGCTATTGATGCTTTGAATGCGGGCTCTTGAAAAATCATTGTCTGTGACGATCCCAGCGTGGGGAGCAAGGCTCGGCCAAGGGGTTATGCCTCTTTTGCGCAAGGCCAATGACAAAAGCGCGACTGAAACCTGCTCCCCTGTTGCAACAAGCATGTCGTATTCGGGGATGTCGGTTCGTGTGAAAATCTGTTTTCCGAGCCCCACCAGCCGATTCGTTTCGCCCGCCATGGCGGATACAACAATCACACTGGGACGTAACTTTACACAAAGGTCTGCGACATGCTCGATGCGCTCGACCGAGCCCATGCTGGTGCCACCGAACTTAAAGACGGGTCCGAGGGTGGGGCCAGACTCAGGCAATGAAGGTATTTCTGATGAGAGGGAGGCTCGTGACATCTGGTGTTTCCGCAGTTCAATATTTCTGGAAGCATGTCACATCTAGCATGCTCGGCAAGAATATGGCAAGTTTGTACAGATCCCTTTTTGACAATATTTCGATGAGGCTCTCGTTGCTATGCGCCCTTTTTTCCACTTACCCTCCGTTCGGGGTTGTTCCGAAAATGAAGCTTCGCTCATCGATGGTGTCTCCCTGGATGCCATTTTAGGTTACGGATACTCACCTGTTTATGTGACTGCGTTGTCCGCGGTAAAACAGCGGGTCGAAGCCTACCAAAGTGCGTTAAAAAGACACTTCCCAAAAAATGAGATTTACTATGCCATGAAGGCGAATTACGCCCCTGCCATCCTAAAAGAGGTCCAGAGTACGGGTGCTGGAGTCGATATCGTTTCCATCGGTGAATGGCATGCCGCACTCAATGCTGGGTTTTCTCCAGAAAAGGTGTGCTTTGCAGGAGTGGGAAAACGCGAGCAGGAATGGCGCACAGCAATCGATGGCAAAGTGGGCTTTATCAACGTCGAGCAAACCGCAGAACTCAGTTCTATTCTTGCTTACTTGAATGAGCTTCCGCTAGTTTCCACTCATCTTGCTGTTCGTCTCAACCCCTGTGTCGAAATTGAAACCCATCCGCATTTGCGCACAGGTTCTTTGGATTCTAAATTTGGTTTATTGGCAGAGCAGATTTTAATGTGGGTAACTGAGCAACGGGGCAGATTTTCATCGCAAGAATTATGGAAAAAATTTGTTGCGCCGTGGCAAGGCCTGCATGTGCACATCGGATCTCAACTGTTAAATCCTGAGGTTTTTTCCCATGTCGTCGTTAAACTTTTAGAAGTGGCAGATGCTCTGGTTGAGCAAGGCATTCCTATTCAGCATCTCGACTTGGGTGGGGGTCTTGGAGTGGGAATAAACGGAGTTCCTAGCGATGCCTCGGACATCAAAAATCACGTCCAACTTCTTTGTGCTGAACTATTGGCAGGTGGAAAACACTTTCCAAAACTTCAAAAAGCCTGGGGTGAAGCATTTGAAAAGTTAACAGTTTGCCTTGAGCCCGGCCGCAGTATCGTTGCAAGTTCAACGGTCCTTTTAACGCGCGTTCTTTATGAAAAATCCAATGGCCCCGATATTCATTTTTGTTACGTTGATGCGGGGATGAATGACTTTCCGAGGCCAGCCATTTATGGAGCAGCACATGAAATTGCTCTTGTATGTCCAAGCCAAAGTGCTGCCCGTGAAAAGAAAAATGCTTCGGTGAATTATCACGTGGTAGGCCCGGTGTGTGAAAGTGGCGATGTCTTCTCAAAATCTGCAAAGCTGCCACTCCTCGTTCCAGATGATATTCTCGCATTTTTTGAAGGGGGAGCCTATTGCCGCTCCATGGCAAGTCACTACAATTTGCGTGCTCTACCTGCAGAGATATTTCTAAAAGCAGGTCAAGTTATTGAAGTGATTCCGCCCATCAACAGCTTTCCAGCTCGAGTCTAATTTCAAGATTTTTGTCGCCACCAAAATCAACTTTTACAGGGTCTGCTTGCTCTTTTCTTTGAGCATAAAACGTATAATCAACTCCGACAATTTTTGCTTCTGCGCACTTCAGTTCTGGAAACAGCTCTTCCGGTTTGTTTCCTTGCTTTAAGTCTAAATCAATCTGCTTGTTGTAAACCGAGATCCCGGGTTGAAATTCGTGCACAGATTTTCCGATCATGCGCGGACCCACATAAAGAAGATTTTGAACTGTCAGACGAACATTCGTTGACTTATTGACCATTACGCTCGAGCGAGCATAAACGGCTTTAATTTTTTTACCAGGAGGAGGAGTGACCGCCAGGCGGATGGCACATTCCGATGCAAACTGAAGCTCACGCTTCGGTTCAGAATCTGAAATTGGACTTTGCAATGAGTATTTGTCGAAATGTAGTTCAAGTTTATGAACATCATTGCCCGCTAAATTTTTATTATCGAGCATCACATTAGGGTTTGCTTGATCTTTTCCGCCCCGGCATCCCGAACCAAAAGCACTCCATTCTGTGATGATATTAATGGGTTTATTTTTATCTGAAGTGTTAGCGAATGCGGAGGAGTGAATGAGGCTGGCAAACACAGCTAAAGTGCATTGAGCATATCGAATTTTCATCATGGATGACCCCTTTCGTTAAAGAATGAATAATAAGCGTAATCATTTAATCCGGGCAGCGCTAACTTTACTTGCTTGTTTTTCGGAGATGAACTCTGCATTAGCTTTGTGTATTCACAATAAGAAGTTTCGCAAATTATGTTTAAGTAACAAGTTTATTTTGACCAAAATTTCGAATGGCGTTACGAGAACTCTATAGAAAACAAGACTGCTCTGAATTCTGAAATATTTGCTCACTTCCTCGGCTCGTATGCTCGTCCCTATAACATGTTCTGTATAAAAGGAGTTCGTGATGAAAGTAACAATGTTAGGATTCTTGACAGTAGCTGCTGCCGCGTTCGTATCAATCTCAGGTCAAGCACAAACCGTGACGTGGCTTAATGCCGCTGCCATCGGCTCTGGGTGTGCGCCAGGGACAACGTCGGTCATCACCGCTGGTGACGAAATTTCATGGTCTTTTAGCACGTTTGGTGTCAATCCCGCTTCGGGTCAGGGCTTGCAAAAAAATTGCCGTCTGACTGCAGGAGCTCGCATTGCGAGAGGGATTTACATTGCGACTCTGGAACGTATATTGACCTACGGTCTTGTTAAAACCCCACAATCCGTTGCAAATATCTCTGCAACAGGCGGATTCTTTAATTTGAATTTCCCCACAATGACACGTCAACATGCTGTTGGAACTTCTTACACGGGCCCAAATCCGCTTTCACTTTCAAGAACAGATGGTGTTCTCGTCATTGCTCCGGGCGTTCCAATTCCTTACCCATGGTGCCAAAACTTCAATCCAACCGGTGTGTTTAAGTCAAATATTCAAATCAGTGCACTCTCAAGCGGAGGCGTTGCAAACATTGCTGCTGAAGGCTTTGACGTGAGATTTATTGCAAGAGCTGGTTACCTGAGCTGCCCAGAATTTTAATGAGCTCCAGCGCTTTAAAGCGTGCATGAAGGACAAAATCAAATTGCATTCCGTTACCTTTCGAGCAACGTCACCAAAGACACACCACACCTTTCGAGCATAGGAAGCTGAGTGAAGGGTGTGTCTTTTGGGAGGCGTTTTTTTTATTTCTGACTTCGTTTTTTGGATTTTTGAAGGAGAAGTTGACATGAAACGTATAGCAAAATTAATTCTACTGTGTCCCATTTTATTAGTACCATTTTTTAAATCTGCAAGTGCTGCAACATTTTCTTGGAGCGAAGCCACTGTGATGGGCTCCGGATGCACTCTCGACAATACAGTTACAGAACGCGATATAAATGGCGGAGTCACTTGGAGAATGAGGGGGCTCAGAATCAATTTGACAGGATCGGGTGGGCCTCAGTCTGAAATGAAGAACTGTCGATTTTCAGTGCCGATGAAAGCTCCAGGCGGATATTGGCTCAAATCATTTTCACTGACACTTCCTTATCGTGTTCAAAATTCGGACGAAAAAAATATATTGAACCTGTCGGCGACATCAGACTTTAAAGGGATTCAGCTGCTGCGAAAAGAAAAGCAATTTTCGTCTCCTGGTTTCTCAAATTCAAAATGGGAAATAAAGGAAGTTTTTCAAGATCAATCGGCATGGTGTGGGTCAGGAGATTTTCCATCCACTGGAATATTTAAACTCAACATCAGTTTGACGGGGCTCATACAAGAACGAAATGAAAGCGCCTCTTTACTGGTTCCATATGTGCAGTCGAATGCTATTAAATTGCAGTGGGCGCGTTGTGGTTCATAGTTTCATTCTTTTTCGGTGCAGTCTAGCATGCTGCCGGCATCACAGTCGCTTAACCTCTTTGAAGGCACAATTCCCACCGATCCTTTGTGCTCTGGAATGGGTAATCCAGCTGCTGGAATTTTTCCACTTCCCACCGTCGGTGTAAAGAGAAGTCCTTCTGCTGCAAGGCTCCCAACCAATGCCAGCTGGCCTTGCCGTGCCGCATCTGTAGAAAGTCCGAGTACTCTGGCAGCTTCCTGTGGGCTATGAAAGCCCGTGCTGTTTTCACTGGCAATAAAATCCCAACGAAAACTCGCCACACGATGAGCTTCCCGTGCAGAACTTAATATGCTGTCGACTTTGTCCGTTTTGTTACTTTTTTCAATGAGTGCTTTTGCGCTCACGATGTCGTCTGCAAGAGCGAGAATGGCACTCTCTGCAGTCCGGAGTTGGGAAGCCGTTTTCGTCTGAATGATGGCTACTCTATCGCGGAGGTTTTGTTCGCTGCCAGGGTGACAATTTTGGCAACTTTCCCGGACATGAGCAAGGGGGGAGGTGATATTATGATTGGTTATCTTTCGAGCTCCCTCACGCATGTAAGGCATATGACAGTCGGCGCACGCAACTCCCGAGCGGGCATGAATTCCGCTTGAACTGAGTTCTGTTTCAGGATGCTGAGCTTTCAGCATGGGAGCGCCTGTTTCTTTGTGAGTCCAGTCCTTTTCGAAGGAATTTGATTTTCGTGCCACTTCGTAGTGACTTTCAATCTGCTCAATTTTTAATGGTTCGCCCTTTGGCCACAAAGACCAAGGAAACACGAGTTCCTTATTCTCTCCCTTAAAATAATATTCCACGTGACATTGTTGGCACACATGGGAGCGCATTTCTTGGGGAGTAGCGTCGATACCCTTTTCAGAATGAGTCTTGTACCCGCGAATTTGCATGGCATTGATGTATGCAGGGCGCGTGACTCGCAATGACATGTCTTTGGGGGAATGGCAATCAGCGCATGTGCTTCCCAGGTTTGCAGCATGCAGTCCTGTTCCGTGCTTTTCAAGCAGCTTATTTCTGGTGTCCGTATAGGAATTAGCATTGAATTTTTCCCACCCCATCTCTCTGATGAGTGAGGGCGTCCAGCCACTGTGGCAGTTCATGCATGCCCCTGGTTGTCCTTTGAATTGGGGAAACCCATGGTTTTGAAGCCACTCGGTGTCATTTCTTTTCGTTTCTACTTGATCGAGTTGTGCATAAACGTGTGAACGTTCTTCGTTGAAGTCCGCCGCAAAGGGATAACCACTCCATAAACGCGTCAATTGCGGATAGCGAATGAGCCTGCTGTATGCAATACTTCCACCAAAAGGAGTTTCTTTTGTATTTTCGGCCATGCTTAAAAAACTTGCATACTGCGCTGGAAATGCACGTCCCCAGCGCTCGGGGCGCACGTCGTTGTCGTCTAAATCGGCGAGTGCAGGCAAGGTGTGTTTTGCGGCCTCCTTGCGAGTGGCAATGGAAACCAACAATGCCCCTATGGCAAATGCCAATGCAATCCCGATAATCCCTGCGGCAAGGAATTGTCGAATGCGCGTTTTGCGCGCCCCTTGGCGTTCGTCTTGACTCGGTTGATGGGAAGTGGGTATTTCGGAATTCATGGCATGATTCTCCTTGGGTCAGTGATGCTGGTGGCCCACATCTTGATGGCATTGAATACAATCACGGGATTTATCAGCGCTGAGCATCGTATGTTCGAGAAGGCCTTTGTGGCAGCTCTCACAGGTCGATTGCACGACTTTTTTTGAAACAAAAGCAGCCTTCAATACTGCGGGAGGATTTTGGAAGGTAAAAGCATAGCTGTGATGCATCCCGTTGATGCCTTTTACGACCCATTTTAAAACCGCATGATGGGGCACGTGGCAGTCGTTGCAGGTCGCAACGTGACGGTGCTGAGATTTTCGCCATGATTCAAACGTGGATTGCATAATGTGACAATTTGCACAGGCTGCGGGATTATTGGAAAGATAGGAGGCCCCATTCCCATACAAAAACACAAAGCCTGCCAAGGAAATCACGAAAGTTATTGTTCCCACGCAGACGAGCCAGAGTGTGAGCTTTTTCGTCATTTTCATATCAAGTGCTTTTTAAAAGGGAAGAAAGGGGCCGCTCAAGAAATCGTGAGGTCGATTTTCTTCGGCTGAAGGTATGGATACCACAGTTTTCACTCAGGAGCGAAAGTTTTAGCCTTCCCTTTTTCCAGAAAACGTCAACGAATTAAGATTATTCTTCAATTCCGTTTCTGACATCAAAAAACGTCCGTGTTCCTGTGGTAGGGCATCCGACAAGGTGTGCCACACTCGCAAAACGATTGGGACCTGTGCGTGCGTAGGTGTATGCGAGATCAATGGCTCGGCCATTGGCAAGCATCATAAAGCGACCAGGAATGCCTGAAAAAGGGATGACTTCCAATTTTTGAATATTGTAGTAGGAAGGAAAAACGTCGCCGCAAGGCTCACAAAATGAAGCAACGAGACGGTTCTGAATTCCATCTTTGTTGAGAATGCTTGCAGCATAGGTCACTTGGCCTCGGGTTAAAACTTGGCATTGGTCAGCGAATGCTGGCAAAGCAATAGAAGATGCAACAACCGCAGACAAAATCAAAGTACGCATCGAATTCTCCTTCATGTGATTTGTTCCGAAACCCACTTTACGGCCAAAGTGATTAGGTACAAAATACAGCATCAAAAATTCGACACCTGCTTGCAAAATATTTAAATATTTAAAGCGGGCCGCGTGATTTAAGACTGCGATGCAACTTCAACGGCCTTCAGGCGTGCCGCTTTCTTTTCCTTCAATTCCATAATGGTTGTGGAATGGAGTGGCTGGGATTTTTCTTTGGGATTCATGAAAGTTTTTGCAAAATTCACAGCGATGGCTGCTTCAGAAAATCCTGTGACGATGAGTTTGAGCTTGCCCGCATATTCCACGATATCGCCCGCACCATAAATTCCGGGCACGTTGGTTTCCATCTTCTCGTTGACAACGATGCAGTCTTTTTCGAGGGAGAGTCCCCATTCACGAATTTTGCCAAGTGAGCTGTTAAACCCAAACATAATCAGGGCACCGTCGCACGGAAGTTTTTCTTGTTGCTCTGTTTCGTTATTTTGAATTGTTACGTCATTCAAACTTGAATCGCCGCAAAACTCGGTGATTTCGGTGTTCAGCAAAACCCGAGCCGTGGTTTTGTGCAGTTTGCTGACGCTATCGTCGTGGGCTCGAAAGCGGTCGCTGCGGTGCACAAGTGTGACGCTCTTGGCAATATTCACGAGTTCGTTTGCCCAATCGAGAGCGGAATCCCCGCCGCCTGCAATGACAACGTCTTTTCCAGCATAAATATGCTTATTGAGAACAGCATACTCTATTCCTTTTCCTTCAAACTCTTTCGCGCCGGGGGCGGCATGTTTTTTGGGACTGTAGGAACCCACACCAGCGGCGATGACGAGGGTGCGTGTGAGGTGAACGCCTTTGTCGGTGGTTAACTCAAAGATTCCGTCGGGGCGTCGGAGGAGGGTTTGAGCAGCTTCCCCGAGGGCGACGGTCGGAGAGTAAGCCATGGCCTGTGTCACCAAGTTGTCGACCAGTTCGCTTGCAAGGATTTTAGGAAAACCAGCCACATCATAGATGTGTTTCTCGGGATAGACGGCGGTTAAACGTCCGCCCAAGGTCGGAAGGCTGTCGATGATCTTGCAAGACGCATTGCGCAAACCTGCATAAAACGAAGCAAACAGCCCCGTGGGGCCGCCGCCTAGAATAGTAATGTCATAGAGAGTGTGTTCGGTCATACGTCCTCTGGGAATTGGAAAAGACGTCGCACCATTATTCCAAGAGACTCACTTTGTCCAATCCGTTTTTCCGCCCAGAAGGCCGATGCTGTCGACGAGGACTTGGCCTGCTTCTTTGAGTTCGGCGTCATTTTCGCGAATAACCTTGTTTTCGATCTCTTCGACCTTCCCAGGAGCAGGAGAGGGGGTGGGAGTCGGCTTTGCCTTGTCCTTCTTTTCGCGCTTCAAAGACAAGACGGTTTGATCTTTTTCTTTTTTCGCAACGATCTCTAAAATATCTTTAAAGGCTGGGCTTTTCTGCACGCGTTCGTTGCTTTTCTTGCGCAGCGTTTCGAGGATGGGTGTGAGGTCTTGTAATGGCTTAAACGAGCGCGCGGGTGGAATGGTAGAGTAGGGCAACACGTAGTCGTTTTCAGATTCGCTGGCATCGCTCGTTTCGATGATGCTTGGAATCACGACATCTGAAAGAACACCCTTTTCTTGATTGCTTTTTCCGCTCGGACGAAAGAACTTTTGCACCGTGACTTTAATCGCGCCATCGCTTTCCCGACCCTTAGAGCCCGGAATTTCGAGGACGTTTTGAACGGTACCTTTTCCGTAGGTTCTTGTATTTCCAAGAACGAGTCCACGGCCGTAGTCTTGAATGGCTCCCGAAAGAATTTCGGAGGCACTGGCGCTGTGTTTACTTATTAAGACTGCAAAAGGACCGGTATACAGTGCGCCTTTATCTTTGTCTTCGAGCACATCTGCATCGCTGTCTTTAGGTGCAACTTGTACAACAGGGCCCTTGTCGATAAACAGTCCGGTCATGCGGATGCACTCAGAAAGGTCGCCTCCCCCATTGGATCGCAAATCAAGCAGAATGCCGTCGACTTTTTGCGCAGTAAGCCTTTTTATTTCGCGAGCGATGTCCCCGGCAGAGCTTTTTGCATCTCCATCGCCTCGGCTCGCTTGGTAGTCACGATAAAAAGTGGGGAGGTTGATGACTCCAATTTTTTTATTGTCGATATTCATGACATCGCTATGGGCTTCGCTATCGGCGAGGTGCACAACATCACGCAAAAGATCGAGAACGAAGCGTTCAACTTCCCCGGATTCGTTTTTGCGTAAAATAACGAGTTTGACTCGTGTGCTCTTTTTTCCACGAATAAGCGAGACAACCTTTGAAAGATCCATGTCGATGACGTCGACAAAGCTCTGCCCATCACCGGAGTCGACCGAGACGATTTTGTCACCTTTTTTCAAGCGACCATCCCGTGCTGCTGCTCCTCCTGGAATGACGGCTTCCACAACCGTGTAACCATCTTGCTGAGAAAGTGAAGCTCCAATACCCACAAGCTGCAAACTAAATGCGACGTTAAAATCTTCTTGATCCGCAGGGAGCATGTACTGGCTGTGTGGATCGAGTGAAAGTGCAAAGGCATTCATAAAGATGCCATTCACTTCATCGGGAGTTTTTTCTTCAACAGACCGGCGCAAAAGTTCGTAACGTTTTTTGAGTTTTTTGCCAACTTCTTCAAATTTGAGTGTGGGATCGGCTTCTGTCATGCCGAGTGCGGAAAATTTAAGTAATTTTCGCCAACGTTCTTGAAGTTCCGCCGAATTTTTCGCCCAAGGTAGTTTTTTGCGATCGATTTCGATGGTTTCTTCAACATTGAAGTCGAAGGGCTTTTTAAGAGCGGCATCGATGAGTCCCATGGATTCTCGAACGCGCTTTAAATAGGTGGAATAAGCCTGTTCCATAAAGCGGCAGTCCGCCTTTTTAACAGCGCTCGGAAACTGAGTTTCGTAAGAACGTAACGCTTCAACATCAGATTCCAACAAAAAATTCTTGCCAGAGTCGATGAGGTGGAAAAATTTTCCAAAGACCCTGCGCGAAAGTTCTTCGTCAAAGGCATGATAAGAATAGTGATGTTTGAGAAATGTTTCGACGCGGTCGCGGATGTCGGAACAGGAAAGGTAGCCTGCACCAGATTTTGCGCTCTGGCTGGCTTGAGAGCTTGCCAGCATTTCGTCGGAACGAAAAACCTTTGGCCAAACTACGACGGATGCACCGACGCCCAAAATGAGAAACACAATAATAGATGCAAGGACTTTTACGGAATTAAATCTTTTCATCACTCACTTCCGGGTTGGAATTCTCAAACTTTTACGACTCAAACGCGATGGAATTGGCGAAAAGTCATCATCTTCATCTTCTGACGCATAGCGAATTGTTTTTCCATTCGCATTGCCCCCATTCATTTTCGTACGGCCTGCATTTGAAGGCGAAAGCGGGTTATCATGAAATTGCTCGAGCTCCTCTCTCGTTTCTTGGAACTTTCCATCAAACCACATAAAGACTTGGGAATGGGAATGAAAAACCCGAGCTTCACTGGCACCTTCAATGCGATCAAGAGATTCCTTAATTCTGCTCTGAGCGCGCTCATAATTATCATCTAAAAAGGCAATGACAATTGCGGCATCATCGTCGGTGCGTACGGTAATCCGTGAGCCAAAAGCCTGTTTAAGGCGATCTCTTAAGGCCCGTAAGACTTTTTCCCTGCCTTCTGAAGCCACCTCGGGTTCTAGATCGAGACTCACATGCAAGGTAGCCAGGTACATGTTGAAGTGCTCCTCAGCGAACGACGCAAATACCTTTACTATACACAGTCTTTGCGGTTATGCGAGTGGGGTGCAGGAAACCCCTTGCCGGAAAGAGAGCACAAAGCCACTATGGAGAAGACAAACCTTGCAAAGCGAATGGGATCCTCATTTTTTTAAACGTTCCTTTCTCTTCAATCCGCTGGCAAGTTTAGAAGCGGTTTCTTTATGGGCGAGCCGCACCCAGTGGCCCCATCTGGAAGATTATAATGCCCTTTCCGTTCTGCAGAACGGCAAAATTGTTTCTGGTGGGGGATTTTCAATCTCTTGCGTAAAAGACGTTCGGCCAAGAAATGCAAAAAATGCCTCTGTAGGTGTGATGGAGCTTTATCAAACGCGGATCTTTTTTAAAGGCGAGGTTCCAACAAGGGAAAGAAACTGGCACGATTTTTTTAATTTTCTTGTTTGGCTGAGTTTTCCCATGTCTAAGTCGGCATTAAACATGCGGCACTTTATTGCCTATGAACAAAATGCCGACTTCCCCTGGAATAATAAGCTGAACTTTCGCAACGCTGAGCAAGATTTTTTAACGCTTTTAGACGAAGGTGGACTGGTGTTAACATCAAGTCTTGCATTTCCTGCTCTGCCGCCCGATCAGCAGGAAAGACGCGAAAAGCTCCTTGAGTTTATCAAGGAAGCAGGGCACAAGATTGAAATTTTTTTATTTGGACATGCGCTGCATGAATCTTTGATAAATAACGTAAAAGGCATTTATGCCGGGGCATTGTTACTTCAAGTTCCGGCACACTTCCACGAACTCAGCTACGTTGAACGCGTCAAGCAGGCTGATGAAGAGCTGGCCTTTCGCCTGACTCAAACATATTCAACAAGCAAAACTTCAGATCTTGTGGCACTTCCCCTTGATACGCTTGCTCAACTTGTCAAACAAGAAAATCCTTTTATTTAAGAGCGTGCAGTTAACGCTTCGTCGCGTGCTTTTAAGAAATCATTTCTCACAAAGCGATAGCGAGATTCCAAAGTCAGGGTGAGGTCGAATGGATATGCCAGCGAAAATTGTTTAAACCATTCCTGCGCATTGAATTTAGAAGGTAAATCCTGCATGACCTTCAGTTTGCCTGTATTGACATCGTAACGAAATCCGCCCCAAGCCACTTCTTTGCCAGAATCGGGTTCGATCTTTAAAATAAGACATGTGACGTCGGTGCAAGGGCATGCAGGCTTGGTGCAATACATATCATCAAGAAAAAATGCAGCACCGTCGAGTTCCCTTTCAATAGGCAATGCAAAAGGAAACAGCGCATTGTAAGGCAAGAGTCTTTCAGGACGCATTTCTTGCAGGGGTTTTGTCTTCCAGGCTGAATAAGATTCGCTGGAAAATGCGGCAAAGGGCTCTTGAATCATCCCGGCCAAGTGGTCTTTGATGTGTTTACTTAAAACAGCGACAAGGGCACTTTCTTCCTCTTGCGAGAGCGTTTCAATCACGGTTTGGTCGGTATTTGCCATAAAGCGACCATCTTCCGTGGCGGTGGCCGTTGCTTTTCTCAGTTCAAGAATTTTTTCAAGCGTTGCAGTTTGAGGGTTCAGTTTTGCGGTGAGGCCCCAAATTTCAGCAGTGGGTGTGCTTGTGCTGCCGCCGAGGGCGCCTAAAAGTTTTGAGCGAAACGCATCCTTTAAGGGAACAAATTTCAAAACCAAAAGCGTGTTGCTCGTGACGATCTGGATATGCTCCAAGGTGCGCGCGCGACCGGGCAAGACAAGCGCAGCTTCAGGGCTGAAGAGTTTTCCTTTCCAGGAAATCTTGGAAGCTTCTTCGGAAAGAGGCGCGAGCGGGATGACAGTTTGTGCAGATTCCATAAGAGGTGCTCTTCCTGTTGTGTGGCATCAGCGCTTCACAGGCAGAGAATTTCCGCAGCTTAGAAGCGCAATCTGAGGCCCACAATATTGACGAGGATAGAGAATGAACTTGCTTTTGTTTTTTCAGCTCCATCCGCCGTCTTGGTGTCGTAGTTGAGATACAAAAGTCCAACACCATTGACAAGGCCTATCTTGGGACTGATGTTTGTCAGAACGTCGACCCCCAAGCCTGCCAAGTACCCGGCAGTCGAATACTTGCGCCCGTCCTCTGTTTCGTTGTTTTGCGCATCATGCAAATATTGGATTCCACTCGCCACGTAGCGGGCATCCGCTTTGATTTCAAGCTTCGAAGGTCCAACGGGCACATGAAAAATTCCATAGGGCCCGACTTCAAGAGTTGCATTCGAAAGAGTATCACCTGGGGTCCGTATTTTGCTTTTCTTGTCAAGTCCCAAGGAATAGCTCGCAAGTTTTAAACCCGCTTCAAAGGGGCCACCGTTGTAGCCCAAGGAAATCGTCCCTTGATCAAAGGCTTCGCCAGGCTCTAATCGGATGGCAAGATTATTAAAGATTGCTGAAAGTGTGAAGGAACTGAGACTTCCCGACAAAAAGACCTGCTTGCTATCTTTGAATTCAAAAGTCTGCGCAGGCGTTGTTACTTTTTTTGTGAGGGAGTCGGTGCGATAGCCCAAGAGGCGGATCTGAAGGTAAGCCTCTTCAAAAGCAAAGGCGGATTGTGAGACGAGCAAGGAAACGAAGGCTGCTGTGGGCATCAGCAAAGTTTTTTTGAAGAGCATGTCGGTTTACGTCCTATGTCTACTTAAAGTGCTCTTTAAGAGAAGCAAACGAGGTCGTGAAATTCAAGCTCCGTCAAATTTCCTTCTGCCTTTGATGCCCAGGCGGCTGCCTTAGAATTTATAGCGGAATTTTGCGAGGTACAGCGAATAATCAACATCTTTAGTGGATGTTTCGTTGGAGCCTGCCTCGTTGGTTTCGCTCGCGTATCCAAGTCCGAGTCCACCCAGATATGAAAACTGCTTTGTGAGGGCAACCGTAAGATAGGCATCAGCGGAAAAAACAAAACCCGATGAGTCGATGGTTTGCACGGTTGTGTTTCCGGTTTTCGTTTCTGCGGATGCTGTTTTGTAACCCAAGCGTCCTTCAGCTTCGATGCCAAGGTCGCTGTTGATTTCGGTTTGGAAATTCACATAGGGGCCCGTTAAAAATACAGAAGCCGTCGCTGTTTTTTTAGGATCTGTATCGTCTGTTCCTGCAATGCGATCGTAGGAAAGAAAGGGGCCAACTTCGAGCATGTCATTGATGAGATAACCGCCTGCAATTTCCCAAGCACCACCATGGGTATGGCCTACGGGAATTCCAAAGGTATTTGCACCCGTGGTATAGGTGCCTTCATCAAAGTTTTTGCTCAAACGCACTGCAAAATTATCAAAAAATGAAACGAGCTTAACGCCGCTGAATGCCGTTCCAAAGCGGCTTGCCGTGACTTCCTGCGAGGTTGTCACGTTGTTACCTTTGGATTCCACATCGCGGTTCACAGCAGTAAAAGACATGCCGTCAACTTGGATATAAGTTTCATCTTTTGCAAAGGCTGGAACTGAAAAAGCAGCAGCTAAACCGAGGGCGAATACGAATTTCATACGTTATCCTTTATACAAGTTAGGGTTCTGTGAAGACCCTAAAGAATTCTAAGCAATTTGCTAACCTTGTCAGTCGAGCAAGGGAACAAATTGATAGGCATCTTGTAGAAAGTCAAGAAACTCGGAATTTTGTCCATCGATTCGATGGAAACGGAGAGGGGGAGATTCGGATGGGAATCGCACACAGACGCCTGTGTCAAATCAAGCTGCGATGCGTGGCACTTCATTGTATTCTTCATCAAATTCGTCTTCTGACATGCGCGCTAAAAAGGCGAAATCAATGACGCTGAGGAGCAAGGGAACAAGGCTCCAAG
Source organism: Silvanigrellaceae bacterium (assembly GCA_044237915.1). Lineage (GTDB taxonomy): Bacteria > Bdellovibrionota_B > Oligoflexia > Silvanigrellales > Silvanigrellaceae > JBIIEI01. The sequence continues at coordinate 192,064 of JBIIEI010000001.1, read as the reverse complement.
CAAATACTAAATAAGAAAGGCCAATCCAAGGCTCTCGGAGATAGAAGCGATGGATTCCGAAAATGCCTAAAAAAACAGACAGTAACAAAGCTTTTTTGCGATTGAGATGAGCGAAACTGACTTGACTGTGTACGACCATTTCTTCTCTCCTGACGACTGAGCAAATCGCTCTTCTCTCTCCGTATCGGTAGTCTTTGAAAGAAAGCTTATCACAGTTTCGAACGTTTTGTGACGAAAATGTGAAAAATGTGACGAAAGTTTTAAGTTGTTAAAATCTTTGATTTAAAGTGCAAGCCTAGGAAATTGTTGCACCAGGGCGTTCCATTTGTCGTTCGCGCTTCTTCTTTTGAAGGTGTCCCGGCACTTCGGTGAGGTCCACCGAGACAATGCGGGAAACACCGGGTTCAGGCATCGATATTCCGTAAATCGTATCGAGGACTTCCATGGTTCTGCGGTTATGTGTAATGACGACAAATTGAAAGATGTCACAAAGGGCTTCTAAGACGGCGTTGAAACGCCCCACGTTGGCTTCATCAAGGGGTGCATCCACTTCGTCCAGAAAGCAAAAAGGTGTGGGCTTCGTTTTTAGGATGGCAAAAATCAGCGAAATTGCGGTAAGCGCCTTTTCTCCACCACTAAACAGACTCATGTTTTGCTGTTTCTTACCAGGAAGTTGAACAAGAATTTCAACCCCCGTCGAGAGAAGTTCTTCCGGATTCAGCAGGTGAAGACCTGCGTTGCCACCCGGAAACAGGATGGGGAACAGCGACTGGAACTCCGTATTTACGACATTGTAGATCTCTAAAAATCGACTTTGAATCGTGGATTCAATTTCTGCAATGGCGGTTTGAAGCTCGATGACAGAGCGCTCGATGTCGGCCTTTTGTTCGATGAGAAAATTTCTACGTTCTTCCACTGCGGTGTATTCTTCAACGGCAAGTTCGTTGACGGGCCCGAGTTCGCCCACTTGGGTCTGCAATGTCTTAATTTGAGATTCAAGTTGTTTGCGTAAAACTTGGTCATCGGGAGCTTCCGGAGGAAGATCTTCGGGCTTTAATTGAAACCTTTCCAAAGCATCTTTCTCAAAGCTTTCGATTGCCAAATCACAGCGCTGAAGTTCAAGTCGTTTTTCGTTGATAAACTTTTGCCGCTGCGCTTGAACATCTTTTTCAGATTTAAGGCGATTTTCAATCACCCGCAGTTCTTCAGAAACCTGTGCTTCTTCGCTCTGGGCCACGGTAAGCTCTGCGTCAATTCGAGTAACCTCGGAACGAAGTCTTTCGATTTCACGTCGGAGGGCACTGACTTCATCGGTTCCCAGGCTCATATTGGAGTCGAGATCTCCAAGTTCCCGAATGATGCGATCGACCTTTTGTTGAGAACGCGTCAGGTGCATCCTCAGTTCTTCATAGTTTCTGCGGAAACTCGACTGCCGTTCAAAAATAACGCCGCGTTCTGCCTTTTTGTTTAAAATTTGCGTGGCGATGGTTTCGCGGAGTTCTTTTTTCTCATCAAAACTCTCTTGAAAATCTTCGAGATCTCGTAAGAATAATCGACGCTCTTCCTCAGACTTTTCGATCTGTGTCTGATTCTTGGAAAAGTTATTTTTTGCCGAATCAATTTCTGTAAACAGCACATTTTTATCTTCGGATAGTCGTGCAATATTTTCATCGGCATGTTTGAGCTGAAGATCGAAGCCTTCGAGTTGTGCCGTGAGTTTCAATACTTCAAGGCGTTCTCTGGAGAGCCTTGTGTCGATTTCGGCAAGCCTGACTTCGCGCTCCTTGCGGCTTTCCTGCATTTTGACCAGCGAGCCTTCTGCACTGGCAAGGCTCGATTCGATGCTGCGTTTTTGCTCTAAGAGTTCGGCAAGCTCGCGCTTGCGTTGCAGCAAACCTGTACCTTCACCCGCATTTCCATCACCAAAAGTGATTTGGCGTAAGCCGGTTAACAACACGCCGCGTTCACTGATAAACAGAAAAGAGTCGCGAAATTCAGCAGGGCATTCACGGAGTGCTTTGTAGGCCAGCCATTCGTCACGAGCGATAAAAACCCGCTCCAAAAGCGAGCTCAGATCTGTGTTACCTGGTTTTTCAACCCTATCGCCCACGCACCGAACCCCCGAAATGGAAAGCATGCGTTGCTTTAAATCGCGTTCGGCAGCAGAAAGGGGCTGTAAGGCATCTTGAACAAGAAATGCAACGCGAGTGAGGCCCATCTCTTCGACTTTGTCGAGAATATCGACCAAACTTTCGAAGTCGCGCACCAGGGCGGCTTGCAAATAATGCGAAAGTCCTTTTTCTAAAATCAGTTCATCTTCAACATGAACTGAAAGCTTTTCAAACACAAACCCTAAAATATGAGTGTTGAGGCGTTCACGCAATGCCCGTGCGCCGTCGGATAAGCCTTCATTTGCGGCGATGAGCTTTTGCACAGAAGAGGCCATACCCGAAAGTTCAAGGTAACGCTCTTTGGCAATGTCGCGGGCTTCCCTTGCTGTGCGAAGCCTTTCATCGATTTCGTGAAGTTCAGAATCGAGGCGGCTGCGTTCATGGGCAACGCTTTCAACGCCTTCCGAAATGCTGTGCAAATTGCCTTCGAGTTCCCTGCGGTCGGCGATAATTCGTGTTTTGGTTGATTCCGCCTCCCTCAGCAGATCTTCAGCACGGGCAAGGCTGGCGTTGGTTTTTTGAATGGCCTGTAAAATACCTTCATTGCGGGTGCGCAGGGTCGAAAGCAGATCTTCGATGGCCCGTATTTCGGAGCGCAGTTCTTCGCCCCGGATGCGTTCAACTTGCATCCCTTCATCAACTTCTTCAAGGCGATCCGAAAGGCTTTCCAGTTCACCATCGATGTTACGTAAGTTTCGTTCTGTTTCTTCGAGCGACGCAAGGTAGCTCGAGAGTTTTTCCTCTTCACGTTCAAGATTGGCGCGCTCATCGGCAAGTTCACGCGAAAGATTTGCCTTTTGCTGCGTGCGTTCATCCATGCGTCTGCGCATGTTTTCTTCGCGCTCAACGTATTTTGTGAGAGCAATTTTACGCTCATCAAATTCGTTTTCGAGTTCACGGATTTTGCTGAAAAATTCGATTTGAGATGTTTTAAGATCGTTTGCGCGCACTTCGTAACTAGAATGCTCGACACTGCTTTTTTCGGCTTCATCGGCGCGGGTTGAAATATCTTTTCGGATGCGTGTGGCAATGGCACGATAGTAGCCCACATGATTTGCGATAAGCTCAATTTCGCTGAGGCGCAATTCCTTTACAAGCTTCATCTTCATGGCGGCTTTTTCAACTTGCTCGCGCAAAGATTCGCTTTGTTTCGAGAGTTCCGATTCGATTTCGGCTAAACTCTTCAGTCGGTCTGCGGTGGATTCCAAGCGTTTTTCGGCGTCTTTTCGATGCTGTTTAAAGATGCTAATACCTGCGGTTTCTTCGAGAATTTCTCGAAGATCGGAAGGTGTGGCATGAATAATGCGGTCGCGTCTGTCCTGCTGAATAATGGAATAACTTTTTGAACCGAGTCCAATCTGCAAGAGAAAATCGACGATATCCTTCAGACGGCAAGCTTGCCGGTTCATGATATACTCGCGTTCACCGCTGCGATAAATACGCCGTCCGATCGACACTTCGGGCAAATGCAGAAACTCAGGTGGGCAACCTTTTCCAGTGTTTGAGAATGTGAGCGTGACCTCGGCCATGCTCAACGCTTTACGATTTTGTGATCCTGCAAAAATGATGTCTTTTGGATCGTCAGCACGCAGATTTTTAGCTGTTTGTTCGCCCATGACCCAACGAACAGCGTCAATAATATTTGATTTTCCAGAACCATTTGGACCTATCACTCCAGTGATACCATCATGATAATGTACCGTGATGCGGTCGGCAAAGCTCTTGAACCCAAAAATAGAAATGGACTTTAGTTTCATGCATTTTCCCAAAAAGCTTTGTCAGATAGACGCGCCCTGGAGAGGGCTGGTGGCAATTCTACAGCGCAGTAGAGTTCGTGCAAGGATCTTTCGCATACTTCTCGTCTCGGCCCTGCTCATGGTGCTCTGGCTCTTTTTAAAGCTCGTCGATATTCAAAAGAACGTGTTTGATGGCACAAAACTTTATGAAGAGCTCGCCCTGAAAAAAAAGGTTCGACCCATTGAATCGTGGCAGATTCGCTTTATGGGATGCGAAGGGCACGGCGAAGAGATCGAGACCTGCGCTGAAATCGATCGCATGCCTCATGCCATCACTTTTCCTGCTCCAGATGCCATTACTTCTTTTGTTCAAAAAAACAAAACTCGGCCCACCCGCGCCGTCGCAACCCATGTGCTCACCGAAGAAGAATTGAGTTGGATCAAAACCCAAGAACTGGTTTCCTTTGTGATGCCAAGGTCCCTCCAGAAAAAAGTGAGCGCAACAATCGGTGGGATTCACTATGAGGCCTATGGCCCGGGAACGAACATTTCCTTTACTGTACGCACGGAATCCCTCCTCGAAGAAAAAAGAATTCGCCTCACCTTCGACATGACAGGCTATGAGTGGTTTGGACCGGCAGACCTTCCTGCGGTATTTTCGGAAGTCGAATCTGCGGACGAATATTTGTCCATCATCTTTCGCCAGAAGCTTGCAGGGGGCGTCACAAGCCGAATGGAAGTGGCCTTTCCGCTCTTGCTTGCTGCAATGGCAATTATTCTTGACCATTCCATCGTGTTTGGAATTCTTTCTTTATATGGTGTTTCACGTGCTGCAAGAACATTTCTTACATATTTGCTGAATGAATCCCAACAAGGAAAACTCGATCGTCTGCTCCTATTCGGAACCAATGGGCTCATCTTTGCGTTACTCATTGTCTATGCTGTTAAGATTTCCAATCTGGGCCGGCCTTCCAATGGAAAATTAGCGCTCTTCGTAATTGCGTCGGTGTTTTTATTTTGTGGATGGGGTGCACTGCAGCCCGATTTTTCACTCACATCCGATCTGTGGTCCGATGCCTTGAGTGCCTTTTTGGGAGTGCCCGTTCTACTTGCGGGCTGTTACGTTGCGAGCAAAGAGCCTCGCAAGGTGGGCAAGTTTGAACTCACGCCTTCATTCGTTCTCTTTTTTGTGCGTGCGCTGTTACTTATTGTCGCTTTTCTCATCTACGGTTATGCCAATAGTCAAGAACTCTTTCGATTAAATGCGCAAGAACTCCGCAGTCCACTTGATTGGCGTCAGCTTCTTTTCTTTCCTGTGTTGTTTGTTTCGTCGTTGATGGAAGTGGGCTCGGTTGCCCGAAAAATGAATAACTTCGCTTCCAGCATGGCCGAAAATGCGTTGCTCGAAAAAGAAATCTCACTGGCCAGGGATATGCAGCGCTTGATGTTACCCGCAAAGAAAAGTGTGCTTGAGCACTATGCGTGGCGCTCTTTCTACCATCCCGCTTCTGCCCTGGGGGGTGATTGGTTTGATGTGAGGGTTATCGAAACAAAAGGAGGGAACAGGCTGCTTGCGGCCATTGTTGTCGATGTCACAGGCCATGGACTTGGCCCTGCATTGGTGATTAGTGCGATTTGTTCGCAATGGAGTCTGTGGTGCGAAAATCTTGTGCAAAGTGTCATTCCTCAAGACGACACCGAGCGAGAAAAAAATGTGACCGCGGCTGCAAAAAACATCGATCTCGCACTTCTCACTCTCAAAAAGAAAAATTCCTGCACCGCAATTCTCGTTTTGCTCGATCTCGAAGTACATCGCATGTCCCTGTGTTCTGCAGGACATCCGGGTGCCATTCTGGCTCCTTTGCTTTCAACGCCCGACGAAAAGCTCAAATTTATAAGGACCATGGGAAGTGCCTTGGGCATGGGCAGCTTGGAAGAAGAAGCGAGTCGAACGTGGGAAGCCAGTTCTGTTTCGTTTCCTGAAGGATCCTGCCTTCATCTTTACTCCGATGGAGTTCTCCCAGCAGAAGTTGCGCTTGCGCAGTGGATAAAACGGCTCGAACGCTCGGCATTGCAGCAAAAGAAAACCATCACGCGCATGATTGTAGAGGGAATTCGTAACAACAAGCTCACTCAGTCGAAAGAAAAACGCGATGACATGACTCTCCTCTGCATCATGCGAAATTCTGAAGGCCCGCTATAAATACAGTGCGCGCATCAGATTCGGCTTCCAATGAGCGCCCCGAGCGTCAACTTGTCCTCGCATTCCAATAAAGCTATACCTCCGGCATATCAGAGAAGTGTTGGAGGACTCTCATCATGGCTACTTTGGGTGTAAACATCGATCACGTGGCAACTCTGCGCCAAGCGCGGGGAACGCGTTATCCAGATCCTGTCGAAGCAGCCGTTCTGGCGCAATTGGGCGGGGCCGATCAAATTACGGTTCACCTGCGCGAAGACAGGCGTCACATCATCGATCGCGATGTGCGGCTGTTACGTTCCTTTTTGCAGGTTCCTTTAAATCTTGAAATGGCTGTTACTGAAGAAATGGTTGCTTTTGCTCTCGAAGTCAGGCCCGACATGGTGACTTTGGTTCCCGAACGTCGAGAAGAACGTACCACCGAAGGTGGCCTCGACCTTCTGCGCAGTCCTGCGGTTATAAAATCAGCCATTCAGCGCCTTCAGGGTGCCGGGATTCCGGTGAGTCTCTTTATTGAGCCAGAACTTAAAGACATCGAACATTCGGCAAATCTCGAATGCCAAATGATCGAACTTCACACCGGGAAGTATTCCGAATCCACGGGCGCCGAAGAACTCGGAGAACTCGAACGCCTCCGAAAAGCCTGTCACTTTGCCCACGAACGAAAGCTCATTGTTCATGCAGGCCATGGACTCAACTATCGCAATGCGAAGGTCGCGTCGACGCTTCCTCATATCCAAGATCTTAACATCGGTCATAGCGTTGTGGCACGTGCCGTCCTTGTGGGCCTCGAACGAGCCGTTAAGGAAATGAAAGATCTCATACGCTAGTTTGAGCAATTGTAAGAAAACAGTTATGCAGATAACCATCCTCGAACCAAGAATTTCAGTGTGAAGTCTGGGAGCGAGGCTGAAGAGAGCTTGGGGGTCTTGCCTTTGTCGTTTTTGAAAAGTCACATCAGCACGCGCTCAGAAGATTTTAAACAAAATTATGCGCACAACAAAGCGATCTGTGAAGACTTGCAACAAAAGTCAGATCTGGTCAGGCAGGGAGGAGGAGAAAAAGCCCAGGCGCGGCACTCTTCCCAAGGAAAAATGTTTGTGCGCGATCGTATTGCCGCCTTAATCGATCCGGGGTCGCCCTTTCTTGAAGTGGGTCGACTGGCAGCCTTTGAAGTGTACGACGATCCCGTTCCTTCGGCTTCTGTGGTTGCCGGAGTCGGAATTGTTTGTGGCAGAGCTTGTATGATCGTTGCCAACGACGCCACCGTGAAGGGTGGAACTTACTATCCGCTCACGGTCAAAAAGCATCTGCGCGCCCAAGAAATTGCCCTCGAAAATCGCCTTCCGTGCCTTTATCTCGTCGACAGTGGGGGAGCCTTTCTGCCGCTTCAGGCCGAAGTCTTTCCCGACAAAGAGCATTTTGGGCGCATTTTTTACAATCAGGCGCGCTTGAGTCGTGAAGGAATTTCGCAGATCTCTGCTGTGATGGGAAGCTGTACTGCCGGAGGAGCCTATGTTCCTGCCATGAGCGACCAAACCATCATCGTGAACAACACAGGTACGATTTTTCTGGGAGGTCCGCCTCTTGTAAAGGCCGCCACGGGCGAAGATGTCACTGCAGAATATCTTGGAGGAGCTAAGGTACACACCGAGATGAGCGGCGTTGCCGACCATTTTGCGGAAGACGACTCCCATGCCATCGAAATTATGCGTCAAATCGTTGCACACCTCGGGACGCGCCCTGAGGCCACAACCCGCAGACAAAATGCTGAAGCTCCTGCCTATGATCCCGACGAAATATTAGGTGTCTGGCCTCGCGATCTGCGCCGGCCCACCGACATTAAAGAAGCCATTGCGCGCTTTGTCGATGGCAGCCGTTTCTTTGAATTTAAAAGCCGTTACGCTGCGACCGTTGTTACGGGATTTGCGCACATCGAAGGGATTCCATGTGGCATTGTGGCCAACAATGGCGTTCTTTTCGGAGAAAGTGCATTAAAAGCAACGCACTTTATCGAGCTGTGCACCACCGAAAAAACACCCATTCTCTTTTTGCAAAACATCACCGGATTTATGGTGGGAGCGCAATATGAGCGTGCGGGCATTGCAAAAGATGGTGCAAAATTAGTGCATGCCGTTGCAACGGCAGAGGTTCCAAAAATAACTCTTTTGATGGGTGGAAGTTTTGGAGCCGGAAACTATGGCATGTGCGGACGTGCCTACTCGCCCCGTTTTATGTGGACTTGGCCTTCCAGCAGAATTTCTGTGATGGGCGGCGAACAAGCAGCCCAAGTCTTGCTCACTGTGAAAAAAGAACAACTGGCTCGCGAAGGCAAAACCCTGTCGGAAGAAGAAGCCAATCAAATTTTGAATCCCATTCGTGCCAAGTACGAGCGAGAAGGACATCCCTATTATTCTACAGCAAGGCTTTGGGATGATGGTGTTATAGATATGCGAAGTACACGTGATGTTCTTGCGATGAGTTTGGCAACATCTCTCAATGCCCCCGTGCCACCCACCCGGGTGGGCATCTTTAGAATGTGAGGAAAAATATTATGAAGCTGAGCGATCAAAAATCAAAAAATGTGATTCGAATTGCAAACGCAGGAGGCTATTGGGGAGACGATCCTTACGCACTGCGCAGGTTGCTAAATGGCCCGTTGGAACTCAACTATATTTCCATCGATTACCTTGCCGAAATCACCATGAGTATCTTGCAAAAGCAGCGTATTAAAGATCCTCAATCAGGATTCGCGCGCGACTTTGTTACGCAAATTGAACCTTTGCTTGAAATGATTTTGCAGAAAAAAGTCCGCATCATTACCAATGCAGGTGGAGTTAATCCACGGGGCTGTGCAGAGGCCCTCTTTGCCGTTGCAAAGGCCAAAGGTCTCGATCTTAAAATTGCTGTCATCGATGGCGATAACATTGCCGACCGCGTTACTTTACTCATGTCTCAAGGTGTTTCCTTTACCAATATGGAAACAGGTGAGGAGTTTGATAAATACGCCGACAAATTATTGTCTGCCAACTCTTACTTTGGTGCAAAACCTGTTGTGGCAGCTTTGGCTTGCGAACCCGATATTGTGCTGTGTGGCCGCGTAACAGACACGGGTATTACATTGGGCGCCATGATCCATGAATTTGGATGGAGTGAAAACGACTACGATAAGTTGGCTGCCGGAATCGTCGGGGGGCACATTATTGAATGTGGCGCTCAGGCGACGGGTGGGAACTTTACCGATTGGCGAAAGGTTCCTTCCTTTGTCGACATGGGATTCCCCATCTTAGAGTGCTCTGCCGATGGAAGCTTTGTTGTTACGAAACAACCCGGAAGCGGCGGTTTGGTCAGTTTGCAAACCATCCGCGAGCAGTTACTTTATGAAATGGGTCATCCCCAGAGCTATATTGTTCCCGATGTCATTGCCGACTTTACCACCATTGCCCTCGAGGCCGATGGAGCCAATCGTGTGAAAGTCAGTGGAGTCAAGGGGCGTCCTCCTACAGATCTTCTTAAAGTCAGCATGGCCTATTCCGACGGCTTTAAGTCTACTGGGACGCTGATTATTTCGGGGCCCGATGCCCTCGAAAAAGCCGAAGTCTTTGGCAAGGTCTTTTGGCAGCGCCTCGAAAGTGAGCTTGCCCTCATCGGGTGTTCTTCAATCGAAGCTGCACATACGGAATATATCGGCCATAACAGCACACACCATGCTTTAACTCCGCCTCATCATCCTTCCGAAATTCTGCTCAGACTTTCGGCGCGCGATCACAGCAAAGAAAAACTGGCGGTCTTTCGCAAGCTGTTACCCAGTATGATTTTGAGTGGACCTTCTGGAGTTGCCGTTACAGGTGGCGCTCCCACCGTAAGCGATGTGGTGGCTTATTGGCCCGCGCTCATTCCGCAGGAATTGTCGTTGCCCACCGTAAAGTCGTTTGTGCTCAAAAGTAAAACGGGCGAAGTTGCACTCAGCAAAGAATTAAAAGACATTGCGTGGCCGCAAACCAAGGGTTCTATCGAAGTGCATGAGGGTCCATTAGATCCCCACGTCTTTGCAGCACCTCAGCAACAAGGTGAAATGGTCAAAGTGTCTCTGATGAATATTGCTCACGCGCGCAGTGGCGATAAGGGTGATACCGTTAATATTGGTCTTATTGCACGAAGCACGGCTTGTTATGCCTGGATTCGCGATAATATCACGGCCGATAAAGTCAAGAATTGGTTTGCAGGAGCAGCCCTTGGTAAGGTCACACGCTGTGACGTTCCAAACCTTTGGTCCTTGAACTTTTTACTTGAAGAAAGCCTTGGGGGCGGAGGAACGTTAAGTCTTTTTATCGATGCTCAAGGTAAAACCTTTAGTCAGGCATTGCTCCGCTGCGAAGTGCTTGTCCCCCTTGCACTTTTGAAAACCATTGCACCCGAAAATGCGCCATGTCAGGGCGAACTCCTCAAAAAAGGAGGGGTTTAACTTGAAGAAATTTCCCGTCCTAAAAACGACATTTGAAGGTCAAACCCTGCGCGTCGAAACCCTTCCTTTTGGAGTGCAACGCATTTGCTTGATGCGCTCTGAAATCCGCAATGCCTTCGATGAAGTCATGATCTCAGAACTTTCAAAAGTGTTGGCAGACCTCGCTGCAACGCGCGATAAGTTTGAGTTGCGTGTGCTGCTTTTGGAAGGCGATGGTCCGGTGTTTTGTGCAGGGGCCGACCTTGCCTACATGAAAAGTTTGGCTGCTAAAGGGGAGCCCGCAAGTCTCCAAGATGCAAGATTTCTGGGGCAGCTCTTTTTTAGGCTCGCCAATTTTCCTGTTCCCGTCATTTGCGCTGTCAAAGGCGCGGCGATTGGGGGAGGACTCGGACTTACGGCGTGTTCCGATTTTGTTCTTGCAGAAGAGCAAGCTGTTTTTGCAACTTCCGAAGTGTTACTCGGCATCGTTCCTGCCGTGATTAGCCCCTATATTGTGCGTAAAATAGGTCTCGGCAATGCCGCTCCTTTTATGCTCTCGGGCGAAAGATTTTCTGCCGGGCGTGCAAAAGAATTAGGTCTTGTTCAGGAAGTGGCTCCTCAAATAATTTTTGACATCGAACTTGAAAAATCCTTGGTTAAATTTTTACGTGCCGGCCCCGATGCTGCACGGCGAACCAAAGAACTGCTCAGAAAAGTCAGCCCACTTCCCAATCCAAATCTGTTTGAAGCAACAGCTTCGGCAATTGCAGCTGCAAGGGTTTCGGACGAAGGTCAAGAAGGCATGGGCGCTTTTTTCGAGAAACGGAATCCAGGCTGGAGTCAAGAGCTTTCTATGCTCATTAATCGCGATTCCGAAACGAAGGTGTGATGCTTATGAACAGACTTGTCGTTGCAAATCGTGGTGAAATTGCTCGGCGTATTTTAAGAACGGCGCGCCGCATGGGATTTGAGGTCGGAGTTATTTCCACCCCTAGCGACCGCGATGCTCCGGTGCGCACGGAAGCCGATGCGGTACTCGAAGTTTCGAGTTTTTTAAATGCAGATGAAATTGTCAGCGCCTGTGTTCAATGGGGCGCGCATTATTTGCATCCGGGCTACGGATTTTTATCCGAAAATGCTCCTTTTGCGGCGTTGGTTGAGCGGGCTGGAATTGTATTTGTGGGCCCCACGCCCGAAAACATGTTGATGTTGGGTGGGAAGGAATCTTCCAAAAATCTTGCACGCAAGAGTGGAGTTCCTACACTCGATGCCTTGCTCTCCCATGAGCTTGAGGGGCTTTCCCCCGAAAAAATGCGCAAAGAATTAGACGCTCGCACAATTATCGCTCCCTACCTTGTGAAAGCCAGTGGCGGAGGGGGCGGACGAGGGATGCGTGTGGTTGAAGAATTCCCCGACCTCGCAAACGCCATTCGCAGAGCAAGCGAAGAAGCCAAGGCCAGCTTTGGCGACGGAACGGTCTTTGTTGAGCGCTATTTAAAAGCGCCTCGGCATATCGAAATTCAGGTCTTTGGCGATGGAAAAGGCAAGGGCGTGTTTTTTGGAGAGCGCGAATGTTCTCTGCAGCGCAGACACCAAAAAGTCATCGAGGAAGCTCCCAGTGCGGTTGTCGATGCAAATTTGCGTGAAAAAATGGGACGAGCAGCACTCTCGCTCGTCGAGGCCACAAGGTACCGAGGAGTCGGGACGGTCGAGTTTCTCTTAGATGACAACAGCAATTTCTTCTTTTTGGAAATGAACACAAGGTTACAGGTTGAGCATCCTGTTACGGAAGCCGTCTGGGGACTCAACCTCGTCGACGCTCAACTCAGCCTCGCATTGGGCACTTGGCCTTCAGAAATTGAAGAACGGTTTGTGCAGAGCAAAGCGGTTCCCAATGGAGTTTCTTTTGAGGCGCGCATTCTTGCTGAAGATCCGCGCAGTGGATTTTTGCCCACCCCAGGGCCTGTTACTTTTTACAGCGAGCCCGAAGGGCCGGGTATGAGGGTCGATTCCGGGGTGTGTCAGGGTGGAAAAGTCAATTCTGATTTTGATTCCATGATTGCAAAGCTCATTGTTCATGGCAGTTCAAGGGAAGATGCCGCGACAAAACTCCTCGGGGCCCTTGAAAATCTCATCATTCACGGCTGCACGACGAACATTCCTTTTTTGCACCGGGTTGTCAGTCATCCTGATTTTGTGAAGGGACAGGAGTCGACGGCTTGGCTTGCCGAGCACATGGAAGATCTCAACGCACCCTTGTTACCTCAATCCCTTATCGACTTTTTCCGTTCCGTTGCCTTTCGAACAGCGCTTGCGCAGGCCTTGAACGGCGGGCAAGCACGAGCTGTCGTCAGTCCGTTCGAAAAGCTGTCCCTTGGAAATCGATGGTTAAATGTGGGCAGCTCTACTGAATCTGCACATTTCTCGATCCGTTCCCTCGGAAAAGAGGGCCACTTTGTCATCTGCGGGCTCAAAGTCGCGCAAATTCTTCAAGGGGATTTTCCACTCTCGAACCGTTACTCCACAAGTTTGCTCAATGCGGCTGCCTCAGCACGTCGTCTGAACGGCGAAGGGAAGCTGACGTTTTGGGCATCGAGGCAATCGCCTTTTGAATTGTGTCTTTCTCTGGGGGGTGAAACCCTCGTGTTACTTTGTCCGATGCGCGAAATCCGTACTTTGCAAAAAGGAACATCCGATTCCCTTGACATTCGAGCACCGATGGCTGGAAGAGTCTTGGAAGTTCTGATCTGCGAAGGAGATCTGATAGAAGAAGGTAAGGTTGTGTTTGTCATTGAATCGATGAAAATGCAGCTTGAAGTTCGGAGTCCAATGCAGGGGCGAATATCCGCCATCCACGTTGAAGTGGGGCAGATCCTCCCGGGTCCACAGTTACTCGCCACTTTTGAATAGGAGAGGCTTAGAAAATATGAATACGAAACAAGATCTGGCAGATGAACTTCGAGAAATTGTTCAGAGTGTGCGTGCATTTGCTGCACGTGAATTGGCACCCTTTGCCGATGAACTCGACCGCGAAGAGCGCCTTGCGCCTGGAATTTTTAAACGATTGGCCGAACTCGGGATTCTGGGTTTAACGGCACCGGAAGAATATGGTGGAACAGGGCTTGGAGCGGTCGCGACGGTAGCTGTCATGGAGGAGTTGAGCTACGCCGAACCTGGAACCTGTTTATCGTATCTTGCGCACACGTTGCTATTTGTGCATAACTTGACACAAAATGGCTCTGCAAAACAGCTTGAAAAATACTTACCTCCTTGCATTCGCGGCGAATACGTTGCCGGTATGGCAATGACAGAACCCAGTGCGGGCTCAGACGCCGTTGGCATGCGCACGCGCGCCGACCGCATGGGCGATAACTATGTTCTGAACGGAACGAAGATGTTTATCACCAATGGTCCGATTGGCGATGTTTTTCTGGTGTATGCGCGCACGGGAGAAGGCCGCAACGACCTTTCAACTTTTCTAGTTGAACGTGGCATGAAAGGGTTTTCTGTCGGCAAGAAACTTTCCAAGATGGGAATGCGTTCGAGTCCCACGGGAGAGCTTATTTTTCGCGACTGCGTGGTGCCGCTTGAAAATCGCATTGGCGAGGAAGGCGGCAGCGTGCGTCACATGATGCGCAATCTCGACATCGAACGTGTCGGACTTGCGGCCATGAGTTTAGGAATTGCAAGGGCGTGTCTCGATCATTCCCTCAAATATGCGCAAGAGCGTCAGCAGTTCGATTCACCCATCATCGAATTTCAGTCGGTCAGTGAAAAAATTGCCAACATGTACATTGGTTATCGGGCTGCGCGCGCACTCACCTATGAAGCTGCCCAGGTCATTGATGGGGGGCGTAGAGCCAATCAAGAAGCAGCAGCCGCGAAAGTGTATGCATCCGAAATGGCAACGAAGGTGGCACTGGATGCCATTCAAGTTCTTGGGGGATATGGATATATCCGTGAATTTCCAGTCGAACGCTTGATGCGCGATGCAAAACTTCTTGAAATTGGAGGAGGCACCAGCGAAATCTTGCGAGGTGTCATCGTCAAAGAGTTTCAGCGCAAGTCAAACCGATAATGTCATTAATTGTGACAAAGAAATCACGGGTCGGAACAGGAATGCGTTTGCGGGACTTGTAGATTGTTGTTACCCTACATACAGTTTTGAGAATTTCGTCTCGGTCTCAGGAAGGGGTACCTTGCAGGACAGCGCACAGAACATTGTGATTCGTCAACTCCCTCCGTCGCAAGAGAGGCTTCCTCTCTTGATTGTTGGTGATATTCATGGTTGTGCCTCCGAACTTCATATGCTCCTTCGCCTTGCCAAAGAACGTGCCGGACCTTTCCTTCCTGTTTTTGTGGGCGACCTTTTTACAAAGGGGCCCGACCCTGTCGGGGTGCTCGAACTCATTCATGAGTATGGCGCACTTTGCATCAAGGGAAACCACGATTGGGCATTGTCTGCAGCGATTCAGGCAGCGCAAAAACGGGGCATAAAGTCGTTACCTGAGCATACCCAACAAACGCTTCATCTCATCCGTTTTCACAAGCGCGCTGTGATGGAGCTTTTGCATCATTTGCCCCATGCCTATTGCTCAACCGTTCATGCAAAGCGTCCCGGAAAAGACTGGGAAGAAGAGTATCCACTCATCATCGTTCATGCCGGAATCGACTGCACCCAAGGACTTGAAAAGACTTCGGAGCGCATGCTTCTAACTGTGCGCTATGTCCGTTGGGATGATGCCCATCCCGGAGAAAAACGCATTCAGCTCGTTCCCAGTGGATACCGCGCCGAAGTCATGGGGAGTATGGCTCCAACCAGCGTCATTGCAGCCACAAGTGTCCTCAAAGATCCCCGCACGACAAAAGAGATCATTGCGTCGCCGCGCACCGATCGTTTCAGGTGGCATGAATTACATCAGGGGCCAGAGCTTATTGTTTTTGGTCATGATGCAAAGCAGGGTCTGTTTCGAAAAACACTTTTGAACCACCGTCCTATTTGCATTGGCGTCGACACCGGGTGTACCTATGGGCGAAGCCTGACAGGCTATTTTCCCGAGTTCGACGATGCCATTCAGGTTCCCGCACGCCGAACCTATTTTGATATCGCGAGAAATATTATTCTGATGAAGCCCTCGACTGCGAGAGTGGCGGTTTAAAATTGAGGCCAAAGGATGAAAGCGAAAGATACGGACTCCGGAAAACGAAACAAAGAATCCTCGACTAATCCATCACCCGAGGGCAGTTTTCCAACCGCACCTTCATCTTCAGAGCTTCAGTACAGCGACATCTTTGAGGGAGCAGATTCTTTTCTCTCGTTACTTCTGCGTCAAACAGCAAGGGCAAACCAAGTGGTCGCGCGTTCCTATGGGAACGGTGGATGGCATCAATTTTCGGGGCGAGATTTTGCAGCCCATGTGGGTCGTTCTTCGCTCAATTGGCTCAGAGAATTTCCCCTTCCTACAGAACGCAAATCTCGTACCCTTATTTTTATCGGTCGCAATACCTACACATCCTTTGTTGCGTCTTTGGGCGCCATGCTTGCAGGTCTTGATGTCATGTTTCTTCCGTCTCAGGCGGGAACCCATGATACGAGCTGGTGCATCAAATATTTTTCAGCCATCGGGATTGCTACTGATATTGAAGAACTCGCTCCAGAATTAGGAGCCCATGGTTTGCCGGTCTTTAATTTAAGTGCAGCCATGTGGGCTCCCCAAGATCGTCATCCCGAGCCCCCTCTGTTTCGTTTGTATCGCGATTCCAAAACGATTCCAGAAGTGCGCGAAGCCATGCTCGCCAACGAAAAAAAGCTCACCGAAGCGGGATGGCAGCTTGAAAACGAGAAGCCAAATCCCCTTTGGAACAACGTGAGTGTGGGGCGAGTTCAGTTTGTTTCCTTTGGACACGATGGATTTCAAAAACCCGAAGTTCTTGCTCCGGATGCGTTGGTTGTCACGGCGCAAAATTTTGTGATGCATGCTGGGGTTCCGGCCTCTATTTTGTGGAAAAGTCTTGAACTCCTGGCTCCATCTAATCCTTTTGCGCACCTCTCAAGGTTTTCGGTTCTGACAAAAAATGGCGTGATTGGATTTCCAAATGAAGGAGCCGATTGGGAAACCAATCTTCGTATCCTCAGGCCTACGGTTTTATTTGCCAGTCCCAAAGAGCTGCAAAGGGTCACTGATTTTGTAGAAACTGTGGCAGAGCGTTCACAGTTTCGCTCACGCATTTTGCTCAGCGGGCGCTTTGAAAAAGGTCGAGATCTTTTAAAATCGGCAAGGGCTTTAAAGCTTCCAGAACTCTTTTTTCAGGAGGCAAAGCGTGCCTTGCGCGTTGCATCCAGGTTTTCCTCGGGGCGCGACTTTGTGAAAGAAGCTGTCGAAGATCTGCGTTTTGTCGTCCACGGACTTTCACCTGCGTCCGAGCAAAGCGTGCAAACCCTCGATCGCCTTGGTGTCCCGGTGGTTGAAACCTATGGGGTGACTGCTGCGGCAGGAATGCTTTCAAGTAACAGCTATGAGTCTCCGCATTTTAATTTGATTGGGGCTCCGTTGCCGCACGTGGCATTTCGGCTCGGTGCGAATTCGGTGTTGGAATACCGGTTGTCGCATCAATCCTTTGGGGCCGCAGGAAAATGGCAAGAAACAGGTGATGTTGCTCAAATGACACCCTTTGGTTTTGCCATAACGGGAAGGCAGCGCTATTTGTTTGTCACTGCGGGCGGCGTCACGGTTTCGCCGGTTCGTCTTGAACAACTTTTAAAGCAGCACTCCCCCATCATCGATTCATGTATTGTGGGTGATCGTATGCCCTATCTTGCCGCACTTCTCGTTCTCGATCCCGAGATGATGGCAGACTACCGACAATATCCTGATAAAATTAAAGGACAGATTCAAGAAATTATGGGTAAAGTTAATGAAACTTTACCACGAAATGCAACGATTAAAAAATTCCACATTCTCGAGAAGCCATTTTCGGAAGTGTTGGGAGAGAAATTGCCTTCTGGAGCGAACAACCGACTCAAGATTCTTCAGACCCGCGAAGAAACCATCATGTCACTTTATTTATAATTGCCGTTTCCACCATGTCTAGATTTTGTTACGAAAATCTGTTACGTTTTTCGTGTTACGTAATTTGACTGTCTAAATTTACCTTTTTCGATATTCAAGTTTCCTATGTGGGAAAAGAATAACTTTACTTTTCATTAAATACATTCAAACTTTTGGCGACAAGGAAAAATCGAGTTATCGGTTTGACGCCGTAAACCTTGTCGATATAGACTTTTAGCAGAGTTACAATTGTCCAATCAGACACTTTTTCGTCAGAAGGCCTACAGCCGGGAGTTGTTATGCAGTCTGCATCTACCAAGGTCTTTGAAATTGTTCGCGAGGCCTATAGTCCAAGCGTTTATCATGAATTGAACTGGGATGGTTCATTCGACGACTATTTGGAGGTCGTAACAAAGAACCCTAAGGTCGCGCGGACCGCATTTCAACGTATGTTCGATATGATCATGAGCTTTGGGCACTATGAGTATGTTGAACACAAAAAGAAACTTGTTCATTACAAATTTTTTGATGATCCCCTCAGCAATGGTAAGGACGCCGTTTTTGGACTCGATGTTCACCTCTCGAAATTGGTGAATTTCTTTAAAGCGGCAAGCCTTCGCTATGGTACTGAAAAGCGCGTGTTACTTTTGCATGGTCCTGTGGGAAGTGCGAAATCTACCATCGCCCGCATCCTCAAAAAAGGAATCGAATGGTATTCGTACCAGGCGGAAGGCGCACTTTATACCTATGATTGGGTCGGCCTTTCGAAGTTTATCGCCATGGACGATCGCATGGCTTGCCCCATGCACCAAGAGCCTTTGCTCCTGTTTCCTGAAGAAGCACGCGGAAAAGTCCTGAGCTTCCTCAATAAGGGCAAGGGCATGGAAGACAAGGTTTACCTCGAAGGAACTTTGAACCCCGCTTGTCGCTTTATTTATGCCGAACTCATGAAGCACTACGGTGGTGATTGGGAAAAGATGGTTCGCACGCACATCCGCGTTCGCCGCCTTCTGCTCTCTGAAAAAGATCGCGTAGGTATTGGCACATTTCAGCCAAAAGACGAAAAGAACCAAGACTCCACTGAGCTTACGGGAGACTTGAACTACCGTAAAATTGCGGAATACGGATCTGACTCCGACCCGAGAGCCTTTAACTTCGATGGTGAATTTAACGTCGCAAACCGTGGAATCATCGAATTCATCGAAATGCTCAAGCTCGACGTCGCATTCTTGTACGACCTTCTTTCTGCGTCGCAAGAGCACAAAATTAAGCCCAAGAAATTCGCTCAAACAGATATCGATGAAGTCATTATCGGTCATACGAATGAGCCCGAATTCCGCAAGCTGCAAAACAACGAATTTATGGAAGCCTTGCGCGACCGTACCGTTAAAATCGATGTTCCCTACATCACCAAACTCAAAGAAGAAGTTAAAATCTACCGCAAGGATTTCAATGCCGAAAGCGTGCCCCACATCCATGTGGCGCCGCATACGCTTGAGACTGCTTCCATGTGGGCGATTTTAACTCGCCTTGAAGAGCCTAAAAAAGCCAATTTAACCATCATGCAAAAGCTCAAGCTCTATGATGGAAAAACCCTTCCAGGCTACACCGAAGACAACATCAAAGAACTTCGCAAAGAAGCCATGCGCGAAGGTCTTGATGGAATTTCTCCGCGTTACGTTCAAGATAAAATCTCGAATTCGTTGGTTGAGAACAGGGGTAACGGGTGCATCAATCCCTTTATTGTCCTCAATGAACTTGAGGGTGGTCTCAAAAATCACAGCCTTATTCGCGACGAAGAAACCCGTAAGCGTTACCGTGAGCTGCTTGCCGTTGTGAAGCAAGAGTATGAAGATATGGTGAAGAATGAAGTTCAGCGCGCGATTTCAGCAGATGAAGAAGCCATCGCTAAACTTTGCGCAAACTATATCGACAATGTCAAAGCGTATACTCAAAAAGAGCGTGTGCGTAATAAGTACACAGGCCAAAGCGAAGAGCCTGATGAAAGGCTCATGCGCAGCATCGAAGAAAAAATCGACATTCCAGACAGCCGTAAGGATGATTTCCGCCGGGAAATTATGAACTACATTGGTGCACTTGCCCTTGATGGAAAGACCTTTGATTACAAGACCAACGAACGTCTTCACAAAGCACTTGAACTCAAGCTCTTTGAAGATCAAAAAGACACCATTAAGCTCACAAGCTTGGTGAGTAACGTGGTCGATAAAGAAACACAAGCCAAGATCGATGTCGTTAAAAATCGCCTGATCAAGAATTACGGTTATTGTGATATTTGTTCTACGGATGCACTGCATTTTGTAGCCAGTATCTTTGCCCGTGGTGATGTCAAGCGTTCTGCGTCGACCTAAGCTCCGCCTTTTTCCGCCTGGGGTCACGCGAGAATTGCAGACTTTTCGTGTGACCTCCTTCGCCCAGCGCCTTCTGGGGTGTGGGTCCCTTCTATTCTAAGGACGCGAAGCTGCGTTGTTCTGCGCTTTGCGTCACTTGCAGGAGTTGCGCATCGATGAAAATGGAAACAGACGTCAACCGGTTTCGTCGTATTGTCCGAGGACGCATCAAAGAAAATCTAAAAAGATATATTTCCAGCGGCGAGCTGATCGGAAGGCAAGGGAACAAACAAGTCACCATTCCTTTGCCGCGCATTAACCTTCCTCATTTTGTTTTTGGGCAGAACCAGCAAAAGGGCGTGGGACAAGGCGATGGCCAACCGGGTGATCCGCTCAACCAAGGACAACCTCAACCTGGTCAAGGCGAAGCAGGGCAGGGCGAAGGCCAGCATGGGCTTGAAGTCGAAGTTTCGCTCGAAGAGCTTGCAGATATCCTTGGCGAAGAATTAGGACTTCCCCGCATCGAAGACAAAGGGAAGAAAAATATAACGTCCAAGAAATTTCGTTACAAAGGTTTGCTGCGCACAGGGCCCGAAAGTTTACGTAATTTTAAGCGGACTTTTAAAGAGGCCATGAAACGGCAGATTGCGAGCGGTGATTTTGATGCCAAAGATCCTCGCATCGTTCCCATCAAAGAAGACAAGCGTTTCCGAAGCTTTAAAATTGAAGAAAAGCCCGAAGCCAGTGCTGCCATTATTTATATGATGGATGTTTCGGGTTCTATGGGCGATGAGCAAAAAGAAATTGTCAGGCTCACCTCATTTTGGCTCGACACTTGGTTACGCCGAAACTACGACAACCTCGACACACGGTATATCATTCATGATGCCGTTGCCCGTGAAGTCGATCAGCAAACCTTTTACCACACCAAAGAAAGCGGTGGAACTCTGATTTCCAGCGCCTATCGCTTGTGCGAACGCATCATCGGCGACGATTATCCTCTTGATGAATGGAACATCTATTTGTTTCATTTTTCCGATGGTGATAATTGGAGTGGAAACGACACCAATGAGTGTATGAACCTCTTAGATAATGTTTTAATCCCTGCATGCAATCTGTTTTCCTATGGCCAGGTCGAAAGTCGTTACGGAAGTGGTCAGTTCTTAAAAGATCTTGAAAAACACTACGGCGAAGAAAACGAAAGGGTCTGCTATCACCAGATCAAGGATCGCGAAGGCATCATGGGAGCACTCAAGGCCTTCTTGGGGAAAGGAAAGTAACAAATGTCACTTGATCCAAGACTTTCGAGTGAATTAACACCCGAACTCAGACTTATTGTTGCCGAAATTGAGTCCCATTGTCGAAATCTCGGACTTGATTTCTTTCCGGTGATGTTCGAAATGGTGAATTATCAACAGATGAGTGAAATCGCCGCTTACGGAGGTTTTCCAACCCGCTATCCGCACTGGCGCTTCGGGATGGAGTACGAGCAACTTTCAAAAAGCTACGAGTATGGCCTTTCGCTGATTTATGAAATGGTCATCAACAACGATCCTTGTTACGCTTATTTGCTCAAAAGCAATTCCATGGTCGACCAAAAAACCGTGATTGCCCATGTGTATGCACACTGCGATTTTTTCAAAAACAACTATGCATTTGCACACACAAACCGAAAAATGCTCGATGAAATGGCTAACCACGGCAGCCGCGTGCGCCGCTACATCGAAGAGGTGGGCCATGATGAAGTCGAGAATTTTATCGACGTCTGCCTTTCCCTCGAAAATCTAATTGATCCGCACAGTCCCCACATCCGCCGAGAGCCCAAAAAATCCGATTATGAAGAAATGCTTGTTTCTCCAGAAAAGCGTCCGGTTCCAAAGCTCCCTGTGAATCGTGCCTACATGGATGGCTACATCAATCCCGACAGTTACATTAAAGAGCAACAGCAACGTCTCGTCAGGGAATTCGAGCGCGAAAAGCGTTTTCCCGAAAGTCCACGTCGCGATGTTTTACAATTTATGATCGAGCATGCACCGCTCACAAATTGGCAACGAGATATCCTTTCGATAGTTCGTGAAGAAGCGTATTATTTTGCGCCGCAAGGCCAAACCAAGATCATGAACGAAGGTTGGGCTGTTTACTGGCATTCCAAACTCATGACTCAGTATGTGCTCAACGATTCTGAAATTGTCGATTACTGCGATCATTATGCCGGAGTTCTGCAGACAAGTTCGATGCGGCTCAACCCGTATAAAATAGGTCTTGAGCTCATGCGTCATATTGAACATCGTTGGAACACCGGAAAGTTCGGACTCGACTACATGTTGTGCGAAGATCCCGCAGAGCGAAAAGCGTGGAACAAAAACACCAATAAAGGCCTCGAAAAACTTTTTGAAGTGCGCAAGTACCATAACGACATTACGTTTCTAGATGAGTTTATGGATGAAGATTTTTGTGAAGATGCCAAGCTCTTTAATTGGGCACAAGATAGACGCACTGGTCAGGCTGTGATTCAT
Source organism: Silvanigrellaceae bacterium (assembly GCA_044237915.1). GTDB lineage: Bacteria > Bdellovibrionota_B > Oligoflexia > Silvanigrellales > Silvanigrellaceae > JBIIEI01. The sequence goes on along the minus strand of JBIIEI010000001.1, from coordinate 169,600 downwards.
GATCGTGATTTTAAATCCATTAAGCGCGAACTGCTGGATGCACTCACGAATTTTGGCCAACCCATTATCGAAGCTGTAGACGGAAATTATCGAAATCGCGGCGAACTGCTTTTAAAGCACCGCCATCACGGTAAAGATCTCAAACTCGATCAGGCTTTAGAAACCATTCAAAATCTTTACAAGGTTTGGGGCCGGCCTGTAAATCTTGCAACTCTTCTTGAAGGAGAATCGCGCATTGTCTTTTATGACGGCAGTGAGCCCCGCATTGAAAAGGGGGAGACCCCTGAGTGAGCTCCACTGATCTTGGGATTCTTATTATAGAAGGTGATCGCGAATTGCGCGCCTTCTACAATGGTGTTTTCGCAAAAGCTGGAGGTTACGTTGTTCGCACCGCTGCGACAGGTGCAGAAGGACTCGAGATTCTGAAGAGAGCCAATCCAGATGACATTTCCATTGTGATTTTAGACTGGACTCTCCATGATATGAGCGGATTTGTCGTTGCGCAAAAAATTCGCCGTGAAACCAGATACGATGCAATAGACATCCTCATTTGTTCTACTGCAATCACGGCAGAAGATACCTTTTTGATGGCAGAGCTTGATATTCGTCACTCGCTCCCCAAGCGCGGCGGGGCAGGGCCTTTGCTCGAAAAAATTAACGAAATTCGTGCAGAACAAAATGCAGTTTTGCAGTTGTTACCTCGCATTCGCAACTTGCAACATCTGTTGCGGGAAGGAAATATTGAAGAATGCGAAAAGATGCTGCACGAATCGGATATCATGAACGAGATTACAAATAATTCTCGTTTTGTGTACTGTGTTGGAGAGCTTTTTATTCTCAAAAAAGAATTTGAAAGCGCCACAACGGTTCTACAAGATTATTTCCGCCGCAATGTTCCCTGCGAAAAAACAGAAACTCTAAAAACGCTTACAACTTTGGGCAAAGCACTCTGTTTTCTCAATCGCTTTGACGAAGCCTTGATCATCTTTGAGCGACTTGCGGCCAAAAGTCCTAAAAACTTGAACCACAAAGTCTTCTGCGGAGATGCTCTCCTTGGTCTCGGAGATGTGGATGGCGCCAAAGACATGTTTGGCCAAGTCCTCGAAAACGACGAACTTAACCAAGATGCTCTCGTCGGAATGGGCAAGGCTTATATGATTGCAGGCGATGAAATAGGTGCTAAATCTTTTTTTGAAAAGATTGAAGGCAATTTTGAAAGCCAAGCATTAGCGAGTTTTTTTAATAATCGTGCTGTTTCCTTGGCGCGCAGTGGGAAAGCACTCGAATCAATCCAATTTTACGAAAGTGCACTTCAGTTTCTCGATAAATTTAAATCCCATGTGCAGTTTAATCTTGGAATGGCATATTTACGGATAGGTCAGGTCAAAGAGGCGAGCCATCATTTTAAACAGGTTTTAGAAGCTGGGGATGCTGAATTTATCGCTCGAAAAACCATCCTTCGAAAAATTCAAGAACTCGGAGTAGAAGAGTTCATTTCGGAATTCACGTTGCAATCCCTCAAAGAAAAGCCCGTGTTCGAAGAGGATTGAGAGTTTCCGACAGTCTATTCCATACAAAATGAAAGGTCGCATTGTGAAGTATTCTCGTTCTATTTTCCTCTTGCTCGGTGGTGTTACTTTTTCATGCTCTTCGCGCAACGCAGCCTATCTTGAAGTTCCCATTGCGGCATACACACATGCTGAAAATAACGACACATTTAATTCTTCCAGTGGAATCGAACACACCGCGAAAACGGCTTCAGATTCAGGTGGATTTCAAGGAAACACTCTTGAGTTCGTCGCACGCGTTGCAGATTATGGAGTGCGCGTCCGAAAGTCCTACACGGGTGCGGGCAACACGCGCTTTGGGCTGGGATATTTTCTAAGCGATGAATTCGAATTAGGCGGGCAAATAAGGTACCAGGGTTCGGCAGGCACCGTCGAAGAAAAGGCACAAGCTGTTACTGCAAACACGCTCAGTCGTTCGGCGTCCTTAGCCATTGGGCCCTATGGGGTTTTGACCATCCCCATGGATGGATTTTCGCTCGAAATTGCAGAAAGTCTTCACTACGTCTACGAGGCAAGGAGGCTAGAATCAGAATCAACGCCCGCCGCAAACAGCAAAGGCTCCTACAAGGGGTTTGATATTGCGATTCAGGGGAGTGCCGTCGTAAAAATCATCGACAAGCTTTCGTATCGCGGCGGATTGGGAGTCAGCTATGGATCCTACTCCTACACTTCAGAGTCTTCGACCAGTGTGGTTTCCACATCGTCAGACTCCGATCTGGAAAGTCGCAAGTCGTGGGCGCTCTGGGTTGAGCTGATGGCCCTACGTTACGTCTTTTAATAACAAGTAACGAGGAGAATTTATGGGCACCAACATTAAAGTACAAACTTGCCTGTGGTTTGATTCTGGAGCAGAGGCAGCAGCTGAGTTCTATGCAGGGCTTATCAAGAATTCTAAAGTAACAGAAACAATCATGCGGGATGGAAAACCGCTGACTGTCACCTTAAATCTCGCTGGGCACGAAGTCATGCTTTTAAACGGGGGACCGCATTTTAAGCTCACAGAGGCCGCGTCTATCATGGCTATCTGCGATGACAATGCCGATGCCGACCGCCTTTGGAAAGCATTCATCGAAAACGGCGGAACGGAGTCCCATTGCGGTTGGCTCAAGGACCGCTGGAATGTGAGCTGGCAAATTGTCCCAGCCGCATTCATCAAGATGGCGTCAGATAAAAATCCTGACAAGGTCGCTCGCATGATGGAAGCCATGATGAGCATGCAACAGTTGGATATCGTCAAACTTCAAAAAGCGTTTGACGGCACATAAAGCCAAGGTCTTTGCTGCTACTCGTCTTTAAAGCATTTAAGAGGTAAGCAAAGTCGGGAAGAAAATCAAAGTTAAAGAACGCCTTGATTTGGTGAGTTCTCTTCCCAAAGGCAGGTTCGTCATGCTCGTCGGCTAAATCTGAACGACCGTCATAAGCAGCCAAAAAGCGTATGATTGTATTATTAAGGAAAATCCATTGGACCACAGAGTACTTTCCTTTCTCCAGCAAGGAGACGTAACAAACGCAATTTCATTCATCGACGAACTTCCATCAAGTGAAATCACTCCGGATCTTGCCTCGATGCGCGATCGTCTGCGACTCCGTTTCTTCAAGCCAGAATCAAAAGCTCGAACAGGCCAAGAGTACTGCAGAGGTGATGAACCACTGGTGGAGAGAATTCAGAACATCTACCATTCGTATTGGTCCCAGGTAATGAGCAGAACAATGGAACTACCTGCGGCAGAAGACCAACTCCTTGCGGCCCTCAATGAGCTTTCGGGTACAACTCTTATTTCGTCTGACTTTGACACAATCGAAACGACACTTGAACGATTGCTGTTGGCAGAAGGGGTCAATTCATTGTTTGGGGTTGTCACTCCATTCCGCTCGTTCATGGCATGGCGTACGAACGAGAAAGCAACCTTTGAGGTAGAAACGCTTGGCGGACAAGTTACCCTGCATGTGAATCTTCTGAACGGATTCATCGAAAAAGGCTGGTTAGCATATGCAACTTTTGATGAAAAATTCGTTGGTGGATGGGAAAATGAGCAAGGCGTGTGTGCGGTAATGCCTGCGTGGGAAGGAGGGGTGAACGGGGACAGATTTCGCATTTCTCTCCTCAAACATGAAGGACAGCATGCACTTGATCGCATTGCTTATCCCTGGATGAAGAGTGCCCAACTTGAGTTTAGAGCAAAGTTGAACGAAATAGCTTTCTCGAAAGATCCAGAAGCACAAATTTCCGAGTTCGTTCGCCAAGGCTCACCTCATCCAGTGGCCCCCCACGCTTATGCATCGTGGCATCTTGGAAATGTATTTCAATCTCGACATGGAGAAACGTGCATTATAGCGGTTTGTAGAGAAGCATTTGCACGCAGCGCCGAGCCAGACTGGATGCAATAGAACTGGGAGTTCAGCACGGGTGACGGCAAGTTCATCGAAGGATTTGATCTGAAACTTCGAGGTGCCGATGATGGAGTGTTAATCTATTAAAACGGCCTCACGTCAGCCCGTGCAGAGGAGTTCGCTTTGAGCGGCGGTGTTACTTTAAAACGCTATTTACGCCGTCGTTTTTGCGCCCAAAGATTCTAAAAGCTTTTGCAATTTTCCTTCGACTTCTTTGCGCAGGGGTTTGTGCGTAAAGGCGATTTTTTCGCCATCAAGAGTGGCAAGAAAGCCTCCCGCATCTTTTTTCTGCACTTGAAATCGCAATTCACTGGTTCCGAGTTTTTGAATCGTGACCAGGATTTTCCCATCTGTTTCCTTGATGGTCACGATGTCGCCCAATGAACGGCCGCTGATCGCATTCTTGACCCTGTCTAGAAACTGAGAAACGGTTAAATTTTCGGAAACTTCAAAAGTCTTCATGGAAAAGTCCTCTTTCTTTCAAAATGTTCTGCATTATGACGAAAAGCCACGGGTTTCGCAAACCATGCTCAGGGAAGAATGTTGTCTTCAAGTGTCTGTCCACTTTCAGAGGGCAGATCTTATCCATTGAATGATTTGCATTTGCTCCGAAAGGAGTGTGTGGCTCACACAACCCGCATCTCTTGACGGCAGGCTCTCGGAGGAGAAAAACTGATCGGTCATGGAAGGCAATGGGAAACCCGAAACGGAATAACCCACAGCAAAGATCCCAGGGAAGGGACGAGTCTTAGGATGAGACTTGTGCAGATCACTGCCCAGGACTTGCGGGGAGCCACACTTTTTCCTGCTGACCAAGATAAATTTAAAGTGGCAAAATCGAGTGAATTTGTGAGTTGCTCGAAATCTTTTGCAACACATTTCTTCCTGGAAGGAATGTGAGTTCAATCAGAAATGAATAGCCAGAAACAATTCCACCATTTCCTTGAATAAGATTTGCAATGGCAGCCGCTGTTCCGCCGGTGGCAATGACATCGTCTACAATAAGGTAACGCTTTCCGCTCTGCACGGAATCTTTTTGCATTTCGATATGATCAATGCCGTATTCTAAGTCATAGGTTTGAGTAATCACGGCGCCGGGAAGTTTCCCTTTTTTACGAGCGGGCACAAAAGAAGAGCCCAGTTCGAGAGCCAAAGGCATTCCGAAAAGAAATCCGCGCGATTCTGCGCCCACGATGTAGTCGGCCCCCACAGATTCTACAAATTGTGCCATTTCGCGGATGACGCGTTTCATGAGCTTTGCGTCTTTGAGCAAGGGGGAAATATCTTTAAAGAGGATTCCAGGTTTTGGAAAGTCAGGAACATCTTTGATGGTATTTAACAGATCTTTTATGAGTTCACTCATGATGAATTCCTTTGTTGAGCTAAAAATAAAAATATTTTTATTAATAATTAAAATTTAAACTTCGTCGTCGCTTCCGCCACCTTTTCCTTTAAATGATCCTGCAGCAAGTTGACGCAGATACTCGCGCGAAAATTCTGCAAGATCTCCATCCAGAACAGACCCGGGGTTTCCGGATTGGTGGAGCGTTCGAGTGTCTTTGACGAGTTTATAGGGATGCAAAACATAGGAGCGGATTTGGGAACCGAAGGAATTGTCGAGTTTCGTATCTTCAATCACCCGAGATTCAGCGGTGCGCTTTTCGAGTTCTGCTTGATACAGCCTTGCTTTGAGGAGCTTGAGGCACATTTCCCGGTTCTGGATCTGGCTTCGTTGTTGCTGACTTTGAACAACAAAACCTGTGGGCATATGTGTCATACGAACAGCGGAGTCGGTTCTATTGACGTGCTGCCCCCCTGCACCCCCTGCTCGAAAGGTGTCGACTTTAAGATCGCTGTCTTTAATTTCGATGTGAATTTCGTCGTCGATGACGGGGCTCACAAATACCGAGCAAAACGAGGTGTGTCGTCTTGCGTTGGCATCGTAGGGAGAGATCCGAACGAGCCGGTGGACGCCAATTTCAGACTTTAAAAGTCCATATGCAAAATCGCCATCAATTGTCATGGTTGCGTTGCGAAGACCTGCGCCATCTCCTTCGAGTTCATCAACAAGTTCTGCTTTCCAGCCTCGGACGTCGGCATGGCGAAGGATCATGCGAGTAACCATCGAAGCCCAGTCGCAGGCCTCCGTTCCGCCAGCGCCTGCATTGACAGTGACGATGGCTGAATTGCGATCGGTTTCGCCGCCTAAGAGTCTGCGTGTTTCGAGTTCTTCGACGTCTCTTTTTACGATGACGATGGATTCTTCGGCTTCCTTTTCAGCGTCGGTGTCTCCGCCTTCGCCGAACTCAATCAAAACGAGGGCGTCGTCGATCTTTCGACCGATGTCGGCCACTACACTGAAGCCTTCTTCTAAGCCCTTTTTTTCTTTGAGGAGTTTTGAAGACTTTCTTCGATCGTTCCAAAAATCGGGGTCGGTGTTGCTTTCCGATTCGATTTCCATCATCCGCTTTCGCTTCAGAGGGGTGTCAAAGATACCTCCGGATGGGATCAAATTTATCTTCTATTTCCTTTAATTGAGCTCTTTGTAGTTCTGACATCAGACACCTCGGAATTCCTAAAATTGGTTTTCGTACAACCCCGCAAAATAGCGAAGCCCCCCACTTCTGACAAGGGTCCTTTCAAAGAATATAAGTGGCTCTCTGAGGATAGGGGGAAGTTCTCATGAAATTTGGCAATTCACCGATGAACTTATGAGTTGGAGAGGTAAACCAATCACTTAGAGGTAACAAAAATGTCACGAAACAGATTTCTAGGGTACGCAAAATTCGGTATGCTTGCAGTGGCAAAGCTTATCATTGTAGGCGGTTTCGCCATGGCAAGTGTCGCATTGGCGGCTCAGCCTCAAAAATACTACAAGTGGAACTGGAAACAAGACGGCAAAATAGAGGAATTGCAGCTTGTTTTCGTTCAGTCCGTGAACCCCAAAGATGCCCAGATCCAGTTTCGAGAAAATAAAGGGAAGTCAGATGAGCTGACCATCCGTAAGGATGTCACGAAGCGCACTTGTACGATCTCAAAGGGCGCCATGACCTATGCTGACAGAGAGTGTCGAGCTTTCAAGAAGGCACGGCTGTTTTCTCAAAGAGGTGATTAGGGGGATAGGGGAGCATTTGGACCCCACGAAGCAAATTGAGAGCTAAGCTTTCCTTGGAGTGATGGATTTTACTCCATGGAGGTTTTCTCATGAAGCCACTTGATTGGGACAAAGGGTTTGTTGCTTTCCTTATTGTCACGGCGCTCTCGATTTTTGGGATTTTTGTGGCGGCGTTTGCTTCAATGGCCGACTTAAGTGATAGACAAGGAATACAAAAGCGTGTTTTGAATCATCCCGCAGGAACGGGAAAGCTCATCGAATGGGCGAGACCTCCTGAAAAGGATCATTCTCAAGACACTTGGAGAACACAAACGGAGAGACGGATGGCCGCAAAGAAACATGCGCAGAATTCTGGCACAAAGGATGAAGTGCAATTTTCAAAATGACCTCTTTGCTCCCAGAATCCCAAACTTTGGAATGAGATTTGTCAATAATTTTGAAATATGACCGATGCGAAACACTAGGCAATTCATTCCTGTGTTTTTTGGGGTGCTGAGGAGGATATCGGAATGCTTCAGGTCAAGGATGAGCTTTCAAAGGGCCTTGCTGTTCGTCAGCGTGTGAGCATTCCCATTTTCGATGGGAGTTTGTCGGGGGATTTTTTTTCCTTCGATGGCTTAACCGACGGTCTCGAGCACATTGCCATTGGGCTTGGCAACTGGGAAGCGTCCAAAAATCCATTGGTAAGACTGCACTCGGAATGCCTCACGGGTGATGTCTTTGGTTCGCAAAAATGCGATTGTGGCCATCAATTGCGTGAGTCTTTGGTTAAAATTGCAGATGTGGGCGGCTTTCTGCTTTATTTGCGACAAGAGGGCAGAGGAATCGGACTTTATAACAAACTGGATGCTTATGCTCTCCAGGAGCAAGGTCTAAATACTTTCGAGGCCAATCGGCATCTCAATTTTCCAGATGATCTGCGCGACTATCGCTGTGCAGCCGAAATGCTGTCGGTGCTCAGTGCAGGTCCAATTCGCTTGCTCACCAACAATCCAGACAAAGCAGAACAGCTGCAAAAATATGGGATTGGGGTTTCAGAAACCGTCGGCACGGGCGTGTTTGTCAATGCAAACAATTACAAATATTTGCAGGCCAAAACCATCTTTTCGCGGCACATTATCAAACTCGGCGAAAAATAAGAACCATAACCGCAAAAGTGTTTCCATAACCGCACCTTGAGTCAATCTTTGTGCGTCGTCAATTGACGTCTTTGAACCGTCCGGTATAAGTCAAAGGAGTTCAATCTCATTTTTGGGGGAACATATTTATGTTTGGCGGCCGTATCGGTTTAATGGAGCTTGGTCTGATTCTTGGGATCGTACTGCTCATGTTTGGTGGCCGAAAAATCCCTGAAATTGCAAAAGGCATTGGCGAAGGTATTCGAAATTTCAAAAAAGGCATCAATCCTGAGGATGGACCTCAGACAACAAATACAACTTTGAACAATACAATACCTGAAAATCCGGAAATCATTCGGAGTGCACCTCAAGAAGTTACGAATCCCCCTCAAATTTCCGTGCGCTCGGAGCCCGCTCAGCAAATTCCTTCTCAAGGGGCTGCAAGTACATCAACACGAAGGCAGTCGGAAGTGGTCGACGTCGAACATCGCGATGTAAACAACAAGTGAATATGTCGCAAAGTAAACAACAAGTGAATATGTCACAAAATTTCCTCAATCAAAAATTACTCTTTGTACTTGGCAAGGGTGGAGTCGGACGAACGAGTGTTTCTTTAGCTCTTGCGAAGCACTTTGTTTCGATGAAAGAAAAAGTTTTAATCGTTCAATGGAGTCTGCGTGATTCCGTATCTCCCATCTATGAAAAGTCTCCTGTTTCCCATCAAGAGGGAATCGTTCAAACCGATCTTTCAACGATGAATTATGCCCCCGACGAAGCAATCCGCGAATACTTTGTTCAGCATTTGGGGATGAAACTTCTCTATAATCTCGTCATTGAAAATAAGCACGTCCAACGGCTTATTCATGCATCCCCAGGCGTTCAAGAGCTGTTCTTTTTGGGGCGTTTATTTTGGTTGGTAAAGCTTGCGAAGGAAGAACGCGGCTGGACATACGATCGTATTATTGTTGATGCACCAGCCACAGGGCATGGTATTTCTTTGTTTAGTATTGCACCGACCATCGCAAGTTTTGGAATCACAGGGCCACTTGCCTATGAATGTGAGCGTGTTGCTGCAATGCTTGCCGATCCTGCGTTGGTTGGTACCGTGGTTGTTACCTTACCTGAGGAGCTTCCGGTAGAAGAAGCTCTCGAATTTGTTCCAAAGCTCACTCATGAGATGAAGAGACCTCCGTTGCTTGTGTGTGTCAATAAGGCATTGCCCGCAACGGCTAAGGCATCATTTGCACAATTTCAAGAATCGACTTGGTTTACTCAACTTTCACAAAATCTTGTTTCTCCTGAATCAAAAAAGGAGTTGCAAATTGTGGCACGCGATGTTGGAAAACGTGGAGAGTTTGAAGATTTGCTCAGACAAAGGTTGCAGACAACAGAAGGTGCCTTGCAGGTTATTTCCATACCCGATGTCTTGCTTATTGAGCCCGAAGCAAGATCTGCAGAAATCATAGAGCGTATGAGTCTCAATTTGACGATGGACCTTGAGCTTCTCAGGAACGCCACAATATGAAAAACTCTAATAGTTCAAATCCCCGTTTACATATTTTTCTTGGGGCGGGTGGAGTTGGCAAAACAACGCTGTCTGCAGGATTCGCGCTTTCCCTTGCGCGCTCAGGCCGAAGGGTAGGGCTCCTCTCCATCGATCCCGCACGGCGTCTGCAAACGGCACTCAGCGTAGGTGAGTTAACCGAAGCAGGTGTTCAGGTTCCATTGGACGAAGGAACAGGGGAATTGCGGGCGGCACTTCTGCTGATTGGAGACAGTTTGCGGAGGTGGGTCAGGGAAGAGGGCCTTTCGCCCGATGCAGAAGCGCGACTGTTTGCGAATCCGCTTTTTAAAGCTGTGGCCGAAAAACTTGCAACAGCAACCGATACGTTTGCGATGGTGCGTATTGCGGAATGGGTTGAAAAAGACAGCACACTCGACGATCTCGTGATCGACACTGCGCCCGGAATTCATGCGATCGATTTTCTTGCAAAGCCAGAAAAACTCATGGCTTTTTTTGATTCAAAAATTATCGATTGGATGCGTTGGTTCATGGGCGACGCCGAAACAAAAGCAACACTCTGGCAAAAAGTTGTTAAATCGGGAGCACGAAAAATCCTCGATGGCCTTGCGCAGATTGGTGGGCAAAATCTTTTGTTGAATCTGGGCGAATTTTTGATGCTGCTCGACACCGTCTTTTTGCGCATGATGGGGCGCCTTGAATTTTCACGGGGATGGCTTCGCGATCCTTCAACCAATATTGTGCTCGTCACATCGGTTCGAGATGATGCCGTGGCCGTTGCTCGGGAGTTGGGATATGCTTTACACCATCTCAAACTAAAGCCAAATCAAGCCGTCATCAACCGCAGTTTTCCAGAGCATCTCAAGTCAGAAGTTGCGTTGCGTGAATTTATTTCAAAGTCGGGAATAAAGAACGCAATGGATGAAGATTCCCAAACCTTTGCGAACTACTTGAAAAGCTTTCTTGCCATTCAAGGTCGTGTCGAAAAAGATCTCGGGCAGTTTGCGAAAGATGTCATCGAACTTCCGGTTGTCGCTCATCTCGACAGTTCTGCGAATCTCAGACTTTCAGACTTGGCAGGGCTTGGGGAGCTGTTGCGCTCCAGAAAGCAAGGGCAGCGCTTATGATGGATTCAGTGGTTGGGGCATTGGAGTCTATAGGGTTATATGTTCGAACGGGTATTCAGGGACTCGGACGATATTCGCTTCTTATCCGTGAAATGGCTTACTGGACATTTCATCCACCCCTGCGCCTTCGTCTCTTATTTAAACAATTGGAATTTGTAGGTAACAAGAGTTTTAGCATCGTATTTTTGTCTTCACTTTTTACGGGTGCGGTGCTTGGCCTTCAGATCGGAAAGATATTTGGAATTTTTCGCGCTGAAGGGATGCTTGGAGCAGCAACGGGTAAAGCACTGGCTCTTGAACTTGCCCCTGTCATGTGTGGATTTATCGTAACAGGGCGCGCTGGAGCGGCTATGGCGGCTGAAATAGCAACCATGCGCGTCAATGAACAAATTGATGCCATGGAATCCATGGGCGTCGATCCTGTCAGTTACCTTATCGTTCCGAGAGTCGTGGCCAGTATCATCATGTTACCTATCCTTTCTGCAATTTTTCTGTTGGTTGGAACCATCGGTGCCTATATTATTGCCGTGCTGATGTTCAAAGTCGACACTCAAGTTTTTCTCACTCAGCTCAAGTGGCTGGTGTGGTGGAGTGATGTTCAAAAAGGCATGTTTAAGGCCGCGGTGTCTGGATTTATTTTAGCATCCGTCGCATGCTATAAGGGTTACTATGCACGAGGCGGTGCAAAAGGTGTGGGTGAGGCCACCACTCAGGCCGTGGTCACAAGTCTTTTAAGCATCCTCATTACCGACTTTTTCATTTCGCTTTTTCAGGCGCGGTAATCCTATGGAACATGAAGATTCGCTTGGTTCTGTGTCTCCAAATTCACAAAGTTCGCCCGAGTACATTGTAGAATTTCGAAACATTTACAAAGCATTTGGTTCTCAGCGTGTGTTGCGTGGGCTCAATCTTAAAATTCCAGAACGTAAAATTACCTTTATTATTGGACGAAGTGGTGAAGGTAAGTCTGTTACAATTAAGCACATTGTAGGCGTTTTACGCCCTGATTCGGGTTCCATCGTTGTAGACGATGAAGACATGAGTCAGGCCACAGAGGCGCAATGGCGCATTGTGCGACGTAAAATCGGGTTGCTTTTTCAAGATGGCGCATTGTTCGACAGTATGTCTGTTTTCGAAAATATTTGTTTTCCTCTCAAAGAATTTACAAAATTATCTCCCAAAGAGATGAAGGCGGAAGTCAAGCGTCTGCTGGATCTCGTGGGTTTAAAAGGGATTGAGGCAAGGATTCCTTCGGAGCTTTCTATCGGCGAAAAAAAACGCGTCGGACTTGCAAGGGCGCTTGCATTAAAACCAAAGCTCTTGCTGTATGATGAGCCTACGACGGGTATGGACAGCCTCGTCGCTGAACTCATTGATGATCTGATACGGGACATGCAGGAAAAGAATCCGGGCCTTTCGAGCGTCGTGATCAGTCACGACATTCGAAGTGTGCTTTCCACAGCAGAGCATATTGTGTTGCTACATGAAGGCCAAATTTACCTCGAAGGATCTCCCGAAGAGTTTAAAGCGTCAACTGATCCCCTTGTTCGGCAATTTTTATCCGGAGCGAGGCATGGTCCTTTGGCAAAAGTTATCACATAAGAGCAAAAAACTATTATGATGACTGTGATTTTCAAGGCAACAAGGGTATGAATTGTCATGGCAGGGATTTCTTGCCTATATTGAAGTGTGTGAAATTCGCCGAAACAACAAGGGCAGAACGGGAAGCGGTTCACAAAGAATATTCTATGAACGCTCCAGTTTAAGGATGGAAATAGCCGCATGGTCACTCGTGGAAGTAACACGGAGCTCAAGGTAGGTATTTTTACAGTTGCAGGGCTTGGGGCTCTTGCTGTTATTGCTGTTACCTTGGAAGGCAATCCGTTTGCACAAAAGAAGCAGGCTTTTTACACTTTGCTCGAAAACGTGGGTGGGGTGGGTGCTCGAACTCAGGTTCGAACCAGTGGGGTTCAGGTCGGTGAGGTCACATCCATCGAGATCATGCCCTTGGGAGCTAAAGTTCACTTTCGAGTGGATGGGACTGTTAAAATCCCCACAGGCTCTTATATCGAACTCCGTTCTCGCGGAATTCTGGGCGATGTTTTTATTGAAATTGTTCGAAATGAAAATGGAAAAGAGTCGATTCCGACCGGTTCGCTGATTGAAAAGCGAAAAGAGATGAACGACTTCAATGCGCTCATGGAATCTGTCGGGAGCATTGCAAAAGATTTGCAGACGGTTTCCAGGTCCTTGGCGCAGGTTCTTGGCAACGAAGATGGCAAGTCTTCGATGAAAAATATTCTTACAAATATTGAGCAAATTACCACAGACACCCGTGATTTTATTTCAACTGAAAGAAAGAATGCAGCTGCAGCCATTCAGGGCATTCGCGACACCGTTGCAAAGTTGAATAATATTATTGATCGTAATGACGGAAAAATTGACGAAACTATTCGTTCAGTTGCCGACGTTACGCGTGATTTAAAAGTGTTTTCAAGTGAATTGCGAAAAATTGTCAGTGGTCCCAATAAAGAACACATTAAAAATATCCTTGCGTCAACTGATGAGACTGTCCAAAATATTCAAAAAACGTCTGCCAAAATTCAACTTATCGTCGATAAAGTTGAAAAAGGCGAAGGTACCCTGGGGCAACTTGTATCCAAAGACGATACGGCCAATGAGCTTAAAGCGACCCTTAAAAACGTTCAAGAACTGTTACGTCCTGCAACCCAGCTCAAAATCGAAGTCGACTATAAAGGTGAACTTCGCTCAGAAGATGCTGCAAACCTAGGGCAGACCGGAAATCATTTTAACTTGCGCATGTCTACGCGTCCCGATCGCTTTTACTTAATCGGTGTGTCCGATAGCCCATCAACTCATAAAGTCACAACAATTTCGCGCACACGCTCTAGCGATGGTGCAGTAGAAACGGTCAGAGAAGACGAACGTTCGCCAGAAGATCGCAACAGGTTGCGATTTAATGCTCAGTTTGCAAAGCGTTTTCAGGTTGTCGGAGTCCGATTTGGACTCTTTGAAAGCTATGCCGGTATTGCAGGCGATCTGTATTTTTTCAATGACAGACTTGCAGCATCCATTGAAGCATTTAACTTTGGATCAACAGCGCGCAATGCCGAACGCGGAGACTCCCGAGGATTTGCAAGAATCAAGTCCTATGCAAATTTCTTTATCACGCCTAATATTTACCTCACGGGTGGTGCAGATAACATCGGTAAAGAACCACGGCCTTTCGGATTTTTGGGTGCGGGGCTTCGCTTTTCCGACGACGACATCAAATCTCTTTTTGGTGCTGCCGCTCTCGCCAAATAAAGGTCACATAAGAGGTTTTTCTTGAGCATTCCGAAGTTAAAATCTTTGAATTTACTCAACAGTTCTGTTTTGTCTAAAATAGATTTTATCGGCACAGATATGGATGGCACTCTGACGACAAACGGAAAAATTTCTGCTGCCGTTGTCGATTCCCTTATTCGTCTCGAGAAAGCTGGAGTGCACGTTTTTCTCGTCACGGGGCGATCGGCGGGCTGGGTCAGTGCAATGGTGTCGCTCTTTCCCTTTGCAGGAGGCATTGCCGAAAACGGCGGTGCGTGTTTTTTAAAAGGCCAAGAGAGTCCCATCAGTATAGGAACAGACGGTGTTACTTTAAACGAAATCCGGGCAAAACTTGAAGCCTGTTTTCATTTATTGTGCAAGGAAATGCCAGGTCTGCTTAAGGTTACTGGCGACAACGCCTTCCGAGTCTCCGATTGGACTTTCGAACGCCACGGTTTGTCGTTGCAAGATCTGCTTCTCCTGCGTGAAAAAACAGAAAGCTGTGGTCTTGCATTCACGTACAGCACTATTCATTGCCACATCATGCCTGCTGGGCAAAATAAGGCCACAGGGCTGCTCGAAACCATCTTCAGATCAACTGGAAAAAGTCTTTTCGAAAGTGCTGAAGCACGAGAAAGGATTTTGACAATCGGTGACAGTCCGAACGACGAGCCACTTTTTGATCAATCCGTATTTATGCATTCCGTTGGCGTTGCGAATGTGCAAAGCCACCTTCTTGAGATGAAATTCCTTCCCCACTTTGTAACCAACTCCAGCGAAGGAGAAGGATTTGTCGAGATGGCAAATTTAATCCTTAAAAATCGAGGGGATTCTGCTACTTAAGTGCAGATAAATAATCTACTATTTTAATTCGGAATGTCAAACTTGTACCATTCTGTGATGCCATTGTTCCTCACTTGCGACATCGCGAAAAGAGTTTCTGCAGTTGCAAACCAAAATCCCGAGCCGTTTTTTGCGCCTCCGGCTGCAAGAGGGAACTGATTCTGCGTTACAAGATCTAAAGCCCATTCGAGATCTTGGCGGATAATCTTGTCGGCTGTTCCGTTATTTTGATACCAAAAGATCTGAATTTTATTGCCCAGTGCAAGAATGAGTCCCTTTTCAAGAACTCCTAAAAGCTTGGGTTGAAGTCCTTCCGTTTCTAGCGTTGCAACAACTTTGGAGCGTGTTTCTAACTTACCGTAACCGTATGTGACTTTGTTTGTCCCGTAAGACCAATAGTTACCATTTGGAAGTGGCAAAACAACTTCACTGGCTTCTGGCGATCCCGCCAATGCAACAATGCTCAATTGATTTGTGAGCTCATCATAGAGCCAGGTCTTCGAATCTTTTCCAAAAACAAGGGTTTGTGAATCTGAATACTTCGAAACCAATTTTACGTCTGCAATAGACTCTTTTAATGGCTTGAGCGTTTCAGGAATTCCAAAATTGAGAGCGATTGAATTTAACGTAACGGACTTCGCTCGATTGTTGGCTGAGTTCTGTGAGGCTGCAGAAATGTTCTGCTTGGGAGTGAGTGTTTCTTTCTTTACTTTTTGTTCACCGCATGAAGCGATTGACGCCCATACCAACATGCCCAGTAGAATGGGAAACTTCATTATATATTCCTTTTATGGATTTGGTCTCTTTGTAACAGATCGGAGTTTAGTGGAGGCGTCTTTAATGGGTGTGAAAAGCAATGGGCATTGTTGGAAGAATTGACAACTTCCAACATATACGCTTTTGATTTCGTATTCAAAAAAAGAAAATTTAGAATTGTGAAATTTATTTTTGCAAGACATTTCCAAGAAGTGAAATCTATCGAGCTATTAGGGTGTCAAAATCACGAGTCTAAAGTTTTCCGGCACATAGCCGAATATCTCCAAGAGCAGAAGAATGCTGAATTAGAGGAAGTAACATGACATCTCACCATAGACGCAACGTCGAAGGTAAATTAATCCCATTCAAGCTTTACCTATTGTGTTTTGCCTTTGCATTATTTCTTTCTTCCCATGTTGCCATTGCAAAGCCAAATGATGTTGTCGAGACAAAAGATGGAGAAGATGTTCTGGAGCTTCCAGTTCGAGTTCTGCAAAATCGTTATTTCTTGAAGGCTTTGCGGCCTGAAGCTTCTCTTTTTGGTGGTACTTTATTAAATGAATCATACAGTAAAACCAATGTCATTGGTGCCCGCTTAGGACTCTTTGTCACGGAATCTCTTGGAATGGAATATGCATTCACGAGATACACTTCAGTAGATTCTGCAGACCTCACGGCAATTCGTTCGACAAAATACTATACGCCTGATGACGGCTTTACGACGGAAAAACATTTAGAGCCTTCATTCGTAAGGTTACGTGCGAGCCACAGCATTTACGGCACGTTTGCTCCTGTGTATGGAAAAATAAACTTCCTAGATTTCGCAATTATTTATTCAGACATCGCCATTTCTGCAGGATATTCTACGATCGATACTTCACAAGGTAGCAAATCTTCGTTTGTATGGGGATTTGGAGAAAGATTTTACTTTGCAAAGAGCTTTAACGTCAGAGTGGATGCATTCGATCATATCTTCGAAGAAGAGCGCGAAAATCGAGGAACCAAGCAAAAAAATACCCGTCATGCTTGGGTGGTGAGTGTTGGCTTCAGTGCATTTTTGTGGTCTTACGAATAAGTAGGTACAAGACATGAAAGTAAAACTTTTTCTATTATCCATTTTAAACATTTCCACTCTTTTTCTGGATGCAGAACAATTTAGCAAGGCCATGGCACAGAGTCAGGTGGCTCCTGTTGTGCAAAAAGCGCCACAAAAATCTTTAAGCGTCGATGAAAATATCCTTGGAAAACTTGGATCCATTGTAAAATATTCTTCATCAAGAAGATATGCGTTGAGTGAACAGTTGCACGGAATGCTCACTAAATCTGCTGGAAATCCAAAAGCAGAATCTATTTTGTGGGCTGCGCTGGGCGCCATTCATTCCATCGATGAAAATACACAGCATGTTTCGCCCTATTTTATTGCTCAAGCTGCTAAAGCGTGGCCAGAGTTCCGATCCATGCGTGAATTGTCGGTTCTTTGGAATATATTTTCGACTTCTTACGAAGGCAGGTCAGCATTAGATGAAACATCTCTGATTGAAATTGCCCGAACGATAGACAGTCCTGGACTTGAATCTCAAGATCTTCCTCACTTTGCATTTTACAGAGGTGTAGGAGCGTTCGAAGATGGAAATTACGAAAAGGCTTTGTCCTCTTTTCTCAAAGTGCCGCTTGATTCGCCCGACTACCGTCGGTCTAAATTTTTCGAAGCCATATGCCTTCTGAATTTGGGAAAAATGAGTGAATCTAAAAATGCTTTGCAGATTGTCGTAAGTCTTGAGCCTACGGCTGCAGAGCAGTCTTCAAGCATTACTGGAGTTTCAATTAAGAAACTGAGAGAGCTTGCAGTGCTGACTCTGGCTCGACTTTATTATGAACAAGGGCAGTTTCTCGAGGCGCTTGCATACTACAGAACCTTGGCTCAAGGCAGCTTTTATTTCTACGACTCCCTCAATGAGCAGGGTTGGGCCTTTTTCATGGCCGGTTTTCCGAATCGATCCTTAGGGGCTACATACGCCGCTTCCAGTCCATTTTTCGCTCATCGCTTCAATCCTGAGGCCCAGTTTATGATGGCCACCGTTCAATATTGGATGTGCAATTTCGAGGTGGCAAAAGAAGGAATTCAACGTTTCATAAAACACAGTATTAAAGAAGGTGACAAACTTCGTAACATCGTCTCACGGTACGGAACGAGTTCGAGTTCCGAGACACTCCTTCGCTATGCTCAACTTTTTGAAAATTCTTCACGAGGAGCAAGTCATGCAAATCTGGAGCTTGGGCAAAAAACCATGGAAAACCTCAAGTCGAATTCACTTTTAAACGATTTATTTAAGAGTGAAGATGTTCTTATTCAAAAACGACTCAAACTCCAAGACAAAGAACGTCATCCACTTGGGAAGGAGCGTATTTTGAGTGCATTCATTGCGATAGAGAAACAAATCAAACACCAACTTGGAATTCATACTCAGAAAGAGCTGGTTTCCATGAATTCAGAGTTTGAAAAATGGCTTGCTCAGGCCCGATTTCTGTATCTCGAAATTCTGACTGCAAAAAAGGATTCCATTCTCGGAAAAGAGCGCAGTGTTAAAGGTGCAGAGTTTGTAGGTGAAGAAAAAGAGTTCGTTGAAACCGTTGGAAAAGAAGTAAAAAAATGGAATCAAGACAAGAATGAGTACTGGTTTGATGAGCTCGGAAGTTACGTTTTTCAAGTCAAAACCGCCTGTGGAATTAAGGCGGATCGACCAAAAGTCGGCAAGTAAAATTTTGGAATAAGCCTGATTGGGCGCATACCATAGAGGAGTTTCGCGCATGTCTTTGAAATCCCCCCTTAGAAAAATTGCAATGGGTTCGGCGCTGTTGATCCCATTTTTATCATACACTTTTAAA
Source organism: Silvanigrellaceae bacterium (assembly GCA_044237915.1). Classification (GTDB taxonomy): domain Bacteria; phylum Bdellovibrionota_B; class Oligoflexia; order Silvanigrellales; family Silvanigrellaceae; genus JBIIEI01. The sequence goes on along the minus strand of JBIIEI010000001.1, from coordinate 150,947 downwards.
AGTGTAGCTCTTGCTGAGGAGACAAAGGCAAGCGTCACAAAAAAGAAAAAAAAGAAGGCCGTTGAGCAGGTTCCAGATGCGGATGAGCAAAAATTAGAAAAAGCCGAAGCCACTAAAAAAGACACTGCGCGTACCGAAGCACTTCCTCCGTCAACTTCGTTTCAAGCTGATAAAACTCCGCAGCAGGCCATGAGTAATCAGTTAAAAAGCGTTGAAGGTGAGCAGATCAATTCCAGTAAGATTGTGGGAGTTTCGCAGGCTGACCTCCTTGAAACGAAGGGCGGATCTGCTCCCAAAGGGGGGCTTGCCAAAGTGGAATCCTCTGGGGAATCCATGCAGAATCTTAAGAAAATGGTGAATGGTTTGAGCCTCGGTGTGTACCGAAGCCAGAGCTTATCGGATGGCCAAGTCTCGGCACCGGGTGTCGCAGATTTTGCGGCCTATTTTAGAGCCACCACAGGTTCTAAGCCTTTGCCTGGACAGAAAGCCCCGGCAGGAAATGAAGCGGGCAAAGATTCTGCACAACTGGGCTCTTCGAGCAAAGCTGAACTCTCTGCACAGGCGCAGGCAGAACAAATTCGGGCTCAAACAGCAGACAGCATAAAAAAAATCTTGCTGACAAAGCCCAATCCAGACCAGCGTTTTGAATTGATGATGCGTTATGCAGAAATTCAGTCCGAAAGGCACGCTTATCTTCTCGAAGCTGAAATTGCGAATTTTAATGAAATTCATGACAAATGGATCCTGACTCGCAAGGGACAAGAACCTGTATTTAAAACTGATAATTCAAGCGCTCAGCTTCTTTTGGGGATTGATTCCCTGCGAGCAGCGGTGACACAGTTTCCAAATCACGCCCGCTCGCCCGAGGCTCTGTTTAGTTTAGGAATGATGCTCACGCAGATGCAAAGTGACAGTGCTGCACTCTATTTTGAACGCCTCATTTCAAGATTTCCAAAGTCTGAATTTATAGCAGATTCTCAGTTGGCATTGGGCGAGTTTCATTTTTCAAAACAAAAACCAGACAAAGCACTCGAACACTACCAAAAGGTTCTCGCATTTAAAGGAACAAGAGCATACAACTACGCAGTTTACAAGTTGGGATGGACTTACTTCAATTTACGTGGAAAAACCCAAGAAGACGCAAACAAAAGTTTAGGAAAAAGTCTTGCTGCATTTAAGCTGGTGGTAAAGCTTTCAGAATCAGCTCCCACTGATCAAGTTTTAAAAGACCTTCGCAAGGAAGCATTGAAAGATATGGTGCTTGTTTTTGCGGACCTCAAGGATATTCCGGGTGCCCAAAAATATTTTGATTCTTTAAATGAGCCCCAGTTGTATTTTACGCTGCTTGAGCGTCTGGCATGGATGCATTCAGAAGCTGGTGAATTTGCAGATGCGGTACTTATTTACGAAAAACTTATTGCAGAAGGACCTTCGCACGAAAGACTTCCCGTCTTTTATGCAAAAATTCCTGAGCTGTTAGAAAAGCAAAATAAGCGCAAGGAACTCTTAAAAACTTTGGCTTCAATGTCTTCTTCGCTGTCTCCAAGTGGCGCATGGATGCAGAAGTATGCAACCAACAAAGATGTTACCGAAAGCCGTAACAAAACACTTTCACGTGAATTGCGACGCTGGGCAGAAAAATTTCACTTAGATGCACAAAAGAATAAGCGCGATAATCTTTTAGATGATGCTCTAGTTGCTTATACTTTATATCTTGATAATTTTGGAAATGAACCAGAAAGTTACAAGGCTCATTTTTTCAAAGGTGAGATCCTTGTTCAAAAACAAAAATTCATGGAAGCTTCCGACGAATACATGATGGCAGTGAGGCTTGACGAAAAGCACACGCTTAAAGGCCAGTATACGAAAGATGCACTGACCAATGCACTCGCATGTGTCGATTCAGTGCTTTCCAAACAGCCTGTTCCAAAACTTCCGGAACCAGGGAAAGCACCAGATAAGATTCCGTTACCTAATTTGCATCAACGACTGGTCTTTGCCATCGATACATTTGTACGCTTGTATCCCACAGATGACCGTCATCTTGAACTTGGCCATCGTGCTGCGAGTATTGTTTATGCCTTTGGTGACTACGAAAGTGCCAATGTGCGCTGGACAGCGCTTGCTCAAAAGTTCCCAAAATCTAAAGAAGTTTATGATGGCGCACGCTTGATTGTAAAAGTTCATGTTGAACGTCAAGAGTGGCTGAAGTCGATTGTTGAAACTCGAAAGTTCATTGGAATTCCAGGCGTGAAGGGAACAAAGCTCGGCCAAGAACTCGAGGGAGTTTTGCGCGCTTCAATCTTTCAGCAAGCACTCCTCCTCGAAAAACAAGAGAAGCGCGCTGAAGCTGCGGATATGTTTAGCGCCTACCACAAGGAATTCCAGACAGCTGATGACGCACCAAAGGCGCTCTTTAATGCTGCAAATAATAAATTTCGTCTCGGAAAAATGGACGATGCAATTTCCGTATTGCGCACACTTCTTGCTCAATATCCAAAACACGACTTGGTCTTAAATGCTCATTACCTTATCGCAAGCAGTTACGATGCACTTGGCCAGTTTTCCGAGAGTGCTCAAAGCTATGAGCAGCTTGCCAATGATGCTCCGCGCAGCAAAGTTGCGCCCGATTCTTTGTTACGAGCGTCCGTGCAACGCCTAGCAATTGGCGACTCGGAAAAAGCGGGCCGCGATGCGCAGAGTTTTATGGACAGATATCCTCAGCACGAGCGCGTCGGAGAAGCTTGGCAGACCCTTGGTAAATCTCAAGCGCGTCAAAAAGGATTTTCTGTTGCAGCGAAGACATATATGGAAGGTGGGAACGCAATGCGTAAATCCAAGCCTTCTTTGGCGGTGTTACTTTACAGTTTGAGCTGCGAATCTGCACTCAAGCAAAAGGACATGGCGATGGCTGAGACTTCTTGCAATACGGGCTTGCAGGCTCTCAATGCAGTCCCTGCGCAGCAACGTGATGGCAGCACAATAGAAGGTGCAAGGTTGTTGGGTGTTTCTCAGGTTGCAATTCTTGATGCAAAACTCGTTGATGTTTACAAGGCCAAGGTTACAGATGGTATGAAGCTTACCGAGCAATTTACAAAGATCAAAGATAGTGTTCAAAAGCTTGCAGGACGCTATGTTGAAGTTGCTAAATTAGGCAATGCTGAGGCCGGCATCGCTGCACTTTATCGCGTTGCTGAAATGCAAGAATTTCTGGGAACTGTGTTACTGCAAGCCTCTGTTCCAGCCCAAGCAAAGGCCGAGGAAATTGAGCAATTTAAAGGAACACTGGAGAGAATTGCGTTACCTTTGCAAGAGGAAGCCACAAATCTCTATTTAACAGCATGGCAGCGCGCACAAGAAACGGAAGCGATCACTCCCTTTACGAAAAAATTGTATGACAAGCTCATCATGCTGCGTCCGGGAGAATTTCGAGTGGTTGTCGAAGACATGCCACGGTCTGGGTATTTTAGCAGCGAAGTTGCCGTGACAAAAGAAACACAAAGAATTGTAAAAAATTAAGATTAATGACAGGAATAAATGACATGATAAAGTGCAATAAAATAAAATTTGATATCTCTGCAAAAAGCCTCTTTTCACTCATCTGTGCTCCACTTTTATTTCTGGGATGTGCTTCGACACAAAGTCAAAACGTCGTCCAAGTCTCGGAAGAAAAAAATCAACTTTCCTTACAGCTTTCGCGCGATTCAAAAAGTCTGCTTGCAAACAGGCCAAGGCCCGAGGCTTTGGAAGCGCGTGATGAACTGCGCAGTCGTAAAGACCTCACTGTTGCAATGATGTCATCCGTTGCAGAGCTGTCTTTGTTGGGTGGTAAACCCGATGAAGCCTTGTCTCAGTCGCGCGCATTGCTGAAAAAAGATTTTAAAAATGTGGAAGCACAGAAAACCCTCGTCAAAGTTGCATTGCTCGCAAATCGGCACGAGGAAGCACTCTTGATTGCGCAAAATGCATTGGAACTTGATTCTCGCAATACCGACTTTCTTTCTTTGCGAGGACTTGCGCTCTTTTTGCTCGACAAACCCATTGAAGCCCGTGAGTCCTGGAAAAAGGCAATTGAATTGAATCCGACCCACATTTCATCACTCATGAATTTGGGAGTTCTGTATTTTCACAATCGAAATGTGAACCAAGCAGGAGCCACCTTTGAAAAAGTGCTCAACATTGAGCCGAACCACATGGATGCACAGGTTGGTAAAGCTGTTGTCATGAGCGCACAAGGCAATCATGTTGAGGCTCGAAAGAATTTACAACTCGTTTTCGACAAAAATCCAAAAAGCTCACTTGTGGCTTTTAATTTGGCGGCATTGGAGCGAGAGAGGTTTCAAAACTACGAAGCTTCTCTTGGATATATCGAAAAATATATTCAACTCGCACAAAATGAACGCATGGGAGTCGAAAGAGCAGTGGCATGGCGAGAAGATCTTAAAGTGCTCATCGCCAAGAAAAAAGAGGGTAAGGTTTCTGATGCCGATTTGCGTCAGATGGCGAGTAAGTCTTCCCAGGCTGTTGAGTCTCAGCGACCAGGACTCGACGATTCTGATTTGACGCAGGCTTCGGCGCCAAAAGCGGCTCCGCAGCCCCTCGTTCAGCCCGCACAGAATCAACCAAACCCGAATCAGACAAGTGCCACCAAAAAAGACAATAAATCTCCTGCTGCGAAGCCAGCAGATGCCAAACCTCTCGATGACGCTGCCGCACTTGAGGAGGCCATTAAATGAATTCCCATGAAAAAATGAAGGATCGAAAAGTTTCCTGCACTTCTTTTCTTAAGGTCGTGGGAGCTCTTCTTACGGTCTGTGCCTTCGTCTTTTCTCAAAGTGCATTCGCGCAAGCAAGCGTAGAAAAGAAAGAACTCACAGACTCCTCTTCTACAAAGCAGACTTTGACCGATGCTCAAGGAAAAAAGATCCAGGTTGTCGATTTCGAAGACGCCACCATTGAAGGGAAGGCAAAGGCGCCCGAAGGGTTTGTCTTGCAGAGTCGCACGGGATCAAATTTTCGAAATATCATCGAATTGCGTCGAGACTTTCGCAACAGGATTCAAACGAGCACTCCGACCATCCGCAGCGTTTCTCCGTCCTCTCCTTAAGCTGCGAATATTCAATAGACATAAATAATTACAGTGTGTTACAAGTACCAGTCGGAAGGGCGTTTTCTAAATACCCTAAAACTTCAGGGGGTTTGTTTACAAAGCGCGTCGATTGTAGCATACTTCCACGTTCGAAAATTGTTAGTATTCCCGATGAGCAGGAGTGCTTATAAAATGGCAGCAAAATCAGCTAATCACCCCCAAGAACTCAAGGCCGAGGAAGTTAATCAGCTTAAGTCAGTTCTGTTCGCAATCCGGGAAGAGCTCCATGCCAAGGCAAAAGAGCGAAAAGCGGAAGGGATGTATGAAATCAGTCGGGACGACCTGGCTGATGACGTCGACCTCGCCTCGGTTGAAACAGCGCAAGACGTCGGCATGAAGCTTGCCGAACATGAACGAAACAAGCTTTATCTCGTTGAAAGGGCAGTAAAAAAGATAGAAGCGAATGATGGCTCTTTTGGATTGTGTGAAGGAACGGGAGAACCCATTGGGTTTCGTCGACTTCAAATTCAACCCTGGGCATTGTATTCACTGCGATATCAAGAAGAGCTTGAACGGGGGCGTCGAGGCAACTAACTAAAGCAGAGCTTCTCCGTGTGCAACCCACCTTGCTTCACCATTCAAAGTTCTTTCTTTGGATGCCCACCCTATTTTTACTGTTCCGCCTGGCATTTTGAAGTTGACTCGGGCTTCTGTTTCTAGACAGAAGCCTAGAGTTTCTAAGGCCACGCGTGCAGCTGTTGCGCCCGAGCCGCAGCATTCCGTCAGTCCCGCCCCTCGTTCATAAACGATGAGGTCCCAATCCTTAATACTGTTGGACGAGCGGTGCATCATCCCAATATTTGACAACGGAATGTGAGGAAAATCCTTTAGAAAGTCGTTCTGTGCCAAGAGGCCAAAGCGTATAAAATCATCTCTGGTAAAGTTTCGAAAAAGTTCAGACTCAAACACCCAGTGTGGATTTGCTAAACTCACAAACACATTGGATAAATTTGTCATTTCTTGATGACTAAAGTGATTTTGAATGCGTGGCAGTAAGACAGAATTTGGAATTGGGAAGGGAAGCACGCTTTTTTCTTTGCCCATGCTTACCGTGACAAGTGCTCTGCTCGTGAGGGAATCGGACGAAAATGCATCCAACAAGGTCGCAAATTTTTCTTCTTCCCACAGGTAAGGTTCGCTGAGTTCGCCTAATTGATATGCGCCCGCTTGCAGTAATTTTTGTGCAGAAAGGCGATTGACATTGAGGGATTCGTTGCCAGTCCAGTGGCCTTTGCGCAAGAGATTCAGCCCCAGGGCACGAAGTGCATTTCCACAGGTCGAAGCTTCTGAGCCATCACTGTTAAAAATGAGAAAAGACGAACCAACACTGGAAGCAAAGTCCCAAAAAACGACGCCGTCGGCACCGATTCCAAGGTGGCGATGACATGCTTTTTGAACAAACTCTCTTAAAACTTCGAGGGAAGGGAAAGGAGCCTCTAAAAACTGAGAAACAGCCACGAAAACAAAGTCGTTTCCAGCCCCATGCAGTTTGTCAAAGGCAAATGTGATGTTTGAATCTGGGGCCTTCATTTGGGCACCCACCTTGTTACTCTGAAACTTCGATAACAACGTCCCCTAAAACTCTGCACTGACAAGCGAGACGTTCGTCTTCACGGGCAGCCATCGTTTCAAGGAAATCGCGTTCGTGTTCTTCCATTGCACTGAGGTGTTGAGGATTTTCAAGCACCCGGATCATACAAGCTCCGCAGGCGCCGTCGCGGCAACCAAAAAGAATGCTCGTTTCGACGTTTTCACAAACATCAATAATTGCAGAATTCTTTTCGACGTCAATAGATTTTTTATCGGTTTTTATGTTAAGAACAGGCATACGAATAACCCCGAATCATTAAAAATGGAATGGCAACAGCTAACAAAAAGCCTTGTGTATTGCAAGCTTGTTCTTTCCTGCGCTCACACTGCTTAGATTCTGAACGTCTCTTCCTTAAGTGATATCTCTTCCTGCCGATCTTTTCATTAGGTTTTCATATCGAAATTGCGAGTGCCATGTCAAAAACGGAAAGTCATCGCGCATTAGACCCTAACCAGGTGAAAGACCCTTCCAAACCTCCCAAGGTTCTGGGGCGTGTCACCTTAAGACGCAAAATGTGGACGGTCTTAAGAATGAATGCTTTTTCGCACTTTGTATGCGGAATGTGCGGAAAATTTTACGGCCACCAAGTGGAGGCTTTTCGTTGCTTGCAGGTCTGCGCTCGGCGTGTACTGCTTGAACTTCGGGTGAAGCCGCTCCTCACCCAGGCAGCTGCACATTTTGCCTGTCCCATTTGTGGAAAACAGTTGCTTTCGCGGTTGGAAGCTCATGCTTGTTTGATGAAGTGCGCTCAAAAAATCGCAATGCAGCTCAAAATTTCTGTCCCAGAGGAACTTCCCGAAAATTTACGAAATCACCATTCCCAGTCCGTGAAGTACCTGAAACGTATGGCGCTCGATGCACTTCCACGGCGTCAAGGTAAATTTGGCGACCAATCGACTTCCCGAAGTGAAACATATGGCGACCGATCGTTTGAATATCAGGATGAGGATCCCAAAGACGAACAAGTCGGGGTGATGTCAGATCAATTTCAACATTCAGACTCTCGTTTTGATGACTCCTTAGATGAATCATTAGGTACTTCTATGGAAGCAGGCAATTCTACAGAAGACTCTGGATATAAAGTCGATGCATTAGCGAAAAGCACTGATTTACCTATAACTTCAGAACAAGCTGCAGCCTCAAATGCTGCATCGAACAATCCCAAACTATCGGATGCTGAAGTGAAGCTGACGAGACGAAAAGGGCAAAAGCCCTTTACACGCCTTGATGCTCGCTATGGATGCACGGTTTGCAAGTTGAAGTATTTTACAAAAGAAGAAGTGGCGGAATGTTTCAATTCCCATCCATTGCGCGAATAATGGCATGTTTTAGCGTGACATTTTTGTGACAAACTCCAAAGCGTCCTTCAACGCTTGCCTATCGACAAAGATTGTGTCACTAGGGCATCTGAACCGGGAGGAATCAAGTATGATCCGAAAGGATGCAACTCCCGACACAGACACTGAATGGAGTTCATGCATATGAAATCGTTTTCCTTCGGTCTATCGTTAGGGCTTGTGTGCATTTCTACCGTTGCCATGGCTCAGGATGATAAGAATTTGGGAACCCGCAAGGCACCCATCAAACTTGCAATGGTTCCTTCGAGCGATGCGACAAAAATTCTTTCAAACATGGAGCCCGTTGCTCGATGTCTTGAGCAAAAAACGGGTTATTTCTTTGAAATCAGCGTTCCCAATGCGTACATTGTCGTCATTGAAGGCCTCGGTGCAAAACGCACAGATGTTGCTTTTCTGAATACTGCTGGTTACATTATTGCCCACAAAAGATTTGGAACTGAAGCTTTGTTAAAGGTTTCCCGTGAAGGTGAAACAACATATAAAGCTCAAATTATTACCAAAGCCGACGGCAAGATCAATAAACTTGAAGATCTCAATGGTAAGAAATTCGCGTTTGTCGAACCCGCTTCAACTTCGGGTTATATCCTTCCTCAAAAGCTTTTTCTTGATAGTAAAGTCAAACTTGGCGAAACCGTGTTTGCCGGCAAGCACGACTCCGTTGTTACGATGGTGTATCAAGGTCAAGTTGATGCCGGTGCAACATTTTACAGTCTTCCCACAAAAGATGGCAAGATTGGCGACGCACGCAAAACGGTTCTCACTCAGTTTCCCGACGTCGAAAAGAAGATCAAAATTCTCACTTTGACTGAAGCGATTCCTAACGACCCCATCGTTGTGCGAAAAGAAATTTCAGCGGAAATGAAGAGCAAAATTAAAGACGGTTTTATTGCTTGCGTTAAAGTGCATCCAGATGCTTTTCGGGGAATCAACAATTCAGATGGTGTTGCACCTGTCACAGACGAAGAATACGACGGTGTTCGCAAAACAGTTGATGCCTTGGGAATCGACCTCGGCGGCGCAGTGGCTCCCAAGAAAAAGTAATCACACAAAATCCGAACTCGTGTGATTTTCAAGAGCTTCGGATATGCCCTGCCTGATTTAGTAGCCCTGGGGAATTATAAAATCGATCAGCGTTGATGTGCGATCAGACCATTCTATCCCCGATTTTTCCAAGGGTAACCACGAAAATAAATAGCTTGCGTCGAGCACGTGGTATCCTGAATTTCCCTGCCAACTGTGCAGAGGGCGATCTTCCCTTTTCGTACCCCAAGAATTTTTGATGATGAAGGTTTCAAGTTCGCCATTTTCCGCAGCCAAGCTGAGAAGTTCAGGATTAAATCCTGCACCCTCTTGAATTTTCAGAAGTGTGCCATCCCTTGGGTTTTTGACTTGCGCAGAGTAATCAACAATAAGTGACTGATGAAATCCACGCGTTGTTCCCTTGCCTTTGTTACGCAAGGTATTGAACTGAAAGGTGCCGCTGGCATCCACTGCATTGAGATCGACAAACCAGGATACGAGAATCGGAAATCCTGCATTGAGTGCCCGCATCACTCGCTTTAGAGTTTCTTTTCGCCCGAGCGAAAGTTCAGCGTAACGCGTTGTTGCAGGAAGTTCCGCAGGAGCTTGTGCTGTTTCTTTATCCCAACCCAACATCTGCATGCCCGAAACAAGGCTTTCTAAATTAAAGGAACGACTTCCAGCACGGACGTTGATATCCCAGGCCTTTATCACCTTCAAATTAGCACTGTCGACCCCAAATGCACGATCGAGTTCTTTTCGAATGGTCTGGTTCGAACGATCGCTTTTTAAGGGACCATTTGCCAAACTTTCATTGAGCACTTCCAAGGCGATTTGCTCTATTGTTCTCTCATCAGAGAGCGAAATCTTAGAACGAAAGTCTTTTTCGTGCATCAATCCATACGTTTGAACAAGGTAACGAAACTCTCCCCAATGCGAGAGAGTTTCTAGTTTGTCGAGCGTTCCGCTTTTAGAAAGCTGATGCTCAAAAAATCGCAAAGTTAAATAGGCTTCTGAATAATCCGGAAGTGCAGCTTCTCCAGAAGTCGATTGTGCCTGCATATTCAGGCTTTCAATCCATGCGATTCCAGCATAAATCCAACATGTTTCGATGGACTGACGCTTGACCGGCGAATGTGGCCAAGAAACTGCACTGGGAAGTGCAGCTTGAGCAGGACTCTGCTCTTTTCTTGAGCATGAAGCCATAGAAACAAACAAAATGGGGGCTAAAAAAAATGAGAGTTTACGCATTTTTTATTCCAAGAACATTGATAGAAAATTCAGAAAGGTGCGGTACGGTGTAGCCCAAATGTTCACATAATTTTGCAAAAGGAGCAGAGGCACCAAAACGATTCATGCCAAAAATTGCACCCGTGCGGCCAACAATCTCTCCCCATCCTTGAGTGCAACCCGCTTCAATTGCAATGGCAGGGATGTGAGTTGGAACGAGCTTATTGAGTGCCAATGGACGACTGGCAAGTTTTTGTGGACATGGTGCACTGATCACTCGAACGGCAAGTGATATTTTTTCACCTTTGAGTGTTTTGAATTCCTGGCTTTCCAATGCTTTTGCGGTCTCTAATGCCAGCGAAACTTCGCTGCCCGAAGCAATCAAGACAAGTTTCATATTTGCCTGGGAAGACGTAAAATCTTTCAAGAGATAAGCACCATCATCCATGCCTTCACAGATCTCTTCAAAGTTTCGAGGTGCGGAAAGCATAGAATCGAGGTCGGGGACATCTTGGCGCGTGAGTAACAGTGCCGTGGGTTTATTCGTAAGGGACATCGCCTGTTTCCATGCTGCCAGAGTTTCTAAGCCATCTGCAGGACGTATGACATTTAAATTGGGAATGGCACGCAACGACGCAGCATGTTCTACGGGTTGATGGGTAGGTCCATCTTCTCCAACTCCAAAACTGTCATGAGTAAAAATGAAAAGGGTGGGAATTCCCATCAATGCAGCGAGGCGAACTGTCGGGCGCATGTAATCTGAAAAAACGAGGAACGTGGCGCAATAAGGCCGCAAGTGACTATGCAATGCCATGCCGTTGGCAACAGCCCCCATGCCGTGTTCGCGAACACCGAAGTGAATATTTCGACCTATAAATTCTTTTGCAGTCACAAATGTCGAATCTGAGAGTGTGGTGTTATTGCTTCCTGCAAGGTCGGCAGATCCACCTACCAAAGTGGGATTAAGAGCTGCAAAATGTGCCAATGCTTTTCCGCTTGCAACGCGTGTCGCCATTTTGCTTCGAAAGGCCTTTTGCACTTCTTCGTTGGTGTCTACTGCGGATTGTCCCAAGGTAAAAGCATTCCAAAGCGCTTCTTTATCCGGAGAATTTGCTTTCCAATCTGCGCGTGCATTTTTGAGTTTCACATTCCATTGTTCTTCTGTTGACGAAAAGCCTTTTGAAAGTTTTTGAGCAGCAGAGCGTAATTCGTCTGGCAAAAAGAAGGGCTCGATCACAGAAACACCCAGATGTTTTTTTGCATCCTGAACATCTTCTGCGCTCATAGGATTTCCGTGGATTTTATGCTTGCCTTCCCATTTAGGCGAACCTTTTCCAGGAATTCCTTTGCAAACGATCAAAGTAGGGCCTGTTGTTCCGTTTTCTTTTTGCGCATTTTCAAGGGATTTATCGAGGGACTTAGCGAGGGACTTAGCGAGGGAATCAAAATCATTTCCATCGGCTTCGAGTACGTTCCACCCATATGCCTGGAAGCGAAGTGCCACATTTTCAGTAAACGAAATGTCGCAGTTTCCATCAATAGTGATATTATTTGCATCATAAAGTGCGATGAGCTTGTTGAGTTTCATATGGCCCGCAAGGCTACATGCTTCCGAAGCCACACCTTCCATCATACAGCCATCACCGAGGATGACGTATGTTCTGTGATCGATAAGGGTGTGAGTCTTGCAGTTGAATCGTGCTGCGAGCAATCTTTCGGCCAAAGCCATTCCAACAGCATTGGAAATTCCTTGTCCGAGAGGGCCTGTCGTACACTCAACGCCAGCGGTATGACCAAATTCAGGATGACCTGCAGTTTGGCTTCCCAGCTGACGAAAATTTACGATTTCTTCAAGTGGCAAATCGTACCCTGCCAAGTGCAATAACGAATACTGAAGCATGCTTCCGTGGCCTGCAGAGAGCACAAACCGATCGCGATTGAGCCATTTTGGATTCGCAGGTGAATGATTCATGGCTCCAAAATAAAGCAACGTTCCCATATCAGCGCCGCCCAATGGAAGCCCGATGTGGCCTGATTTCGACTTCAAGACGGCATCCATGCTGAGGCAGCGAACCGCAGTTGCAATTTTCTGAAGGTCTTCTTTATTCTGAGCAACGTGATTTGAAAGCATGGGCACTCCAAAAAAGGAAGTGAAAGGTTTCTTGATTTCGCAAGTTCGACGCATTTGTAATGTCTGTTTGGATTTTTATCAATCATTCTTGACAACGGTAGGTCTAGGCAGAGTAACTAAAAAAATTATCGCCTCGATTTCTCGGATTCTAAAGAGGACACGGCTGCAAGGATCTGAGTCGCAACCTGGGAACCAATGCCTTCGACAGCGGTGTCCATATTGTCGACGTAGCGCAGTGCGTGAATTTCGGGGGTGGCAGCAAGGCGACCTTGAATCTCGTCACTCCCCACAACATCAAATTCGGCAGGCAAATTTGTTTTAAACGAAGAAAACACCTGGCCCGTTTCCAAATCAATGATGCGCACGAAAAATGAAAGATGGATTGTTTCTTTTTCAGACGACAAGCTCGGTACGTTTTCGACAAGTGAGGCGCGTGAATTATTATCAAGCGTTCCGGTTTCGCCGAGGCTGGGATCTTTGGGATCTTTTAAGCGGGGGAGGGCATTTGCACCACAATTGTAACTGCGACTTGCGACAACTCCGGTATGGGTTCCGTCATCCTGTTTGACGCAGGGTGAGTCTGAAATTTTAGTCGTGACCTGTCTGCGGTCTGCAAGTCGAATGTCGATGGCCCAACGGGCTTCATCAAGGCTTGTGAGCGTGAAGCGCGTGTCGCGAGAAAGTGCGCGACGAACGGCTCCCGAAACACGGGCCGCTTGCCCACCCCTGACCGAAGAATCGGTGGCAGAGGGGACGTAAAGTCTTCGGAATGTGCTTTCAAGTCCCACTTCTGCGTTTGTAAATCCAATCACACATCCTGAAAGAACACAGAGTGAGAGCATGGAAAGGTTTGCGCTCAAAAAAAGAGTAGGCGCAGATAAAAAACTTTTTGCGAGCTTCATTTTTCACCCAAAAGGGGGGTCAGTTGTCCTTTTTGGTGTAAATCATTGATGTCCGAAAATCCACCCATGAATTTTTCATTGATGAAAATCATTGGAACTGTGCGCCAGCCATTATTGTCTTCTGAAAGTTTCATGCGAAGCTCGTTTTTTCCCTCGAGGCTCACTTCTTCATAGGCAATTCCCAGTTTTTTAAAAAGCGATTTTGCAGAAACGCAATAAGGACAGTTGGAGGTTGTGTAGATAGTCACCTTACTCAATGAAGAACTCCTTTGCGATGCTTTGAAAGGGCAGCAACGTGATCACTATTGGAGCATCACATTGCGCCTGTCAATTCTATCTCGCATTTTTAGGGATCTCACCACTTAAGCGGCCGAAAGGTTGCTCTTCGAAGGCACTTCAAACCACGATTCGCCAAGTTGCGCATACTTCTTGCGCTTTTCAAAAACTTCCACAGCTTGACGAGGCATTTTATCGCGCACTGCTTCGCAAACACGCAGGGGAACGTATCTTCCTAGGGAAAGTTCTTGAACGAGGGCGCTGACGAGGTTTTGCTCTGGCATTGTCCATGCATCCCATTCAACCAACGCTATCGCATCTTGAGAGCTTGAATGGTTTCGAAGTAAAAAATCAAGTATTCCTTCTCTGGAACCTTTGTACTGATGCACAAAATCTAAAAAAAAGGGTGGCAAAGTCGGAGTTGATTCCGATGGAAAAAGCTCTTCGTCAAGTGAGCGGGCGCCTCTGGTTTGCCAGCGAAATGCGATTTGGCAGTTTAAACTTGAGATGTCGCGTGGAGGATCTGGAAAATAACGGGATTTCATGGTTTTGGGAGCGACTTCTTCGTCAACAAGGAACATGCGTAGTGTTCCCACTAACTCTTCTGTATCTTGTCGATACATTGCGAGCGATGTTACCTTAGGCAAACCTTGTAGAAGACTCATGGTGGATTCCCCCCCCCCACCTCCTTTTCGGCATGATTTGTAAGTTATTAAACAAAATTTGAGCAAGAAATAAAATCAAGTGGATTTGGCAAGAGCGCTAAAGGAATGTTCCAGCAAGATAAGCATAAATTCAAACTCTTGAAGGCTGATAAGGCATTCTTCGAGAGCCACCTGCAAAACTTCAAGAATGGCAGCTTGTTGAGTAACAAGTGTTAACTTAAAATCAAAATCAGGCGCCACTTGCTTCAAAGCGTTGCCCAAATCTTCAAGCTCAAGTCCGCTGCTCGTTCCCATCTGCAGCCACCTGCTTTTCTTATTCTTCACAGCTTCGATGAGGCGCGTGTTGTCAAAGGCAACAGTGTCGAAAACAGGAGCGCTTCTCAAAATCTCACCTTCGGCATTGCAAATAAGGGCAAGGTTTCCGGTGTGTCGGCCCAGGTTTTGCAAAAGCGCATCGAAAAGAAGGATCTTTACTCCAAGTGCAGGGTCTTGAGACCATTGGCGGAAACACTTTACAATTCCGAGAGGTTCTTGGGAAGTGAGTTTCAATGACCGAAGGGTCAGAATACGTTCGCCTTTCCGAAGAAAGTCGCGACTTGCCATGCAATGAGGCATATTTTCGAATAGAAATGTTTGAGCAGCTTCAAATCCAGCGCGCATGGCCATGCATTGGCCCAAAAATTCGAGCACTGCATCACGGTTTTGTAAAAGAGAATGATACCGCTTTACAAAGTACCGAGCGCCGCTGGAATCCACAAAAACAGCCTTTTCCACATTTCCATCTAAAGTTTCTGTTCCACCTGTTGCAGGGCAAAAGTCATTGAAATCAAGAAAATGAGGAAGGATGGACCTGTGTTTGTTACTTTCAACAGAAACACCTTTATCGAGTGTCATGCCCATCCTTCTTTCCATTCGAGAATATTAAGGAACGAAAAGATTCATTCCCTTCTGCAATCAATCAAGATCCGCCCGAAAGCTCTCGAGCAATGTGTTCTACTTGTTCGAAGGCACCTGCTAATTTTTCAGGGGAATTTCCTCCACCCCGCGCAAAATCGGGCCTTCCCCCGCCTTTGCCATCCACCAGCTCACAGATCCTTTTTACCAAATTTCCAGCAGTTAATGTCTTGTAGGACTTGGAAACCGCCGGATTCACCGCCGCCAAAACAACAGCTTTGCCCTCAACAGTTCCACCAACAACCACAACTCCCATGTTACGTTCTTTGAGCCGATCTGTCAGAAGTTCTAATTCCTTCACATCTGTCGCATCGGAAAGGGTTGCAACAAACTTTATTCCGTCAGCCATTGTGCGGGCTTGGTCGCACAGAATTGAGACTTTTTCGTTGACGAGCCGACTCTGAAGTGACTGAATAACCCGTTCGGTTTCCTTCGCGTTTTCGCGTAACGTAACAATTCGCCCTACGATGTCTTGCTCGGATGCTTTTAATTCCGTTGCGGCGTTTCGAAGGGTTGTGCGAAGATTTCGGACATATTTGAGCGCCCCAAGTCCTGCCACGGCTTCGATGCGTCTCACACCGGTCGTTACGCTGGTTTCAGACAAGATTTTAAAGAGGCCAATATTGCCCGTTGCAGCAACGTGAGTTCCACCGCACAGCTCCATCGAGAATCCTGGGACTTCTAAAACCCTTACGGTATCGTCGTATTTCTCATCAAAAATCGCCATTGCTCCCATCTTTTTCGCATCGGCAAGTTGCACATGCTCATGGGTTGTTACCTTGGTGTTTCGAAGGATTTCTTGGTTTACGATGTCTTCGATTTGAAGAAGTTCTTCTGCGCTCACAGCCTGGGGGTGAGTAAAGTCGAAGCGTAATCCTGTCGGATTCACTTGAGATCCCGCTTGACGCACGCCATCGCCGAGCACATCCTGTAAAGCTTTGTGAAGCAAGTGAGTTGCTGTATGGTGGCGCGTGGTTTCAATTCTCGCCTTAAAATCAATCTGCGCTTTGGCATTGTGTGAAAAAAGCGCCTTGAGTTCTTCAGGGCTTAATGGTGCTCTCTCAGTAGAACTTAAATCAACATGGCTTATCAAATGCACGATGGCAGCAGGAGTTTTACGAACGTCCAGAATCTCAAAATTCATGGGTTCCACTGCTTGCAGTTCCAACCATCCAGAGTCGGCAACTTGTCCTCCTCCTTCGGGGTAAAAGGGAGTGTTAGCCAGAATGACTTCAAACAGACGATTTTTAAGCTGTCGCACCCGGCGCAACTGCCCCTTTTTGAGAGCGAGAGAGTGAACGGCGTGCTCATTATTCCATCCATTTGAGGACTGAATTTCGTATCCTGCAAAAGCTTTTTCTTCGTTTGTATCGCCGGTGTTTAACGTAACCCAAGGAGAGTCATCTTGATCAAACTTATAGAATTTTGCATCCGCTTTGCTCTTTTCTTGCTGCATTTTCATGTAAGATGAAAAACCATCTAAATCAGCAGCAAAGCCAATTTCATCACACAAAACTCTTGTTAAGTCGGATGGAAAACCAAAGGAATCATGCAAGAGAAAAACCTGCTCCCCAGAGATTTCTTTTACTTTCTTTTGATTGGCTTCAGCGACAAATGTATTGAATCGCTCAAGCCCCTTATCGAGAGTTGCGACAAAACGAAGTTCTTCGTTACGGATGAGGTTCATCACTCTGCTTTGGTTTTCGCGAATTTCTGGATAAAAATCTCCCATTTCGGCCACGAGAGAAGGGACAATTTCTGCAAGAAAAGATTCCGTTTTTGGAAACCGTGGTGCGAGTTTGTATGCGTGACGAACGGCTCGCCTTAGGATTCTGCGCAACACATATCCGCGACCTTCATTGCTGAAGGTCGCACCATCTGCCAATGTAAAGGTCAAAGTTCGAATGTGGTCGGCGACGACATTAAAGCTTTCAGAGGATTTTTCATCGAGATTGGTATAGGATGAAAGGCCCGCACGCTTTGCAATAGATGCCTTAATAGCGAGAAAAGTATCGGTTTCGAAGTTCGACGTTTTGCCTTGCAGGAGCGCCGAAATGCGCTCAAGTCCTGCACCGGTGTCAACGCTTTTCATAGGAAGTTCTACAAGTGTTCCATCTTCCTTACGATCGAACTGCATAAAAACAAGGTTCCAAAATTCAAGGTAACGATCGCAGTCGCACCCTGGCCCGGCCAAGCAAGGAAAGCCTTTGACGTCACACTTGCCCACGGCTTCACCTTGGTCGAGGTAGAGTTCAGAGCAGGGCCCACACGGCCCCGTAGGTCCCATTGCCCAAAAATTGTCTTTGTCGCCTAGGCGACGAATTCTCTCTTCTGGAACTCCCATGGTTTTCCAGATTTCAAAGGCTTCATCATCAGATGTGTGAACCGTAGACCATAATTTAGACATGTCGAATTTAAGATGATCTTTGACGAGTTCATATGCCCACTCGATGGCTTCGCGTTTGTAGTAATCGCCAAACGACCACGATCCGAGCATTTCGAACATCGTGCAGTGACGTCCATCTTTTCCAACGTCATCGAGATCTTTTGCACGGATGCATTTTTGGGAATTGGTCGCCCGTTTGTACGGACGCACTTCTTCACCTGTGAGGGCTGCCTTAAATTGAGTCATTCCCGCAATGGTAAAAAGGAGGGTTTGGTCGCCAATGGGTATTGTGGAGCCACTGGGAACAAACGTGTGCCCCTTTTCTTTAAAAAATTCGATAAACTTATGGCGAACCTCTGCGCTCTTCATGATCACTCCGGAGAAATGGGTGCGGCTTGAAAACGGGATGGCCTGTTTTTGCGGACGGCTATTTTCCTGTTAATCTCAAAATGTGACAAAGGTCAGCGAAAAGATCAACAACCGCCGTTGGCAACTCATTTCGAATAAGGTGCCTCAAATGTCCAGTTCCGAACAATCGAAGGACACTCGCGAAGCAAAAGCGCTCGCATTTGCGACGTTTGGTGCGCAGCTGGGGATCTTGTTTTCACGAATGTCAGGTATTCTCAGAACTCAGGTGATGGCAGCTGTTTTTGGTGCTTCCTTGTCTTTGCAAGCTTTTGGGGTTGCCTATCGATTTGCAAACACCTTGCGCGATCTGTTTGCAGAAGGTGCGCTTTCGTCGGTGTTTACCAAGGCGCTGGTGGATGCTCGCGCCATCGGGCCTGCAGAAGAACGTCTGCTCATTTCCCATGTGAGTGGCTTTTTTGGTCTGATCACTTTAGCGATTGCAACGGCAGGATTCTTTTTTGCACGAGAAATCACTGTAGCCACCACTGCAGATTCCTTTGCTGCAAAGGGTGGTACCGATTATGTCATCCCACTGTTTAAAATTTTAGTTTTCTACCTCCCCCTTGTTACCTTGTCTGCTATCACGATGTCACTCCTCGGCGTGTTACGAAAAACTTTCCATGCCAATATCGCTTCGGCATTTTTTAACGTGGGATCTATTTGTGGTGCTCTTCTCTTTGCGCCTTTATTCAAATTGTTCGACTCCGACCCTATCTTTGGTTTGGCATGGGGCACACTTTTGGGAGGATTCGGGCAATGGGGATATCAGGCATGGCATGTTTGGAAAAATAAGCTGCTGCCCGCTCCTCATTTGAATATTTTTTCGAGCTTAAAATATGGTCCCCTGCAAGAAATTTTGCGAACAATGGTTCCTCGTGTGATTGGACAAGGTGCCATGGCACTTGCTCTTCTCATCAACACGAACTTTGCCACGGGCGACGAAAAGGCAGCGATGGTTTACATCCAGTTTGCTCAGGTCGTCATTTTTGTACCCGTGGGTCTTTTTGGAGTTGCAGCAGGATTTTCTGCTTTGCCGTTGCTTGCCGAGGCGGTTCGCGAAAAAAATGGCGTTCGCTTTTCCTTGCTGTTTGGTCAAAGTCTTCATTCCGTGATGTGGCTTTCGCTTTTCTCAATTGCATGTTTTTCAGTTCTGGCTGTTCCGTTCTCTGTCTTGTTTTTTCAATATGGGCGATTCACTTTTGATGATTCTCTTGGAACAGCTTTAGCCATCTGTGCATATGGCATGGGCATTTACTTCAATTCTGGCAGCAAGGTCGCACTTCAAGCGCTTTACTCGTTTGGGCAAACGAAACAGGTTTTGATCAACGCTTTTGTTTACTTGTTTGTAAACACCTTTTTATCTTGGGTCCTTTCCGAAAGGTACGGATTCGTGGGGCTGGGAATTTCATACAGTGTGGCTTCAGGTGTCGATTTTTTACTCAATACTTTGTTCCTTAAAAAGGCCTTCCGTAAAGAATTTTCAGATGTTCCACTTTTTCGAGATGGAAACCAAGATTTTTCGAAAAGAATAGGCTTGATGAGCTTTCTGTCCTTTGCATTTGGCTTGTCTGGCATTTTTTTGAGTCAAGATTTTTGGGGACAAATCATTAAACCCGATCATCTCATTTCTTTGCTTTCTTTGCTTGGAGTAGGCGGGGTTTTGGCCGTCGTCTTTATCGTTTTAGTTCGTTTTTTTGGGCCCCCACTCTTGCAGGGAATGGTTCAACGCATCGGCCAAAAAGTAACTCGTCGCTTTCGGACATCAAAATGAATTTTTTATTCTGATTATTTATCTGCGGATGAGGTGATTTTGTGTCTCTCATAAAGAAAATGCGCTGTTTTTTTGTCTTTCTCTTGATACCTTTTGGCTGCAAGGAAGCTGTTGAACCAAAGTCGAACACGAGCAGCTTTAAAGAAACGACAAGTGCGGGATATGAATTTCATGAGGGGAGAGTCAAAAACGCCTGCGTTTTGCAGGGTGTTTCTTATCATGTAAAGTTTGGGCCCCATGAATTTTCAAATAGATTTACTCTCTTTATGCACCGCATTAAGGCCAAAGAAAAAAAACTTCGCATCCACGAAGCCCGCCGTGAAATTGAGGCATCACTCAACCAACAAGGGCTTCAGCTTATCGCTTTGATCAATGGGGGCTATTTTGATGAAAAAAATGTCGTGCCATTATCGTACTACCGTGCCTCCAGGCAAGGTTCAGAACATATTGCAAACAATGCTCCTGGTGGCAGTGTGAGGCCCTGTCTCGTTTACAATCCACAGTCTTTGAAAGGAGCCTTTGAAATCGCAGATTCCGATGAAAAGAAATATCGTGAAATGCGAACGCTTCAAAATGCTGAAATCATGTGCGCGGGCCCGCAGCTTATCAAAGACAATGAAATCTTACCCGCGTATGAAAATTCATTGAAAAATGGGAAGTTCTCGCCGGAATGGCGTCCAAACAAGGACGATCCTCTTAAGCTCACTCATAAAGTACCACGTGCTGGGAGCTGTATTGGCAGTGATGGTTCATTCCATCTTTTTATGCAGCACGATCGCGTTTATTGTGGACCCACGATGGCTGATTTTGCAGCAGTGATGAAAGAAGCCCAATGCCGAGATGGTATCAATCATGATGGAGGAGGTTCTGTTGCGATGTTTGTTCGTTCACCCAATGGCAAGGAATACACTTTTACAGGAATTAAGCATGAACCCGTTCCTGTATGGCTGGTGATTGCAGAAAAGGTGAGCAAATAACTTCAATGGAGTGTGGCAAGCATCAGAGCGAAATTTCTAATTGCTTGGTTCTTTGACATGAAATGAGAGCGCTTGTGAATGTTCGAGTCCAAATTTAAATCCCACCCACTTTCGAGCGGCTCCTTTAAGTTCATCCAGTTTTGCTTTCGAATCATCTTCGGAAATATACGAGCGTTGCCAAGCTTCGCGTTCGCCATGATCTGAGATGACTTCAACGCGGACAAAGCTTCGTCCGTTGTTTTGCTCAAATGTGATGTACCCACTGAGTGAGTGACCCTGTTGCGGGTCTAGAATTTCTCGGACCAATTCTGCAACAGTTTTTCCTGCGGCCTGGGCTTGGCGCTGAAGTTCTTCATAGCGGTGTGTGGAAACACGGGTCGAAACAATCCTTGTATCCATTGGGACCTCCACAAAGTATATTTCATATTAACCCAGATGGTGTCTACAGGTGATGTTTGTTCTTAGACATCAACTCAATTTTGTCTTTGAACCCAAGGCTTGCAGCTTCTCAGTTTTTAAGATCCAAATTGTGCAAATAGAGAAATTGTGTGGGGACTAGAAAGAGAAGAACGGTGTCTTCTCTTTCTATTATTCTGCCGAAGTTGTTGCGGCAGCGCCTTTTCGAGCTTTAGAGTTTGTTGCCGCAGATGAGGATCCTCCTGCGGGCAAAGCTTTTGCGGACGCGCCAGAGATTTCGCGAGTGCTGTCATCTTCTGTCGAAGCCGGTGCTTTTGGATCAGGAGCAGCTGCTCCTTGCTTGAGCAAATTCGCCTTGGTACGCACTTCGAGTTCAATCTTTTTCATTGTCTCGGGGTGTTCCCGCAAATACTCTTTTCCATTTTCTCGTCCTTGGCCCAGGCGTTCGGTGCCATAGGTAAACCAGGTTCCAGATTTTTGGACGACTTCCATCTCTGCAGCCAAATCCAGAACATCTCCTTCTTTGCTGATTCCTGTTCCGAACATGATGTCGAATTCAGCTTCTTTGAAGGGTGCTGCAACCTTATTTTTGACAACTTTGACCCGCGTTCTGTTTCCAATGGTATCGTTGCCATTCTTAATAGCGGCGGCTCGACGGACTTCTAAACGAACGGAAGAATAAAACTTCAGGGCTTGACCACCGGTGGTTGTTTCAGGATTTCCGAACATCACACCGATCTTCATACGAATCTGATTGATAAACACAACAATAGTGTTCGACTTCGACACACTGGCTGTGAGTTTACGCAAAGCCTGGCTCATCAGACGAGCCTGGAGGCCCACATGGGTATCACCCATTTCGCCTTCGATTTCTGCCTTGGGAACAAGAGCAGCAACAGAGTCGATCACGATGATATCGATGCCTCCGCTGCGGACGAGCATGTCGACAATTTCAAGAGCCTGCTCTCCGTTATCGGGTTGGGAAACCAGGAGCTCATTGGTGTTGACACCAATACGGCGCGCATAACTGATGTCGAGAGCGTGCTCTGCATCAATAAATGCAGCAACGCCCCCGCACTTTTGAACTTCAGCAATGCAGTGAAGCGTGAGGGTGGTTTTACCGCTGGATTCCGTTCCATAGATTTCGACAACGCGCCCCTTGGGAATTCCACCAATGCCGAGAGCGAGGTCTAGACTCAAAGAGCCTGTGGAATAGACTTGAAGATCTGCGGCTTCTTTGCTGCCTTCGGCGAGGCGCATGATGGAGCCTTTTCCGAACTGCTTTTCGATAGCCGAGAAAGCAGCTTCAACTGCTTTAAATTTATTAGCATTCTGTGAATTGGTGGGTTCAGCCATGGGGCGAGTACTCCTGCGTTTGAATTCTTTATAATCATCACGAAACGGATCAAATTTGCTCACGAAGCCAGAGTGGGTTTTGTTTCACGGCGCTCTGACTTGCAAGACAATGTTCAAAAACTATGAAGACCGGCCAGAAAAAGTATCAATGTAAGGTAACCGATACCATATATCTGTCTGGTGTCATAGCAATACCTGATCTCTCACCCAATTTGCAAGCGTGCGCGCACCAAATGCAGTTGCCCCTGAAGTTCTCACATACCCATTGTCACGCCCGTTCCAAGCAACGTTCGCAATATCAAGATGTAACCAAGGGATGCCTGCCGGAACAAATTCTTTCAAAAAGGCAGCCGCATACATTGTCGGAGCGCCCTTGCTCCATTTGCTGTGCATATTGGTGAGATCGGAAACGTATCCCTTCATATCCGAAATGGCTTCGTCAAGAATTTCTAAGTGAACAAACTTTTCGCCACAATTTTCGGCTGATTTTTTGAAGGAAACGAGACTCTCGGCGTCGTTGGTACAAACGATTCCGGCCATATTTCCCGCAATACTCGTTGTTCCGCCCGTTAGAGTCGCAATATCTAAAATCGCTTTTGGAGCAAAAGTGCCTGCAAAGGCGAGTAAGTCACCAAGAACGAGGCGGCCCTCTGCATCGGTATTATAAACCTCTACAAGTTTACCGTTCCATGCGCGGTACACATCCCCTGGACGCATTGCGTAGTCGCCGATGGTATTTTCAGCGCATCCCAGCAACACCACAACGCGGACGGGAAGATTTTCTTTTGCAATAATTTCAATTGCAGCAATGGCGTTGGCCGCGCCACACATATCGTATTTCATTTCATTGTGAGTTTCTTTGCCTTTTATTGAATAACCCCCCGTATCAAAAGTGAGGCCTTTTCCAATCAGCACAAAGGTTTCTTTTGCGCCTTGAGGGGTGTAATCGAGTACGACAAGTCGCGGTTTATTACGACTGCCTTTTCCAACGGCAAGAATCCCTCCGAAACCTTCATTTTCCAACTGCTGTTCATCGAGGACTCTGGCTTTGACCAAATCGCCGAGTCTGGCCAAAGCTTCATCTACGAGCGCCTGAGGCGGTAAAGAATTTGCGGGTCTGTCACCCAACGTTCTCGCAAAATTGCAAGCCTCGCCTCTGCTGAGTCCACGCATGAGAGCGATATTCAAACTTTCAACAGGAAGCTGCTTACCCGAAGGCATTCGGACGATAATTTTACGCACCGAATTATCAGATTTTCGACAAAATTCTCCAAAAGGATACGAAATTTCAACTTCATGGAGTGCAAAGAGAATGGTTTCTGCAAGAGTTTCGAAAATTCTGGGAATGAGCACTTCGCATTGCAGCGGAAGAGCAATTTCAAATTCGACCTCTTGAACTTTGTGAGCTTTGGCGTCTGCTAAAGCAGCACCCACCGCCCTTCGAAACCCCGCAAGTTGTGTCGGGTTCCCTGCTCCTAAAATCTGAATACAGCTGTTTTCAAAAGCTGTTTTTCTTCTTTCCCCTGGCATCCATTTGACATCGGAAAGAGCGTTCGGAAGCGCTTTTATTGCAAATTCCGAATTTTGGCCATTTTCAAAAGCGAGAACATAGACAAAAGAGCCATAACTCTCTGTTGCATCGCGAAGACACAGTTCCAACATTCCATTCGAGGAGAACATCTTCGAGTTCCTTCCATAAAAGTCAACAAGATCTATTCACTTGAGTTGTGATTTCCAGGTGTGACGAACACGCGGAGGTAAGCTATCATAGTTGTGAGAAATGCCTAAACGAGGAAATTGATATGTTGGGATTCCGAAGTCTCGAAAATACTGTTGCAGTTCTTTTTGGAGGGCGCTCAAGCGAGCATGAGATTTCCCTGAGATCTGCGGTTTTTATTTTGAAGAACATGCCCGAAAAATACAGGATGATTCCCGTGGGAATTCGTCGAACGGGTGAGTACGTGAGCTTGGAAGGTACTTTTTCAGCCCACGACTTTGAAAATATCAAACCCAGCGATCTTGCCGAAATCATCGAAGGTAAAACCCCTGCATCGTTACCTCAGCGTCAGATCGTCACAACGCTTTTTCTTCCTTACCGTTGGGAAATTCTCAAAGAGTACACCGAGAGCCCGCTTCGCATTCTCAACCTTGAGGCCGGAGTTGTCTTTCCTGTCTTGCATGGCCCCAACGGAGAAGATGGCCGCCTGCAAGGACTGATGGAATTGGCGGAAACCGCATATGTAGGATGCGATATTCGAGCAAGCGTCATCGGCATCGACAAAAGTATTCAAAAAGCCTTGGCAAGGGATGCAGGGGTTCCGGTTGCAAAGTTTGAAGTCATCGATGCTGAAGAATGGTTTGAAAATAAAGAAACACTCGTTTCAAGAGTCGAAGCGTCACTTGGGTTTCCAGCGTTTGTCAAACCCAATGCCCTCGGTTCGGCAGTCGGCTGTGGCAGGGCAAACGATGCTCGCGAGCTGAAAAAGCTCATCGATGAAGCCTTAAAATTTGATTCCAAGGCGCTGGTTGAAGAACCCATGTCAGGTTCTGAAGTGGAATGTGCCTTTTTAGGAACGGGGGTGAACCCTCGCATCACGACACCCGGTGAAATTGCCCCCAAAGATTTCTATTCGTATGAAGCCAAGTATTTAAATGATGATGGGGCCCAACTCTTTGTGCCTGCCCGGTTAGATGTTCAAAAAACGCAAGAGCTCAAGCAGCTTGCCGCAAAACTCGCGCGTGTCTTCAGTTTAGAAGGTCTGTGTCGCATTGACTTTTGGAATGACAAAAACTCCGGGCGTTTTGTTTTTAACGAATTCAACTCCCTCCCGGGGCTGACGAGCATCAGCATGTTCCCAAAACTTTGGGAACACGAAGGAGTGGCTGCGCAAGTCTGGATTGACGAACTTATTCAACGGGCTCATGCACGGCAGAGGCGTCTTGCCTCCATGCAATTTGGAACGACAGCTGAGTAGCCACGTGTTACATGTTGAAAACGGAAGAAAGATCGGTTATCGAAGCCCGTGAAGATAATCTCCCAGAGCCCGACTTCCTCACAGTGGCGGGCTGATAAATTGTTAACTCTCCCATCGAGATAGGCTGTATGGCAAAACACACTAAGCAAGAGCTGCAGAGCATTCGTAACTTTGGAATTTCGGCCCACATCGATTCCGGAAAGACCACTCTTTCCGAACGAATCCTTTTCTATACGGGAAAAATCCATAAGATTGAGGAAGTCAAGGGTAAATCGGGCGTTGGCGCCACCATGGACTTCATGGAACTCGAGCGCGAAAAAGGAATTACGATTCAGTCCGCTGCAACCTTCGGAAAGTGGCGCGACATCGAATTTAACCTTATCGACACACCGGGACACGTCGACTTTACAGTAGAAGTTGAGCGTTCACTCCGTGTTCTCGATGGTGCAATTCTCGTTCTTTGCGGTGTGGCGGGCGTTCAGTCTCAGTCCATCACCGTCGACCGCCAGATGAAGCGCTACAAGGTTCCTCGCATCGCGTTTATCAATAAACTCGACCGTGCTGGTGCAAACCCTCACCGCGTTATTGCTGCGCTGCGTGAAAAACTCGGCTTAAATGCATGGGCTATGCAAATGCCTATCGGCCTTGAAGATCAGCACAAGGGTGTTGTCGATCTTTTGGCTATGAAGGCCTACATTTTTGAAGGCTCAAACGGTGAAATCGTCCGTGAAGACGAAATTCCCGCCGACATGCTCGATGAAGCTGTTCAGCGCCGTAATGATCTTATTGGTGCAATTGCAGACTTTGACGATAAAATCGCTGAAAAATATCTTGCTGAAGAGTATGTTACACGCGAAGAAGCCATCCCAGTTATCCGTAAAGCGGTCATTGGTTTGGAAATTGTTCCTGTATTCATGGGCTCGGCATTTAAGAACAAGGGTGTGCAAATTCTCCTTGATTCAATCATGATGTACCTTCCTAGCCCACTCGACATCGTAAATGATGGCTACGATCAAGACAAAGGCGAAGAGAAAGTTGCGCTGGAAAACGACCCTTCCAAGCCACTTGTGATGCTCGCATTTAAGCTTGATGACGGTCGCTTTGGCCAGTTAACTTACATGCGCATTTATCAGGGAACCATCCGAAAGGGTGATTCTGTGCTCAACGTAAATACCGGCAAAAAAGTAAAAATTCCTCGACTTGTGCGTATGCATGCCGATGAAATGGTTGAAGAAGACATTGCAACTGCGGGCGATATCGTTGCCCTCTTTGGTGTTGATTGTGCGTCTGGCGACACCTTTACCGACGGTACAGCAAACATTACGATGGCGTCGATGTTTGTTCCAAACTCTGTTATTTCGCTCGCTGTTGCTCCTAAAGATCGAAGTTCACAATCGAACTTTTCGAAGGCGCTCAGTAAATTCATTCGTGAAGACCCCACTTTCCGCGTTCACCGTGATGAAGAAAGCGGCGAAACGATTATTTCAGGAATGGGTGAACTCCACCTCGAAATTTACGTTGAACGTATGAAGCGTGAGTTTGCGTGTGAAGCTGTTGTTGGTAAGCCACAGGTTGCTTTCCGCGAAACCATCAGTCAGCGTTCAGAAATTAACTACACACACAAGAAACAAACCGGTGGACAAGGTCAGTTTGCGCGCATCATCGGCTACCTCGAGCCCATGCCTGAAGACAATCCTGAAACATACGAATTCAAGAATGAAACCGTTGGGGGATCTATTCCTCGCGAATACATTCCGGGCTGTGAAAAGGGCTTTGCGGAACAGGTTAAAACTGGTCTATTGATTGGCGCACCTATCACAAACGTTCGTATTGCAGTGACCGATGGTGCTTACCATGATGTGGATTCGTCGGAAATGGCCTTCAAAATCTGTGCGATGACTGGATTCCGTGAAGCATATCCTCAGGCGAAACCAATCGTCCTTGAGCCCATCATGAAATTGGGTTGCGAAGGTCCTGAAGAGTACCAAGGTCCAATCGTCGGTCTCATCAACCAGCGCCGTGGTATGATCACAAACACCAGTTCAAATGGTGGTTACTGCCAAATTGAAGCAGACGTTCCTCTGTCTGAAATGTTTGGATTCTCGACCGTTCTTCGTTCTGCAACACAGGGTAAGGCTGAATTCCAAATGGAATTCGCTCGCTATTCACCTGTACCAAAGAATGTTCAAGAAGAAATGGTTGAAAAATACAAGCAAAAACGCGCATCGGATAATAAGTAATATTCTTGTCTGAAGCCAAAAGTTGACCATTGCATCCCAGCCTGACTACAAATAAGGGCTGGGATTTTTTTTTGGAGGAAAAGCGATGAAAGCACATGCCGAAATTACACAGGGCCTGTCTTATTTGGCTCAAAGTATCAGCACCATTTTGCAGCAACTTCGTGTGCACAGAAATATGTGTGAATTTTGGGGGTACCAAAAGCTTGCAGTCGAGCTAGGACGTCAGCGTGATTCTCTTTCTGAAGGCATGGACGCCGTTCTTAAAAGGATGCTTGCTTTAGAGCAGAGCATCGATCTTCAGCACCTGGGCCGCCTCAATATTGGACAAACCGTTGAAGAAATTCTCGTCAGTGAACGAGAAATGTGCGAATCCTGTTACTCCTTGGCAAATAGACTCGCAGTTTCGTCGCATTCCGATATTTCGACGAGGCAAGTCACTGAAAGTGCCGCCGTGAAAATTGCCGAACGCATGGAATTTTTTGATCAACAATTAGAAATGATTCGACAGATGGGAGTTCAAAACTTTCTCGCAACGCGTTGCTAAATTGCTTACCGAAAAATACTGACCTGAATGCGAGGCGATGCTCGCTTTCCTTTGTGTCGATTTTTTTGTCGCACTTTTGAAGTCGCAGCAAGCAAATTCGTTTCTTTATCACCTTCCAATTGAACGGGTTCCATTTTTTCTTTCTGCAAAAGCATAAAGTCGGAAGTGAGAGCAGTCTGAAGTTTACGCGGACTTTGCAGTTGAGATTTCAAATTGAGGGCCGAAATTTGTCTTGAAAGAGTCGAGAGACTCTTATCTTGATTCACTACAATTTCGCTTAATGAGGCAATAGCAGTTTGTATAGACTCAATCGAATCTAAGAGGAACTGTTTCTGTTTGAGAGCTGCTGCCGAATCTTGTTGGAGCTTGGGAATATTTCGTTGTGTCCGAAACGGAACTCCCGCCGAAAAGCGTGAATGCGTCATTTGTTGAAGTTGCGCTAAAAGCTCATTTTGTTGTGCAGTGTGCAGTGTGAGCGATGCTTCTAAGCCTTCATCAAGCTGCAACGGAATCGTTTGCCCAGAGGGTTGCGAACTGGCACCTAAAATGCGTGCTTGGCGAGGATCTCGCAATCCTTCAACGGTTTTTGATTGATCGCGCATATAGCTATAAAGATCGGAGCGCTTATAAAAAAGGCGATTTCGAGTGCCGATCTTCCGACGTTGAAAAGAAAACTCACCTTTAGTCGTGAGCTGCGAAAGCCGCGTCCGACTGACGCCTAAAATCTCCGACGCTTCAGTAACATCAACGAGGTAGCCTTCGTCAGGAGAAGGTTGGGTAATGTTTATGTCGTCCATTGCTCATCCCGCATTGAAATCACACTGAGTTGTTCCTAGGTGGGCCATGCTAGTAGATGATCCCTAACTTGTCACTGAATTGATCAAAAGGAGTGTCATCATGCTGCTCCATCCGTAATCCTTAGACACTTTTGAAACCAAAAAGTGCATCGCCAGAAGCCAGGTATCATAATCATTCTAACCACCTATAAAATTAAATTTCGTTGGCACTCAATTTGCTAAGGGGGCTCGTTGCTCATTGTTGGGGTCCTGGGGGTGTAGACGTGTTAACGGAACGGAGTTCGGCGACAATAGCATTCATCGCAATACTGATGAGTTTTTCTCCATATATGCTTTTGAATGCAACTGCTCAAGAAGCTACGCAACTCATGACTGAATTAGATCATTCCATTCCTTTTTTGCCTGTGTTTAGTATCGCGTACTTGAGTTTCTTTCCCTTTCTCCTAGGTTCATATATTTTTATTTGTTTTTTCTCTGATCGTATGACAACTGTACTTATCGCTGTTTTGCTCTGTCAAATTGGGTCATCCTTGTGTTTCATTTTATTTCAAACAACGGTGCCCAGGCCCATGGTGCATCACGATATGATTTTTTCTGATTTAGTGAGATTTATTTACTCTAATGACAGACCCTACAATTGTTTTCCAAGTACACACGTTGCACACTCGCTTATTTGCTACTTTTATCTGCGCACAAAAGTTATGATCTATAGGGTGCTTTATTTTGCACTTATTGCAGGAATAGTATTATCGACATTATTTTTGAAGCAGCACACTGTTTCAGATGTTGTTGCTGGAATGTTTTTGGCTTTGGCTTCTGTGTGGCTGGCACCTAAAATTTCAGGGTACATCAAGGCAAAGGGAGCTGAAAAAGCTAAAGTCACCCCTTAAGCGCAAAGCGCTGGCTTTCATCTTTGCGATCGACTCGCAAATACCGGATTGACAATCCCACTTGTAAACAAAGCGCGATCGTAGTTTCATTCACGGCATCAACGGCTCCCGAGACGTGAAGGTGATCTTCATTCCAGCTGTCAATCTGCTTGAGCATATGAACAAGAAGAGATTTTGCGATGGGTTGGCCCTGAAGTTCCCTCCTCCATCCCATAAATCCGACGTGATGTGTTGGACTCGCATGGAACTTAGGAAAAGAGCGATTGACAAGGAGCCCACCAATCAGCTGACCATTCTGAAAATACAAACATGACAGGTGAGGGTTTGAGAGAAAATCCTTTAAAAATTCAGACAGCCTTGCAAGGAAGTCCCAGCCGTAGAAACCATGAAGCGGTGTGAGAACTTCAAAAAAGAGCTCAAAAAAAGCGGGAATAAAGTCTGCCGTAAGCACGGCACATTGGAACGAGAATTCTTCCTGAGCGTTTAATTCTTTTTCGAGTTCATCAAGTGTTCTGAGTTCACCCGAAAAGACATATGAAACACGAAATTTTCGGAACAAGTGTTGGATATTCGAAATCTCAAGTGTATGTGAAATTGGAATAAAAGTTGGATAACTACCTGAGTTTTCTATCGTTGAGACAATTGAGTCCATGCATTTACCTAAATCCCTGTCACTGTAAATCGTAAACAGGATCAAAAGCGGCATTGTTTAAAGTCATCAGAGCCAGCAAAAAGCATCCTCTTTTGAGAGAGGTCGCTTTGCTGCGGCACAGACACTACTTGATTGGGTTCATTACTGAGTTAATCATATCAAAATTGGGCTGACAACGACTTGTTCTTTCTTTTTTTCTGCCACTGTTCTTCAGTATTTTCATGTTGAGTGAGATATATAATCAGCGGCACCCCTGCAGAAACCAAAAAACCAGATTTCTTACACGACCAACATTAAAGATAAAAGCAACAATCACTCATAAAAAATAAAAAATCTCATGGCAAAACGTAATTGTCGAGCCTTGTTTTTGAGTGCCTAAAACTCAAATTTGCTGTCCTTCATTGATTTTTGCCGTGATATTAACCAATTCATTAACTTTAACCACATATGTTACTCATTTTTATGATTTTATGTATATGTAACATTAGTAAAGTACGTGAACCAGATAACATGGCATCTCACTTATGATAACTGTCATTATCATAAGTGAGAGCTGTGAATCTGAAAATAAAGTAAGGAAACAAGAAAAAAAACAAGCTCTGACCCCAAAAACAAGAGTTGAGGGCCAAAAAAAACACATCAAGAGTTCGTATTATTTAAATTATAAAATTGTGAACAAGAAAATAATTCCAATTTATCTAGAAAACATTAATAGTTGCTACCAAATCGCTCTGCGCACGAACAGAGCCGTGCAGGCACACCTGAGAAAGCAATGCCTTTTTTGCAAACTCTGCGCCCTAGGCCTCATCGGATTGACCTTTGAAGTAACGCATAGAGACATCGCACTGCGAATCTCTTTGAGCGACGATTCCCCTTAAAACATCTTGGACTAAATTCACGACTTGAATGCATTCTAACTCGTAAACTCAAAACCAAAGAAGCGCATCAATTCACAGAATTCTTTACATAAGTATTAATGTTTTGAAATAATTCAGACTAGATATTGACTAATTAGCCAGCTTTATGCATCTCTAAATAAAGACTTCCTTGCTCCATTGTCTGAACTTATTGAGCCCCTTTATCAAGCAAACTGATCCGCAATATCACGGGTATTTTTAAAAATATACTCTACAAACGAGGATAAATTGTCATGAAAAAGACGAGAAAAACTTCGCGATTGTTTGCTCTGGGAATAAGCATTGCAGCCCTTCCATCTTGCTCAGAAAAAGAGAAGCTCAGTGAGCTACCTAAGGGCGGGGGTTTAGAACAAGCAAAAGCACTGCCACAAAACGGTAACAATATTATTGGTGGTGCAAGCCTTGGAAATGGAGATCCTGGATATGGAAGTGCAGTCGCATTGGTTGGCCCCGGTTCACTTTGCAGTGGTACCTTAGTTGCCAACAACCTCGTCGTAACTGCTGCGCACTGCGTGCGCTCAGGAAACATGAGGGAAGTTTTTTTCGGCAATGACGTCCATCGAAAAGATGGCGAATCCCGCAAAGTCATTGGATACCAGGCGGTTCCTGGTGATCTTGACGACTTTCCAAACCATGATTTGGGGTGGATTAAATTTGAAGGCACTCCACCTCGAGGTTACAAGCCTGAGAAAATTCTTTCAGACAGTAAAAAACTGGC
Source organism: Silvanigrellaceae bacterium (assembly GCA_044237915.1). Taxonomy (GTDB): domain Bacteria; phylum Bdellovibrionota_B; class Oligoflexia; order Silvanigrellales; family Silvanigrellaceae; genus JBIIEI01. The sequence continues at coordinate 118,623 of JBIIEI010000001.1, read as the reverse complement.
TAAAGGCATGAAAATAATGCTGGTCGGATTCGGAACGACGGCTGAAGGACATCAGACTGGGATTTCAGGCCGAAGACTCCGCGTTGAAAGCGTGTTTGAGCGTTATATTAACGATGACAGCTTCAAAAGTATCATGACTTTTGGTCCAGTCAGCGGCAGTGGAGCCTGCCATGGAGATTCAGGCGGGCCTGCATATGTTAAGATAGACGGAGAGTGGTTTCTATTTGGAGCAACCAATGGCGTTTCGCGTCAACTCACACCGACTATGAACTGCCATGCGGGTCACAGTATCTATACTTTTGTCGGTGATTATCTTCCTTGGATCAGCACATCATCAGGTATTACTCTTTAATTTTTTGACGTTCTTAGCCTTGCTGTGTCTGCTTTAAATTAAAATCTTTGAATGAACAGAAATTGACTTGTACCTTTAATTAAGTCGAGTATTTGTCATCCAACTGATGTTATCTGGGAGGATGGAATGAACGATAAGTCTTCTGGATTGCCTGCTTTGCAGATATTTCCCGAGTCTCAATATGGGCGCTTTTTTTCCATCCATTCAGAAGCAGAACACGTCTGGATGAATATTTTGGCAGATTGCGAAGATTTGACTGCAAACGTACCGCACACCAAAGACTCCGGCACGCTCGATTTTTTAATTAAAGATATTTTTCTTCCTTTTTTCGTTCGGAATGATATGGCGATTTTGAACGAAAACTACAAATGCGGCTATGAACCTCTTGTAGGTGAGCCCAAGTGGATGATGGATAGATTTGAAATTCCCTTTGTGGCAGAGCGTGTTGCAAGAACGGCAGACAAGCTTTCACTAACATTTAAGCCCACAGATCCGCTCAAGCACATCATACTTGCCGACATTTATGGCGATGACGATGAAGAAGCCATCGTGGAATATTTTAATGAACTGAGAGCAGTTTCCAGAAATTTCCAAGCAAGGCGAACTCGAAAGGCAACGGGATCTTGTAGGTTTCAAATTGTGATGATGGGGAGAATGGAATGAAAAAGGTAGCAATTACAGCAGGAATAGGATTCCTACTCACAATGGCCTCGCTTTCATTTGGACATGGCGGTTTTGTCCTTACGGAACCGGCCATCGTTAAACTGGACACTAGCCTTGAGGGTTATCCAACAGCATCCATCAAAAATAATATGCTCAGTGAAAAGGAACTTGCTTTAGGTAACGAACTGAAGCGTTACCTTGTTAAGAATTATGGCTTAGATGCCATCGATTGGCCCTATATGTTGCTCTGGGATGAAAATTCTGCCTTGGTTAAACCAGCTCATCCCAATTTCGAGGAAATACGCATTGATTTCAGTAAATTTGCAAATCATCTCGACTGAAAATTTTGCGACTTGGATTGATCGTACTCAAGTGCTGAGCAACCTTTGCTCGAACAAAATGACAATGTAGTTTCTTTCTCATTTACCTGGGAAATCTAAAAGGTTACTTTACTGAGCAATGTTATACTCAGTGGAGAAAACCCGTGAGATTATTATTTTTTCTAGTTCTGTCCGCTACTTTCCTAGCTCCTTTTATGCTTGGTGAAGCATCTAAAGCAAAGGCTCGATCGTTCGCCAAAGAAAGAGACCCTTTGTCTGTAATGCGTTCGCAGACTACGCCAGAGCGGCCACTTTCAATAAGCGATAAGAAAAAAATCGAAAATGCAAGTTCTACAGTTTGGATTTCGTCAAATCTTTCCGTTGAGTCCGAGTGCCTTCTCGAAAAAAAAGTCATTCAATTCAAACTGAGCCCCAAGTTCCATGCCGAAAACACTTACTTTCTCTCAATTGCAAATAAACTTTCTCACAACCGTGATCCCGTACAAATTCAGAAAGAGACGCAGAAATGGGGTTTTCATCAGTTTCGTTTTTTGACGAGCGTCAAAACAGGCGTCGACGTATACGTGACCTCCAATGACTCATTCGTGCTTGTTTCTTTTAGGGGAACTCAAGAACCGATTGACTTCATCAAAAATTTTAATTTTATTCCCCAGTCTGGTTCAAATTTAGGGATTCCCGGCCAAATACACGGTGGATTTTCAGAGAGCTTCTTGTCTATTTGGCCTCAACTTCAAAGCTCTGTGAAAGAATTTTCGAACTTGAAAAAACCTGTTGTCATCACGGGACATAGTTTGGGTGGGGCAATGGCAACTCTTGCTGCTGTAAAGTTACATCAAGAGGGCTTGAAAGTTTCTATGGTCTATACTTTTGGCCAGCCGCGCATTGGTGACAAAGAGTTTGCAGTTTATGTCGATAAAATATTAGGAAATCGTTACCACCGCGTCGTGTATCACAACGACCTCGTTGCAAGGATTCCTCCCTCGCGCGAATCAGTGCTTCAATTTTCGAAGTCTTTACCTTCGTTTCTTTCGTCCTATTTTGTGACATCTGCTTTTGATGCGCGATATTCTCACGCAGGTCGATTCGTGTTTATCAACGAATCGCAAAAGGTTATACATCTTCGAAAAAACGAGACCTACGACGAAACCGATTCGGAGTATTGGAAGGATTTCAACAAAGGCATTCAAACAGGAGATTTGAGTTCGCGCGTTCAGAGTGGAATAAATCCCATTCAAAATCATATGCCGTTCTTTTATGTCTGTGTGATGCGCTCGCTTGTGGAGTGAGGCAAGGCACTTGCACGAGACTTGAGTAATTCACGCCAAAGCACATAAAGCGAACACAAAAAGAAAATCATGAGAACATAGAGCTGCAAAGAATGTTGACGCAAAACGGTGTTGAATTCTTTGCCCACAAGATCCCTGCTTGTCATCACAAGACCCAGAAGCACGGATGCAAGTGCGATTTTTCCTGCCGCTGCATACTCAAGCTTTAATAGAATAGTTTTCCAGAAAAAAAGGACCGGAAAGAGCAAATGAAAAAGGTGCGCATTCCTGGTGTCGGGAGAGACAATGAGCATGAGAACAAACATCAAGGCAAGCTCGACATCCAAAAGTTTATGCGTGCGCTTCAGAAAGAGGATAGGAAGGAGAACAGCTGCAGTGAGAAATGCAGAAACGGAATAAAGGATGGCTTTAAACCCTGGAACTGAAAAACTTGAGATCTGAAAATTTTCTAACAGCAACGAGCCTTCTTTAGAGCCAAGCGTGAGTCGAGCCAAGAAACCGGATAGGGATTGATTTTCAAAGTAAGCAAGGGCTTCGGTACCCATTTTTTGCTGACTCGAAACACTCAACCAAGTTTGAAACAGCGATGCAAACTCAACGGGCCCAAACCAAACGAACAGCAAACCGAAAAACACTCCAAACCAAAGTCCTATTGCAATGAGGATGCTCCATTGCTTACGTATGAAAAAATAGGGCAAAAAAATGAGGGGCGTTACTTTGATGCAGGAAATAACGAAACACAGTGAAGAAAGTGCAATTTTTTTACTCTTGAGCAAAAAAAATGATGCGATAATTAAAAAATGAACAAAAGAATTGACTTGTCCCAAACGAAAGTCCGAATTAATTGGATTCACCATCAGTACAAAGGGGATGAGTACGATCCACCATTTGAGCAATATTTGGGGTGCTTCCTGCAGAATTAACTTGCGATAGAAATGATAAGTTTTATAAAATCCAGCACACTTAAGAAGAAACCATGCTCCAGCTGCTAATGAAACAGGAAAGAATGCAAAAGGAATCATGAGAAGAGAAAAATATGGCAAGTAAAAAACATACATTCCCGTCGTGGGCGATGGAGCATAAATATTCAAGCGAGAAAGCGCAAATTTTCCGATGTCGTGAAAAGTCTCGAAGTCATTCCCTATTTTGATGCAGTTTAGCATATATACAATAAGCACCAAAATAAGGAGAGCCATAGAAATATATTTTGCCGGTTTTTTAAACTGTTGTTGCGTACTGTTCATAACCCTACTCTCCCAGAAGTGCTGCCAGGAGACGTACTCGAAGGGGATACTGATTGTCAACGACGTCCTGTGACCAATTTTTTATTTGAGGAAAGGTTGGCCGAGCAAGTCGAAGGACTTCTCTTGCACTTCCCGGCGTCCACATTAAATCTTTCTTCCGATTATGTTCACTATTCTTCCGCTCGATATCAAATCGATTCGTAGATTTTGCAAAATCAATATGAGTCTTCTTTTTCAAATAGTAAGGCATCAAAAATTGAAATGCTTTGGATACATGCTCTTTGCTACGATCAGTGTAAAGTAACGGAATGTGAAGGGCAATTTTCGTATAAGCTTTCAGTGAAAAAACCTGAAAATGTAAGGAGTCTCGTTGATGAAAGTCGTAAGTTGAACCATCAGCGGCAATTTGATTTCCAACGTGCTCTTCAAAGCGTTCTTTAATGCGCAAAAATTCCGCTCCATCTTCAAGTAACATCGCAAGATAAGCGCGAATCGCGATGCGCCAAATCTCGTGACTGTTAATATGTGAAGTAGAATTCAAGGGAATACGATCAAGAAACTTTTCATTCGCTTGCAAAAAAGCAACAAGCCATTTTTTGATTCCGAGTCGCTCGAATTCTGAAAAACGCAGCCACATTAAATCGATAGATTCAAGAAGTGGAATGAGATTATTTTCGTCGATGGGATTTCCTGAAGGAATATAAGTAGAACTCCATTTTAGTATTCCTTCTTTTGCTTTTTTTTCACACTCCAAATGGCCTGAACTCCGTGCACACACACTCATTGCAAATATGCGGGGCATTTCTTCTAAAATAACTTTTGTTGAACGGTGCATTCGGACATGATTCGCTGAATAACCTTCAATTTCTAGTTTTGGCACAGCTTCGAAAATGAAGTTTGTTTCGTTTAGTGCAAAGGACACTGCCAATTTAAGGACTTTGCTGAGGTTATCTTTGGATGTGTTTAGTTTAGATTTTAAATCACTTTCGGTCCACGCTTTTTGGGTCTTTGGATTGATTCCCCACGAAAATACGCCAAGACTCTCGTCGGTGCGCTGAATGATTTTTTGTTCAACTTTAGGCAATGCGGAAGCAATTTCTGAGTTTTGATTGTAAATCCTTGACTGGCAAGCTGCAAAGCTAAAAAAAAGGAACACGATAGTATTTGCAAGCCTTGTTGTCCGTAAGCACAATTTCATGAGAAGTCCTATGGAAGCGTTTCAAACTTGGACCCATGGTAACATCCGTCCACTTCCATGCAACCGTAATAAGATAGTCAGTCTATTGAGGGCGTCCAAAAACATGCATTGCATCTTCCATTGTCATGAGAGCTTTTTTGAATTTCGAGGGCAGAAGACCAAGGCCAAGTCGAAATCCCACTCCCATTTCAAGGGGAGTCCTTTTTAATTCTGCATTGCGTTGTCCAAATTCCATTGTCTGAAGCGGCAATACAAAAACCCCGGATTTTGCCAGGATGGAATCAACGTCATCGAAATTTTTCTGCACGCAGAACTCAGACAATCCAATGGATGTCACAAGTCCGCCTGAAGGAGCACTTCCTCGAAACCATTTGCTGGAGGCCAAAAATTCTTGCAGCAGTTTTTTGTTTTCTTTCCATTCATGGCGCATTTCTGAAATAAGTTCGGAATCTAAACGACTCAATATGGCCTGAGCAATCCACTCTGAAATGGGATTTACAGTGTGCGTAATGTAGTTTTTTTCGTTCTGCATCCGAGACAGGACTTCCGGACACCCTACGCACCATCCAATGCGAAGTCCAGGTGTGCCAAGACACTTAATAAAGGAACCTGTAATAAAGATATTTTTGTTACCGGCCGCATAAAGAGTTTCACCGAGCAATGAATCATCGGAAGACAAAAATCGATAGTGTTCATCGGCAACAATAATGGCTCCGATTTCAGTTGCTACTTTAATAATCTCAGCTAACATTTGCTTTGAAATATTCATCCCACTCGGGTTATGGGGATGATTAATGACGATCACATCTGGTGACTCTTGTCTGAGGACGTCAAGCCATTCTTGTTCGTTTAAATAGGGAGCATTTTTATGATCCCAGCGAACGGGTAAGGGAACAATTTGCGCACCTAAACTCAGTGGAATTTCATAGAGGAGCTGAAAAGCCGGCATGGGCAATGCCAGCTTACGTGGTTGCAGTTGGCGAAACAATAGAAACAATGCTTCACTCGTCCCTGTTGTGACAAGGACATTGCTTGGGGCGGCACCAGGATGGATTGCGGCAATCGCTTCGCGTAGGTTTTCATGTCCCCAATTGGGACTGTCATTCAGTGTGAGATCTAAAAGTGTATCTTGAGCAGCTCGGAGATCTAAACCCAGACCTTCGATGAGACTTCTCAAGGAACGGGGCCGTCCGCCCGACTCTCCCATATTGAATTTTGCGACAAAACGAGAACCTTCAAGGCTCGTTTCCATAAAAAAAGGTCGAAAGGGTTTCATGACCTGTAACCTTTACTGCTGAAGGGATCGAATACAACTGAAACCACATCTTCAAACGCGCTGCAATACTCCTCTGCCAATAAGAGTGAAAGCAGCTTGCCACAGCACCAATTTTTTGAAATATTGCTTGATTGCCACAACTTGATTCTTCAAGGTGTTGAAAGAGTCTACATACAAATTTTAAGGCGAAAGGTGTCGCCAGGAACAAAAAATGTCCAGTGTGACGAATGATATTCTTGTCGTGTTTCTCCTCATTGCCCTCAACGGTGTCTTTTCGATGTCTGAGATTTCGATCGTGTCCGCTCGAAAGGCACGATTGCAAAATATGGCAAATCAAGGGGATTTGAAGGCTAAAGCGGCCCTTGAACTGGCACATTCTCCAAATAGGTTTCTTTCCACTGTTCAAGTTGGAATCACATTTGTAGGAATTGTTTCAGGGACTTTTGGTGGAGCTCGTATTGGAGCACGACTTGAACAAGAGATTGTCAAGATTCCAGCGTTGGCTCAGTACGCTCCCGCGATCGGGATGGGTGTGGTCGTCATACTTATTGCCTATTTTTCACTCATTTTAGGTGAACTCGTTCCTAAGAGAATTGGTTTGGCATATCCCGAAAAAATTGCACGTATTGCCGCTACCCCTATGAACATCATCTCTACCATGACGTCACCTGTGGTCACATTTCTCTCCTTTTCAACCGAGATGATGATGAAATTTTTGGGTTTTGACTCTCGCTCAGGCGACTCTCCCGTGACAGGGGATGAAATTAAAACCCTCATTCAACAAGGCACAGAAGCAGGAACCTTTGATCGCAGCGAACAAGTGATGGTCGAGCGTGTGTTGGATTTTGGAGATCGCAAAATCATTTCACTGATGACCCCTCGCCCCGAAGTTGTTTGGCTCGATCTCGACGACACCTTCGAAAATAATCAAGAAAAACTCACCAAATCGCCTCACTCCTATTTTCCAGTTGCGAAAGGTGCGCTCGAAAATGTAATCGGCGTTGTACATGTCAAAGACCTCCTCGTGCGCAAACTCTCAGGGGGCCCCCTTGATTTAACACTTGTCCTTCGGCAACCGCTTTTTGTGCCCGAGGGCATGGATGCCTCCAAAGTTTTTGATCTCTTCAAAGAAAGCCGTATCCATATTGCCCTGGTTGTTGATGAATATGGAATGGTGGAAGGACTGGTTACTTTAAATGACATCTTTGAAGCAATTGTGGGTTCTATTCCCGACCAAGATATCAATTCAGAAAAACAAGCTGTTCAACGCGAAGACGGTTCTTGGCTTGTTGATGGATTGATCGCAGTGGATGATTTTAAGGACATTTTCGAAATCGAAATTCTACCAGGGGAGGACCGAGGTAACTTTCATACCTTGGCTGGTTTTGTCATGAGTCAATTGGGTCGAATTCCGGCAACAGCCGACCATTTTGAATGGGGAAATTTGCGATTCGAAGTTGTTGATATGGATGCGAACCGCGTTGATAAAATCCTCGTCAATAAAATCTTTCGAGACGAATTGGACGAAGAGGAAACGGCTCCATGATTGTTACCTATTTAAAAGGTGGCGCACCTATAATGAGTACATTCCCCTCTTCTTCTAAGGAATGTGAATACCCCTTCTCTCTTAGCTTTTTTCGAAAATCTTCCAATACTTTTTCGCTTTCGCTCTCTTTGGTTTGGAAAATAATTTTTTCATTTCCTGTTCCAAGAAGGACAGGAACACGGCCAGTGCAAAGACTTATTTCCCATACCACTTCAGCCAGAAAGCGTGGCTCCTTTTTGCGAAAAGAGCATGCCGCTACCGAATCTCGACGTGGTTTCGCAGAGCTTTGCAGTAACAGATCGACATCTTCTGTCAGGTCACGAGGCAAAAGTGGACTCTCGGGACCATCCATTTTTAAGTATGCTTGGCCTTGCGCAGTGCTCGTCAAACCAAAGGCAATCAGTATTGCAGATTTGAGGATAACAGTGACATGAGTTTGCAGCATAATGTGAGCTCCTCGCTTCATTTCCCATTGGGGTATCGGAAAAAATGTCACGAGGTGAAGAGATTTTGACAAATTATTGCTGAACTGTACTTAGATCTCACACATTTTGACGCTGATAATGTTAATATGACAGGAGAAAATGTAATTTTTAAATTTATTCACAATGAACACAATAGGGCTCAAAAATTGATAAGCATCCACCCCTTCATTCCATTTCATTGGGAAGGATAAGGAAATGTCAGATTCTCGGCAACATAAAGATTCTGGACTTGCTCTCGCTGTTACTGCCCTTGGGGTCGTCTTTGGAGATATCGGAACAAGTCCCTTATATGCAATGAGAGAGTGTTTTTCTGGGCCCCATGCAATTGCCATGAATGCCACAAGTCTATACGGAGTGCTCTCGCTGATATTCTGGGCGCTCATGATCGTTATTTCGGTAAAATACATTTCCTTCATCATGAGAACAGATAACCGAGGCGAAGGTGGAATTCTTGCCCTCGTCGCGCTCACGTGTGTTCCCGAGCGTATTAAAAATTCGAAGTACAGATTTGCAATGTTAGCCGTGGGCCTTTTTGGTGCAACTCTCCTTTATGGGGATGGAATCATTACACCGGCTATTTCTGTATTAAGCGCCCTCGAGGGGCTTAAAGTCGCAACAAAGGTTTTCGAGCCTTTTATTATTCCCCTCACTGTTGCTGTATTAGTCGGGATTTTTGCAGTGCAAAAGCATGGCACTGCTCGCATTGGAGCTATCTTTGGTCCAATTACCCTTGTTTGGTTTTTCACTTTGGGAGTCCTGGGGCTTGTTGAATTGGTGAAAGACCCTGCTATTCTAGCTGCCATAAACCCCCTTTACGCTGTGGCATTTTTTAGGGAGAGCGGCTACCATGGTTTCCTTGTTTTAGGGACAGTCTTTCTTGCAATTACAGGCGGGGAAGCACTTTATGCAGATATGGGGCATTTTGGCCGTGGCCCCATTAAAAATGCCTGGTATGCGGTGGTTCTGCCCTGTCTTATTCTGAATTACTTCGGTCAAGGTGCACTTTTGTTACGTAATCCAAATGCTATCGAAAATCCATTCTTTCAGTTGGCACCGACTTGGCTTGTTTATCCCTTGGTGCTTTTGGCAACAATGGCGACTGTCATTGCGTCTCAGGCGCTTATTTCAGGAGTTTATTCACTCACTCGCCAAGCCATCCTTCTGGGGTACCAACCCAGAATGCAAATTGTTCACACCTCTTCTAAAGAGATCGGTCAGATCTATATCCCTGCCGTCAATTGGGCACTGCTCATCGGTGCGGTCTCGCTTGTATTACAGTTTCGATCTTCAAGCAGCATGGCAGCTGCCTATGGAGTTGCTGTTTCCTTAACAATGCTCATTACGACCTTGCTCGCAGCAATTGTGGCTCGGAAAATTTGGAAATGGGGTTTGTTCACGACGATCACCGTTTTCTCACTGTTTCTTTTCATCGATGCAGCATTCTTTTTGGCAAACGCCACTAAAATCCTTCATGGTGGCTGGATTCCACTTGTCATTGCAGTGGGCATTCAATTTCTCATGATGACCTGGATTCGTGGACGTCAACTTCTTTTTGCGGAACTCAAACAACGAGCGCTTCCGATCAAGATTTTTATGGAAGAAGTCAGTGCAAAAGCAATTACCAGAGTTCCTGGAACTGCTGTTTTCATGACCGGAAGCACGGAAGGGGCTCCGCTTGCACTCCTTAATAATACGAAACACAACAAAGTTTTGCATGAGCGTGTGCTGTTTCTTACATTTCAACCTACTGAATTGCCCCACGTTCCTAAAGAAGAGGCCGTTTCCGTTGAAGATATGGGCCATGGATTTTGGCGTGTTGTTGCAAAACTCGGTTTTATGGATGATCTCCCGGTGCGAGAAGTTCTTCGCTTGGCACGACAACTTCAATTGGACGTTAATGAAGAAGAAGTCACTTTTTTCCTGGGAAGAGAAGTCATTCTTGCGTCCCCCAAGAAAGGTATGGCTTTATGGCGTGAAAAGTTATTTGCATTCATGAGCCGAAATGCTCAAAATCCTACCGCTTTTTTCGACATTCCTGTGGATCGAGTCATCGAAGTGGGAACTCAAATCGAGCTCTAAATTTAAGTAACTGTACATACAAGTCCACGTTTACATTCCTATTGATAATGCCTCTCAACTTTCATTCTAAAAATGCCGAAAAGAAGAGGCATGAAGTTTGTAAGTTGCTGAAGAGGACATAAAATGTACGTTTGTTTGTGTTATGGCATCTCGGATAAGGAACTTCAAAAACTTATTGCTCAAGGGGTATGCTCGGTAAAACAAGTGCAACAAAAATGTCTTGCGGGCACCAACTGTGGATCTTGCCTTCCTCAAATTAAAGAGGAATTGCAGAGATGCCAAAGTGGTTGCAACGCGGATAAAATTAAAATGAATTCGAATAAAGATTAAATGAGATTTTTAAAGTAACTCTCTCTGCTTCGCTCGGTGTTAGGCCTTACGCTTCAGCTTACAGAAATTTCCAAAATCTGCAGTACGAGCCTTCAGCCCCATTTTTTCATCAAGAAAGTCAATCACCCCAACCTGAATATCGCCCATTGTTGCCGCCATATTTTGCAGCGGAGCCCCATTTGAATCGCGCATACCTTTATCAGCATCGGTAATATCCCACGCAACAGCACCTTGTGCACCAATGTCTTGAACGTATGGCGCCTGCGCATCAGCAGAATTGACCATGGCCATGGGTGCATAGAGGCAGTCATCCAACCCGCCCGCGACTTTAGGACCTAGGATGATCGAGAACCCGACATCACTATCGCCCATCGCCGCATTTCGGCCGCCGTCAGTGACGACCATGACTATCACATTTTTTGTGATGTTTCCTGCAGCGTCAACCATAGAATTTGCAAGTATATTGAGACCCATTGCAAGCTGTTTCATGCCCTCAATGTATGTCAGGCCCCCATATGAACCAATCGCATTTACGCAGGTATCGAGGTTTGTGCCGTCAAGGTCATTTAAATTTAGAAACAACGAAAAATTTCGCATGGGCATGCCTTCGATTTGGAGCGAAGTTGAAACATATTGACATTGGGCTAGAAACTCGCGCGCAGCACCAGATTCTGCATTGTTAATGGATTGAAAATTTCCAGTTCCTGCAGCGACCACTTGAGTCTCTTTTTCATACTGAGCAATTTTTTTAAGCTGTTCAATTTGCGAGACCAATTTTTGCTGATTTTGTAACAGCGAAACTCTCATTCCAGGCTGTGGAGTGACAAGCTTGTCGAATTTATAGGATAGATTTTTGTCGACCTCATAAGAATCAACGTATTTTGCACCTAGAGCTTGGGTTAAATTGGTAACATATTCAGAAACAGAGCGACCATCCACTGCAATGCGACGGCCACTATCGCTATAAACTACGTTTGTTTTCTCTCCGCCATTCGCATCGTACTCAGTTCCCATCATAAAGCAGGTGATGCCTAAAGGAGACTGGATGAGTTTGTTTATTTCGGCAAAGTACGCCAAATCAGGCTGATCTTTTCTGATTTTTGTACCAATAAGCTGATGCACAGAAATGGTTTTGTCGCGGTTTACACTGAGCGCTGTCTGAATTGCCACATTAGCTGGAAATGGTTTTGGAACATATCCTGTTACGTTTGCTGCAGAAACTCCCCCTTCATAGGTCCCAGTCTGGAGGATATTTCCGAAAAACTCATTGAAGCGCAGAGCGCGCAGCCTTGCAACACTCGACAGATTTTTAACGCCCTTGGCTTCAAGATGAGCTGTGGCCCTACCCGATTTTTTGAGAGCGGGATGATTTGCAGCATCCAAAGTCGCCGTTGAAACAGCTGTTCCGTTATCTTGACCCAGTGCAAAAACCAACGGCGTGTGAACGTCATCGAGAACTTTGATAGTGACAAGTGCCCATGGTTTTTCATCTGCCGCCAAAGCTTCATTCCATCGCAAAAGGGCGGGTCCGCCTCGCAATGCTTCTGGAAATAGTCGAAATGCATCAAATCGCTGCGAAAGAGGATTCAAAAGCAATTTTTGCGCCCAGTCGCCTGTCAAATTCAACCCAGAAAGTTGATCGAGCGCGAATGCCCCACCCAAACCTCCCAACATTGCCTTGGTCAGCATTTTTCTTCTGCTTATGTTACGTTCATTTGTCATCTCAAATTCTCCTTGCAAAAATCGATAAATTTTTAAACATTATTTTTTTGAAACCGCAAAGGCATAGGACCTGAGTAATGAAGCAATAGCAGTTCTTTTAAGTTGAGGATTTGTGCTTCCACAATGCTCAGCGTCTGACATATCGCTCGCCATTTTTTGCAAAGCAGTATTCACTTCCAAGTGAGGCAGGCAGCGGCTGAACATCGTCATGGCTTCATTCACTGTTCCGCACTTACACGCTTCTGAATTAAGGTCACACTGCCACGCAACAATTTCGGCAACGTTTCCTAAAGCCTGAAGGTAGTTTTGATCTTCAATGTTATCTGCGGCAACACCACTCCTTGAAGCTGAACCTTCGAGAAAAGCGCTTTCAACTTCGAGGATGTTCTTCCCTACCAAACTCGTATATTTATCCGGGCTCAGAAACCTCAATCGACCTATCGCCAGATTAGCAGCTTCTTTTGTAGGCTCTGCAACTTCTCCAGACTTGAGGAGGAGCATATCTACAGAAATTGTAAGAAAAGCACGATCGGCAGAGTTGGCTCCAATGCAAGCAGCAAGGGCAGAACCAAGTTGAGCAACGTTTTTACGTTGCATGCGACCGCCATTGTCTGAGATCGCATATTCCACAGTTTTGTTCTCTTCCAATTTTTTACTCGGGGTCGTTGTAGGAACAACTTCGGCAGCCTTTTCACTATCCGACGAACCCACTGCCGCCTTCGAAACGGGGTTACTTCTCTTGACAGTCGGAGCTTTTCCACAGGAGTTTACTAGAAAGAATGTGCTCAATAGAAATGCTGTTCCGACTGAATAGAATCTGAACTTTACAAAATTCATAGCTTTACTCCTGAACTTCACATGCAAAGGTTTCTGTGGAAAAATATGCTTGAAACACGGGCTCGAGTTTTCCGCCGCCTTTTTGCCAAGCATCCGAAATTGAACTCATGACATCTCTGTTTGTTGAAGATAAATTGCTTAAACCACGGGGAAGCAGTCTTGAAAGACCTTTTGCCAGTGAAACTCCGTCACCAATCATGTATTGAGCAAGCTCTTTCACTTGAGTAATGCGAATTTCCGGCTTCTCTCCTTTCGCAGGAATGCAACCCTGCTCTTGATTTTCCGATTCACCGATGTTTAAAAGTCCCACAATAAAATCAAGTGTTACCCTATCAACAGGCCCATCTGGCTTTTGATTTACCCAAACTTCATTGGGGTCCTGATTCGTGGCTTTCTTTAAAAATTCGACCGTAAACGTCGATTGCTTAGTTTTATCTCGCAAGGTAGCGGCATCTACAAGTTCACCAATCCCTCCGAAGGGCCGAAAAGCGATTGAACCAGCAGCAAGGTAACGTTGAATGTGGCAGCTTTGACAAAGGTTTCCAGTGACTGGAATTTTTGCGGACCCACGCGGGGCAATGGATCCGGCACTGTCTTGCAATCCGCGAAAGTCATTTGTTTTCAGACACTGAGGAAGTGGATTCACGGTGCCTGTTTCACCTTGGGTATTGGGCTTTAATGCCTCGCCGTAAATGACCTCATTCATGACTGCCACACGGCCATAGTTGTTATTTTCTGTCAAAAATGAAGACTGCTTTGACATCAGAAAACCCAAAGTGGTGAAAAAACTTCCACGGGGAGCCTTCATCTCACATGCTTCCCATTTCTTTGGAGCCACTGGAACTGGACACCCATAGTAGGGTGCTGTTTTCGCAGTTACGAAAACTTTATTAGACAAAAGTACATCGGTGTAACTTTCACCTTTATCATATGCATCAAGCACATGTTGATAAAATTCTTCCTTAACGTCTGCTTTGAATTGAGGGTCTTCTACGAAGCGTGCGCTATCAATTTCTTGAACACCACTGATCTTTTCTGCGAAACGGCGTAATCCGTAGAGTTTGAACTCTTCCTTCCACTCTTTCGCAAGCTTTTGGCGAATCAGTTCTCTCTGCTCAACCGACACGGGCGTATCAGGATTCTCTGCCCACTTGACCTCTGTAACATTAGGTGGCCTTCCCAAGGCTTCTTGAGTGACCCTATTTAAATAAGTTCTAAAAGTTGCAGGTTTTGTGCAAGTAAATTTCATATTTAAATTAACTAATCCAGAAATTGAAGCACTTCCGTGGTACTTAATACTTGCCTCAGACGCGACAGCAGGAAGCGTAGATTCAAACCATGCGGCAAGTCGCTTCAGTTTTTGAATGCTTTCTGAACTTATATTGTCCGTTGCCGGCATGGGAGGAGGTTCCGCCGTTGGCTTATTACTGACCGTATTTAAGATGGATTGATACGCGTTTGCTGCGAATTGATCGGATTCCAATTTACTTTTTAGTTTTAAAACTTCAGCTGGATCTGCGAGCAGTCTGTCAAAGTCCTTAGGATCAGTCTCTTTTTTCTGTGCCAAACTGAACTCAACAGGCATTGGCCAATAGCTTCTAAAATTAGTCGCTGTTGGTTTATTCATGCCATGGCACTCTTCACATGTATCTTTCAGCAATTGTAATGCTTCTTTATCATTAAATGGAGTCACAGTGACCAGATTAGGATCTTGAGTAAGTACGTTACTTAGAATTTTACCTGCGTCCGGAAGACTTGGCTTTACCGGGATCTTCTTGGCACTTGGCTTAGCACCGGAACAAGCAGCTCCCGCGCCAAAGACAAATACACAGGCAAGGATTCGGAAAACACTATCCATAGGACTCAGGCCCCCATCGAGATTAAAACCTATGAGTGCTATCGGATTTCTGTCAGAAAAATTTACCCATAATTACGAAGATGCCAGAATAACTTCACAAATCATCGATGCGTGAAAATCGCGCAGTCTTCCTTTTTCACTTTAACAAATTTCTCAAACACTCCCGTCACGAAGTGCCGTCATGTATATTTTTAAAAAGTTCTATACTTAAGGAGAATGAATGCAAGGGAAACAAACAGATTATGGTATCCTTAGAATGGCCTTCCTTTTCTCTACGGCTTGCCAATTCACGGTGACAAACGCTTTGGCGGATTTCAACCATTTTGCAAATGTCATTCCGGGCGGAAGGGCAACGGGCATGGGCGGTGCCTACACGGCCATTGCAGACGATTCCTCCGCTGTACTCTTCAATCCAGGAGGTCTTGGCTTCGTTAAGAATAAGGAAATTTCACTGACGACAAATGCCTATCTGGATTTTAAAGAAACAAACATCGTCAAGACCGAAGGGAATTTAAAGAGAACGGGCGAAAGCGGCTCCATGATCACCCCTCATTTTGGAGTTGTAAAACCCTTAGATTTTTTGAGCGGTTTAAGCGTGGTTGCAGGCTTTTCTGTCACAACGCCAGATGCCAAAAACGCTGAACAGACTAGAAAGTTAGGATCTTATCCGAGCTTGCGCGTTCGAGAAATTGAAGGCATTGATCAGCTCAATACGACAACCACAGATTTTTTGGGAGCAATGGGGCTTAAGGTTACAGAAAAGCTAGGATTGGGTTTTTCTGTTGGTTACCGTCGAACACACGATGTTGCGGTCGTGGCCAGAGCAGGTCAACTTGCCTCGTGCCCCGATCCGGCCCAGGTTGGAACATTTATGGACAAGATATACCATTTTTCTGCCATGAACCAAATTGATGTCGATTCTTTCCTTTTCGGAACAGGCTTTCGATACGTTGCTTCACCTCGTATATCTCTCGGTGCTTCAGCACGCTTTCAAAGGATTGCCCGACAAGAAGTCAAAATCAATCAAATGGTGAACATTTCAGAAGGACAACGTTCTACAAGTGAAGATCCAGATTATGCTCAGGGACTTACCTTCTTATGCAATGGAATTACCTCGGGTACCAAGGAAATAACGAGCAAAAACGAGTTTATTAAACTTCCCTGGGAAAGCAGAATTGGACTGGGTATCTCCCTAGGTGATTTTATTCAGTGGACGATCGATGTGATTTACAATTCATCTCTGGAAACAAAATCAAGCAAGAATCACCCCGTGTGGAATTACGCAACTGGACTTGAATCGAAGTTCTTCTCACTCTTTCTCGTTCGAACTGGGATTTTTTCGAATCTCGATGCAACGAAAAAAAACTACGATGGAACAGCAGGATCCTATGCCAATTTCTATGGGGGATCATTTCAAATTGCGTTAAATATGCCGGATATTCAGTACAGTGTTGGAGCAGTTTATCAAAAAGGGAGTGGTGAAGGAAGCGAACTTAATGGAGTGTCGCTTTATGATATTCAAGCCCAATCCGTGCTGGGCACTTTCAGTATTACGCATCAACTCTAGACTTAAACAAGTTTATTTACATCCTTCAGCAATAGCCTGAATTGCTTTTGTAAGATCTAAATCAAGAATTAAGTTATAGAGGAATGGTGAATTTCCCTGGCAGGTCATTTTGCTTTTATCGATTTGCCGTGGATAGGAATAGGCATTTGCCTTAACAATCAAAGTTGAATTTGACACAGATAAACCAGTAACCCCAATACTATTACTATTGCCATCCCCCTTCAATGCAGTCAGAAATGTCGCCACATCAGGGTTTCCAGTTTCAGGGTTGATTCGTGCAATCACGGCAGCTTTAAATCCTCCGCCTTTTCCAAGATTCGGCAGCCATCCCTTGCGAGCAAAGCGACGAAAATCTTCACTCTCACTTCCTTGAGTTCCGTTTGCGGTAAAAACTCCATAGAGACTGTTGAGGCCGTCCCAATACAGTCCCGTGCCCGTATTGTCATCACCAGTCGTTTCATAATCTTGTCGGCACCATTTCAAGACTCCGGAATCAAAGCGAACAACGACGGGGTCTTTATTGTTTGGAAGCTGGCGATATCCAACATAAATAGCAGAGCTTCCAAAAGTTAAACCCGGAACATTTTTCTTTTTCATGCTTTCTTCTGATTCTGAGCAAGAGATTTGAACAGCTCCTTTCTCAGCAGTAACAAACTGGCCAGAAGCGGCTGTTGATGCTTTGCCACCTGATGAATCTTGATTTTTCTTCTCATCATCCGAATCACAAGAGCACATCAACAAAACGATAAAAGTAACAACTAAATTCAATCTCAATTCCCACCCTCCAGTGACTCCCATGGGAGTCACCTTTTTGAAGTATTTGGAGAGGTATCGTTGTCATACCTTCTGAATATACTTCGGAGCGAAGTCCAAAGACTTGAGTTTCAACTTGAATAGAGTCCGCGGTTGTGGAAGGTCACGACGTATGCGACGCAGAAAAAGTCAATCAGGATGCACAAGGAGAATTGACACGGTGAATTTCGTAAATTCTCAATTTACTCTATGGTTGTGCATTGAGCCGCTGGTTTTGCAAGGCCATGTCTAACAAAAGTGGTGTTTATAAGGCAGAGATCAGGAGCTTCATTGGGTGCCTGACCTTCCGAATTCAGAGCCAATAGAGCGTCATAAACATCTGTATATTGACTGCTTGTGTAAAGGCTTTTCAAAAAGAGTTTCTTTGCACGTTGACGGCCCTCTTCAGCACCATATTTCTTCTCGAATCCTTGGACCAGATGATACCAAGTCGCTCCAATAATCAAACCCTCTTTGTGAACTTCACGCTCATCTGCTTTCGGAGGATACTGATATTCACCATCAAGATTTCGGACGGGGCTGCCATCTTTTAGAAATCCAGGGCCCACCAGCGGACTTTTGGTAATAAACATCGAAACGATGTCGCCAATTCCTTCTGAATAAGCACCATCATCAATACCGCCTGTATTGTCATCTAAACCATGTCCCCATTCGTGGTAAACTACATCTGCGATTTCACCAGTATTATTGCATGATATTTGTTTACCAGAACGAGTCTTTTTGTCACCAGCACGGAAAAAATTCACGCTACCAAATTGATAATAAGCATTGCACGCATCGTTGATATTTACGTTTGCATTCATCTTTTGATCAAACCACGTCGGAGAAATAAATTCTTTTGCCCATGTTTGGACGACATGGAGATGGTAATAAGTGGAAGTTTCGGCAATCGTACTATTGCTCGCGTCAAACGTAACATCACTTGCAGAAGTCATCGTTGCGGCCTTGCCTGAACTATTCGAAACAACAAATCTTTTTGAAGCAAGTTTTACAGTTACAGAGTCGGTAGGGGTGATAAGCCTCCCGTTTTGATCTGCTTCGTAGTTTTTCGAACCCACGCCACTCCCTGTTGCCTTCACCATCACAAATGGCATGCCAACAACGCTTGTTCCATCAGTGACAGAGCGGTTATTAACAAGAGCTTTAATGTCACCTTCATAATTGAAATTCAAGGGCATCCATTCGAGCACTTCGGCGGAATCGAGGCTGCGCGTGACAGAAAATGCCCTTCCTCCCATCGACATGGCTTCAAATCGAACAGCACGATGAAATGTATATTGATTTTTATCTAACTTGGGAAAAATGACATGACTCGTTTTTCCCGCAATGATTTTTGCATCTGGCCCAAGCACTTGAACTAGGGTGGAGTCGAGGTGAGCCTGAGAAGGCAAACTCTTAGGCAGAGATGCGATATCGCCTTCTTTCAAGCCAAAAGTCCGAGTAAAAACTTGGACAAGCTGCCCATGACTAAATCGAAATGAGACATCGGCCCCAACAACTGGGACTCCCGCAACCTCATACTGAAAAGAAATGAGTGTAGATTCTGAATCAACGAAAAATTTCTTTTCGGCAAACTTCAAGTTCCCATTGCTGAGCCCAAGTTCGTCTTTGTGCAGATCGATATAATTTCGAACAACTTTTTCCACAGCATTAGAAGCTTTCAGTCGATTCATTTTACTCAATGCAACGAACCGACTCTTTCCAAGTTGTTCATTTAAATTCAAAGACAATTTGCCCGAAAAAAGCAAAGGAGTTTTGGAAACCTGATCATGCTTTGTCTCACCACCGACCCCAGTCGTGAATCGTTCTTGGTCTGCAGGGACTGCATGAGGACGAATCAAGCGCTCACCTGACCGTGGGATCACAATTGATGTGGCGCTATCATTAGAATTCTGTGCAGGAGAGACGGTTTCATCGGGCGCAAATGCTGACGCTGAACCAGCACCCAAAAAGGCTAAAGATAATAACGAAACACCTGAATAACGAAACAGTCCGACGTTCTTCATCTCTTCTCTCCCTGCTGCGAGTGCCCCATTCTAGAGGCTGGAAATTACTTCAATGTAATTTGGTTGTTTAAGAAAACTAACCAACTGGCCAACAGCTGTCAAGGAAGAGGTCGATGAAATTTTATCCACAACCCATTGCGACACGTTATTGTCTCAAGAAATCTAACTGCGATGTAAATCAAAGGTAACAACAAAAAAAAGAACGGCAAGATTAAAGTCAATTGCACTCGAGTTTTGAGCCATCGATCGTGAATTTCACATCTTCACCTTTGACATCGAATACATAGTCGTTAAAATCCACTCCAATGGTCTCTTTGGTTGCCTTGTCGTCTGGATTGTAATTCGGATTCTTTTTTGCTTCGGCTAATTTAGCAGAAAGTTGATCTTCAAAATATATCTTCATCCATCGATTTTTCTTATTTTTACTAAAAGTAATTGCCTCCTTCTCAATTTCATTCAACTTAACACCCGCACTTGATATGAGCTGCTTATCGAACGATGACGATATATTCACGGCATCATAAATTCGAAAAAACTCACTTTCTAATGCTGTAGAAGGTGAGCGTGTCCAGTCTGGCTTATTTGAAAATGGACCATTGCAAGGCCGACCTAAGGCATTTTCTTTCAAACACAGTGCGTTATCTAAATTCTTATAGGTTTCAATTCGGAATTTAAGACGGTTGCAAATGGGAGGTTTATCTGCAATCAGCAACAATTCCTTACCAATCTGTGTGTTCTTGTTGCAACCCACTGCAAACTGCTTTGCATCATTGTTTAGTGATACAGAAAGGCAGTTTTGCCACCATGAGTCGTAATTGAGCATGTTAATTTTCAGGATAAGCGCAACTTTGTCAGGCGGAATCTCTTTCTTTTTCTCGGGTTGAGGCTCTGGTTTTTTTTCTTCTCGCACACCTTTAACGGGAGGAGGATTCGTGTCTGTCTCGTTGGGACTCTGAACTTTTGTCTCTGGCTCAACTTTTTTCACAGGATGATCGCTTTTTTTGAATTGGTTCTTTTGGCAAGAAACACCAAAAATGCATGCAATGATCAAAGCCATTGTCGTTGAAATTCCTAAATTCTCCCCACAACTCATTATATCCCCCGAGCAGCTCTTTTCTCGCAACGGCTCTTCTTTGTCGGCAGCTTCGAAAAATTCGTGAGCGATGCATGTAACCTTTCTTCTCGACTCAGGTATTCTTTCTCGACAGTATTCAATCAGATTAAGAGGACTCACAGTGCTCAAGTCACACATCAACCAAAGCGGTTTACTGACGCCGCTGAAAAGGCAGTGTAGTTTCTCTGTCTTATTCCTGCTATTTCCGCAATTTACAGTTGTACAAGCACAAGAATATGAAGACCCTCGCGCTTTTTATACAGCATCGACTTCGTCGTCTCAAAAGAAAATTTCTAGCGGTGAAAAAATAAAGAAACAAAACGAAGACTTTGACTTGGATGACGTTCCATCAAGGCAAGGAAAAACTCTTGGGATGTACTTTACGACTGGATATTCGCCCCTCATATACTTAGGCGGAGTCGGTAGTTACTTTATTTTTCCAAACGTTCTTGCAGAACTTGGATTTGAATATATGACATACGGCTCCGAATTTACCAGAAACGGAAGTCATTATCGCATTCCACTCACGGGACGATGGTTTTTCTGGAACAACTTGAGTGCCTCGGGGGGTGTTGCACTCGATAGCATTTCTGAAGATCGATATGTTCCCGTATTAGCCAACTCGCATACTTTGGGAGTCATGCACGCCAATCGACTGGCAATAGAAGTTGAAGTTCACATAGGTCATCGTTGGATACTTTGGGAAGGATTTACCTTAGGGTGTGACTGGTTTGGATTTGCAATTCCCGCCCTCGAAATTCGAAAAAAATTTTCTTCGATTGAGTACCTTAGACCCGATAGCGAAAAAACATCCCAAGATATTTTTTTACGTTCAGTTGAGCAACACAGCTTACATTTTTTCAAAGTTGTTGCAGGATGGGCGTTTTAATACACTCTCAAATTTCTATCGCCAGCCAACGGTCTGACATCCCAATATGCGGCTTCAAAATTTTCTGCTTTCACCAACTCTGTGAACTGTTCTGAACAGTTCGAATGGTATTCGACCAGATAAAGTTGTGCCTGGTGACGACGGTTTTTAAGTATTTTTACTGCGTTTTGAGCGGATCTTGCTGGCATATCCAGTTTTTGATCGCCAAATGCCAAATTGCTGAGTGAAAGCAAGACAGCATTGGACGCGACATTAGTTTGCATGGAGTCTCCTGTACTTTTCTGAAAACGCAGAAGGACATTAATGAAATGCCTGCAATTCATACGTTTCGTCAAGACTTGAAGCCCATGTGGCCGTTTACAATGTGAACGGTGTTGTTACGAATCTCAGTGACCTTGGTAACAACGAAACTATGCAGCGTTCTTTTTCATCTCGCGCAAAAAATCCAAATACACTTCGGGGTTGTGATCGAATTCCATTTGGGAACCGCATTTGGAACACTTATGTTCAGGCCCATCCAAATATTCTTCTTGTCCAGGAATGACATCTTTTCCGACTTGGAGCAAAAGGATATCTTCATTTCCACATGATTCGCATGCGTAACGAGCTTCAAAAGTTTCAACTTCGCTGTTGGGGCCTAAAAATTCGGGAACCATTGAAAATTGATCGACGATAAGCGCCGGACAATTGACATAATGAATTCGTGCTGCACTGGTGTGAATGGCACGAGTCCATTGGCGCACACCACAGCTATTAATGCGGGTAACACCACTAAAGTCGACCCAAACATTTTCGTCGAACTTCGCAACCGTATCCTCAAACATGGTTGTTTCGTCGATAATCCCAGATACTTTCACCAGTTTTTCACCTGGCCAAACAATAGTGCAACGGTTCATAACTTCTCCCGCGGCTTTACGCACCGCTCTACGGTTCGTCAGGTTGGGAAAAACCTTGAGTCCACTGACGAGCTCTCCCGATCATTGGGGCTTTCCTTACCGACAATGTTAGCCTGCTTCATCTGATGTGTCATTGGGCAGGTTTAGCCGCTTCAACAAGGCCACGCAAAAAGTCAGAAGTTCGTCACGCCGCTCTGTCACTCCCACAAGGGTGCCCAATCGATGCGCCAAAATGGTAGCAACCTCTTCGGGAGGAAGCCCTTTGTGAACAATACTGTGTGTTACTAATTCATCGATCTGTTTTGAAAAATCCCAAAGGTTATAAGTACTCTTCGTAACTGACGGCTTTTGTTTTCGTAACACTTTCTGTGAAGTTGTAAGCCCCTCTTTTTCCGAAGGCTCAACTTCCCTTTCTTTTCTGCTGCGCCCCTGCTGAAAATCAATAACATCACCCATAGAGCCTCCCCTGTTGTCCATGTTACTTCCTTTTCGGAAGATGCCTCGATTTCCTCGACCCTCCACAGCCTCAAATCTAGATTCTCATCTTTTTCCAAGCATGCCAGATTATTGTTTCCAGAAACCCTGATCTTGGGAACGATTGTTTTCAAGCCACATTTTTGCTGAGTTTTGAACAACAGTATCTTTAGCTTGCTTGCTTAAATCACGAAATATCGTCACAACATCGGGATTTGCCCTTCCCTTCACACTTGCCAGTCGAAAAGCAAATGCAAGCCATTCTTCGCTTGCCTCCTGAATTCCTTTCATTTTCATATAAGGTAACAAGATGTTAGCATCTCGAAGTGCAGAAGGATTTACGAGTGAGACGCGATAAAGTGTCATTGCCAGAATTTGAGAACATTGCGACTTCTCATTTTTCATAAGTGCAACCCATTCCTCTGGGGTTTTGCCGACCTTTTTGACATAAACATCCCAATCCTTGGCCTTCATTTTTTCAGTTTGTTCGATAAACCAGAAACAAAACATCTCATTCTCAAAAGAGAACTGCGGATTTTTTAGGAGCGCATTCTGGATTTCTGTACCAAATTTCTTCTTTTTCTCTGGAGTCTGAACGAGATCGAACTCTTCAATTTTTCGAATGGAAAAATCTTCCCAAAAAGAATCTTCATTTATAAGCTGGAAGCCTTTTGTCTCTGTGTTTTTGACAGACGTTTTCCAACTTCTTTTTGCTGATTCAGAAAGAAGGCGATAAAGTTTTACGGCTTCTGTATCGGAACGCATTTCAAGAAACTGACGCAGCTGTAGTGGAATTTTATCGCGATCTTTTATAGGAATTTTCTGCTCATCCATACTGTCCCAAAGAGCAAAATCTTCAAGCAAAGCAGAACAACGCACCACTTTCACTTGCTCACTCGGTCCCCAGGCAAGCCCCTTTACGTAGATCTTGCCGTGATCTCCAAGGGAATGAAGGCTCTCTCGTTTCAATTTATAGCTCTCAATGAGTTTTTGACATTCTTGCTGACTAGCCGCAACAACTGCATCAGCAAGTTTGAGTGCTTTTTTCCGCTCATCAAAGAGCAAAGAGTATTCGTTATTCGGAAAATCAACCTCAAATTTCTTCAGGATATTGAGCTGCCGTGCAGCCATGTCCTTAGAGGCACGCGCCTCTGGGCTGGAGTTTTCAGCCTCCTGTGCAAGGTCGGAACGCATCAAACACGCCTTTGCTTGATCATGAAGTACCGAAGGAGTCTCTGCAATACTGACTTTGAGTTCCTCGTACTTTTGCTCTCTGACACGCGTAGGCATTTCACTTGCAAGAATACAGTAAATACGGACTTGAGTAACGGCATTAACAGCATGAACGGGATAGAGCCTCAGAAGTTCTTCATAGAGGTGAAGAGCCGCGTTTTCACCGTTCAAAACATGCTGAATTTCTGCAATGCGCAAGCGGGCCCACGGCCCATATTGGGGATCTCCCGAAACATCCAAAAATTTATCGAACCCTCTCAATGCAGTTTGGTACTTGCCGTTCCAAAAAGCCGCCTCTGCTCCCAAAAATAAACCCGAAGGTTGTTTCTTCAGAAAGCTTTCAGAAAAGGCTTCACTCCAAGCGAATGTCTTGCGCGCCATTTCACGCTTGCCTAAATCAAAATACACATGGCCAGCATACCAAAAATAGGCCGCACGTAATTCGTTTGACTTTGCTCGCCTGATTCCCTTATCAAAGTTTTCCAGTGCTAGAATGGGATCCTTGCCTTTTTGATATGCGAGACCTTGAATGAGTGGAATGGCTGCAACCAAGTCTTCGGCATTTTGGGGAGACAACCAGGGCTCTGATTTAAAAAGAGGCCTCACAGGAGATTGAAAAGATATCTCTTCTTTTTGGACAAGGGGACGCACCGCCAACACAGCAGCCAAGAGAGACTCAAGCTTATCACCAGCATCAAAAGAACGATCCCACATTCCGTATCCGCGGCTCAACACAGCCAAATTCCAGAACCCCGTCACAGCAACCGTTCTGAGCCAAATTTGAGGCTCCAGTGGTTCATCTACTGCATTCAACTGAGGTAAAGTCCCAAATAAAAACTTTCGAGCATCAAAATACTGCGGATAAAGAAACAACTTATTAAACAATTTAGAATGCACGACAGGCACGACACTTCCATGTAATAACGTTTCTTCTATTGCCCCAAAAGCTTTCCAAAACGACTGCCTGCTCAATGAAAAATGCTGTTCTGCGGAAAATTCGCCCGGAGAATTCTCATCAATGATGTTACCTTTTTCCGACAATGAAAACTGCAGATGAAAATGCGCCTTTAAAGCCTCTTTTACGGAGTAAACCAGCGAGAATTGTGGAACCTGAGCCAACTCCTTATCAAGCCGCAACAAGAGTTTATATGCTTCAGCAAAGCGTTTCTTGTTCCAGTAGCTTACAACCCCATTTAAAAGTGAATACGCAGGTTCTTCGCCTTTAAAGTAATTGAGCTGGGGGATGATAAACAGGGGAAATTGCGTTTCGACGTTCTCGCGTAGGATGGGAAGCGGCTTGCCTAAATGAAGAGCTTTTTCTTTCCATCCTCGCACCCGAGGCCATCCCAATGGATACTCTTTGGGAGTATCTGATTCTAAATCGAGTGGAAATTTGTAAGTTCGAAGAATGCCGTCTTGAATTTCTTTTTTGCTCAATTCCTGCGCGGGCTTGGCTTTGAGTTTTTTTGAATGTCTCAACGCTGGGTTCCGCACAAATTGCTGGACATCCACTCCTTCCAGCAAACTCAGAGATTCTGACGGCACTTGCACTCTGCCTGCTTGTTGCGATTCAGCATTTTTTGCCGAAAAAACATTCAATAAAAGGGCAAGAGCAACTAAACTTGTAAAAATCCTAGTCAGCTTCAAATCTACCTCTCGGGAAAGGGCAATGAAACCGTAACAAGGAAGTCTATCGGCGAAATGGGGTTCAGTTCTGAAAGCTCTGGGGGCTGCAATTTCTTGCTGTCATGAAAGCGGGACTCTTGGAGACTCCGAAACCACAGAAGTTGATGCGTGAGTTTCCTGTTCGCCTGCGGTAAATGTATTCCGAGTCAGCTCATGTCTTATCAGTTCTACAACGTTTTCAAGGCCTTCTCGCACGATGACACGGGCTCCGCCTAAAAAAGTAACAGCGGTATCGGGTACAGATTCAAGCCACTGGATATTCTGTTCATTCGCGTAAAATAAAGTACCATCTAGCCGCGTGAGTCGAATCACAGGGGAAACCTCCAAGGCAAAGGGAACTTCCTCAATGTTACCTTTTCATGTTCACAAACTGCAATGGCACATTGAGCGTGGCAGAATTGCTTTTAAGCAGCGCAATGATTTCTTGGAGATCATCAATATTTTTGGCTGTCACACGAACCTGCTTGTCTTGAATGGCGGCCTCGACTTTGAGTTTCGATTCCTTGATAACCTTCACAATCTTTTTAGCAATTTCGGTCTCGAGCCCCTGCTTAATTTTGACGAGCTGCTTTTGCATCATTCCACCCGCAGCCTCGACTTTTCCAACATCCAAAGCCG
Organism: Silvanigrellaceae bacterium; assembly: GCA_044237915.1. Classification (GTDB taxonomy): domain Bacteria; phylum Bdellovibrionota_B; class Oligoflexia; order Silvanigrellales; family Silvanigrellaceae; genus JBIIEI01. The sequence goes on along the minus strand of JBIIEI010000001.1, from coordinate 92,110 downwards.
AAAGATCGATGCCACGTTTCACAAGCTTCGAGCCAATGATGTCAAACATTGAGACGAGCCTCGACTCATCGTCTGCACTGAGTTTTATTTCTTCCTTCTGTTTGTCAAATGCGAGTTCGAACTTCGCACCCTTGAAATCATAGCGACCTGCAATCTCCTTTTGGGCTTGATTGATGGCGTTGTCGACTTCCTGGACGTCCGTTTCTGAGACAACATCAAAACTCGGCATGGGAGATCCCTCCAAAAAAATGTCTAAAAAAAATGATTCGAGGATCCATAGACAATGAGACGTCATAAAAATATCTATAAAATCTTAGGATGCAAGAACTGACTATCTGGAGAAAAGAGATGATCGCTCATGAAGCGCAGGAGCCGTCTGTGAACAGTGTCCAATTAAAAAAGCTCCGAAAAAGGGCACTTTCACTGGTGTTTTTTACTATTTTTCTCGATTTGGTTGGTTTTGGGATGTTCATTCCCATTCTGCCAAGCATTGCACTTTCGTTTGAGGCCACTGCAAAGGATGCTGCAGCACTGAGCACGTATTTTTCAATAGGAACTGCACTTGCTGTCATTGTTTTCGGACGTCTCTCAGATTCGTTCGGCCGTAAAAAAATCCTTGTTCTCACCATCCTCCTTTCGGCCGTTGCTCAACTCCTCACGGGATTTGTAGGAACTTATCTTTGGCTTGCAGTCATGAGATTCGTGGCCGGGATCGCTGCGGGGAACATTTCTGTAGCCCAGGCCACGATTGCAGATGTCACCATCCCTAAAGAGCGCGGTCGCAGCATGGTGATTGTCGGACTGGCTTTCGGGGCAGGTTTTGCAGTCGGTCCTGCGATAGGCGCATTGGTCGCACGCATGGCCGAGGGAAATGAACTTCAGGCACTGAGCGTTACGGCGTTCATACTTAATGTCATCAATCTTTTCCTTGTTGCCTCAAAGCTACCCGAAACGCATCACAAGTTTGCGCAGGGAACTGAAATGCAACTGGTCATCGAAGATGTTCGCAGTAACAGCGCAGCAACCCTTCCCACTGAAGGAAAAAAGAATTTTATTTCTGACCTCCGAGGCCTCTTTCGCACGCCATTTTTCAAGGTTGTTATTCTTCTGCAGTTCTTGCAAATCTTTGGTTTTTCGGGCATCGAAGTCGCGCTCCCTATTTTGCTTCAACAGGATTTTTTATTAGCACGTAAAGATATTTTCGATACCTTTGTGATTATGGGAATCATGATTCTATTTTTTAATGGATATGTAACCCGTAAATTACTTGCTAAAATTGGTGAAATTCGCACATTAAACCTTGGCCAACTTACTCTAGGAATTGGAATTCTCTTGCTTCCACTTGTTGCACCCTCGCGTTCTCTCATGTATTTGGCGCTGACTTTCGTGATTGCGGGGACATCATTTGCAAATCCCTCTCTCAGTGCCCTGGTCAGCAGATTGGCACCCCAAGAAAAGCAAGGGCTCTCTTTTGGATCGTCGCAGGCCATCGGAACAACAGCTCGCATTTTTGGGCCCCTTTTTATTGGTTACCTCTACAGTGATTTTGGAGGCATTCAATCTCTTTACGTTTCTTCTGCATTGATGATATTGGGATGTTTTGTTGGTATTGCCGGGCTTTTCCGGCTTCATCGGAAGTTTAAAAATGATGAAAGAGTGAAATCATGACAGAAAAAGCAATGGCTGTACCCATCTCTCAGATAGGTTCAGGCATCAATGTCACATTTGGAGTTCCTGCAACAAAGATTGCAAACGAAGAAAAATCGATGGAACTTGTTACGATAGAATCTGATTGGCTTTTGCCCTTTTTGGAAGAAGTCGAGCTGATGGGAAGCGACCAAAAGGAAGTTCAGTTTCAGGTTTTACTTTCATATGAAAGCAACCTAATTCGAGCAAGGGGGCACCTTAATTTTGCGCCAAAACTTGAATGCGTGAGATGTCTGACTCGATTCCGTATGAGTTTGAGTACGAAATTGGGTGGATTTTTTATGGAAAATGGCCAGGAGCCAAAATCACGTTCAGATGTACACATTCATGCAACACAGGGTCAAGTCGAAGAAATAGAGCTCGGAGAAGATGATCTCGACGTCTATTATTTCAAGCAGCGCACCATCAAATTGGATGAACTTATTCTTGATGCCATGCAACTTTCGCTTCCCGATCTGCCACTCTGTCACGAGGAATGTAAAGGACTGTGTATAGAATGTGGATTTTCACTCAATGAAATGACATCCTGCCCAAAAACCGGAGGAAAAGGACAAGATTCTTGCCCAAATCCTGGTTTATTACCCCACTAAATTTTCAGATTGAGCAAAGTAAAGGTGCATTAATAACGTGCAGGCCGAAATGCGCCTGAGGCATTTTCACCGGTCTTGAAGTCTCGCCTCGGGGGAGCACGATGGGCCCCATTTGAAGGTCTTTCTTGATCTTCGCGAGGCCTGGCTTCATTCACAACCACAGCTCGCCCTCCGAAAGACTTTCCATTCAAGCTATGAATGGCGTTTGCAGCCGCTTCGTCGGTTCCCATTTCAACAAAAGCAAACCCTTTGGATCGCCCCGTTTCTCTATCGATGACGATGCGCGCAGTTGAAACGTTTCCAGACTGAGAAAACATCTCAAAAAGATCTTGCTCTGCAAAAGAAAAAGGCAAATTTCCCACGTACAATTTCACACCCATTGCAGCCTCCAGGCTCTTTAGACCATTGCCACAGCTGAGCTCATTCCGAGAAATGAAAGATCACCTTTCATTCACATCAACAAAACAAAATTCACATTGGAATTTCGCGATCGTTATGTGCATTCACGTTGGTAGCCCGCCCGCGAATGAGAAGTTAACCGATCAGAACTGAGCGGCAAACTGTTACCCAGGAAAATTGCCGATATTTAGTTTTTTAAATGAAATTGCTATTAGAATAAAGACAGCAAAAAATTAAGCCAACTTATCAGCCCATCAAAAGGCTTCATCATTCCTAAATTCTTTTTCCACACCGAATATGCTACGATAAATGAAATACACAATCCCAAGTATACAAACAGCTTCGGCAAATTCTTTGAAAATCCAGAAAACAGCCAATTGTTTCTTTGTTCTATAAATAATTCTCTCAAAAAAAGATTTCCATCTTCAATTTCGAGATTATTTGAGTACAAATTACAAAGTTCTCTTTCGATATTCATGAAGTACTTAGGAATTTCTGATGGCTTTATTTTAGAAATTAACTCAAACTTGCAGCTTTTGAGACAAAATTCATTTCTTGAAACAAGATATTTTTTTAGAAGGAACTTTTCAAAATCCATTTGAAATTTATAAAATAATAATCTTGAAATCAGTTTCTTTGAATCACTCAAATTTCCCTGTTCAGTCTGAAAAAATTCAGTCACTAAATAGTGATAGTACCTTTGGCAAGCCGGTCTATCAATTTCAATGGAATCGCGGGCGGCATTTAGAAAGAAAAGTAACGCCGTAGTGTGTTTCTGCTCCTTTTTTGCCATAGAGCGTATGTGATCGAGAAAGACAAGCTGACCAGGCATACTCGAAGACGCCATTTCCGGCGTGCAGAAACGCACCATCGATTTCACATCAATTCCATTTCACTAAGATTGGAAACGCCACCCAACTCAGGCAAATATTCCAGATCATTTTTTGGAATCAGCATCTGCCGTTCATTTCCTCTTTGATGGGCAACAAAGCGTGGACAAATTTTGAAAGTTTGATCACTAAATGGTGCAAAAGAACAACTTGCGGCGCATGCGGATTTAACTCCACAAACATCGCTGAGCACCAGCTTTCCCTCTTTGTCGACAAAGCCCTGCTTAACATGATATGGACATCGACCTGCCTTCATAGCCTATCCTCCGTGACGGCTGACAATTTCGAACGATGAAACGACGGCGAATTTTCTCGAAATCTTTCCGAAAAATCCTCGCGGCTGCAACAAAACTCATTTTTGTATGGAAATTCTTCCCTGAGTTAAGCATGTATCTGCCAAACTGTCAACGCGGAACAATTTTTTTTGTCAAACTTAGAGCGAGGTTGAAACAGGAGAATGTATAGAAACTGAATGTCTTGATCAGAAAGTTATATCCTCCCTATTTCTTTCGCACATATGAATTTAGTTTGCCTCAAGATCAAGATGACCTGCTTAGACTTGAGCAGGTCTCACAATGCATTTGCAAATTTTTGAGGAGTTGTAATTTTGAAAAATAATATGTCAGAAATGTTACGATCTTTTTTCTGGTTTCTTCAGCAAACTTTACCAAATTCTGAACTCTTAAAACTTGAAAAGCGAATACAAAATCTTTCGTCACTCGAATGGGCGGTGGTACTTAAGGAACTTGAAATTCCTGATGACAAAATTGCTGCATTTGAACACCGTTTTTATACTAAAACAAACAGTGAATGCAATGACAAGATCTTGACCCGATTTGATCTTGAGACAATTCTACAAAGGCAGCTACCAGCGGGAATGCCACTTGCATTTCGATTTAATGGTAACCCGAACATACTTCGCAAGCCAAAAGTTGCAATCATAGGTTCTCGAAAGCCGACTTTTTATGGAAGAGAACAAAGTTACAAATTTGCACGTGAGCTCAGCAAAATGGGCTTTACAGTTCTTTCAGGAGGAGCGATTGGAATTGACACAATTGTGAATTCAACTGCTATTCAATTTGGTTCATCTTGCGCAGTCATTGGAAATGGCCTGAACAATCCCTATCCCACATCAAATCTTTCCCTTTTTCAAACTCTAGGCTCTTCTGATAATGGACTTGTATTGAGTGAATTTGCTGATGAAATGCCCGCCCAAAAATGGAATTTTCCAAAACGTAACAAAACTATTGCAGCACTTGCAGATTTTGTACTCGTTATTGAAGCGCACACTGCAAGTGGAAGCCTAATTACCGCAAAATGCGCTCTTGATTCAGGCTGTGATGTGGGAGCAATACCAGGTCCCGTAGATAGCTTGACCAGCTCAGGAACAAATCAACTCATTCAATGTGGAGCATTTTGCATTGTAGAGCCCTGGGAAGTTATAGAACGTCTCAAATATCTTGAAAGCAGGCGTCCATCAGTTACTTTAATGACATTTACACCCGAACCAGCCACTCTCTTTCCATGTGAAATTTCTCCCACTCACGAACTTGCATCAAATTTTCTTTAAAATTTTACGCCAAATCCCACAACTGGATAAAACTTCTTGGCATCAAATCCATAATCGCAAGCCCCATATGCAAAGATCTTTGAACCACGAAACATGAGTCCGAGTCCGCCAAAGGGGCCAGACGCACCGAGCCCCAGTCCTCCTTCAGATCCAACCCCTGCCCCGATGCCAAGTCCCAAGCCCGCCTCGATGTAGGGAGTCCATTTGTCTGCAAAGAAATATTTTAAATCGATGTCTCCTCCTAAACTTGCGCTTTTCTGAGAATCGGTGGAGGAACCATCGACGCTTCCAATTCCTATTTCAAGAGCCAGGCTTTTCCCCGCAAAGATAAAATTCCCACCGATATTGGCCCCAATGGGATTGTTGTAGGCAATACTCAACCCCACATCGAGTGCCATTCCGGGCACCGACATCAGAGTCAGCAGCACAGCTGCGAAGAGCTTTCCTTGGACCTTCCAAGTCAGATTTTTTGAGAAATCATCTATTTTACAGTAAGTTAAATTCATATCATCACATTCCCCGTAGTTTTCTGTCATTTTATGCTCTATAGGCCTAGGACGGTATAGATAACTGAAGTTTCACGACAGACTGGACAGGCAATGGAACAATTTTTTGACAACTCTTTGACATTCGGAAATTTGACAGTAAAAAATCGAGTCTTTTTGGCCCCTTTAGCAGGCGTCAGCGATGTCCCTTTTCGCAGAATTTGCCAAGAGTTGGGCGCTGGGTTTACCTATGTCGAAATGCTTTCGGCTACAGCCATCAAATATAAAAATAAACGAACTTTTGAAATGATGGCGCGTCACTCCTCTGAAACTGTACTGGGTGTTCAAGTGACAGGTTCATCGGCAGAAGATGTTGCAAGCGCGGTTGAAGTGCTCGACGCACAGGGATTTAATGCCATCGATATCAACATGGGTTGCCCCGTTCGAAAGGTTGTCAATGCAGGCTGTGGAAGCGCCATCTTGAAGGATCAAGAACGGGTGATCCAAACCGTGCGGCTTTCAAGACAAGCAACAAGCCGGCCCTTATCCGCTAAATTTCGACTCGGGTACACCCGTGATGACATCAATGTCGAAAAGACAACAGAGAATGTGTTACTCGCAGGCGTTGACATGTTGACCATACATGGCCGAACGCGCTCTGAAGATTATGCAACACCCGTAGATAGACAAGGAATCGCCAAAGGGATCCAAGTCTGCAATGGGTTTCCCAACAATAAAACAATCCGACTAGGTAACGGCGACATCTTTGATACGGCATCTGCAAAACTCATGGTTAAGGAAACAGGGTGCGATGCAATTATGGTCAGCAGGGGAGCATTGGGAAATCCGTGGATCTTTAAAGAGATTCTTTTAGAAAAAACCTATGAACCTACGACCGAAGAATGGCTTGATGTCATCCTTCGGCATATTTCGTATCACCGTGAATTTTACGGAAATAGCAAAATGGCAGCCATACTCATCCGTAAACATTTACTCTGGTACACAAAAGGATTCCCAGGATGCAAGGCGATTCGAGACAAACTCAATCTCTTAGATGACCTTGATACAGGCGCACTCCTTCTCAAAAACTTTGCCGAGCAGTTGCCAAGTCAGCTGACACGCAACAGCCTCCGTGCTGAAGAAAAAAAACCAACAGATGCGACTTATGACCCTAAATACGAAATGGATAGGGTTCACGACCGTGGAGTTGGTGACGAAGAAATGACTGCGGGGACGTGAAGTTTCCTGAGAGCAATTCACCAAGTATCGTCAATTTACATTTCGCCTGAAGAGCGAGCGAACGAGCCCAACAATACGATCGCTGTCTTCTTGACCAAAAGGAATGGCCTCAAAATCTGGATTTTCAGGAACTAAAATCGCAGGAGGCAAATCATCAAGCCCTGCACCTGACTTCCGAATGCCCGATTTCTGCACTGCCTCTTTATAGAGTAGTGAGCCCTTCAGTGCGAATCGCTTGACCGTAACCTCATTGCCTCGCAATGCTGCGACAACAATATCTCCATTATTAGCTGTATCAGATGACTCAACAAGCAAATAATCACCAGGCAAAAAACCTGCATAAAGCATACTAAATCCTTCGACTGCAAGCGCATAATGCTTTTTACGTCGAACTCCCGTCCCCGGAGATGGAAAAGTAACAAATGATTCTGCCGATTCAATGGCCTCACTCGGATTCCCCGCTTGAACAAGCCCAAGCAGAGGGACTTCGAGAACGGCAAGTTCGCGTGCCGGATCAAATCCGGATTTTATAGGAGGTGCGACTTTGGAAGGTTGAGACGAAGAGGGCAACTGCGGCAAATATTCTAGAGAGGGAACATTTTGGCGGGCCTTCCCTTTTTCAGGGGTCTGTAAAAAGCCCTTTTTGCGAAGTGCAGACACGATATCTTGCGCTGTTCCAACGGCCTTCCAACCAAAATGGCCTGCAATTTCTCGCAAGGTTGGTGGCATCCCCGTTGTTTTAATGTGTGAAGCAATGTACTCCATGACATTCTTTTGGACTGCAGTCAGTTGATCTACCATGCAAACGTGTCCAATCTCGTTAGTGTGTTTAAAATTGTAACCTAAATAAAAATGGTAACAATCAGTGTAAACATAGACACTTTTCGATTTAGCAGTACACCAGTATGGTACCAAAGGCAAGCCCCAAACCGACGGGATCGCCTGACTTTACCACTCTTTCGCTGCGTTATTTTTAGTATGATGAACTATTGTATGGAAGGTAATTGTTCGAATTTTGATTGGAGAAGGTTCCATTGTTTTATCAAAACCACTCCATGCAGCCTGTTTGCGCTCATATATCGTTGATCCTCGTTCCATACATTTGTTCACCCTAGCACCCCCATTTTTGACGGCACTGAAAGTCACTGATGGTCGCTCACTTGTTGATTTCGCAACATATGGAAAAAATTTCTCATGAATGATGTGAGTAGAGACCTTTGAAACTTGCATCTTCAAAAGTTTCGCGGTTTAAATGCGAGGAGCAATTCCCCGTGAAAAAACTCACGCGGAAATTCGTCATCGGGAAAACAAATGCGAAACGGAAGAGACATATGACTCAACTTCACGATAGGCAGCGCCCCGATGTATCGCAATTTGAATCGTACCGCACGCTTGTTCAAACCTGCTATGAGCATAAGCACGCATATCGGCGAGGCTTCTCGTACCGAAAGCTTGCATCTGTGGTCGGTGTTAAAAGCCCAAACTACATTCAACTTGTTATTCAAGGAAAAAGAAATCTCTCTGAACAAACCGGCGCAGCCATTGCAAGAGCGTTTGATTTCGACGTCACTGAAGAAGAGTATTTTCTAGCTCTTATTCGACGTGAAAATGCAATAAACTCATCAGAGCGTGATGAAGCTTCTCGCACTCTCCAGCGCGCTAAAGCAGCATTGCGCTCAAGAAGCATCACATTTGCGCAAAAGGAAATTTTGTCAACTTGGTATCATTCCGTTGTTCGAGAAATGGTGCAATTTGAAGATTTCAGACCTGAAGGAACATGGATCGCAAACCAACTTCGAAATCTTATCACTCCAGAGCAAGCTGAAACATCTCTCCTCCTTCTTCTTGAGGGAGGCTTTGTTACGAGAGATGAACAGGGTGTTTACAAAACAAACGAACCCACTCTCATTGTGAAAAGAAATATCGATCCTGAACTCACTCGTAAATTTCATATGCAAAATTTAAATACTTGGACTCACGTACTTCCCGATGCAGGGCCGGAAGAGTCACACTGTACTCTGGTAAATTTTGCGATCCCCTCTGATAAAATGCAGGACATCTTTACTCAAATTCGATCGTTCGTAAAAGAAATCATCGGTTCACACCTCCACCATGAAGCGCCCGATCGGGTTGTACAGTTTGGCGTCTATCTTGTGCCGATCACTCAACCCTCAGATTCATCCCCTCATGCAGCTTCCGTTCCGAAGTCCAGTATAGATTCAGAAATGAAATCTTTTCCGCCTTCGCAGAAATGACTTGATGTCGATTTGACCTCTTCACATGTTACTTTCAACTTAAGAAACAAATGTGAGAATTTATAGGGAAAAATTTTCTCTGAGAGATTCGCAAGGGATGAACCAGTGCTTCTTTTTCAGAGAGATAACCACCTAATATGTCTAATATGTTCTTAATTTGAAGGTTCAAATGATTACAGTTCCATCATGTTGGAGTTGAATTCAAGCTCTCTTATGTTATAAAAGTAGTTCGTATGATTTTTGGAGGTCTGAATGATCAGCAGCAAGCCCTTAGTCTTTGTCATTGCTTTGAGCCTATTAAGGGGCTTGCCTTTCGCGTTTGCTGAAGGTGAAGCAATCACTGCAAGCACTCCAATTGAGCCTGTTCCTAGGGTTTCACGCATTCAAACTCGAGTGGATGGAAATCAGTCCGTAAAGGCTTCATTGTCTGATGTCCAAGAATCTTCAGACTCCTCTGAGTTCAAGAGTCGAAAAGCCTATTTAAAGAAGCGTATTAAGGCAAGGTCAAAGCAGGTTTCGGCCCGAAAGTCCTCAAGGCAGGCAAAAGTTATCGCAGCAAGCTCCAAGCGCCTCCGAAATAAGGCAAAAGTTCGCCGCTAATGGCAAATTTTCAATATCAGATCGAGTGCATTTTACTTCACACAACCTCCCAAAGCATGGTATGCAAACCTTTAGATTGTTTGTTTAAATCCTAGATTTAAAATCAGTCTCTTGCATATTGTTGAAAAGAACTCTATACGTCGCCAGGTTTGTAATTGCCAGCACGTTTCTGTTCTGTGCGGAGGTCACTCGTTTTCATGATGAGATTTCAAGGCTCCCTCACAACACTTCTGTTCATTCTGTCGGTTTTTTTTGGATTATCCTCATCTTGCACCAGAAAAAAGCCATCTCGTCATAAAGACCCTTCTGAAAGAATATCACTCAAACAGAATTTGGCTGCCTCGATACCCACTGAATTTGAAAATTGCAAAAGTCTGGAAGTTGAGATTGCTAAACGAAGAGCAATGTCTCCAAAAAGTCAAAATTCAACGCCCAACACCCCTAAACTCGAACCTCGTACCACCAAGGCCACCGTTGAACAACAGTTTGATGAGGCAGCAACTCAACAACAATCTTGGGATACACAGGAAAAAAATGTCCTCGAAGGTGATAAAATCGCCAGTGGTGAAGACATCTTCTATGTTGCAGCTCAAAGTTCTGTTCAGGTTTTCGATCGTAAGAGTTTAAAGCTGCTCGGCGCATTTCCAACCGACGACCTCATTCGTGTGCGACTTTTCCTCTATCAGTCAAAACTTATTGTTCTAGGACAAGCACATCCTATTCCAGGGATCGGAACCCCTTCTCCACAAACTCCAAATCCCATCCCTTCGGAAGGCACCCTCATTCGCATCTATGAAACCTTCACTGATAAAGTTCCCGAACTCATTTCTGAAAAGAATTTTGAAACTCCTTACGTTGAAGCTCGCCTTGTTGGAAAACACCTCTATTTTGTAGCTGCAACAACCCTTTCTCATGAGGGAACAAAAGAAAAAACACAGCTTTTGGCTGCAGATGGGAAATTAAAAGGAGTTTCGTGTGCCAAGGTCGTGCGTCCTCTCGTCGATGACAGTGATTTAAGCTATTTAAGCGTCACTTCCCTTTCCATCTCTGAGCCTGATGCAGTTCCTCAACGCATTGCGATTTTGGGTGGTGCCGATCGCATCTACATGACATCCCAGTCTCTCTATATTGCAAAAGAGCACATCGCTTGGCATCCCGCGGAATTGGCAACTCTGAACTCAGATTCCACGGCCCCCTCTCCTTCTGAATTTAAACTCTCCGAAAACCTCCATATTACCAAAATAAGATTTGACGCTCTTTCGGGCGCTCTGCATGCAGCCGCAGCAGGCGTTGTTGCAGGCCGAACAAAAGGCAGGTGGTCATTTCATGAAGATAAGGAAACGGAGACACTCTTCGTTGCGACCTCGGAGGGAGTTCTTCAACTCCCCCTTGATCATCCAGATGTTGCCAGAAATCATGTATTTGCACTTCAGCAATGCAATGATGGACTAAACATCGTGGGGCAGGTTAAAAATATCGCTCTCAATGAAGAAATCCGCGCTGTTCGCTATTATGGAAAATTTGTTTACCTTGTTACTTTCAGGCAAACAGACCCTCTGTTTGCAATTGACATCACACGGCCTGAAAAAATGCACATCGCTGGCGAACTTAACGTTCCTGGTTTTTCGGTGGCACTTCATCCATGGAAAAATAATTTCTTAATTGGAATCGGCTTTGAAACTGAAGAAGTCGAAGGTTTTTCTTACGCACAGGGAATTCAAGTGTCGCTCTTCGACATCAATTCTCCACACAAACTTGCCCGGATGGATTCAAAAACCTTTGGAAACCGAGGCTCGTACTCCGATGCCACCAACGACTCCCATGCCATTCTCATCGACGAAGAAGTGGGCCTGCTTGGCATTCCCATTGTTGCTTTGCATGGTGAAGAAAACAAAAAAGCATTGGCGAATGAACTTCAGTTTTCGGGACTTGTGCTTTTTAAGCCTACACTTCAAGGACTTTCGGAGGTCGCTCGGGTCTCACATAAAGATCTTATTCCCGCACATTGCGACCTTCAACTTTCATCGGGTACAGGATGGTCTTCAAATGGCCAGTCTATCGATATCCATCGTGCTTTAATATTGGACCAGCGTGTTGTTACTGTTTCGGCTTTCGGGCTGAAAGCCCACGAAGTTGAAAATCCTTCTTTGGAAATCACATCAGTACCCTTTTCGCCACAAATTCGGACTTGTCCCTTCCCCATTCCGGAAAACCGCCCTCAATAAACGCATTCCTCCCTCAAGATTGGCTAAAAATACTTTCTGGAGAAACCGTGACGATTTTTTACAGTGATGACCTTCTAATCTGCGACGATAATGGATTGACTATTTTTAAATATTACTTTCCTTTTGGAGCGGAGAAATTTATTCCCTGGAAAGACATTCGAAAATATGAAACTCAAAAACTTTCTCTACTCGATGGAAAGTTTAGAATCTGGGGTGCCTTTGGTAATAAATGGTTTCATTTAGATCTGATGCGTCCGCGTAAGCAATCTTACATCGTGCTCGATACCAACCACTGGATGAAGCCTGCAGTGACTCCAAACGACCTTACTGCATTTCTCTCTGTTCTTAAATCACACTGTGATTCACTCTAATTTCCAGCCTCTGTTTATTTTGCATGACGAAGTCTCCATCAAGGAGCGATATCGCGACGTGATGGAGACTGAGGTTTCTGTCACCGAATGAGAACAAATGCTCGAAACATTGCGGTTATGGTTGTTACTTTATCAAGCGCCATGATTTTTGCCGCGATTTTTCGGATGATTTCTGTTAACTTTTGGATCAAGTGAGAAAGTTCCTTTCTTCAAGAGACGAGCAACTTCATGGATATTCAATTCGTGGCATCGGAAAAGTCCCTCACAATTAAAGTCACTGGGGCTGTGACGTTGTCTGACTCCGCAGGCCTTGCAGAGCGTTTGATTAAACTCTGCGATGGACAACATTGGGACACCATCACAATCGATCTCAAAGAATGCCAAAGTCTCCCTTCGGCAGGTTTGGGTGCTCTTGTCGGTTTTAGGCTCTCTCCCAACATCGCCTCTACCAAAGTCGTTCTTCAATCACTTTCTTCGGAAATCCTGGCACACATTAAAGTTCTTCGGATGGAACGACTCTTCGAAGTCCTTGGAGACACCTCCCATGACCTCTGACAAAAACGACTCCACCCCTAAATCAAGAACACTTTCGCTCATTCGAACCATTGGAAGCACAGCGGTCAAGGCCGGAAGTGAAGCGCTCAGAAGAAAAATGGGTGCTGAGGATTCCGTAGACATCAGTGCTGCGGCCCTGCGCCTGACCAAAGGACTCGACGAACTCAAGGGCGCAGCGATGAAACTTGGTCAAATGCTGAGCATTGCGGACGATGAAGAAATTCTTCCGCGTGGATGGAAGCTCGCCCTTTCGAAGCTTCAATCTGAAGCGACTCCTAAAGACTGGAGCTTTATCGAGCCGCTGTTACGACAAGCTTTAGGTGACCTCGATAAGTTTCAGAGTATTGAACATACTGCGGTTCATGCTGCCAGTATTGGACAAGTTCACCGCGCGATTCTTAAAAACGGGAAAAACGTTGCCTTAAAAATCCGTTATCCCAATCTGAAGGAATCGGTTCACTCAGATTTGGAAAACCTGAAAAGACTCACGCGATTTGCAAATATTTTGCCAACCAACGGCAACTATGACTCCGTTTTTGAGCAAGTCGAACGCATCTTTTTGCAAGAACTCGATTTTGAGAGCGAACGCAAGTATTTTGAATTTTATGCCAATGCCTTTAAAGATAATCCGCGTATTCTTGTGCCACAAGTCATTACAGAATGCTGTGGTGAGGGCGTATTAGCGACAGAATGGGTAGACGCACTTAACTTAACACAATGGATTGCCGCTCATTCGGGGGCGGAATTCGAAATTCAGCGTAACAAGTTGGGTACAACAATTCTGGAGCTTATTCTCCGTGAACTTCTTGAACTTAAAACCATTCAATCCGACCCCAACCCTGCAAATTTTTTAGTGACACCAGAGGGGCGTCTGGTTCTGTTAGATTTTGGAGCGACTCAGAAAATCAGCACAGAACTTTCGCATACCTACCGGGATTTACTGTTGTCATGTTTGCGAGGAACAAAGGCAGAAGTTATAGAATTTTCCAAAAAAGGCGGATTTCTTTTTGCCAGCGATTCAGATGTTGTGACCGATAATTTCGTCAACATGCTGATGCTCGCAGTAGAACCCTTTGTGAATAATCGCTATGAGTGGCAAGGATGTCAGCTTGCAAAAAGAATTAAACAAGCTGGAATAAAATACGCCACTTCGAGCAAAATGCGCGCCCCGCCTTCTGAAGTTATTTTTGTGAATCGACGGATCCTGGGAAATCAAATGATGATGGAATCGCTCGGACCCACAATTCTCACGCGCGACCTTCTTTTTCAAATCCTTGGTAAAGAAAGTTCGCGATGAGTTTCATTTATTGCTTGAGCCTGAGCGATCCTAATGCCGTGTCCCAAGATTGAGCTGTCATATTTCGAATGTCGTGGTCGGCACTGAGCCACAGTCTTAACAGTGAGAGAAGTTCTTCCGCATCAACAGGTTTCGTCACATAATCTGAGGCACCCGCAGAAAGGCATTTTTCACGATCACCTTTCATGGCCTGCGCCGTCAGTGCAATAATTGGAAGACTGCGGTACTGTGGCATGGCTCGAATGACTTTCATCGTTTCGTAGCCATCCATTCCGGGCATCATAATATCCATCAGTACAAGATCTGTATCGTTACGTTCGCTCAATAATTCGACAGCCGTCTGGCCATCCTCCACATGAAGGACATCCATGTTGTGACGCTCTAATAAACTCGTTAACGCAAAGATGTTTCTGACGTCGTCATCAACGATGAGCACTCTCCGCCCCGCCAACTTTGGTTCAGAACGATGAAGCTGCTCAAGAATGCGACGCTTCGGTTCTGGCAAGTTTGCCTCGACCCGATGAAGAAGTAACGTCGTTTCATCGAGAATCTGCTCAAGATTTCGAGCAAGTTTAATGGGGAAAAACTCTCCAAAACGCTTTAATTCCGTCATTTGCTCGGGCAGCATTTCTCGTTCCGACCAAACCACGACAGAAATATTCTTTCCAACCAAGTCTCCTTTAATTTTGTGGAGAACGTCTAAAAATGTCATTCCATCCACAGTTGGACCCATTACCAAACATGAAAGTTGCTGGGAATCTATCACTTCCTGCAAACTTTCGAGGTCTGAAACAGAAATGACATAGACATCGCCATTGCCAATCATATCAGCAACAGATTTTCTGCGAACGTCATCGGACTCCAAAATGGCAAGGCCGTTTTCTCTTTTTTCAGAGACGGTTTTTAAACTCGCGAACATATTTTCTAACGCGTCGTTTGTCACAGGCTTTTTCAAAAATCCGAAAGCTCCAAAATCAAGGCATTGCCGCCAATCTTCAATGGAGATGACTTGAACCGGGATGTGACGAGTTGCGGGATTATGCTTAAGCCTGTCTAAAATCTTCCAGCCATCGAGCGACGGCAAACGAAGATCAAGAACGATTGCGGCAGGTCTCAACGACTTCGACAGCGAAAGGCCGGAATCACCTTTTGTCGTCACGACCCCTTTAAATCCAACTTTTCTTGAAAACTCTAAGAGAATTTTTGCGAAAGACAGATCATCTTCGATGATGAGCAACGTATTGGGATCACCAGGCTGAACGCTTTCTCTGTCATCAATCACTTCAGTTTCAACGAACGCTCGGGGTGCTTGAGAAAAATTGGGCAAATGGATGTTGCCCAGAAGATTTTCAACCCTTGAAAAGGGGTGTGAAGAAGGCAGATGCGACGTTGAAGAGTGGACTCCAAATGCAAATTGCGATGGAGATGTGACTTGGGGCTGTGAAGTACGGTAAGCACGCCTTTGCATTTCTCCAGGAAATGGCTGCGGTAAGTAGAAGGTAAATGTACTTCCTTTTCCGGGGCTACTGACGAGACGGATTTCTCCGCCGAGGAGTCTTGCCAGTTCGCGGCTAATCGAAAGGCCAAGTCCCGTACCACCGTATTTACGACTCGTCGTTCCATCAGCTTGCTGAAACGCTTCAAAAATCAACTTCTGTTTATCGAGAGGGATGCCAATACCGGTGTCGATGACCGAAAATGCAATGACATGTTCTGCACGATTTAATGACTCGTTGTCGAAGTCCCAGCCATTTTTTGCGTAAGTAACGTATAAGTTTACAGCACCCTTCAATGTGAATTTGAATGCATTCGACAAAAGATTTTTAATCACTTGCTCGAGGCGTTTTGCATCAGTTTGAATGGTGCGAGGAAGGGCGGTCTCGAATTCCAAATTAAAGTTGAGCCCTTTATCGAAGGCAATCTGCTGGAATGTGCGCTCCATATTGTCACGCAAATCCGTAACAAGCATATTGTCGATATCAGCAACCATGGTGCCAGACTCAATTTTAGCCAAGTCAAGGATGTCGTTGATAAGAGCTAATAAATCTGAACCGGCAGAATAAATGGTTTTCGCAAATTCAACCTGCCTTGTCGTAAGATTGCTCTCTGGATTGTCTGCCAAAAGCTTTGCCAAAAGCAATAAGCTGTTGAGAGGGGTTCGCAATTCGTGGGACATATTTGCCAAGAATTCGGACTTGTATTTCGAACTGAGCGCAAGCTGGTCTGCCTTTTCTTCAAGGGCAACCTTTGCAAGTTCAATTTCGCGATTCTTTTGTTCCACTTCCTGATTTTTGAGTGAAAGAATGCGCGCTTTTTCTTCAAGCTCTTCGTTGGTTTGTCGCAGTTCTTCTTGCTGCTTTTTGAGGAGTTCTTCAGAAGTTTGCAGTGAATTTGCCTGAAGCTCTAGTCGCTTATTTGTATCGGTAAGTTCTTTTTGCTGGGATGTGAGTTCCTTTTGCTGGGATTGCAACTCTTGAGCTAAAGACTGCGATTGGCTCAAAAGCCTTTCAGTTTTCATACTCGCTGCAATGTTATTTAAAACAATTGCAATACTTTCTGTGAGCTGGTCGAGGAAAGTCAAGTGAATTTCACTAAAGCGCTGGAACGATGCAAGCTCGATAACTGCACTCACCTGTCCTTCAAATAGGACGGGCTGCACCACAACATTAAGGGGTGATGATTCTCCAAGACCCGAGCTGATTTTGATGTAATTTCCGGGAACCTCCGTTAAAAGAATGCGCTCTTTTTCAAGGGCACATTGCCCTACAATTCCCTCACCTAAGTGAAAGACATTTGCGAGACTTTTACGCTCTCGATATGCGTAGGTACTGAGAAGTTTTAAAGCAACTTGATTGGATTCAGAATCCATAAGGTAAAAGACACCATGTTGTGCAGATACTAGTGGAGCAAGTTCTGAAAGAATAAGTTTGGAAACCGTTTCGAGATCTCTCTGCCCTTGTAACATCCTTGTGAATTTAGCAAGGTTTGTTTTAAGCCAATCCTGTTCAGTATTTTTCTGAGTGGTTTCTCTCAAATTCGCAATCATCTGATTAATATTGTCTTTGAGGACTGCGACTTCCCCTTGGGCTGCAACAGAAATAGAACGCGTAAGGTCACCTTTTGTCACCGCAGTTGCAACTTCGGCAATGGCTCTGAGCTGAGTTGTCAGCGTTGCGGCAAGTTCATTCACGTTGTCTGTGAGTGCTCGCCACGTTCCTGCGGCACCGGGTACTTTTGCTTGTCCACCAAGCTTTCCTTCAATACCCACTTCACGGGCAACCGTTGTCACCTGATCGGCAAATGTTGCGAGAGTATCGATCATTTCGTTGATGGTGTCTGCCAGAGTTGCAATTTCACCCTTGGCTTCCAGAGCTAATTTACGCTTCAAGTCACCGTTCGCGACCGACGTTACGACTCGTGCAATTCCCCGCACCTGTGCCGTAAGATTACCCGCCATTTGATTCACGGAATCTGTAAGGTCTTTCCAGGTGCCCGCAACACCCTTCACTTCCGCCTGCCCTCCGAGCTTTCCTTCCGTTCCCACCTCGCGCGCAACACGTGTTACTTCTGAGGCAAAAGAGTTCAGCTGGTCGACCATGGTATTAATGGTGTTTTTGAGTTCAAGGATTTCACCCTTCACATCCACCGTAATTTTCTTCGAAAGGTCCCCGTTTGCGATCGCCTTTGAAACCTCGGCAATGTTTCGCACCTGACCTGTTAAGTTACCTGCCATGAGGTTCACGTTGTCGGTGAGGTCTTTCCAGGTGCCCGCAACTCCTTTCACATAGGCTTGCCCACCCAGCTTTCCTTCGGTTCCCACCTCGCGCGCAACACGCGTTACTTCCGAGGCAAAGGAGTTCAACTGATCCACCATGGTATTCATGGTGTTTTTCAATTCGAGAATTTCGCCTTTTACATCCACAGTAATTTTTTTCGAAAGGTCACCATTCGCAATCGCTGTGGCAACAGCTGCAATGTTTCGCACCTGGGCAGTTAAACTTCCGGCCATAAAATTCACGGAATCCGTGAGGTCTTTCCAGGTGCCACCGACCCCCTTCACGACGGCTTGACCACCTAGCTTTCCTTCTGCCCCCACCTCGCGCGCAACGCGTGTGACCTCTGAGGCAAAGGAATTGAGCTGATCGACCATGGTATTGATGGTGTCTTTGAGGTCGAGAATTTCACCTTTGACATCCACCGTAATTTTTTTGGAAAGGTCGCCGTTGGCAATCGCCTTTGAAACCTCGGCAATGTTTCGCACCTGGCCTGTTAAGTTACCAGCCATGAGGTTCACATTGTCGGTGAGGTCTTTCCAAGTTCCCGCAACACCCTTCACAAAGGCTTGCCCACCCAATTTTCCTTCGGTTCCCACCTCGCGCGCAACGCGTGTTACTTCTGAGGCAAAGGAATTGAGCTGATCGACCATCGTATTGATCGTATTTTTCAGCTCTAGAATTTCGCCTTTAACGTCCACCGTAATTTTCTTGGAAAGGTCGCCGTTAGCAATCGCTGTCGAAACTTCCGCAATGTTTCGCACCTGGGCTGTTAGGTTACCTGCCATCTGATTCACGGAGTCGGTGAGGTCTTTCCAGGTTCCTGCAACGCCCTTCACTTCGGCTTGCACACCCAGTTTTCCTTCCGTTCCCACCTCGCGTGCAACGCGTGTGACTTCTGAGGCAAAGGAATTGAGCTGATCGACCATCGTATTAAATGTATTTTTAAGTTCAAGAATTTCGCCCTTAACATCCACCGTAATTTTTTTCGAAAGGTCACCATTGGCAATGGCCGTTGCAACTTCTGCAATATTTCGAACCTGTCCTGTTAAGTTACCTGCCATCTGATTCACAGAATCGGTGAGGTCTTTCCAGGTTCCTGCAACGCCCTTCACTTCGGCTTGCACACCCAATTTTCCTTCCGTTCCCACCTCGCGCGCAACGCGTGTTACTTCTGAGGCAAAGGAATTGAGCTGATCGACCATCGTATTAAATGTATTTTTAAGTTCAAGAATTTCGCCTTTAACATCTACCGTAATCTTCTTAGAAAGGTCACCATTCGCAACAGCCGTCGTAACTGCAGCAATGTTTCGAACCTGCGCAGTTAAACTTCCTGCCATAAAGTTCACGGAATCGGTGAGGTCTTTCCAGGTACCACCCACACCTTTTACAAAGGCTTGGCCACCGAGTTTACCCTCGGCCCCCACTTCGCGTGCAACGCGCGTTACTTCTGAGGCAAAAGAGCCCAACTGATCCACCATGGTATTCATGGTATTTTTCAGTTCGAGAATCTCACCTTTTACGTCCACCGTAATTTTTTTAGAGAGATCTCCATTTGCAATGGCCGTTGCAACCTCGGCAATATTTCGCACCTGCCCCGTAAGATTTCCGGCCATCTGATTCACCGAATCGGTGAGGTCTTTCCAGGTTCCTGCAACGCCCTTCACCTCGGCTTGCACCCCCAGTTTTCCTTCCGTTCCAACCTCCCTGGCCACACGCGTTACTTCTGACGCAAAGGAATTCAACTGATCCACCATGGTATTAATGGTGTTTTTCAGCTCATAAATTTCACCCTTCACATCTACGGTGATTTTTTTCGAAAGGTCACCATTTGCAATCGCTGTTGTAACGGCAGCAATATTTCGAACTTGGCCTGTTAAACTCGAGGCCATTTGATTCACAGAATCGGTCAGATCTTTCCAAGTTCCTGCGACACCCTTCACTTCCGCTTGAACACCGAGCTTTCCTTCGACACCCACCTCACGCGCAACGCGTGTGACTTCTGAGGCAAAGGAATTAAGCTGATCAACCATGGTATTCATCGTGTTCTTGAGTTCGTAGATTTCTCCTTTAACGTCGGCAGTAATTTTTTTAGAAAGGTCTCCGCTCGCAATGGCAGTTGCGACTTCTGCAATATTTCGAACTTGAACCGTAAGACTGCGAGACATGTTATTGACGTTATCGGTTAAATCTTTCCAGGTTCCAGCAACTCCCTTAACAACAGCTTGTCCGCCTAATTTTCCTTCTGTTCCAACTTCGCGCGCAACGCGGGTGACTTCGACTGCAAATGATGCAAGCTGCTCGACCATGGTATTGACCACACGTGCAGTTTGAAGAAATTCACCTTTGAGAGGTCTGCCTTCAATTTCTTGAGGAATTGTTTGCGTAAGATCGCCATTTGCAACGGCGCGAATGACGCGAGAGGTTTCGATGGTTGGCTGAACGAGGTCGGTGATCAGGGTATTGACAGCTTCCACGCTGTCGGCCCAAGAGCCCTGCGCATTGCCAAGGGTCGCACGTTGCGCAATTTTACCCTCTTTCCCCACTACTTTGCTGATTCTTTCAAGCTCTTTTGTGAGCCTTTCATTCAACTCAATGATGTCGTTTAAAGTGTCTGCAATCTTTCCAGGCAGTCCCGTCTGATCGACGGGCATCCGAGCGGAAAAGTCGCCCTTTTTGACTGCATTCAGCGTTTTCAAAAGCTGCGCAGTGTCCAATTGATCAACCACCACCTGTCCAGTTGCCATACCAAATCCTCTATTTTAAAATCGAAGGCTTACCAATTAACCTGTGCGGTTAAATGCCCGCAACTTAAATATGTGTCGTTTTTTTAGAATGCCGATATCACTAAACAATTTCATATAAAACCGAAAAACGTTGTTAGGAGGAATAGACCTGCTCCATGTTAACAACTTGAGACAATTCTACAGAACATGGCGAAGAATCTCGCTCTTTACTACCCAGAGTAAAAAAGAAAGTCGCCCCTTTTTCAATCTCACCTTCTGCCCAAATGCGTCCAGAATGTCGCTCAACAACGCGCTTAACGATGGCGAGCCCAATTCCAGTGCCTTCAAATTCCATGCGGGTATGCAATCTTTGAAATGCCGAAAAGAGCTTGCTGGCAGCGTTCATGTCGAACCCTGCACCATCGTCTTTTACATAATAGACGCGCTCACCCTCTTTAATTTGCGTGCCAAATTCTATTTTAGAAGTTGAATGTCGAGAGGTGTATTTCCAGGCATTGCCAATGAGATTTTCCAATACAATTTGTAACAGGCGAGAATCAGCATAAACACTGACCCCATTTTCAATTTGAATGGTGACTTGGCGAGAAGGGTCCCTCTTTTGGACTTCGTGGACAAGAGTTGAAAATAGTAAACTCAAATCGACATGTTCACGAATTAATTCACCGCGCGTTGCAAGAGAAAGTCTGAGAAGATCGTCGATTAAATCTGCCATTCGTGTTGCAGAAGCAGAAATTTGCCTGAGATATTCACGCCCCTGCTCGGAAACTTCTTCGCCAAATTCCGCAAGAAACAAATCACTGAAGCCATAAATTTGGCCAAGTGGATTTCGAAGATCGTGTGCAACCGAGTAACTAAAAGCTTCAAGCTCTTCGAGTTCTCTGTTTGCTTGTTCAAGCTGAACCACCTGCCGTTTGACTTCTTCATTTTTATTGTAAAGTCGTACCAGAATTTCAACCTTAGATCGCAAGATTTCAGGCACCACGGGTTTAAAGAGATAATCCATAGCACCTACGGAATACCCTTTAAAAACGTGCATATCATTTGTGTTATATGCAGTTAAAAATATGATTGGAATATCTTGAGAACGCTCCCTGGAACGTATCAAGGATGCAGTTTCAAAACCATCCATATTGGGCATTTGAACATCGAGAAGAATAACGGCAAAATCTTGCCGCAACAAATAACGAAGTGCTTCATGGCCCGATTGTGCTTTAATGATGTCCCAATCTTGACTTTGAAGGATGGCCTCCATCGTCAATAGATTTCCAGCATGGTCGTCGACAAGCAATATCTGGGCCTTTTGCGGTACAGCCATTTCAACTACCTTCCTGCCATTCCTAGAAAAGCAAAAATTGGCTTAGACTGAGATGCCCGTTTCGCGCAAGACTGCGTTGAGGGAAACTTTCACATCGGTTTGCTCGGAACGATAGGCGATAATGTAGGCGCATTGCAACTGAACCTCGCCCCCCGGAAAAAGTTTGGCCCTGGTTCCTGGGGCAACAACGGCATTTGCGGGAACAAATCCCCGGTACTCTGTTTTTGCAGCAGTTGTGACATCATAAATGGGCGTTGAAGCTGTGATGCAGACATTTGCACCCAAAACCGCTCCCGCAGAAACGACGGCACCTTCAACGACAATGGCTCGACTTCCAAGAAAGGCATTGTCGCCGATAAGAACAGGGCGCGCATTGGCAGGTTCGAGCACGCCTCCCAGGCCAACTCCTCCGGCAATGTGAACATTTATTCCAACCTGCGCGCATGATCCTACGGTGGCCCAGGTGTCGACCATCGAGCCTTCTCCAACCCAAGCACCGATGTTTACAAAACTTGGCATGACGATGACTCCGGGTGCCGCATAGGCCCCTTCACGGATGACCCCGGGCGGAACGACGCGCACCTTCATTTCAGCCAAGTCTCGGCGAGAATCAAATTTATCGTGAAACAACATCCCACCGGAATGCACCCTCCCTTCGGCGGTCTGTAACGCGGACATGTCTTGATTGAAGGTCGACCCCAAGGTTTGAGCCGTTCTAAAGCGCATCGCAAGAAGGATCGCCTGTTTTACCCAGGTGTGGACTTCCCATTCTCTGAGATCTCCCGTCATGGGAACATTTCTACAATTTGGACCTTGCCCCTTCGGCGAGACCACGCGAAGGTCGCCCTTCTCGATATGTCGCAAAACCTGGATAAGTGCATCGATCACTGGCTTTTCAGACAGCAACTCGGGTTGAGCAAATGCAGGTTCGAGAATGGATTTTAGTTGAGAGAACTGCTCAGACATCAAAGGTCTCCTTGATCTATTTTTTGCTGCCAAATGGCCAAACACTTCTCAATACGGTCGACTGTTGGAACAAGTGCGAGCCGAAACCAATCATCACAAGTCGCTCCGAGAGCATCACCCGGCGTTACGACAATTCCTGTTGCACTCGCAAGCTTTTCGGCAAATTCTTCGCCATTTTTGAAACGCGAAGGCACCTTTGCCCAAACATAAAAGGTTGCTGTTGAAGGCAAGAATTCAATACCGTTTTTTTGAAAAAATAAATCAACGGTTCGACGTTTTTCTGCAAATATTGCATTTCGTTCCCGTGCATGGACATCATCATTCCATGCTGCAATAGCCGCTTTTTGTATAAACTCAGGAGTGCTGAGGCCTGCATTGGGCCGGTACTTTGCAAATTTGCCAATGAGATCTCGATCACCTGCTACAAATCCACTTCGATATCCTGTCATTCCCGAGCGTTTACTTAATGAAAAGAAACAGAGTAAATTTTTAAAATCAAAACTCTGCGCAACGGAAAGAAAACTATCGGGTGGCGGAGTTCCGGGAAAATACATATCGACGTAACATTCATCGGCAAGTAAAACGATGTTGTGCTTTAATGCCCATGCATAAAGCGATTCCATCTTTGATCTCGACATCATGGCGCCCGTAGGGTTGTGTGGATAACAAACCCAAAGCGCTGCAACCTGTGGTAAAATCTGCTCTGGAATATCAGAAGGGTCAAAGACAAAATTCTTCTCGGGTCGCAATGAAACCTCAAAGGGAATGCCACCGCTGAGGAGTGTTGAACTCTTGTACACCGGATATCCCGGATCAGGAAAAACCATCATTCTTCGCTGAGAGGCGCAATTTAAAAGGACATGAGGAATATGAAAGACAGCTTCTTTGCTTCCATTTGATGAAATAACTTGCGCTGCAGGATCGATTTGAGTTTGAAATCTGCGCTGAACCCAATTTGCACAGGATTGCCTGAACTCGACGGAACCCGTGCTGGTTGGATACTGACTGACTGCCGATATTCCGCGCGCCAATGCTTCGCGAATAAAGAACGGTGTTTCTTCTTGAGGATCACCCAATCCAAAATCAAAAACGTCGACCCCAGATTTTTTAAGTTGAGTTTTGCGCATATCGTTTCGCAACAGAGAATACGCAGGAAGCGCATCTAACCAAGAATTACCGAGCGTGTTTTCCACATCCATCCTCTCTCTTCAGAGTTCACTAAACTCGTTCGAGCAGGAATCTACAGGAGTCAATTCGCTCTGTCATCTCCGAGCAAACTCTTGAGCAATTCCACACTTTTTTCATTCAGTGGAATTTTTCCTTCGGCACGACGCAAGCACTCCGCAGCTTCATCTCGCCTGCCCTCGACGAAGTAACATCGCGCTAAAAGCACCAAAAGCGCGCCATTTTGAGGGTGCAACGCTAAAAATGCAAGTGCCTCTTTCTGAGCAGATGGGATCTCCCCCACTAACAGATAGTGATTGACGAGCTCAGAACGACTGGACTCATCATCATGAAAACGAATGGCATCTTGGAGTTCAGCTTTTGCGTCTTCCCAAAGCTTTTCCCCCTGCAACAATTTCGCAACACTGACTTTATGACGACTCAGTCGTTTCCTGAGACTGAGTGGAACATCTGCAAGGCTCGGGGCGTCGAGAATCCCTTTTTTCAGGTCTCCCAACGAAGGGCGGGTATCTTTATCCAGATCTCCGAGCAGTCCGAAACGACTCGCCGCTTCATCATAGAAACCCAAATCTGCAAGAATGATGATGCCGTTTAAAACAGCCTCGACAGAAGGTTCAGCACGACAAACCACTGATTTGTCGAAACTTTGCAGTCCCTCGGCAAATCGGCTTTGTGCGACAAGCAAAAGCCCCATTTCATTGAGCCACATTGAGCGATTTTCGCCTGTTTCAAGATTTCTTGCAGCGATGCGCTCTGCAATATCGAATTCGCCTCGCGACAAGGCTTTGCGGAACTCCTGAGCCTGCTCTTGCATCAGCATAGAAATGATTTCCCAATCCACAAAGTAAGAACTTTTCGACTTTGAAAAAGAATACCACAAGATTTTACTGTCCGGGGGAATTCGTCTAGAGTCGCGGCGGAAAACACATAGGAGGAAGACAATGCTAGCTCACTCTTGCGCAACCCTCGTTCTGGGCGCACAACTCGGCGACGAAGGCAAAGGCAAACTCGTAGACGTACTTTCTGAGCATGCAGACCTTGTCTGCCGCGTTCAGGGAGGCAACAACGCGGGACATACAATTTGGGTTCGGGGTGAAAAGATTGTCACACACCTGCTTCCATCCGGGATCCTACGTCAAAATTGTGAAGTGGCCATTGGAGCCGGGGTCGTCGTCGACCCTCTCGTTTTAGTCGATGAAATGCAAAAACTCTCTGCAAAGGGAGTCGACCTGCGCGCCGAAAGATTTCATATCGATCTGCGTGCCCATGTCATATTGCCTTATCACAAGAAACTCGACATGCAGCGCGAACTCTCGCGCTCAAAAAGCGGGACAGCCATTGGCACAACAGGACGAGGCATTGGCCCCTGTTACGCAAGTAAAGCCTATCGCGAAGGTCCCCGCATGGCCGACCTCTTGTCTGAGGAAGCCTTCGACCGCGTGTTGAAACAAAATCCACACATTGAAGAAGACCTCGATTCTGAAACCAAAAAAACACTGCTATCTATCGGAACAAATCTTCAAGGTCACCTTAAGGATGTTTCAACCATCGTGAACAATCGCCTCGAAACAGGTGCACGCGTCCTTCTTGAAGGGGCACAAGGTGCAATGCTCGATGTTTCCTTTGGAACCTATCCTTATGTCACATCAAGTAACCTTATTGCAGGATCGTGCGCAGGTGGATTGGGAATTCCACCTTGGCGCATCCGAAGCATCACGGGTGTAGTCAAAGCCTATGCAACTCGCGTTGGAAATGGTCCTTTTCCAGGCGAAATTTCGGGCACCCTCGAAACACGTCTGCGCGAAATCGGAAATGAATTTGGTTCGACAACGGGCCGTCCCCGCCGCGTCGGTTGGCTCGATCTCGTGGCACTTCGCTATATTGGCCGCGTCAATGGACTCACTGGACTTGCAGTCATGAAATCCGATGTGTTGTGCGGATTCGACAGCGTCGGTGTTGTAGTCGCCTACCGGGACAAACGTAACGGAGAAGTGATGCAAGGTTGGCCCATGACCGTTACTGCATGGGAAAACATCGATCCCGTGATCGAGTTTTGCGAAGGATGGGAAAATGTTGTAGAGCAATCTGGAGCATTCGACCCGAACTTTAAAAAATTCTTAAATATCGTTGAAGACCAGTGCCGCATCCCTGTCATTTATGTCTCGACGGGGCCAGAGCGTGCTGAGGGTGTTTGGCTCAAGAATCCATCTGATATGATTGTGTGACACCGAAGTGTGAAAGAGGTTCGTGAATTATGAGTGAACTGAAGGGAAACGCTCTCGTTATTCAATCCGGTGGCCCCACAGCGGTCATCAATCAATCACTAGCCGGCATCATGAGTGCAGCTAGAGATTACCCGTGCATTCAAAAAGTGTATGGTGCCGTTCATGGGCTGCATGGACTCCTCTACGAAAATTTTTACGATCTCACTTCTGAAGCGCCTCATATTTGGCAAGACATCGCAATATCCCCCGGAGCTGCTCTTGGCTCTGCTCGACTTAAACCCAAAAAATCTGACCTTTCCCGCATCTTTGGTGTGATTGCTGCCCATAATATTAAGTTCGTGTTTTACAACGGAGGCAACGACTCCGCGGAAGCAGCTCAACTCATCAGAGAAGAGGCAAACCGCAGATCATACGACGTCCGCATTTTGCACATTCCCAAAACCATCGACAATGACCTCATGATCACCGACCATTGTCCGGGTTTCGGAAGCGTTGCTCGCGTGGTCGCTCACCTCATCGCAGGCGACGATCTCGACAACAGAAGCTTTTACAATGGTGTGAAAATAAACGTCTGTATGGGTCGACATGCAGGTTGGATCGCTGCAGCAACTGCCCTCGCAAAAAAGGGAGTTATTGAGCACGAAGAGGAAGAAACAGCTGCACCCCATCTGATTTATCTTCCAGAAATCGCCTTTGATGAAACAAAATTTTTAGATGATGTGCAAAGAACTTACGATCGCATTGGTCGAGCAACGATAGTCGTCGCCGAGGGAATTGCAGATCAAATTCAAAATCAGAAGTTTCTTGGTGAAAAAGATGAATTTGGAAATGCTCAGCTTTCAGGCTCTGGGAAACTCGGTGATTATCTCTCGGACATTATTCACCACAACCTTAAAGTAAAAACCGACTTTGGCAAACTTCGAGTGCGCGGCGATACCTGGGGTTATATGCAGCGTTCCTTACCAGGCATGCCCTCTCCTACCGATCAGGCAGAAGCTTTTTGGGTTGGTGCCATGGCTGTACGGTACATGATGGCAGGCGAGTCCGATAAAATGGTCACATTGGTACGCACCGACAGTGAGACTTATCACTGTGAAACAGGCCTGTGCGACTTAAGCCTCGTCGCGCAAAAAACCAAGCTCATGCCTCGTACCATGATCAATGCAGAGGGAAATGGAGTCACTGAAGAATTTTACAAGTATGTCACACCGCTTGCTTCCATTCTTCCGACAGTGCGGATGCTCAAGGCGAGTTCTGTTTCTCAACTTTTGCCTGCATATATTCGCGATTAATTAATTGCGCAGTTCAAAAGCTCCGCACTCTGCCGCTGTCTTCATCCAATTTTGTAACATTTCGGATGTTATTTTTTCGAGCGCCGGTTCTGGGAGTTCATCAATGGATTCCGCAAGGCTTTTGCGAAGAGATAGCATTTGAACAAGGGGCGCAAGCTCTTGTGGCACAAGAATCGATTGTAATTCAAAGCACTGACTTTTCACAAACAGGATGCCCTGAGCTTGCGATCCCACGGACCGTTGTTCATGAGCTGATTCATTTTCGCTGTCATCGCATTCTGTTCGTAACCAAATATCAAAAATAGAGCCTTCTGATGCTAGAAACGCTGAGTTTTCTTGGAGATAAATGCATGCAGCATCTGACTCACTTGAAAATTCCGAAAGGGATGAAGTCGGATCGACTCCCGTTAATACTTTCCAGCGCAGTAAACAGGCCTCGACAAGGTCTGCCAGTAAAGGATATTCAGCATGTACGGAATGAAGGCGCAGGTAATTTGGAAACAAATGGATACTCTCTGCCATATTCACAGTTGATGCAGGATTTTCCAAAAAATAATGTCCTAAAAGCGCTTCCATCCCCTCTTTGCCAACAAGGCTCGAAGCTCTACTTAAAAATGCATCCGCCATCACCGATGTAACGCGCGCATAATATCCATTTCGATAAACAGTGAGTCGGTGCAAGGTGTGTGGGTCTAACAATTCAATAAATTCAGATTTTGATTCTGCAAAATCGCTCAAATTCGTCAGCGGATGACTCTGCACAAATTCAAGGAAACAATTTTGTATGAACTGCTCGCGCTCTAATTCAGAACGCTCTTGCATAGAAATTTGTTCGGAATTATTCATGTTTATTCTTTTCGACTTCAGCTAACAACTGCTGACCAAAAGCGACTTCTTCGAGAATGGAACTCAAAGAAGAAGCATCATCGTCGCGTTCTAAAATAATCGGCCGAGGCCCCATTTGCTCGAAAGCAGTGCGCATTAGCGACCATACGGCTTCCTTGATGGGTTTGTCGTGGGTATCAAAATAAAATCCGTCTTCATCTGAATGACCAGCAATGTGATACTGATTTACAAATTCAGGGTGTAATTTTTTGAGTTCGACCTGTGCCGAAAAACCGTGATTGTATGCCGACACATAAAGATTATTGACATCAAGCAGCATACGGCAACCGCTGCGACGACAGAGTTCCATCAAAAATTCAAATTCCGTAAAATCGCTGTTACGGAAAAAAACATAGGAAGAAAGATTTTCGAGTGTCAGTTCCATTTGCAGTGCATCTTGAACGCGCTGCACCCGTGAAATCATGCGCTTTAAATTGAACTCCGAGTATGCAAAGGGCAGCAGATCAAAGCTACTTGCATGGGGGGTTCGAGTAAAACAAAGGTGATCGGAAACGATAGAAGGAGAAAACAATTTTTTGAGTTTAACAAGTTCTTTTAAGTAACACTCATCTAATTCAAAGGCGCTTCCAATGTTGAGGCCCACGCCGTGTAACACAAAATGAGCTCGCTCTTTGAGGCGATGGAGATGCCCCAGACCTGGCCCACCTTCTTGGTACATAAAATTATCGGACATCACTTCAAGGAAGGGAAGCTCGCCAGACATCGAATGCCAATCAGGATAGTGGCAAGGCCGCAGACCAACTCCCCAACAGGTTTTTGCATCTAAAAAGCGGCTCATTTTCGTTTTACAACCATCTTGTTTCCTTCTTTTTCAATCAGGAAACCTTTAGATTTTAAACACTCTTCTGGAGACTGCTTGGCAATCCAACCAAGATTTCCAGATTTTGCTTTGCAAGATCCCATTCCAGCGCAGTCACGAGGTGCACTTTTTTCATATTTCTTTCCAAAAGTTTCTTTTGCTGCCGCAATATCTTCTGGAGAAACAGAACACGAAGCATGCCCTTTTTCAAAACCTTTGCAGGAGTTGATTCCAAAGCAGCGAATCGTTGCTTTCTCGGTGGAAGGCTTTTCGCTTGCCTTGCCGATGTTCTCTTCCCCTTGAGCACGACTTGAAAGTGCTCCTGCTACGAAGCCAGCAACGGCAGCATTCAAAAGCTGAGATCTCATAGACAAAAGGCACCCCCTTGACACAAACGCTGTTACTTCTTGATTCCTTCAGCACGGATGACAATCGTAACATCCTTACCCACAACAGGCACGGCTTCAACGAGGTTATTCCAATCCAAACCAAACGCAATTCGATTGACGGTTGCACTGCCCCTAAAAGCGGCGCGCATTTTGCCGTCTCCACCCTTGGCAGCTCCCATATAAGAAACTTCAAAAGGAACCTCTATCGTCTTACCTTTCATCGTTAAATCGCCAATCAGTTTAAATTTCTTATCATCGATTTTTTCGACACGTTTACTTTTGAATGTGATTTTTGGATTTTTCGTGGCATCGAAAAAATCACCCGAACGCAGGTGATCATCACGCTTTTTGTTGGCGGTATCGATAGATGCCGTATCGGCAGTCGCTTCTAGAGTCGTTTTATCAGTCGCTTCTGGATCAAACTGAAACTTGCCACTGAATTTTTGAAACTTTCCATCAACCGTACTAATTCCGAGGTGTGTGACTTCAAAACCAATGGTCGAATGAGCTTCATCAATTGTATATTCAGCAGTTGCAGCTTGTGCAAGTGTCCCAGTAAAAGCCAAAGTAACAAAGGAAGCAAGCGTCAGATTTTTTAGAGCAGAAAACATTTTCAAAATCCTCCAGACAAGAAATGCATCCCCCACTTGGAGGATACAAGAGTGACAACACAATCGAAAAAATAAACTTCAGACGAAAGATAAACACAAAGAAAGGAATTCGCAATCTCATCTCGCATCGATGACGGACCGAGAATTTCCTTCCCTGTTTAAAAGAATTGCTGCATTCCAAAAGAAAGCCCACGGCGGTTAAAGGGAGTCACAGCAACCGCATAATCAATTCTGAATACGAGGCGATATACGGCCGGACAAATCACCCTGACACCGCTCCCTAAGGAAACAGCAACATCTTTTCCAAAATCTTGGACAGCAACTGCGGCTTTTCCTGCATCCACAAAAATGACATGCTGCACATGAAGCCACCGAGAATAACGAATGCTTGGAACCCGTATTTCGACATTTGAAAGCCAGAAGTGCCGCCCCGCAAATTCCCCATCTTGGAAACCACGCAGTTCTCCGAGCCCCCCCAGCGAATATCTTTCTGCCAAAGAATCTGCATCAGAAAATCCAAACATTCCTCGGTAAGCCAAGTCTGCGAGCCAAAACAATCTTTGATTATAAAGAAGCGTGGAAGTCAATCGCTGAAAAGATGTTGTCGATCCCCAATGTCTATTCGAAAAATCGGCAAGGCTCTCAAAGCGCGTACCAGAAACATAATAATCATCCACCATGAGCCTCCCGAGTCGAATTCCTAAACTCCCCAGAAAGATATTTGCCGATTCCGTTTTATGGAGAGGATCATCTTGTCGCACCATGCGATCTCGATGCCAACCCATTCCCGAAATAAACGAAGTGTTGGCATTCCACTCCTTGGTCAGCTGCAAATTTAACTCCGAGCGACGCCGAAACCAAGATTCTGTGCGTTCTCCTTGTTGAGAAAACGTCTCGATGGGTTTGCTTCTCTCAGCAAGGTTTGCATACAAATTTAAGGGAGAAACTTGCTTTAAAAACCGCGGATCTTGATACCAAAGAATTCCGCCCGGCTTGCCAGAATAACTTTCATAATTGGCGCCCGCTTCCACAAGGCGACCAAACCAGTTGATATTAAAAAATCCCAACGCCAGAAAAGTCGTTCCCCCACCCTGACCATATTTAAATCCTGGAATGAGGGTCCATTTCTCATCCAAAAGAATTTGGACGTCGACGAAAGTAGGACTTTCGGGCACCCGCCGCAGCGTTGCCTCTGCCAAACGAAACACACGCAAAGCGAGGAATCGATGCAATGTTTCAGAAAGTAGCTGAGGGTCAAATGGTGCGCCTTCATGGAGGAGCACTTCACGCTTTGCAGCGTCCTCATCTGTTCGTTCTAGCCCCTTCAATTGAATAGACCGAATAATAAGCCCCTTGGCTTCATCTGGAGTCAGTGCCCCTCCCACTTCATTCATTGTGACGTCTTGGGCATATCGTTTTGGGTTTTCTAAAAATCTAGATTTTGCGGAACACGGTTGGGACATCCAAATCCCGAGCCAGAGGAATATCGTAACGCCCATCCTCAGAGTTCGAGCCATTGAAAAGATCATGGAATGACAAACTCCTTAAAGTCCGTTCGAAAAAACGAGCGAGCACATGCTACGAAAGTTTCTGGAGAATGAGAACTTTCTTCACACAATTCTTTCAATCGTTTTTCATGCCCAGTTTTGTGGAGTTACCTTATTCATTTTAGTTTTTTTGAAATGTTCCGTTAAAGTGACTATGTAGAGGACCTTCACCGAACGCTGCGGTGGCGGAATCCCGGGATGAACCGGCGAAATCCGAGTAACAAAAATGATGCAAGATAGCAAAATTGCTATAAAGCGATCTTCGCTCGAGATTCAAGCATCTCAGTTTATAGACTATAAAGACTATCTTAAGTCTTTATATTTACGAACAAAACAAGGAATAGATGGTTATTCTTATTTGAAATTTGCCGTTGACCTCGGTTTTTCAGAAACCAATGTGATTCACCTTGTCATTCAAGGCAAGCGCCCGCTCAGCGAAAAAGCATCTCATAAAATTATCGAAAATCTCGACCTCAAAAAAATTCAGGCAAGTTACTTTAAAGCCCTTGTAAAGTATCAGAACTCGCGCATTTCAAGCGAACGACAGGTCCTTTTCGAAGAGCTACTTGCCCTTAAGAACCGCTGCTTACCTGGTCAATTGGAAAAATCTCAAATGGAATATTTTGGTGAATGGTATCATCCCGTGATTCGCGAACTTGTGGGGTTGGAAGACTTTCAATCCAATGCAGAGTGGATCGCAGGAAAACTCTTTCCGCGCATTCGTCCCGAACAGGCTCGAAAAAGTCTTGAGCTTTTAGAAAATCTTAATCTCATTCGCTTTGATGCTGGATTAAATAAACACATTCAATTGACAGAGAATATTACCACCGCCGACGAAGTATCGTCGATGGCAGTCATTCACTACCTCATACAAACTATCGACATCGGAAAAGAGTCGATCACGAGTGTCGATGAATTCAAACGCGATGTCAGCGCAGTAGCGCTTAGCATTTCGTCAGAATCCGTGAACATTATCAAACAAGAAATTCAAGAATTTCGGCGAAAAATATTGGCGCTTGCTGATGAATCTATCAAAAAAGATCGCATCTACCAGCTCAATTTGCAGTTCTTTCCCTTTACCAAGGACGAGGAGTAAACCAACGATGGACTGGTCAACGAAGGCCTTGTATTGGAAATGGAAATGCGTTTTAACCGCGGCTCTGACACTTGCGGCTCCCGGTGGTTGCGGAACTATTATAGGAAACCCCAAAAAACCGGTTACGAGCGGAAATTCTCCAGGACAGAAAAAAACCTACGTCGAACTCATTTCATACCAACTGGATGCTTCTATAAATTCTGCAACCGAAGACCTCGCAGACATGCTTCCCATCTCTCAAACTGCCTTTATGCTCAAAAATGAGAAAGATTCTTTCAATGATTCGGAAGAAATCGATAAAAGCAAGGATGAAGGAAAACAGGAAGACAAAGGAGTAGGTAAGAACGAAGAAAAAGAAGCAGAAGCTGAAAAAAATGAACTCAAAATGAAAGCGAACTCGAAAAATAGCGACCCCAAGGAAGTGAAAAATTCATTCGAGTCGAAACATCAGTGCTCAGAGAACAACGATGGCAGCGTCACTATAACTCGTGTTTCCAATGGCGAGGCAGAACTCAGTTTTCAGAAAAAGAAAAATGCAGTCACGATATCTGCTAAAGGCGCCAGTGAAGCATCCTTTGTGGTAAAAAAATCTGGCAGCAAGATCTCCTGTAACAAAGAATTGACCGATATCGCTTGGGAATCAGCTGATCGATCGGGAGTCAGCATTGCCGAAAAATTCACAAAGAGTCGCAAAACCAAAACAAAATCTGCAAAAGCAGAGATAGAACGCGAAGCTGCTTACACAGAAAACGGAACTCGCACTGTGACTTTAAGTCAGGGAAAATCGGATTCAAGCAGCGAATTTCTTCTGAAAAAAGAAATCTCGATGTCAATGGACCGAAAAATTATTCTGATTGAAAATGAACAAGAAAAAGAAGTCAAAGTTGCACTTCAAACCGTTACCGAGAACCCCCTTCTCGTAAATGTCGTCACAGACAAAACAACAGGAGCCTGGCTGGGCCGCGAAATTCAATCGGGATCCACACAAAGCGACACTGAAAATGGGCAAAGAACTCTGCTCACTTTTCAGAACGTCAAATACAGTGCGGAAAGCCGGTGCCTTGCGGAATCAGGAAATATCGAAGGAAAAGTCATCGATGTAATTAATAATGTGGTTCTTGAAACCTTTCGCATAGAATTTACAGATGAAGGAGCATTCTTGAATTTTAAGGGGCTGCCCGAAAAAATTCCTTACTTGCCCGATGGCTGTGGAACGGAAGAAAATAAATAAACAGAAGGCTCGCTTTAAATATTCCGCCAACGCTTAGTTATTTTTCTTTTTTGTATGGACATCTGGCTGTGCAATGTCGGCTGTGTGATCAAAAAAATCTTGTAAATGTGGGTATCGTTCACGCGCTTGAAGGGCCCAATACAGTTGCTTACGCGGATGGGGATGCCTGGTAAAAATACGCAATACCAGCTCTTCATCTGCACTAAGCACGATACCGTTTGCACGCGCTTTTTTCAATTCCGTATTTGCCTGATTGCGCAATTTTCGATCGAGGGATTCGTATTGCTTTCGTCGCTCTAAAAGGTGATCAACTTCATGTTCTTTGTGATGGAATTTATCCAAGTAGTGTACCCAAGCACCTGCAAGAAGGCCGAGTGAAGGGATTTCTTCTCCAAAAAACTCCAGGAGCGAAGCAACTTGATCAACAGGATGAGATTCCGCAAGCAGCCGCGCGTAGTTTTTTTCTTTTACAGGATCATGGGGAGTCGAATTTTGGACTTTAAATGTTTGATAGATGCGATCGGCCTCTAACTGCGAATAGTCTGGATGTGCAGGCGAGTGCTCCGATTCCGGAGGGGACACAAGACTTCGTCCACCATCCAGAGCCCGCAACTGATTCTTGCGTCGCCTCCGTGGAAAAACGAGTGCATCCTGGGAATTCAGACCCACTTCTCCCGACTCCTGAGGGGCTTTGCCCAGCTTGTCCCAATTCGAAAGATCGACTGCCACTTTTAGAACAAGAGTTTTTCCTGTTCCCTTTGTGACACTCACCATTCGCGAATCCAACAGTTCGTCGAGTGCAGCTTTCACGACTTTATCGGATGTCCCCAAAAGGACTGCAAGCTCCCCAGAACTGGTTATGACTTCCTCTAGACCTGCCGCAAGGCAATTCAAAAGGTAACACATAACGGAATAAGCTCCTGATGAGAGCCTCGCAACGGCTAGCAACTTAAACCCACCTGCGTCGGCAAAGGCCTTGAGAGACATCGGTCTACCTCGCTGCAATGATGTTACCTAACTTAGATACAAGAAAAAAAAGCATCCCTCAATTCATCCACAAAACGACCGAACAATGGGGAGCGAAACTTAGCTGGAAAGAGCTGTGACACTGACTCATACCAGGAAGCGTCTCATTCAGTTCAGGGAAATTTGGCACATGATGCAAAAATTCGTTACTTTAGGAGCCATCCCTGAGATTCGCTCCGAACCCACAGATCCAGACAAGGGACTCCTTGAAATTGAAGTTGTTATTCCTGTCGATATCTACTGGGAACTTCAGTCCCTGATTCGCCAGATCCGCTATGCCCGCATGTCAGGATTTGCGACAAATAAACAGTGGCAAAAATTCAATCGATTGATTAAGCCCTGCATTTTATACGAACGAGACAGAGTTTGGTTTGTGAAAAATTATGGTACCTAAATGAAGGTTCCAAACCTGAGCTTTTAAAGAAACAGAAACGCAACCCCCAGCCCCCAGACAATGCCATCCGTGGACAAAGTACTCGAAAAATCCTTGTTGTATTCACCAGAAATGGTGACCACGAAATCTTCAAGTCCATATCCAAAACGCATAAACGAAGTGTCCTCTTTAAAGATTGGACTCATCGAAAATTCGCCAGCAAGACGCAAATGCAGCACAGGCTTGTGAAAAGTATATCCGTTTCCTCGATTTCTGACGACCTCAGCTCCCTTATCTTTGTCACCTTCTTTTGTTACTTGAGCCGGGCCTTCTTCGCGGAAACGCTCATAACCTATTCCTAAACCCACTCGGGGCGCAAAAAAGGGTCGAACTCCAAGGCGAAGACGATAATCCACGTAGGGAACTGCGCCTAAAGTATAAAGAGATGTCACCGTTTTTTGACCCTGCGCATCGGTCACTCGACCATAATTCCAGGTGTAAAACAAAGAAATCCCAAGGCCCAACTCACCGCCCACATCGAGGAGACGAAAACTTTGTGCAACAAAAATGCGCTCAAAACGATGCTGTGGATAGTATCCGCCCGCTTCGTAGAGATCCGTATCGGCTGTGGGAATGCGTTGGCCATAAGAAACTTGCAAATTACTCGATACCGAACCCAACGGATGCTTTTGACCCGAATTCTCTTCTGACTGTGACTGAGTCGTCGGTGTGGGACTTGGAGAGGGTGTGGGAGTGGGCTCTGGGGTGACTTCAGGAGCAGGTTCTGCTTGTTCTGCAGGCACAGATGTTGAATTTTCGGGCACCGCATCCGCTTGTGCGCTGGCCTCTTCAACTCCTAAAAAACTTTCAAGAACTCTTAAAAAACCATGTTTACTCATTTTTAATTGGAGCTGGCGCAATCCATTTTCTACTTTGAAAATGAGCCACCCTGATTTTTCGAGAATCCAATTCACACTGGGTTTGAGATAAGAATGTTCTTTGAGCCAGCGAGCCATTTGAGGGCCATTCTGACTGTACCAACCCGTAAATCCCATGCGTGTGAGGTGACGATCACGGATCCAGCGCCAATAAAAAACGGCGTCGCTGTCGGCATTTCCAGAAGCTGCAGTCACAACAAAACAGTCTTCGCGGGATCGCGATTTTCCATCGTTCTTTTTATCGGAAGCTAAAGGAACAGCCGATGGAGTTCCTAACTTGCATGCGCTTTGTACGAGACCCATAATTTCCGCTGAATTGACAGGCCAAATTACAACTCCATATTTTTTGCTATTTTCTAGATCAGGAACTGTAAGAGTTGTTTGACCCGCAGTTGCAGAAATACGATGCAGCGTTGCGCAGTTGCTTTTTATTTCAGTTTTACTGCCCACAGCGGGCAATTTTTGAGCAGGAAGACTTGGAATACCCCAAGTCTTCACACTCTGAGCAGGATCCTTACTGTAATTTAATTCCCCTTTACATGTGATACTGCATGTATTTTCGGTGAATTTAACTTCACATGATTCACTTTTCTTTTCTTTTTCCGCGTTATCTTCAATGGCAGGATTCAAGCCCATGTCTACTGTATCGCACCCACTTTCTGTGGGATCTTTCAAAACCAGAACCGCATATGATCCAATCGAAGATGCAACACTCGAATCTGTTAAGTTACCATCTTTGTCTAGGACTTTTGCACTTGTATTCTTTGGATCGCTGTAATTAAGTACTAGGGAGTTTTCTCGCCCATTTACACTATTTAGTGTCGTAGATTCCTTAATTGCGCCTTCGTCTTTTTTTGAAGTGATACCTTCATCACATCTTACAACGCTTGCGTCAGTGAGGGGCGCCGTTGGTGCAGCCGTCTTTAAATAGAAGCCAATGTTAATATTTTCGCCATCTTTGTACCAACTGTCTGCCGCCTTGCCATCTGTCGGACTGATGTGAAAAGTAACACTTCCTGTCGATATTTTTGAGGAAGAGTTTTGCAGGCCACCTTCAATTTTTAACAAATCTCCAACCGGAAACTCGATGAGATCTGCTTTATTACTAGGATTCAGAATCGCAATAATCCAATCTTCATTTTTATGGACATAATCTTTATCAGTTGCATCGATCTGAACATCGTCAGCTCGAATGCTGAGTTTTGAATTTGGCAAAAGCACACCCTTGGCAGGCAAAGACTGGGGGGTGATTGTTACTTTTCCGATTTTTAATTTTATCCCAGTCCCACTCGTACACGAAACATCGCTTCCACCTTGAAGCAGATTTGCAGACTGCCTAATTCCATAAAGGTCTGCTAATTCCTCCTGAGAGCCTGCAAGAGGGTGAGATCCGCACCCTGCTGTCCATACAAAACACAAAGCCCAAAGACTCGCCTGTATCTTTTTCATGAAATTGCTAAAGCCCCCAAAATCCAGTTAAACTCTGTTGTTTTACCTTAGGAATTCCTGCTCCGGGTAACAAGCAGCCCCTTCGCGCAACAAGTGTCAATAATTTGAACTGCATTTCCTGCAGCACCTTTGCGAAGATTGTCGGCCACGATCCACATCGAAAAGCCGTTTACAAAAGCTTCGGAACGCCTCACACGGGAAACATACACGGAATCTGTTCCAACAGCTTCCCGAGGGGTCGCAAACGTTGCGATTTCAGTGTTTGGTTCATCGTCCGAGTCACTCTCAACATCATTTGGTGCTTGGGCAAATTCATCGACGAACAGGATGCCTGGAGATTTAGCGAGCAGTGCTCTGACTTCACTTAAAGTGACAGGCTTCGAAAGCTCGACGGTAACAGACAGAGCATGTGACACAAAAGTTGGAATGCGCACGCTGGTAGCAGAGATCGGAAGATTTGGCTTACCCAAAATCTTTCGCGTTTCTGAGACAATTTTTGATTCTTCATCGGTGTCGCCTGAAGGAAGGATGCCCGCGACAAAGGGAAGTGCATTGAATGCGATAGCTTTGGGAAAGGCAGAAGAAGGCCTCGACGCAAGGTCTTCTTGCTTAAAAAATAAGCGAGATTCTTCTTCGAGAACTTCCATTGCCATTTTGCCTGCGCCTGAAACGCTTTGGTAAGTTGAAACAATAACGCGCTCTAAGCCATAGTTATCAAGCAAGGGCTTGAGTGCAACGACCAAAGGAGTTGCGCAGCAATTTGGATTTGCCACAACGGGGAACGCACGCCAATCGCTGGTGAGCATGTCGGAATTAACTTCAGGCACCACTAACGGAACGGTGGCATGCTCGCGGTATGCAGATGATTTGTCGACGCACATCACGCCTTGTTTTGCCAAATCGGGAATGTATTCTGCAGAAATGCTTGAATCTGCGGCAAACAGAACGACATCGCATTCTGCAAGTTTTTTTCCATCTATTTCTTCAACCGCGATGTTGCGGCCACCCCAATTCATTTTTTTACCGACGGAAGCACGGGATGCAAATGCACGAACATTTTTAG
This sequence comes from Silvanigrellaceae bacterium, assembly GCA_044237915.1. GTDB lineage: Bacteria > Bdellovibrionota_B > Oligoflexia > Silvanigrellales > Silvanigrellaceae > JBIIEI01. The sequence goes on along the minus strand of JBIIEI010000001.1, from coordinate 52,996 downwards.
CCGTAAAATTTTCGTAGGTATCACCGAGAAGTTCAAGGGCCGTTTGCCCCACGAGCCCCGTTGCTCCAACAATTCCAATGGTCAGTTCTGGCTTCATGTGGGGCTTTCCTCTTCATCTTCGTCGGTTGAAAAAAGCTCTTCTTCTTCTGCATCTCTGTCGCGCTTAAAGAGTAGCCAAATAATAGGGCCGTGCAAGACATAGATAAGCATTGTCAGAACAAGTGTAAGTGTAAATTGCGAGATCAGTAAAAAAGTAAACAGCGCAAGAAAAGCAGCCAATGTTTTAAATGGAGACTTTCGCGGCAAACGAATACTTTTCGTACTAAAATATTCAAAGGTCGAAATCATTCCGAATGCGATGACAATGACAATACCAAGCAAACTGTAGCGCAAGACATCGGCAGAAGTTAAAAACGCTGCGATATTTATTGCCCACTCGGGGTAGTTTTTTTCTGTCCCCCAACTCGCAAGATCTCCTTGGGCAAGAATATAAACTGCGAGTGGTGCTGCACCCATAGGAATGGGAATTCCAGAAAAATTACCGCTCGCTTTACCCAAAGAACTTTGAACATTAAATTTAGCAAGTCGGAGAGCACCACAGGCGGCATAGACAAACACAGCAGCAAAACCCACACGCCCTAAGCCGTGCAAGGCATAATTGTAAACAAGTAACGCAGGGGCAACGCCGAAGGCCACCAAATCGGAAAGCGAATCGAATTGAACACCAAAGGCACTTTGCGTTCGGGTAAGCCTGGCGACACTGCCGTCGAGCCCATCGCACACACCCGCAGCAAGAATGCAATATGCCGCAAGTTCAAACGCTCTGCTTGAATTTTCGACACCCATGCGGCCTTCGATGCTGAGTTTGATGGCAAGAAAACCAAAAAACAACGAAAGCGCCGTAATCATGTTCGGGAGGATATAAATACCCGCCCTCACGCCACGTCTTTTCGGAAGACTGACTGCTAAAATAGCCTTTTCATCCACTTTCTCGATGTTCATCAAATTATCTCCTTGGTTGGTGGATGGGATGCACTCCGCAGTTTTAAAACAGGACCAGGCTCTCTGCCATAACGAGGTTCAAAAAAATCGGACTCTAATTTTTCTCGAAGATCGACAGAGAGCAAAGATAACACGACTTCTAAAGCAGTAACGGGCAAAGCATATTCATCTTTTAGCCCGGCAGAATCAAGGCCCTGCCGAAAAACATCAGGAAGACCTGCCTTAAGAGCCACGCGCTGCATGGCATCTGCAGAAAGGCAGTTTATTTGATAGATATTACGCTTTCTTCCCAAGGTTAATCCATTTAAAAATGCGCTTCCCAGTCGAAGTCCCGTAAATGAACCAGGACCCGTTCCGAAAATCAATGTTTTAATATTCGAATCGGTTAAAGAAAGCTTCGAGAGTGCCTCTGAATAAAGGCGCGCAAGGTTTTCAGCTGTTTTATCCTCTGCAAGCAGAAGTATAAAATCATTTCCCTTGAATTCTGAACATTCTGACAGGGAATCACTTTTTTCGCGACATGAAAGCATCAGTTGTGAAGCAAATGAGGCAAGAAACAGCGGCATTTCTGTGCCTGTTTCGACATTCATCGCATTGACAAGTGTGCGCAGTGAGGCACCGCTGACCATGAGCGAAGAATTTTCGGGAGGGTTTAATCCCACAAAAACCGCGCCCCCTCGACGGTGAGTCAAGAAAAGGGCGAATGGAAAAAACTGAGCGACAAGCGATGGGCTTGGGCTCAGTTCAAGATCAGGAGTGGAAAAGTCGAAGGATGTCATTGTAAAAAACCAATACGATAAGAAGGAGCATGATGGCGATGCCCAGGCGCTGTACATTTTCTTGTAATTTAGGTGGAAGATACTTGCCGTAGGCAGCCTCTACGCCGTGCAAAAGGAGAGTTCCGCCATCGAGTGCGGGAAGTGGCAGTAAATTAAACATCCCAATGTTGATACTCATCCACGACATCGTAAGAAGAAAAATGAGCACACCACCTTCTGCAGCAGAACCGGCAACCCTTGCGATTGCAATGGGGCCGCCCAAATTAGAAAGCGGAACACTTCCCGTCACAAGCTTTTTTAAACCTGCAAATATTGCATTCACCTGCCCCCAAGCGGCTCGCGTCCCATCTTCAAATGCTGCGGCTATGGATTCACTTTTTACAGTGACCTGTTTAATAGGCACACCTTGTGTGACGAATGTCAAAGGAAAATCAAGAAATGCTTGTTGTCGATTGAGAGAATCTCGGCCATCGCGAAGCGGAATTTCACAAGCTTTTTCTTCAAGTCTGCCTTGAGGATTGAGAACAGTAATCCGCATTTTTTCAGTATCGCCGGCTTTGAGTGCGCGGCCCGCATTTGCGTTCTGCCATTTCTCAAGCCACATTCCAAGCTGAACGGGCGATTGCAATCTGCCAAATCCAGACAATGCCCAAAAAGAATCGCCACGCACCAATCCACAAGCTTCCCATCCGGCGCGAGCAGGAAGTCGCTTGTCACCGCGTTTGAGCTCTTCAAGTGCAAAAAAACTAAGATCTGTTGAAGCGTAGTTTTTTTCAAATCCCTTAATTTGGGAGTCATCTGCCGATGCACTTTCTGCTTGTGCAACCCACTTTAAAAACCATTCTTGCGTTGAATCTAACGAGATGTTTAAAGTCTTTTCGACCGCATTCAGATTTTTATTATCCGCAAAAGGCTGTTCAGGGCGTTTAAGAACAAGAGTTATTTTGCGAGAAAAATCCTGTGGATTTGCGGCGTCCCGAAACTGTTTCTTTAAATCTGCCTCATTGGCACTTGCAACAGCTTTCGATAATTCTTTCGATATTTCATGAAAATATCGAATATCTCGGTCATTAATTTTTGTGACAACATCACCACTTTGCACACCCATCGCCGAAAGAAGGGAGTTTTCGCTCACCATAATTCGCGGGGACAACATAGCAGCCGTAACACCAATTCGACCAACTTTAACCTTTTCGCCCATGGCGTTCTCGGTTTCATTGACTGCAGGAGTCACATCCACTTGAACGACTCCTGCCCCCTCGCGCTCGACCTGAATTGAAAGTTTTTGCCCGCCTGCAGTGGCGATATATTTGTTAAGATCTTCCCATGTGCGAACTTCTTTTTCGTTAATGCGAAGAATTTTGTCACCGGTTTCGAGGCCCGCCATTTCTGCCACGGAACCAGGCATCACTGCGATCAGTGAGGGTGCTTGAGGCATCCCAACAAATGCCAAAACGATCATAATAATGAGACTTAAAATGAAATTTGCACCTGGACCTGCGGCAGAAATAATGGCTCTTTTATACAGCTTTGCTGTGAGAATTGATTTTTCGCGTTTTTCAAGGGGAATTTCCTGACCAATTTCTGCACCGTAAAACCTGACATAGCCGCCCAAAGGAAGCCAAGAAATGCGGTAATCGGTGTTGCCCCTTTTAAAACCAAAGGCTCTTGGGCCAAAACCGATGCTAAACTCTTCAACTTCAACACCCAGTGCTCTGCCTGCTAAATAGTGTCCAAGCTCATGAAAAAGTACAACGGCACCGACCAGGATCATAAAAGCGACAATAGGATTTGCAAATATAGTTTCGAGCACTGCTGCAATTACCTCAACAGTTCACATTTTTGTTTGGCGACACTGCGTCCCGACACCTGTTCTGGTGTCATTCCAAACCGACGTTCACGTAAAGCAAATTCGCGTAGGACGCGGGCAAATACGCTGGAATCAAAGTCTGGCCAAGTTTCTTTTTCAAAAAAGAGTTCGGCATAAGCAATTTGCCAGAGTAAAAAATTGCTGACGCGCATTTCACCGCTGGTGCGAATGAGCATATCAACTGCAGGCAGATGGCAAGTATCGAGGTGAGATTCAAACGTTGCCTCGTCGATATCATCTGGAAAAATTTCACCGGCTTCGACCTTTGCGATAATTCTCTTTGCAGCTCTTAAAATCTCGCCATGACTTCCGTAACTCAAAGCCACGTTTAAGAACATCCCTGTGTTTTTAAGGGTATCTTCTTCGAGGCGCTCGACAAGCTCAACGATGTCTGAAGAAAGCTTTCGACGGTCTCCAATCACTCGAAATCGGATGTTGTTTTCGACGAGTCGGATGCGCTCTGCCCGGATATACCAACGCAAAAGGCCCATGAGGGCACTGACTTCCTCTTCGGGGCGGCGCCAATTTTCGTCGGAGAACGCAAAAAGAGTCAGCGAAGAAATCCCTGCATTGCCTGAAAACTCAGTGATTTCTTTGACACGTTCGACACCTTTTCGATGACCCGCAACACGTGGAAGGCGACGTTTGGTTGCCCAACGTCCGTTTCCATCCATGATGACACCCACATGCTTGGGTAGCTTTTGCGGATCGAGGTCCCATTGTTTGCAAAAATCATTCATCTTGCGTTCCTAACAAGAGTCCAACAAACAGTTTGATTGGAATAAAGGGCTTACAATACAGCAGAAATGTGTATCGCGTGAGTCCTCGCCAAAACAATGCTCACAGCGTATAGCGCAAACTTCACCCTCATTCTACCCCGTACACTAAATTAACTTGAAATTTGACACAAAGTTAGCCCCTTGACTAGACTCCCGTACCAACCTTCCCCGGAAAAAACGGGAAGTGACTTTACATATGAACAAAAGACACGACAGGATAGGTGAATGATGGTTGATCCGCAATTGAATGCAACAAAACCAGGAGTTTTAAGTACACAGGGCTATCGCGGAACCCGTGATTTCTACCCAGCCGACCAACGCCTCCGAAAATGGATTTACGAAAAAATCGCTTCTGTGATGGGGCGCTTTGGTTACGAAGAATATGCAGGCCCCCTTTTAGAGCCCCTTGAACTTTATGCCAGTAAATCGAGCGAAGAAATCGTGCAGGAGCAGCTCTATTGGCTCGAAGATAAAGGGAACCGCAAACTTGGAATCAGGCCCGAAATGACGCCGACCCTCGCTCGAATGGTGGCGGCGCGGCATCCCGAACTGCCCCGCCCTATCCGCTGGTACAGCATCCCCACATGCATGCGTTATGAAAATCCCCAACGGGGCAGACTCCGTGAGTTCGATCAGCTGAATGTCGACATTTTTGGCGGCGTGCCTCTCGACGAAGACATAGAAATCATCCTGACAGCAGTTGAATTGATGCGCGCTTTAGGAGCAAAAATTTCGGACTTTGAGGTCAGAATAAACCATCGTGGGCTCATCAATGATTTTCTATATAAAGTCTTGGGGATCAGCGAATCAAACAAAGCTCCCATGCTTCGACTGCTCGACAAACAAGATAAACTCACTCCCGAAGAATTTAATAAAGGCTGTCTTGAACTTCACCTTACCGAGAATCAAATCTCTCAGCTCACTGGTTTTATGGCCTCTGATCTCGATAAAGCAAGGGAGTTTCTAGGAGAACACACCGAAAACTACGAAAGTTTTAAGGCTCGATTCGATACGCTCAACGCTTTGCTTCCAAGAGGCTGTGTCGTTTTTTCTCCTTCGATCATGCGCGGATTTGATTACTACACCGGCTTTATTTTAGAAGTGTTCGACACCGATCCTAAAAACCGACGCGCTCTTTTTGGAGGCGGACGTTACGATAATCTCGTGGGCTCATTTGGAGTGGATGCGCTCTCCGGCATTGGTTACGGAGTGAGCGACGTTTCGCTTATCAATTTCTTGGAAGTTCATGACCTCACTCCCAAGCTTTCCAAAGGAACGGATGTTGCTGTGTTACGCTTTTCCGAAAAAGATCGGCTGCAGGCACTTCAACTCGCGCAAATTTTGCGTGAGGCAGGATTAAACGTTGAAGCTCCTGTGGGCATCGGAAAGTTCGGAAAGCAAATACAAAGTGCAGAGCGCTCGGGCGCCGTAGCTGTCGCTTTTTTAGGTGAAGATGAAATTAAGAATGGCACTTTTGCGGTTAAGTTTTTAAAGACGGGCGAACAAATTACTCTTCCGTGCAATGCCGAAGGCGCGCAGATTTTGATAGAAAAATCTGTATAGGCACGGCACAGGCTGCTCTCAAGAAATCAGTCGAGAGCGAGGCTGAGTGTCCCTGCCGACTTTCTGCAACGTACGCGTTTGGTACGTGAAGAAAGCGGCAGGGGCCGAAAACGAAGCTACCTGGCGATTTCTTGAAGCAGCCCTATGAAGAACGCTTGATTAGGCTCTCAAATCCCACCTGCTTCTTGCGTCCTTTTTTTCGCCCTGCTGTCCAGGCAGCAAGGACATCTTTTTGCTCCGCGCTTAAATGCTTTGAAGCATGCACTGTCATGTTGTGCTGCTGTTCACGGAGTGCTTGAGAATAGGCTATTCCTAAGGCATCGGTGGCATCGAAAGGAAGATTATCTATATTTATGGAGAGCAGGTGCGACACCATTTTAGCAACACTTTGTTTATCTGCGCGGCCATAATTCGTAATCATTTTTTTTGCTGACGTGGCGCTAATTTCAGATATTTCTAACCCGCATTGATGCCCTTCCGATAAAATAACGCCTCGCGCATGCCCTAAAAAAAGTGCTGACCTTGCATTGTCGGCTAAAAATGCGAGCTCTAAGCAGAGGTGAGTCGGCTGAAAAACTTGAACCGTGCGCCGAAATTCAATAGCAAGAGCCGCAAGGCGTGCAGCAAGGGGCATTTTTTCGTCGAGTTTCCAAACTCCTGCCGCCACGCCTTTTATAGTTGTCTCTTGCATTTCAACCACCCCGTATCCCGCAATGCGAGTTCCGGGGTCGACACCTAGAATTCTCATCACACCTCATTCACCTTTCGGTTTCTCAAGCTGCAACACGTATTCAACCAGCGCTTCAGCATTTTTTTCGCCGAGTTCTTTCGCAAAACCAGGCATGGGCCCTGTTCCGGTCATGATCAAAGACTTTAAAGTGTCTTTTGAACGATCGAACTTAAAGGGACCTTTCACAAGGTTCGATGGTTTGACTGACATCATATCTGCAAATGTTGTATCTGCCAGTCCCTCTTTACCATGACACTGAGAACAGAATTTTGCATAGGATTCCGCCGGTGGAATGACAGAAACTGCGGGTGCATTTGAACTTGAATTTTCAACGGGCAAAGCCTGTTCTAAGGTTTTTACATTTCCCTTTTGCATCGGTTGGCCGGGAACATACAGAAACACCAATGCACAAATGATGCTTGTAGCAATGAGGCCCCACAGGAAAACCTTCTTGCGGCTCACATAAAACGGATCCTTGGGATCATTCATTATCACGAAGAAACTCTCCTGTAACAGATGCAACTGAAGGGTTGAAAGCTCACTCGTACCCTGAGGATCTTTGCAAAACAATGGAAAAGTTAAATTAGGTAGACGAAGTAGCTCTTCTTCGTTCCACCGCAACCAGAAGTCCAATACAGCTAAGAGCGGTGAGCATATGAGTACCGCCATAACTTACAAAAGTTAACGGTACACCTACGACTGGAAAAAGCCCAAGCACCATTGCAACGTTGATCACAAAATGAAACAAAATAAAACCAGCCACACCAAGGGCAACGAGGGAGCTGAAAGTGTCGCGAGCCTTTTCGGAGATCTGAAAGCATTGAACAAGGATAGCTAAAAAAATTGAAAACGTAACAATGCTTCCCATAAATCCATGCTCTTCAGCGAGAACTGAAAAAACGAAGTCTGTGTGGCGCTCAGGCAAGAAACTGAGCTGAGATTGCGTTCCCTGCTGGAATCCGCGCCCCCACATTCCTCCACTCCCCACCGCAATCATGCTTTGAATGGAGTGATATCCGGTCCCGCGTGGGTCATTCATAGGATTTATAAAGTTGAGAACGCGCTGCTTCTGATAGTCGTAAAGGACAAAATTCCACGCAAGGATGGGTGCAATGGCACTGATACCAGCCACGATCATGATGCTTTTCCAATCGACCCGCACAAAAGCAATAATGAAACATGCGATCATCAAGACAAGCCCAGCAGTTCCTAAATCAGGCTGCAAAAGAATAAAGATAAAAGGAATGATGATCAGAAAAAATTGTCGCCACAATGAAAGGAGTGAAAATTGGGTAACACCTTTCATACTGCTAAAACTGCGTGCAACAATAAGAATAATCATGAATTTTGCAAATTCAGAAGGCTGTACTCGAATCGGACCCATCACAAGCCAACGCTGGGCACCCTTGGCAACCTGTCCAATGACATCAACTGCAAGCAGCATGCAACAGATGATAATGTAGCCAAATACCGTAAGCCTCTCGATGGTACGAATATCGAGGATCACTCCCCAAAAAATGACCGAAGCTGTTCCCAGTAACACCCATCGAAATTGGTCTTGGAATCTGTCGGGAGTAATGCCTGCAGCGGTTGCGCTATAGAGATTCGCAAGCCCTATTGCAATGAGAATGTAAACTAAAAAAAGCAGTCCCCAAGGGATTCCTTTGAGACGCTCTTTCAAGGATTGAATCAATGACATGGGTGCTCCGGTTATTCTTGAGAAGGGGCGAGTTCACCAGCGCTGGGTAAAGTCTCTTCCTCGACTTCGGGTCGCTCGAGAATCTCTGCGGGCAAGACATCTACATTCGGCGAAACAACTTCGGGTTCAGTAGGTTTGCTCTTCGCAATCGTTTCATTCTTTTTATCAGGAAATTTCTCGGGGTTTCTTTTGCGCCAGTAAGCTTCCAAAACTTTTTGAACGATAGGCGCGGCCTGCGAACCACCCCCACCACCATCAAATTCACTCAACGCAACCACTGCAATTTCTGGATTTTCAGAGGGGCTATAGGCCGCAAACCAGGCATGGTCGCGCAACTGAAACGAAACATCGTCCATATCTCGCGCCCTGCGCAAAGCTGCAGTTTGAGCTGTCCCTGTTTTTCCAGAAACCGTAAAACCTTCAACGCGCGACTTTTTACCCGTTCCACTGGGCGACATGACCACATCGTAGAGACCCATTTTGACAAGTTTATGGTTCTCTGGACGCATCCTAATAATACGTGGTTCTGAAGGTTTTTCTTCTTTAATAATTTTGCCATTTTCGTCGACCACTTTTCTAAGTAGAAATGGCTTGAATAATTTTCCACCATTTCCCATGGCTGCAAACAGATTCGCAATTTGAAGCGGCGTGGTGAGATTGTAACCTTGTCCAATCGACATATTAATGGTGTCACCTGTTTGCCAGGGTTGGCTGTGAGTGCGCAGTTTCCAGTCGCTGGTAGGAGCGAGCCCAGGCACTTCCATATTCAGATTCAGTCCGGTTTTTTCGCCAAGACCAAAAGCTTTCGCCCATTTTGCAATGCGATCGACACCCAAAAGATTTCCCACTTGGTAGAAGTAAACGTCGCAACTCATTTCAAGGGCGCGACGAAGATTTACAGTCCCGTGGCCTGAGTGTTTCCAACATCTCCAACGCCCACTTCCTAAAGTAAAAAATCCGTTACAGTGATAGGAACGCTCAGGGGTAACAACGCCTTCTTCAAGCGCTGCAATTGCCGTAATAATTTTATACGTTGAACCTGGGGGATAAGCACCACCCGTTACTTTATCGAGAAGCGGCTTAAAGGGGTTACTTTGTAAGGACTGCCAATCTTCTGTAGTGAGACCATCTTGATACACTGAAAGGCTAAAATTTGGATGAGAAACATAGGCCAGAATTTCACCCGTTTGAGCATTTAACGCAACAACTGCGCCATTCTTGTTTCGAAAGGCTTCGGCTGCCGCTTTTTGAACATCAGCATCCACAGTGAGATAGACATCGTAACCGCGCCGTGCCGGTTGCTGCTGATACAGGCCAAAATCGAGCACACTGCTCGACTGCAAACGCCCAAAGGCGTCCACTTGAAGAAATTCTTTTCCTTCTCTTCCGCGCAAAAACTCTTCGTATTTTTTCTCGACCCCGAGTTTTCCGATAGTAGATCCGACGCGGTACTGGAAATTGCTTTTTTGAGAGTTGAGGGTATCGAGTTCTTTACTGGTAACTTCACCGAGGTAGCCCAAAAGATGGGCGGGTTCATTTCGATCATAGTCTCGCCTGGGAGCGGTATCGACATCGACGCCCGGCAAGAAAAACTTATTAGACTCTACCATTGCCACTTCATGCAGCGTGAGATTTCGCTTGATGCGCACAGGCACAAAATGCGGAAGACTTGCAGCTTCCTGCAAGCGCTTTTCGATTTGTTCGAGCGGAAGATGAAAGAGTTCAGAAATGATTTGGAGCGTTTTTTCCTTGTTTTGCAAGTATTGAGGAATGACGACCAAATCAAAAAAGGGCCGATTTGCAAGCATCAACATGCCCGCGCGGTCGTATATCAGACCACGGGGCGCCGGACTCGTAATTTCTCGCACGCGGTTTCGTTCAGAGGCAACACTAAATTCGCGCCCCTTTAATATCTGTAGATACCAGAGCCTCACAACAAGGCCTGCCATAATACAAACGAAACTGATGAGCGCAATGTAGACCCTCTTGGTATCGACAATCGACTCAGATTTCAGTTTCGTTTGCAAAATTCTCTCCTCGTACCAAACCCGAATTCATCCGACAAAACGCTTCAGCATCATAACAAGTACTTTAGAAAATAGGATCCACGGTACTTCTGTCTTGAGCTCTGTGGACCTCGAACATGGAATCAAAAGTCGTCAGAAACCAAAACACGGGCACCGCACATATCGTTGTAACAACAAATGAGGGCACCGCACGCTCAAAAAATAACCAAGGATCTTCGACTTGATTCGAAAAATGGAACACCAAATAGAGCAGCACAAATTTGATAAGGAAAATTCCCGCAAATGTCAAAAATTGCACAAACACGCTGTAAAGCACCACGAGCCGCGAAACTAAGTTTGCAAACACCAGTGCGATTAAAAAATACATCAAGTAAAAGTTAGACGGGACCCAAGAAAATGTTTGCATGAGAACTGCTGCAAACAAAATTCGCAAGAGGGCTGAACCGAGAAAATGCTCGATGGCAGTAAAGACAATGACAATGGAAATAAGATCGACATGAAGCCAGGGCGTTTGAAATGCAGCTAAGACATAAGCTTGGAAATAAACTACAAATACGATGAGCACCGTTGAAGCCAAAAAGTGAAAGCGCCTAAAATTAAGTAACATCTTGCTTAGCCCCCGGAACGCGACGGCGAAGACTCAATGATTTTGCGCATCCAATCGTTCCCCCCCACTTTGCGAATCACTTCAACTTCACGGCTTGGCTGCAGTAAGATCAGCGCTTCGGAAAGTTCGGAAAGATTTGCATTGGGTTCGACTTCAATCGTTTGGGAAACGCCGTCGTCATCATCTTTAATAAACGAAACACGACCCACTGAAATGCCAGGGGGAAAGGCCCCCGTGAGGCCACTGGTCACAATTTCATCTCCAACCTGGACTCTGGTTCCACGCTCTGAATACTTAAATTTCATGTATCTTCCAACACTCCCCGCAATGATTCCACGTCTGCGATTGCGGGCCACAATGACATCAAGTTCGGAGTTGGGATCTGTTACAAGCAAAACGTCGCAGAATTTATCCATGACACGCATGACAACACCCACAACGCCTTGCCCTGTTACGACTGCCATTCCGGGGAGGACAGCGTCTTGCTCACCGCGATTGAGCCGGACACTGCGGTACATAAAACTTGGATCGTTCGCCTTTACTTCTCCGGAAAGAAATTTAAGGTCGACATGTTTAACGAAATTAAGTAACTGTCTGAGCCGGGAATTTTCGGCTTCCAGTTCGCGAAACATCTGCAAACGGACACTCAACTCCAGATTTTGCTCTCGCAGTCGGCCCGCTTCTTCACGCGCATCGCGTAAATCAATATAGCTGTCCCACACATTTCGAACGGTCTCGGTGAAAAACGAAAAGACAACTTGAACGGGTTTACCTGCGTAATAGACCACACGTTCGACGGCGGAAAGCTCTTTGCGCCGCTCAAGTCCGGACGAAAAGAATGCGAGCGGTGAAAGGATTCCCACCACGACAAGAATTGCAAACCCATATCTTTTGAGAATTCTCATGAAAAACTTCCACGCGTGTTACACTGATTCGACTTTCCGTTTGACAGGCAGACAAAGTCACCCACGGGACTTTGACATAGGTTCCCACTTCCTCTCAGGAATGTACAGCTGCACTGAATAAAAAAGATTTCATCCGGGTGCGTCGTTTTACAAACCTTCACTTCACAGGTAGACATGCTCTTTGGTTTTGAGAGACACTTTGAGAGGATTTTGTCGGAGAGTAAAAAATGGGGCTGTTTTCAAACTCGGGCTCACTCACGGGCCCAAAGTCGCTCATCGGCAGTGCGATGATCGGTGTCACACTGGTTGCTTTGGTTGTTACAGGCTTTGATTCGCAGTCTGGAGGCACGGACGGGAATGTGGCAGCCCGAGTGGGCACACAGGTCATTTCGATGCAGTCTCTGGGCCAAGCCGTAGAGGAACTGAACAGAAATTCGGGCGAACGCGCCGATGAAGCGAGGCGTAAAGCGAATATTCAAAACGCCCTCAATAACCTTATTCAAGAAAGCCTCTTTGTCGAAGAGGCCTTGCGTATGGGCTGGGGCTCTACCGACAAAGAAGTTGCGGAGTGGATCAAAAAACTTCCTGTTTTCCAAGATCCCAAAACAAAACAGTTCAGCGCCGACCTGTTTCAAAAGTTTGTGAAGTCGGGTCAAATGTCTGAGCTTGAGCTTTTTAATCAAGGTCGGGCAAATATTTCTCGCGCTAAACTTTATACCCTGTTTGAACTTTCAAGACCTGTTCCCGAATCGCTGCTTAAAGAAATGCACAAACGTAACGAAACAGCTTTCGTGGTTGATTTTCTTGAAATCAAACCTTTGGAAGCCAACGTTAAAGCACTCGCAGCAGAGGATGCCAAAAAATTCGCGGCAGATCCTGCCAATGAAGCAAAACTCAAAGATGATTATGAGAAAAATAAAGTTAATTTTTCTCGTAAAGCACAGATTCAGATGCAAACCATTCTTGTGGCCTTCGACAAAGCCCAGCGTGCACAAGGCGATGCTTTAAAACGCACAGAAGAATCTGCGAATAAACTTGCATCAGAACTGCGTACAAAACTCCAAGGTGGTGAAGACTTCGCCAAGCTTGCCAAAACAACAAACGACGACTCCCGTGCATTGGCACAAGGCGGAGATCTGGGCTTCATCGACGAAACAGGAATCGATCCCGATTCTTGGAAAGCAGCAAATCTCCTTACAAAGGAAGCGCCGCTTTCAGAAATCATTAAAACACCCTTCGGATTTCGAATCGTGAAATTGATTGAAAAACGCGATGCCGTTTCCAAAACTTTTGAAGAAGTTAAAAATGATTTGGCCCTTCGTGCAGTGAGTGACACCGCCCGCACCAAAATCGTGGGAGAGATCGAAAAGGAAGTCAAAGACGCTTTGACCCAAAAGAATCTCCAGACGCTCGATGCCATTGCGAAAAAGTATCAATTGTCTTGGCAAAAACTCGCGCAACCCTTTAAAGTAACTGTGCGATTTATCGATGAGTTAGGCCTTGCAGATCCTTTATTGCCTCATGTGTTTGCGCTTAAAAATCCAAACGATTTGACACCCGACATCCTTGATTTTTCGGGTCGTAAGGTTGTTTTTAAACTCATTTCTCGTAAAGATCCTGAGGCTCCTAAAGACGAAGAATTGAAACTTGCAGCACGCATGGAGACCTACAAATTCTCCCAAGGGTTTATGCAGGAATCGCAGAAAAAACTCTTTGAAATTTACACCAAGGACAAAGATATTCAGCGAAATAAAACTCTTTTGCAGTAATTACTTTATCCTCGTGTAAAAATGTCAGCTTTCAAGTTCCGTGCAGACAGCAAGACAAAAGGGGAACAATGCAGTCGAAGGCAGATGTGGTTATTGTTCAGAAACAGACTGCCCTGGAGCGCTACACCAGGCGGCCCCTCAATGTCGATTTTCTAGAGTATCTAGAAAGGGACGGACAAAGCCTGGAAGCCCTGAAAAATGCCCACAATGCACATACCAATTGCAGAATTGCACTGACTCAAGTCTTGGCCGACCTTGGGCTTACTTTTGAAATCTTTAATCTCGATGAACTGTGCGAAAGCTCGCAAACATTTTTTCATCCGATCGATTCTCAATCAGGAATTCAGCCTTCTAAGGGTCTCGTGATTTCATTAGGCGGAGATGGCACGTTGCTGCATGCCAGCCACTATGTGGGCGGCGACATCACTTTGCTCGGAATCAATTCCTGCCCGGAACATTCCGTTGGTCATCTGTGCGCGGGTCGTGAAGAAACCATGAAAAGCCAGCTTGAGGATTTTGTTCATCACAAGTTGCTCAACATTCAGGTTCGTCGCCTGAGCGTTAAAACATCGAGTCATGTGCAACTTCCGCTTGCATTAAACGACATTTTATTTTGCAACCGCCATCCTGCAGCAACAAGCCGGTACCATCTCACTCACAAATCAAATGACCAAATTTTGCTTTCCGAAAAGCAACTCTCGAGCGGAGTCTGGGTTTCAACCCCCGCAGGGAGCACCGCAGCGATTTCAAGCTACGGTTTAGACCCTCTACCGCTGGAATCCTCCTCATTTTTGTGTGCAGTGCGCGAGCATTATCACATTCCAGGCTCGCCACGCGGCCTGTCGAGGTTTCAGGCCGAAGGCAGTTCCGATGAAATCATCATTTTCAGCCGCATGAGACAAGGACTTGTATGTGTTGACGGCCCGGATTCTACCACATACCTTGGCTTCGGAGAGACCGTTCACATTTCAAGTCCTCTCGCAGGACTCCTGAATTTGGTCACGCCTCAACAAGCAAACAGTGAAAGTCTCTTTCTCCCAACGGAGGCGTTTGCACAGATTTAAAAAGTCAGCTAGTTTGCACCCGATTTGTAAAAAGGAAATGTTAAAATGAAACACCATAGCTATGGAAACGAGTTTTTCATCACAACAAAGGTGGAAGAACTTGTGACCTGGGCCCGAAGCAACTCGATCTGGCCCTACCCCTTTGGAACCGCCTGCTGCGGAATTGAACTGATGTCTGTCATGGGTCCCAAATATGACCTTGCACGGTTTGGCTCCGAAGTGGTCCGATTTTCACCTCGTCAGGCCGACCTTCTGCTCGTTGCAGGAACAATCACTGAAAAAATGGCGCCTGTTTTAAAGCGGATCTACGACCAAATGTCTGAACCCAAGTGGGTTCTTTCTATGGGCGCTTGCGCCTCTTCAGGAGGATTTTACCGGGCTTATCACGTCGTTCAAGGGGTCGATCGCCTTGTCCCCGTTGATGTTTATGTGCCTGGCTGCCCTCCCACTCCCGAAGCCGTGATCGATGGATTGATGCAGCTTCAAGCAAAAATCAAAAAAGATCGTGAAGATAAAGCGGCAAAAAGAGCTTAGTCATCGTTTTCAAGATTTTCTCGAATTTTTATGCCTGAAATATGCACGTGCCACGAGGGTTTTATGAGCGAAAAAATCTCCCCTTCTTTTCTCAACCATGCCGGGGTACGTCTCCCTATCATTGGCGGAGCCATGTATCCGTGCAGCAATCCAGAGCTGGTTGCTGCCGTTTCTGAAGCGGGTGGTATTGGAATTGTTCAACCCATTTCGTTGGTATTTGTGCACAAGTATGATTTTAGAGCGGGCCTTCGACACATCCGAAGCCTTACCTCTAAACCCATTGGCGTGAATATTATCGTCGAAAAATCATCACAAATATACCTCGATCGCATGGCAAAATGGGTTGATATCGCCATCGAAGAAGGTGTCAAATTTTTTGTAACCGCACTCGGAAATCCAGATTGGGTCGTTCAAAAGGCTAAAGCTGTTGGAGGCTACGTTTATCACGATGTCACCGATCGCAAGTGGGCCTTAAAAGCTATGGAAGCCGGTGTAGATGGGTTTATTTGCGTCAACAATAAAGCAGGCGGCCATGCAGGTACCAAAAGTCCTGCAGCGCTCTTTGAAGAATTATCAGACCTTGGGCTTCCACTTATTTGCGCGGGTGGCATAGGTTCGGAAATCGAATATTTAGAAGCGATCCGCTTGGGGTATCAAGGTGTGCAGCTGGGAACACGCATGATTGCAACGCAAGAATGCAATGTTCATGTTGACTATAAAAATGCCATTCTGAAAGCTCGTGCGAGCGACATTGTCCTCACCGAAAAAATCTCAGGTGTTCCGGTCGCAATTATTCGCACTCCCTATGTCGACAAAATTGGAACACAAGCCGGTCCTGTTGCGAAATGGCTCTTAAAACATCCAAAATACAAGCACTACATGCGCATGGTTTATACCTTACAAGCCACATTTAAACTGCAAAAGGCTTCCAAAGAAGGAAGCACTTATAACGACTATTTTCAGGCCGGAAAAAGCGTTGAGGGCATCGATAAAATTGAGCCCGTCGCAGCGATTTTACAACGCTTCGCCAAAGCGGTGGATGCCCCAAAAGCAACCTAAACGAGAGACGAAATTCCATGAAGGCAACATTGTTACTCTCTGTGTTCCTCATTGCTGTCTGTGGGCTTCTTTTTCAACTTGTTGCTGGAGCACTCGCCAGTTACCTCATTGGGGATACCGTAACGCAGTTTTCTTTGGTCATTGGGATCTTTCTTTCCTCGATGGGTCTTGGCTCCTTTCTCTCCCGTTATTTTGAAAATAAACTTCTGCGCGTTTTTGTGCAGATCGAAATCTTGCTCGCCATCATTGGCGGAATCTCGACACCGATTCTTTTTTACGCATTTCTTCACACTCCCATTTTCCGCCCCCTATTTTTTGTTTTTACATCCCTTATTGGCACTCTGGTTGGACTTGAAATTCCACTTCTTATTCGCATCCTCGAAAAGGAAACACGATTTACCGATGCGATTGCCCAGGTTCTCGCGCTTGATTACGTCGGAGGATTATTTGCATCTCTTTTGTTTCCCTTTGCACTGGGACCAAAAATAGGGCTTGTGAATTGCTCAATAATTGCAGGACTCGTCAATGCAACCGTTGCGTTCATTTCCTGTTCTTACTTTTCTGAAGAAGCAAAAAAAGAGTCGCAATTTCGTCTCCTGCAGTTTCAAAGCTTTTTTGCCCTGACCTTCTTAGGAATTCTCTATTTTCAAAGTTCAAACATTATGAATTTTCTTGAGAAAAGTTGACTCAATTTATATGTGACGCAACCTATCCTTCTTGTGGCTTTTTTGTGGCAGGACTTTGTTTTTTTCTCGTTCTTGGCTAAGAGAAAGATGTCCACCATCAAAAGTTATACGCGAACTGTTAGTTGAGGAGAGCCAGAACCCATGACTTCCAAGGTATTTACTGATCCTCTGCCCGGCCAGGACGCCCCAGATTCCAAAGCAAAGATCCTCATCGTTGAGGACGACCGCGATCTCAATAATCTCCTTCGATACAATCTGGAATCTACGCAAGACTACCAAGTCTTTTCCTACTTTTCAGGTGCAGGAGCTTACGAGTGCCTTTGTGAATTTGGACCGGATCTTGTTATTTTGGATGTCATGTTACCGGGTCTGTATGGGACAGAAGTTCTTGGGATGATTCGAGCGGATGAACGTACCAGGCACATCCCTGTCGTCTTGCTCACGGCGCGCTCGCTTGAAGAAGACAAAGTTGCAGGTTTCGAAGCGGGAGCTGATGACTACATCACCAAGCCTTTTTCTCCGAAAGAGTTGCTCTTGCGTGTACAGGCCCTCCTCAGAAGAAGCCAGCCGGCGAGATTTCCAAAAGAATCCTCGAAAAAAGAGTTGATGATTTCGGTGGGTGCTATTCGCATCTTGCCCGAAGACTTTAGAGTTTTTGTGGGGGAGGAACTCGTCCCCCTGACACCAACCGAATACCAGCTTTTATTTTTCTTGGCAGAACGTGTTGGGCGACTCCAAAGTCGAGATGCCTTGTTGCAAAGAGTGTGGGGGTACGAAGGTAACGTCAATACGCGCACCGTAGACACCCACGTCAAGCGACTTCGACAAAAGTTGGGAATTGCCGGAGTTTTGATCGAAACAGTTCATGGGTTTGGCTACCGACTCGTTGATAACGCTCAAAAATCATCTCAGCAAAATGGAACCACAGCAACATTGTCTTAGTCTTAATAAACTTCAATCAATTTCTAAATGCATTCAAAAAGATTTCAGGCGATAGTATTTGTGGCAAAATCTTTGGCTCTTTTTCGCCGGGCAAATAAACAAGATAAAGAGGAACTCCAGAGCGTCCAAATTTTTCCAGTGCCGTTGTTATAACGGGATCTTCGTTTGTCCAGTCTGCTTTGACGAGTGAAATGTTACGTTTTTTAATCTCTTCTCGGACCTCTTCCGATCCAAACACGACCTTTTCATTGACTTTGCAAGACAAGCACCAGTCTGCAGTAAAATCTACAAAGATGAGAGACTGCCTCGAACGCAGTGCTTCAACGAGGTCGGGTGAAAACGGCTGCCACACAAGCCCGTGACTTCCCGAAGTGCTCGCATTTCCCGCTTGTTCGCCTACGGGCCGCTTCCAGGAGTTTATCGCCTTGGCAGTAAATACAAGGCTTGCGGCTCCAATACCTAAGAGGGCCAAAGTTACGAATTGCTTTGCAATCCGAATTTTGCGCGACAGCCAATAAAGAAACACAACAAAAAGTAACGTGGAAAGCAAAAGAACTAACATTTCGCTATCGGTCTGTCTTCCGAACACCCACAACAACCAGAGGCCTGCGCCCAAGAGTGGAAAAGACAGGGCTTCTTTGAAAGTATTCATCCAAGCGCCCGGCCTTGGAAGCCATTTGAGTGCCTTGGGAAAGTAACACAACAGTACAAACGGGATTCCATAACCCAAACCAAGTGCTCCTGCGATGGCAAGTGCGTGTGGTGCGGGCTGGCTTAAGGCATATCCAATGGCAGGGGCCATCAAGGGAGCCGTGCATGGCGAAGCCACAAGAACTGAAAGGAGGCCCGCAAAAAACTCTCCCCAGAGTCCATCTTTACTGGTGAGCCCTTGAGGCAACAAAAATGAAGGAACAGAAATGTCTAACCATCCCCCTAAGGAAGCCGCCATTCCAAAAAAGAGAAGGGCCATGGCTCCCGTGAATATGGGTGACTGAAACTGAAATCCCCACCCGAGATTTTGTCCGGCTTGGCGCAACAAAATTAGAATGCCAAACAATGCCCACAATGTGCAGAGAATTCCAGCCAGGTAAGCAAGACCCGCTTTTTTGAGGAGCTTTGAATCGCTGGATTCCTTTGACTGCCTCACTAGAGAAAGGGTTTTGACAGCCAAAAGTGGAAAAACACAAGGCATGACATTGAGTATGACACCGCCTCCAAATGCAGAGAACATTGCAGTCAAAAATTCTGCTGAAAAAACGCCTGACACTTTGATGTTCCTTTCTAATGAATCAAGGTGCTAAAGCGTAGGGATGTGGCAACTTCTGAGAAAAAGTTTGCGCCAGAATTTCGTGAGCTTTGAGCATCGCATTTTTAGTGATCAGCCTAGATTGAATTGCCTCTTCAAGCGTTTTTACTTTATCCAAATCGTTTGACGCTTTCGCCGCAACAAGGTCCACTTCCAGGGATTTTAAATAATTTTCAGACTTCAAATCCCTCTTACGAATAATAATCGCATCAAGTTCTTTAGCTTTTGCAAATCCAGCATCTGTCGCAACAGATGCTGCAAGTTGGACGAGCAATTCTGTCGGAGGATTTGTATTTTCAACAGCAGGATTTTCGATATCAAATCTTGCAACAAAGGAGAGGACTTGCTCTTCATTCACAATTTTTCCGTGTGATTTAAAGAGTAAACATGTCCCTTCACGAACAGCTTCATAATATTTCGAATCTTCTGTAAAAGCTTTATTGGTCGAATCAATTTTCTTTTTCTCGGCTTCGCTGGCACCTTCAGGAACAGGCAATTCCGATATATTAAAATCGTTTTGTGCAAGTTGCGACATCGAGTCACACTTTTCAACGGCAGCAGCAAGGCCTCCGACTCTGTAAATAGCAGACATCGATCGCTTAAATACGCTAGAATATACAGTCCAAATGGCAGAAACTGGATCTGTTTTTCCAAGCTCCAAAATTTTGGCTTTATTCACAGTTAAATAACTCTCAAGCGTCAATTTCCCACTTGAAAGAAAGCTATTCTGTAAACTTGCCCGATATTCATCCTTTAATGCCTGAAGGGATTCGCTTCCCGAAACTTTGAGTACCCATTCTTCTTTGGCATCCAATAAAGCCAAAATTTCCTCGAGCTTCGAAACAGCATCTTCAATTTTTTCAAATTCCAGTGTTAAGACTTGAGGAAGTGAACCCATGGGATAGAATGACGTTTCATTCCCAGTTTCAAGCCCCGACTTTATGCTTTCAATATGCCAGTTTAAAAGGCTGTTACTTTTAGCGAAAGCCTGAAGTACAGAGGAGAGTTGAGTAGCCGTTTTATCAAACGTCGCAGTGCTCCACTGCCCTGTTTGAGGATTAAAAAATAAAATAGAGGGATAGAAGGGAGCCATATAGGGAATAAATTCAGTCATATTTCCAAGTTGATAAAACTGCTCTTCCAGCATCACAACATCAAACTGATTGAGGACTTCTCCAATTTCAGACTTCTGCTCTTCCAGCACTTTCTTAAATTTATGGCAAGGTCCGCACCAAGCGGCCGTCACATCAACAATCAGGAGTTTGCCGGAACTTTTTGCTTTTTCCATGGCAGTTTTCAAATACTTTTGCTCATAGGTCGAAAAGTTTTTAAAAATAGCATCAGCTTCACTTTGAGCATCTGTCGCAGGTTTAGATTCACTTTGAGCATCTGTCGTAGGTTTGGGTTCGCTGAGAGCCGGAACTTGATTTTCGCTCGGAACAACTGCTTCCGTTTTTTGCTCAGTGTTCGACTTACTCTTACCGCAACCAGACATCACCATTAAAGAGAGAGAAACAGACGCTAGAGACTTAATGACAAACTTATTCATAGGAAAACCTTTATGAAAAAAAAGAAAGCAAATTTTATTAATTAAAGTAACTGTTCACTCTCGACAAATTCCTCGAGCAGAAACGTAAGCAGCATCTGCATCGAGGACAACTGTTAAAGTACAGGAACTCGATTTCCAAATGGCTGACATCGGAATCAGAGCCCCGCCGTCGGACAATTTAAGTCGAATAGTTCCAAGCGAGAAAGGCATATCAGTTTGCGAAAAAGCAAATTTTGCCAAACCCTTCGACCACGCAGCCTCCAAATTTTTGGGACGCATTCCATCGGGTTCACGCAACAATTCTTCTTCGACATATTTTTGAACAGTGCGACTTTCAACCGAAGCAGCCACTGGACTCGGCACTGCTCCTGGTTCAATATTTGGAGCAGGTTCGGAGTTTGGAGCAGGAACGGGGGCAGGCAATGGAACACCAGCGTTTGTCTGTGGAGAATTCCCGGAATTTACGGGATTCGAATTCTTTTCTTCAGTATCCTTCAAAATCTTTTCGATTTGAGGAACGAGTTCAGATGCAAAATCGAGACTTCCTTGAGCAACAAAGAAAGGCTTGCCTTTGGAATCGAGAATCACAAAGAGAGGAAGTGCCCTTCCCAAGGCTGGTTTGAAAAAATCAAACCGACTCCAACCGGAATCTGGAACGAGAGAGTAGCTGGGCTTAACACCCGAGGGACCAACAAACTCTTCTAAATCCTGAACCGAAGGTGCCACGCCTTTTGATTTACCTTCTACCAAAAGAGCCGATATAGAGAGGCGTTCTGAATAATTCGAAGCCAAAGAATTTAATTCGGGAATTTCCTTCCGACAGGGTTTGCACCACACAGCGCCAAACACAAGCAGAGCAGGTTTATTTTCGGTGAGTCCAAGTTCACTTAATAAACTTGTTTGATAAGTGCTTTTGTGTGGCATATCTTTGATGCGCCCAAAGCATGAAGGTAACAAAAGCAAGGCAAGCACTGAACAATGTAACCAACGATTGAACACGTTTTTAACTCTCCTGTTGAATTTTACCTTCAAAAACGATTCTTTTGCACCATGTGTTATCTTTGGAACACAAAAAATAAACGAGTTTATACTCTGCAGCCTGTCCCTTTTCAGCCTTTTTTAACAGCGGGACGAGGTATCTGCTTTTTTCTTGATCAAATTCTGCTTTACCTAGAGAAAATTCTACGCCCGGTGTAAATGGAAAATTTCCCTTTGCGCGAAGCGACCAGGGACCCTCAAAATTCAATTTTGTATCCTTTGGAACAACGAGATTCCAAGAAACAGAATCCGAAAGAATCTGCACCTTGACATCAGCCACAACATTCTGAGATGGAGTGCCGAAAGATTGCAGCGAAACAAAAAGGGCAATCGTTGGAGCAAGTGCATAAACTGTTGGAAACATAATGCGCCTATTTATTAAGAGTGAGCAAAATACAGTACCGTGAAATACCAGAACTTTAAGGAAAGATCAATGACTTCTTATCTTCACAAATTATGTTCTTTTTTCTTTATTTCTGTTTTTACTTGCTCAATGAGCCATGCGGCACCACACCCAGTCTTTTCCCAAGGATTTGAGGCAAATTCGGGTCAACTCATTTCACTACCCGACGCGGCCCCTCTGAAGGAGGGACAAAAATATTATCTTGTTGCTTTTTGGGCAGGTTGGTGCGTGCCTTGCAAAGAGGAGCTTTCACTTATCGCGCGATCACCCGAGGTTCATAAAAACTATTCAACCATCGCAATCAATGTCGATGAGCCTTCCGACGTGGTTGCCGCCATGGCCGGTTTAAAATCTCTCAATTGGGAATCCCCTTCGTTGCGTGACCCGAGCGGTGCTTTTTTCTTTAAGATCAATCAAAGCGGCGAGCTTCCACTGGCCTTTGTCCTGAATTCAAAAGGTGAGCTCTTACAGACGTTACGTAAACTTGACCATTCCGCTCTCGATAAATTGGTCGAAGAAGGCAAAAAAGACCTTTCAAACTTGGAAGACAAGAGGACAAATCATTCTCAAACATGGAAGATCTCGACTTCAGGCATTTTCCTGAACGGCATTTATGAAAATAAGACGAAAGCTGCCTACGGAACACGAATGTCCGTCGGTTACGCAGGTCCCTGGGCAGATCTTCAAGTGTCACATCATTTATTGCGACAAAAACGCGGTCAGTGGGAAAATCTAGAAGATGAGCTTGGATACAGTTATGCCTTAGCTCGTTTCAAGCCACTCGATCGTTTTTCTTTAGAAACGATTCTGGGAGACAAAGACATCAAGTCTGCACACGGATTGCTTGTTTCGGTGCGAGAAAATCCCACAACCCCGGAAGACAATTCACTCCAAGGTCTTCATGCACTGGCATATGGAGAGATCCTCAGTCTGCAGCTCTCTGCAGGACGAACGCGCGCCCTCTTACCCATTCGAGACTTTAATCTTGAGCAAGACCTCTCTCGTACTGTGCCAGAAACAAGAGTGATCCATTCGCAACTTCAGATTCAAGTGCGCAAAACAGAAAACTATTCGACAAGTTTAAATTCGGGATTTGCCAGACTCATCAAGGAAAAACAAGATGCCGTTCCCGTTGCCACGACAGAAAATAGATTTCACCTCGGTGGCAAATTAAATTACTTGCAATCCGAAACAAGTTTAAACTGGGTGCGTTACTTAAATTATTCTTCCGCACATAGCGGCTATGCCACAATGGCAGATGTTTTAATTCCAGTCCGAGAAGCAACGTTGTCGTTTGCGGCGACTCAAATCGAATTTCAGCCTGAATATGTGGAAGTGCCTTCGCTCGTTGATCAACTTGGAAAGCCGCTCGATTCAACCTCGCGGCGTGCCGGACGTGTACAAGTTAAAGTCGATAATTTAATAGGTAAATCGACGACAACTTTTCAAGGAACCCGTGAAGAAACTCTCGAAGATTCCGGATCTCGTCAAGACTTCAAAAATCACATGTACACAAGCATTATTTTTCCGACCATCCTTACAAAAGCGAGTTTGTATGGGTCGGCAGCACATTTGAAGTCATTGAGTTCGAGGGAACAAGAGCTTGCTGCTCAAGTGTCGTCTCCGGTGTGGAAAATGCTTTCCTGGCAAGGAGAAGTTCGCGATCTTCGAGAAACGAGCTCATCCGATCAGACGTCGAGACTTGGAAATCTTTACAAGTTAAACCTGGAATATGGACTCTTTCATTCTGAAATTTCTGAGCCCCTCGGGGAAGGGCGTTTGTCACTGCAAACGGCCCATGCCCATCAAGTTGGTTCCTTCCGCGATACTTCCGGAATCGATAAGTCCACTCTGAATGCTGCCTTTCTGGTGTGGAGAGGTTCTGCTTGGGCAATGAAAATGGGTGGAGGACAAGAACCTGGTGGCTTTGTTTGTACCGATGGTGTCTGCGCTCAGAAGCCCCCTTTGAATGGCATTTTGGCGGAAGCAACCGGATCTTGGCAGTTCTGAATAACTCTTGGTCAGTGGAAAGAAATTTTCAAAAGTGTTATTTACCTAACAAGAAAGCGCATGCAAAACCGAACACGGCGCATTCATTTTCTGCTTTTAAGTTAGATTTTACGGAGGTAACATTTTGAGAACAACGAATGCCAAGAGAACCCTCTATGTTCAAGGTAACAATGGAACTGCTCGTGGCATCAATGCTCTTCTCGATCATGCGATTCCTGACGCTCCATTAACCTCTAAACTCGACTGGATCGAGTACTTGTTTCGTTGGTTAAGGATTTCTGGCCCCATTCCATCTTCCATTATGAACCGACGAGAAAATATAAGATCGGCAAAATTGCGTCTTTTTTTGCTGATCTTGCGCGAACATCCCGAGAAACGAAAAGCGGTGGGCGCAATTTTAAGGTCGCTGTTAAACGAAACTTCTGGCTTATTACTTTTTGTTGATGTCGGCTTACCCTCTGAAGCGGGGTTCGTTTCGGAAGCTGCAGAGAGAATTTTAAAGCGAACCCTGCCTCAGCCACCAAGGGAGCGAGAGCTATCCGAACTTGTGTCAAGACTTTTTGTTTCCGATGAAGATGCGCGATGGCTCGAAGCATTGCCAAAAGATTTACTTGAAGAATTTTCGAGTGTCTTCTCGGACGGCCTCGACTCCAGCCCCCTGTCTTTCGAAAACTTGAAAAAATCGATGACAGACGCCATTTTGGTACTTTCTGTAGAAATCTGTGCCCTCGGACTTTCCGAAGAAATTAGATCTCGAAGTCCCGAGATCGCACTGCGCGACTCTCCATTTTTATCATTGGGCCGAAGATGTGAAGATCTCGCCTCACTCATTCATGTCCGCGCATCGACAGAACGAAAAGATGCAGCGGGGCTTTCTTGTTTCCAAACGATCGAAGGCTGCAGACGCATGGTGAATATTGTAGGAGATCACCTTGAAGATTATGGAATCAGCATCAATCTCGTCTACAGACTTGAAAAAATCTCAAGCAGTCTGACGCGCATTGAAGATCTCTTAAAGTTTCTGATACCGCAAGTTCCCGTTCAACCTGCCATGGCTGCTCGATTTTTAGCTCACCTTGCGGAAGGCTCCATTAAAGATCGGAGTGTTCGAGAACTTGTAAGGGCAAACCTTCGACAAATCTCTCGTAAAGTTGTTGAGCGGGCAGGAATTACGGGCGAACACTATATTACGCGCACAGGCAAAGAATATCTTCATATGCTTGCAAGCGCAGGCGGAGGTGGATTTCTAACCCTTGGAACAACGCTCCTTAAATTTGTTATTGTACGTGCAAAGTTTCCCTTTTTCTTTGATGGACTTTTTTCATCCATAAACTATGCAGGAAGCTTTCTGCTCATGCAGATGCTTGGATTTAAACTTGCCACCAAACAACCCTCGATGACAGCTGCCGCACTGGCCGGCAAGCTCCATGCACAACGTAACAATCAAGATTTAGGCCCTTTCGTTGATGAAGTCGCTCGAATAACGCGCTCACAGTTCGCAGCTGCTGTTGGAAACGTTGGTATGGTCATTCCATGCGCTATTCTTTTTGATCTTCTTTTTGCACGCATTTCAGGCAGGCATTTTCTCGACCTCACAACCGCAGATTACGTTATTCAGTCGGTCAACCCCGTCCAGACTCTCACTATTCTATATGCATTTATAACTGGATTTCTTTTGTGGCTCTCCAGTGTCGCCGGAGGTTGGATAGAAAATTTTTCGGTGTACAGACGTATTTCCGAAGGCATTGCTCACAACCGTCCTTTTTCTCGCATGATAGGAACGGAGCGCACTGGACGAATTGCTCAGATCTTTCAAAGCAATATTTCGGGAGTTGGAAGCGCTGTGACCTTAGGAGTCCTGCTCGGAATGCTTCCCATTATGGGCAAATTTTTCGGCATTCCTCTTGATGTCAGGCACATTACTCTGACGGCGGGGTCATTGGCATTAGCGGCTTCCAGTATTGGATTGACTCACTTGCTTGAGTCTCAATTTTTGTGGGCTTACGCAGGTCTTATCATCATTGGATTGCTTAATTTTGGAGTCAGTTTTGGATTTGCACTGGCCGTGGCCATGCGCGCACGCGAACTCGATGATCGAAAAATGACTACGGAACTTCGCAAGGCAGTGTTCGCAAGACTGCTTAAAGCCCCTAGGGATTTCTTTATTCCACCGCGTCCTCTTCCTGATGCCGCAACCACAAATCCAAGTCCAAGTCCAAGTCCATCTGCGAGAAAAATCTCGAGATCTTGACTCTCTAAAAAATTCTAGCCTAAAGGGGCGTCATGGGATCGAGCCGAACGGGCCGTTGACTCCGAGGCACCATGACCGTAAACACCGTGCCGACATTGGGTTCACTGCGCACCGTAATATGGCCGCCATGGGCTTGAATAATGTGTTTAACGATGGCCAAACCCAGACCGGATCCTCCACCCAACCGCGTGTGCGCCTTGTCAACTCGATAAAATCTCTCAAAGACACGTCCTTGTGCCGCATCAGGAATTCCGACTCCGGTATCTTCAACATAGAGGAAGTGAGCTGTTTCATTTTGTCGCACCGAGACTCTCACTTGCCCGCCCGCACGGTTGTATTTGACAGAATTGTCGACAAGATTGAGCAGTACGGAATCGAACCGATGGGGGTCGACATAAAAGAAATCGATATCGGAGGCCACATCGAGGGATATCGTAACGCGGGCTTCAAGGGCTTTGGGAGTCATGGTATCGATGACTCGTTTCAAGGCATCAACAACATCGTAGGCAACCGGATTTAAGGGAAGCGCCCCGGATTCCAATTTCGAAAGAAGTAACATCTCATCAATTAATGACGAAAGTTGATGAGTGTTTCGAACAATAACTCCTAAAAAATTAACCGCCATTTCATTTTGATCGACCCCCTTCATTTCTTGCAGAGTTTCGGCATATCCTCTTATTGCTGAAATTGGAGTTTTGAGTTCGTGACTGACATTGGCAAAAAATTCTCTGCGAATTTCTTCAGCCTTATGAAGGTCAGTCAGATCGAACAGAAAAACCATAAAGGCAATATTGAGGTGGCCCGAACGAATGGCGACAATTTTTGCACGCACCATTTTAACTTCAGGACCCTGCAGGTGAGTGGATTCGATGACTTCAGGCTCAATGAGCCGCTCTTCACCGCGAGCCATGCAAGCCTTGGCAAGTCTTGATAGCCCATCGGAAATTTGAACATTACGCAGAACATCCACAGCGCTGTGGCCTTTAACTTCACCGTACCATCCGAGCCATCTGCGCAGGGTTGTGTTCATTTGGAGGACGTGTCCTTCAATGTCAACAACAAGCACGCCTTCTCCAATGGCACCAAAGATTTCGTCGAGCTTGAGGGTTTGATCTTTGACTTCCACTTGGCTCGCCTTCATGCGTTCTGCCATTCCGTAAAGCGCCCTTGCAATGCGCGAAAACTCATCGCGACCCACGACCGCAAAAGGTGGCATTGAAAGATTTATTCCACCATAGCGTGTGATTTCAAGCAGTGAATGAATGGGCATATCGAGCAGGCGTTTTAAAACGAGATGAGAGCCCAAGCAAAAAAGCGGAAAAACAAGGAGCGTTGGAATAAAAAATGACATTCCAAAACATATACTTGCCATCAGAGTTATGGAAAGAAAGGCCCTTTGCCTCACAGAAAATGGGATAAGGAGTGACAATAAAAACTGCCGACTGCCCCTGGTGAGATGCGGAAGATTTTCTTTGTACTTCACCGAATCCCTCCAAGAT
Organism: Silvanigrellaceae bacterium; assembly: GCA_044237915.1. Classification (GTDB taxonomy): domain Bacteria; phylum Bdellovibrionota_B; class Oligoflexia; order Silvanigrellales; family Silvanigrellaceae; genus JBIIEI01. The sequence goes on along the minus strand of JBIIEI010000001.1, from coordinate 24,925 downwards.
CAACTTCGAGAATGAGAGTCACGGGACCATCGTTTAACAGACTGACTTTCATATCTGCGGCAAATTCTCCGCTATAAATCTGAAGATCAGCGGGAGAACGCATTTTTAAGATTTTCAAAAAATCTTCATAAATTCCACGCGCAAAATCAGGAGAGGCAGCTGCAGAAAACCCAGGCCTGGAACCTTTTTTGCAATCTGCAAATAACGTAAACTGGCTGACAATATACAGCCCCCCAGCAACATCCTTCACACTCAAATTCATTTTGCCTTGACTATCAGAAAAAATACGCAAACCTAAAACTTTATCGGCACATTTTTCAAGAACAGGTTGAAGGGCACTTCTTTCATTTTCATTAAAGCCTCGCCCTACCCCAAGGAAAATAACAATTCCTTGGAGCATTTTTCCACACGAAAGTTCGTTAATAACAACTTCGGCACATGATACGCGCTGCAGCACAAAGCGTAGCAAAATAAGACTCCTTGCCAAGCAAAATCAAAGAATCGACTTTTGAACCACGTCGACCATTTTTTCAAGATCCACGCGTTCATGTGCTGTGCTGAGAAAGCCGACCTCAAATCCGCTGGGTCCAAGATAAATGCTGTTCTCGAGCCATGCATGATAGACTTTATTAAACATTGCCATATCTGTTGCAGCAACTTCTTCAAAATTTGCGGGAGCTTTTGACGTTCCAAAAAAGAAACAGAAGAATGAAGCCTGTCTTTCGTAACAAACTTTACCGGCTTTTATCGCTGCACCCAATTTGGCCTCAACGATTGCATCAAGTGTGGTTCCCAGATTTTCAAGGATACCAAATGCATTTATTTTTTCCATTTCCTGCAACGTTGCAAGCCCTGCAGCCATGGCTAGTGGATTTCCGGATAGAGTTCCCGCTTGGTAGGCTTTTCCAAGAGGCGCAACGTGCTGCATAATTTCTTTCTTGCCACCATAGGCAGCTGCAGGTAAACCTCCTCCAATAATCTTTCCAAATGTCCACAGATCGGGCTCCACCACAAATGCTTCTGCCGCTCCACCGCGTGCAATTCGAAATCCAGTCATGACCTCATCAAAGATCAGTGCTGCGCCATGTTCTTTTGTAATTTTACGCAGAAAGGCAAGGAATTCATTGCGCGGTTTTACAAGCCCCATATTACATGCCATGGGCTCAATAATGAGCGCAGCAATTTGAGATCCAAACTGCGCAAAAACCTCCCGAATACTTTCTTCGGAGTTGAACACAGCTGTTAATGTATCGGCCACCGCTCCTTGCGGCACGCCAGCTGAACTTGCATTTCCCAGGGTTGCCAGACCACTTCCCGCTTTAACAAGCAGCATGTCGGAATGCCCATGGTAACAACCTTCAAATTTCACGATTTTGTTACGCCCCGTCGCAGCACGTGCCGCACGAATGGCGCTCATGGTGGCTTCTGTTCCACTGCTCACAAAACGTAACATTTCTATTTTCGGAATCCATTCGATTATTTTTTCCGCAAGAAGAATTTCAGCCTCACAAGGCGCGCCGAAAGTAAAAGCTTTGCGCGACTGCCGATAAACAGCCTCAAGAATCATGGGATGAGAATATCCCAGGATTAAAGGCCCCCAGGATGCACAAAAATCAATGTAACATTTACCATCAACGTCGAAGAGATTTTTACCTTCTCCATGGGAGAAAACGATGGGCTCGCCACCGACAGACCGAAAGGAACGCACTGGACTGTTCACTCCGCCCGGAAAAACCCGTCGTGCTCTCGCCATCATTTCTTGGGAACGTGTTTGCTGAGTCATTCGATTTTCCTTTTTTGTAACTTTAAATGTTGCAATATTTTTTCTTTATTTTCGATTCATCTTCTGCTGTAGAGCAGCACCTACAAATTCCCTAAATAAGGGATGAGGAGCAATGGGACGGCTTTTAAGTTCGGGATGGAATTGACATCCCACAAACCAAGGATGTCCCTTTAATTCCATAATTTCCACAAGTGTACCGTCGGGACTTTCGCCACTCACCATCAATCCACCTTGTTCAAAGGTGTCGCGCATTGCTGAATTAAATTCAAAACGATGACGGTGACGTTCGGATATCCGCTCGACGTTGTAAGCCGAAAATGCCTTGGATCCAGGGGTGAGTTTACATTCCCATGCACCCAGCCGCATGCTTCCACCTTTGCGCTCGACTCCCAATTGACTGTCCATGAGGACAATAACCTTATTTTTCGCTTTTGGATTGAATTCTTCAGAATCACTCTCTGGCAGCTTCAGAACATGATGCGCAAATTCCAAACATGCCAATTGCATACCTAAACAAATTCCAAAGAAGGGAATGTTGTTTTCGCGCGCAAAACGAATGGCAGCAATTTTTCCGCTAATCCCGCGATCGCCAAATCCGCCTGGCACCAAGATTCCATCAACGCCATTTAACGTTTCGAGGGCCGTTGAGTGATTGATTTGTTCTGCATCAATACCGATGATTTCGACGCTCGATTCGTAGTCGATGCCACCATGTGTTAGAGCTTCATAAACGGATTTGTAGCTGTCTTTGTTGCCCATATATTTGCCCACAACAGCGATACGCACCCTGTGTTTAGGCTTTTCAAGACGTTCAATAATCCGTTGCCATGCTTCGAGATTTGGCTGTGCAGTCCAGATTCCTAGTAATTCAGTAATGCGGGAATCAAGGCCTTGTTCATGATAAATGGTGGGCATTCGATAGATATTATCAACGTCAAGAGCTTCAAAAACAGCATCTTTATCGAGATTACAAAAGAGAGAAATTTTGTCACGCACGTCTTGAGGCATTGGCTGATCGGCGCGGCACACAAGGATATCAGGCTGAATACCGATCGATCGCAATTCTTTTACAGAATGTTGAGTGGGTTTTGTTTTAAGTTCACCTGCCGCACGAATGTAAGGAATTAACGTAACGTGAACGAAAATCGCATTTTCGCGACCCAGTTCGTTACGCATCTGACGAATTGCCTCCAAAAAGGGCATACTTTCGATGTCGCCCACTGTTCCGCCCACTTCCACAATCGAAACATCCGCACCTTCGGAGGCTGCAACGATGTTTGCTTTGATCTGTTCCGTGATGTGAGGAATGACTTGAACGGTGCCACCTAAATAATCGCCCTTGCGCTCACGATTAATCACCGCATCGTAAACTTGCCCCGTTGTAAAGCTGTTTCGGCGCGTCATGTGCGCCTTGGTAAAGCGCTGATAGTGGCCAAGGTCGAGGTCTGTTTCTGCGCCGTCATCCGTTACAAACACTTCACCATGCTGAAAAGGTGACATCGTTCCGGGGTCGACGTTGATGTAAGGATCCATTTTTGTCATGGCAACCTTAAGACCTCGGGTTTCCAGAAGCGCGCCGATGCTGGCAGCAGCGATTCCTTTTCCGATGCTTGAAACGACTCCCCCCGTCACGAAAATATACTTGATAGGATGCTCACGACTGTGACGTGGTTTGGCTTTGGAGAGAGAGTTCGATTTGGCAGATTGCATGGGTTCCCCGTTCACTTTGTGTGATCTTCGAAAATCTTTGTGTACGGGAATGCGACGTTAAAGCAAATCCTTCATAAAGGGAAATTCTTTCCCCGTTTTTGATTCGGCTGACTGATAGACTGATTGAAACGCCATTGATTTGGATTTTTGCCAACCCAAGGTGGAGGGCTCCGTTCATGCAAACTCTCTCGCAAGCCTCTGAACTTCTTAAGAACATCCCTCCGGATGCCCCTCAACAGTCCAATCCTGTTTACTCAAGTCCGAGTCAGGCAGACCTTCTGATCTCGCATCTGCTCCTGGGCTTCGTCGAGCGGAAAATGTCGCCTCAGACGATTGCAGATACTCTTGAGGCTCAAATTCTGGAAGCGGGCATCAAACCCAGCGCGCTCTCACAATCGAGCTGCAATGGCCTGATTGAGGTCTTGGCTGGGGCAAAAACACTTCCAAACATCATCCCTTTGCTTGCATTTTTTTCAATGCGCTCAGATTTTCCACATTTTTTGACTTCAAAAACCTCTGTCATTGGATTGCAGCGTCTCATTTCAATTCTGAGGTTCTCAAATGGCTCAGTGACGTCGGACCTCCCTGTTTTTGAACGGCTGCTCGGCGGATTTGCTCAAAGCTTTTCCTCGTTCCTGCTCGATAAATCTCAGAATGGACTTCGATTTCAGGACATTTCTCAGCTTATTCAGGAATTTGAATGCCTCCTTGCGGAACGTCCTCAGGTTGCACAGCGATACAGTCGCCTTTGCGATCTTTTGACTAAAATTGATTCGGTGCATCATCTGAAAGGGTTTCCACAAGAGCCTGAACTTTTTTCGAGCCCCGAAGAACTTATTGAACGCATTTGCACACTGCCCGAACACATCTTGGCTTTAAGAAAAGTCTCGCAGTTTAAACTGCGCCAAAACAATGGAGTCGATCGTTGGAAAATACACAACTCTGAAGTGCTCAACCAACGCATCTTGGCTGGACTTCCGAGTTCGTATCATGCCTGCTTTTTGGCAGAATGGTTTTTCGACGGCGTATTGCAGCAATACCCCAGGGACAGCAATTTTAAAAGCAACTTTCACACGGCACTTGTTGGCATTTTAACGCAACAAATAAAAGACTTTAATGTTTGTAAAGGTATTGCTAAAGCTTTACAGCGAGATATGTGTTACTTTGCTACCGAGTTCGATAATGCCAAATTAACGCATTTACAATTCAAAGAAAAAATTCAAGAATGCCAAGAAATATTTCTAGCATTTATCGTTATAGCAAGAGCAGATCTTTCTGGATTTACAAGAAAATTATCGCCACTTTTACTTCAGCTCGATGTTGAACATAAAAACGCGGCTATTTTTACAAAAGAACATATGAAGTGGGTTAAAGCACTGGCTTCTCATACGTGGGAAGAAGACCTCAACACCCCACCCGCTTGGGTCGTATGCAATGCCAGTCGATTCGCTGCACAAATCTGCACCTTGACACCTGGCTTTTGGCTTTTAGAACACATTTATCTTTTTGTAGAGATTCTCCATGCGGAATCTTTAAAAACAACTTTTAAACCGACAGAGCAAATTACCGACTACGTCGAGCATATTTGCAGAATGCTCAGAAAAAAATCACCCTACTTTGGAAGCAGCATGGAGCTTTTTGCTGCGCTCTTCTTCTTAGAACGTGCCACGGAACATGAAAAAAACCAACTGACACTTTATTTTACAAGGTTAAAGCTGAGTGGAAAACATTCCCTTGCAGGAGTAAGCGATATTTCTTCGCAGTATAAATTGGAGTCGCTCATTGCACGCAAAGATGGCCCAGATTTTGGACCTCACCCAATTGCTCGGGCATTGCGCCTCCTCGTTAAAGTCACAAAAGAAGCGAATACTCAGGCTATAAAATCTAAAAAGACTTCGGGATTTATACGCAATGCCATGTAAATTTTTTTTAACAACCGCTGCCGCGCACAAGCCCAAGCTCAACGGCATCTTGGCAAACTTTCTTTTTCAAGCCCACAACATTTTCCTCTAACATTCGGCTGCGATGACGACTTACCCAGCTTGCAGCATTTTCTTCATTAAAAATTTCGTTTGTTAAAGAAAGAACGGACTTTTCAAGCGACATATTTTCAGACAGAGTGAGCAAAACCTCATCTGGGACACCTTTTGTAAAATCAGCGAGCTCAAGTTTTTCGTAACCCATTCTCTGCATTTGTATCCACTTTTTCCAGGGCGCTTTTAATGCATTCATGGCATCAAGTACAAGCTCTCCGCGCAATTTCGCATCTGGAAAATCTGCAAAGCTAAACCCACTTGCGTGCAAGAAAGAACGATCGATCCAGTGAGCTAGAATGCTTGCCAAAGTGTAGGGACTGTCTAATGTAACCCCCATCGAATAACATTCATGTTCAGCAAGTTTACTCACTTCAGCATGAGGATCACGCTGTTTATTCCAGCTGAAATCGTTTCCAGAAATAAGTTGCAATTGAATTTCAGAAGGGATTTTCTTTGCACTTGTTTTTGATGTGCCCAGACCAAACTCTGAAATTCTGGGATCGCGATCGGGCCCAATGCATGCGATGCGTGTTCCAGAATAGGAACCCACAACTGCCGCAGCTGAAAAATCGGCAAGCGCTTCATTCAGAGCTCGCTGGATAAATGCGACACGCCTTAACAACTCCTGCCGATTCAATTCGCCTGACTCTTCTAATGGTTGAGCGGAATAAAAATTGCGCTGTTGAACTTCTAATGACTTGACTTCACCCCTGGACTCGTTTGAAAAATCAATGCGATGTTCGTTTCGCATAAGATTTTGAAGACTGTGAAGGTCAGAATCCCGTTTCAATTTTGAAAGCTGAAAGGGCAATTGAAAGGCAAGTTGACGCAGAGAAAAGAGTGAATCAACAAGTGAAATTTGTACGATTTCTTGAGTCAGATCGCCCATCACTCCTTCTGAAAAGAGCTGATGGCCAAATTCATGACTGACCGCAAATGGATTTTTCCAGAAGCTTCCGCGATCTGAAAAAGACTCTACCCACTGCGCACTGTGAGGATAAACATAAAATCGGCGAGAAACGCTTAATTTTCCTTTGGCAGAAGTGATCTCTTCATCAAAGCCTAAATTGTCTGCGAGCGCTTTGCGGTGTATGTATTTGACGGGTTTTGAATTTTGAGTTTCTTTCACCAAATAATTATAGTCGACATGGGTTTCTTGTAGAACATGCAATCCGATATCTTGGAACTGTGCGTTCTTATTAAACAGTGAAAGGTAACGAGCATCAGATAAAAATGGGAAATAAAACAGATTGGACTTTGAGAGATAAACAGCAGAAGTGAGGGCAGCATGCTCACGAAAAGAGAGGTCTGTTGCATCGTACTCATCGGAAGTTTGAGTTGCATTGTCGCAAAAGGGAATTCCAGGGGCGAAAGTTGAAACTTGTTTTCTGAGTACGCCCTTTCCACTTTGAAGCGCCAACCGCGCTTTCATTTCGCCATCTGCAACACTTTCAACCGAGCCTAGGGAAATATTAAAGACTTCTTTTCCGCCAAACCGAGTCTCGGTTTTTGACAATCCAGGCATTCTAAAAAAACCGTCTTTGACTTCTACCTTTCCATAAATTTCGAATTCCTGGACTGCTCTTTGACGACTGTCCGATGCCGGACCTTTAAAAGAATCTTTTGCAATTTTTACAGAAATAGTTGGCTTTGTAAGCGTCGATTTTTTACATTTTGTTGAAAATTTTCCCACAGGAAAGGGATCTTCCCCTACTGCGGGCGAAGGATCTGGATCTTCAATAAGCCTGACTGATTTTTCGTTTTCCTTTTTATTTCCATCGCAAGCGATATTAAAAAAGCAAACTCCAACGACAACAAAAATCACAGATCGCTTGTGCATTTCGGTCTCCTCCGAAAGTAGGAACTTTACGTCAATTGCGAACAGAGGGAGCAACTGCCTTTGTGAGTTCTGCCTCTATTATGGAAGGGAATGCAACATAATCTTCAAAAAGTGTCCAACCATCCACAGAACTCCCTAGAACTGTACGCGTTGATAAGGGAATAAGACCTGCAAATTGAGCGAGAGCTTCTTTGCGCTGAGCAAGGAATTCAATAAAATCCGTGGATAACTCTTCGTGCAGCGAATCTGCAACGAGCGCGACTCCTTGCCTTTCGAAAAAAGTTCCACTGGCAGGTGGAGCAAACTCAATTCCCGAAACAAGTCGCCGCATGCGCATATAATCAGACATCCATGCCACTGCGGCCACTCCTCTTCCAGATAAAAATTCCCACTCCAAACGTGAACCATCGGCCTTTGCCTGCTTACGTGCTTCGAGAAGCCAAGCAATTCCGGCCTTCCCAGTAGAGACATCCAAATCTCCAACGGCGACCTTTTTCGCCTTTAATGCGATGAGAAATTGAAACCGAGGATCGGGAGGAAGGGCAATGCGACTTCTCCAGAGTGGGTTTAAATCAGCATTCACAAGCCAATTCCAATCAGGTGCCGTTTTGGCAGCGCGCGTCTGTGAGCGCCACACGATACCCAAAGGGTCGGCCATTAAGGCGACAAACATGCGTCCCCCTTCATTCACCTTCGTAAAACCTTCGAGTGTTCCCTTGCGGGGCTGCTCACTTTTGACACGCCCCTCCGGAAAAGGTCGTATTGATTTTCCGAGAACAAGTCGCGAAAGTCGCGCTTCATCTGCAATGACAACATCCCAATATCGGGGATTCGTCTTTACTTTTAATTCCACCTCAGATCGGTTAGAAAAAAACTCTACTTTCACATAGCAATTTTTGATTTTTTCGAATTCTGCAACAGCGGCATGATCGAGCATGCCTGTGGGCGCCAAAACCGTTAACACAGGTTTCGTTATATTTGCTGCCATAGCAACACGGCTCATGGGCAAGCTCAGACTCAAGATCATCAATCCAGCTTTTAACAACGATCGTCTCATTTAAATTTGGCACTCCAACTTCATGCTGAATTCAAGCGCGAAGCAGATTTGATTTCACCCTTCCCCTGTGGCAGAACAGGGGTTTGCATTGTGGAAACACTTCCGCTCGATTTCAAGTCAAACCATGACAGTATTCCAAAGGACAGAGAAATGGCAAAGTTTCACTATTTTGATCCTGAAGACACAGGGCATGATCCCTTCGAAGCCAAAGTTGCTCAAGAAGCTTCCGAGTTTGAAAAACTCCTCGAAACAGATCATTCCAATGTGACCTCCAGGCGGTACAGAGCGGGCGAGCCCATCGATGGAACTGTCATCGCCGTCAATGCCGAATATGTCTTCATCGACCTCGGTGGAAAAAATGCTGCCGTGCTAGGCTCCGATGAATTTCGCTTGGATGGGGCAGGAAAAATTCCGACACCTGGCGATGCTATTACTGCTTTCGTCAAGTCTGACAACGGCTCTGAAGTGATTCTGACCCGCTCCCTCAAGAACTCTGAAGCAGATGCTTTTTTCCTAAGAAGTGCATTTGATGCCGGCTTGCCTGTCGAAGGCAAAGTCGAAAAAGTGACAAAGGGTGGATTCGATGTCTCGATCGGTTCCAAAAGGGCATTTTGCCCCATGGGACAGATGGATCTCGCCAGAATCGAAAAACCCGAAACCTTTCTTGGCAGCGTTTTGAAGTTTAATATCACAGAATTTTCGCAGGGCGGACGCAACATTGTTGTCTCTCGCAAGGCGCTCATGAAAGAAACACGCGAAGAGGAAACAAGAGCACTCTTGCAGGGAATGGAAGCCGGACAAACATTGCGAGCCACCATCACTCGCATTGCCCAATTCGGTGCATTTGCTGATATTGGGAGCGGTATCGAGGGGCTCATTCCTCTTAATGAATTGGCCTGGAAGCGCGTTAAAAGTGTAGAAGATGTGGTTAAAGTCGGCGAAACTGTGAACGTTCGCATCATTCGTGTCGAACACTCTCCTCGCCTCCGCATTGCACTCAGTTTGAAAGATGCAGGGGAAGATCCTTGGGTCTCCATGGCAACTCAGTTGCAAGCTGGGTCTGTTTTAGATGGAGATATCGTGCGCATGACGGGTGGCGCATTCATCGTACGAGTCACTGATGGTGTGGAAGGCCTCATTCCTGCCAGTGAAGTTGCCAAAAATCCCACATTGGCTTCGGGCCAAAGCGTGCGCGTTCATGTCGTGTCGTCGGATATTGAAAATCGCAAACTCATCCTCAGCGTCTCGGGAAAGCAGCAACCTCGCGCTCCCCTCGAAGAGACCCACTCTCTTGCCGCAGCATTTTCGAAGGCAACGAACCGTAAAAAGTAAAAATGCCCTCCCATTGTCTGTACACGTCTGTGATTTTATGATACGAGCGGACGTCCGGCGTCTTGCTGGAATATTTTTGTTTCATAACATGTGCACTCTAATGCACAATTTTCCGACCCATCGGCAATAAATGGGAATCTAAAGGGGTACTTCTCTCCATGACTAATCTTCAAACTGACAGTGCAAAGAAAAAAGTGAATTACAGCAGCCTCGAGTGGCTCGACGAAGACGTCGATTTTGCCAGCTCGGAACGCGAAGGACTCGACGAGTTCGCGGAGCTGTTTAATTCTGAAGATGCAACTGGCAGCTCTAGCATTAAAGAAGGAACGGTCGTCAAAGGACGCATCGTTGAAGTTAAAGAAGACGTTGTTGTTGTAGACATTGGTCACAAATCAGCAGGCGAACTTCCTAAGACAGACTTTATGAGCCCTGAGGGAGTTTTCTCACTTAAGGCCGGTGATTATGTCGATGTTTACGTCGACCTCTTCGAAGATGATGACGGCGAACTCGTGCTCTCCAAAGACAAGGCAGACATGCTGAAGGCTTGGGACCGCATTGCAGAAGCCTATGAAAAGAATGAACTCGTTGAAGGACGTATCGTTGGACGCGTCAAAGGCGGACTCTCCGTCGACATCGGCGTTAAGGCATTTCTTCCTGGCTCGCAGGTTGACCTTCGTCCCGTTCGTAACCTCGAAAAACTCCTTGGCCAAAGCTTTCAGTTCAAGATCATCAAATTCAACAAAAAACGCGGAAACATTGTTCTTTCCCGCCGTGCATTGCTTGAAGAAGATCGTGAGCGCATGAGAAGCGAAACTCTCAAGAACCTCGAAGTTGGCGCTACAATGGCTGGTGTTGTCAAGAATATCACTGACTACGGCGCATTTATCGACCTCGGCGGAATTGACGGACTTCTCCACATCACAGACATGTCTTGGGGCCGCATCAGCACTCCAACAGAAATTCTGAACGTGGGCGACGAAATCCAAGTGAAGGTTCTTAGCTTTGATCCTGCAACACACCGTGTTTCTTTGGGTCTTAAGCAATTGCAAACCGATCCTTGGATCACTGCTGCTCAAAAGTACACACCCAACCAACGCCTTCGCGGCAAGGTTGTCAGCCTGACCGATTATGGTGCTTTTGTTGAATTGGAACCTGGCGTTGAAGGCCTTATCCATGTCACTGAAATGACCTGGAACCGTAGAGTGAAACATCCTTCTAAAATCGTCTCCATCGGTGACGAAGTTGAAGTTGTTGTTCTCGCCGTTGATATGGACAACCGTCGTATCTCGCTCGGCATGAAACAAACTGAACCCAATCCTTGGGAACTCGTTACCCAGAAGTACCAAATGGGCGATGTTATTCGCGGAAAAATCCGTAATATCACCGACTTTGGTGTGTTTGTTGGTATCGAAGAAGGCGTTGATGGCCTCATTCATATCTCCGACATCTCTTGGACAGAACGCATTCGCCACCCGAATGACCTCTTCAAGAAGGGCGACGAAGTAGAAGCGAAAGTTCTTCAAATTGACGTTGAAAACATGCGCTTCTCCTTGGGTATCAAGCAACTTCAAGAAGATCCCTATGAAGGCGCTGCTCGTACCTTTATCCCTGGAACACGCGGTAATGGTAAAGTCACTCGCAACACTGATTTCGGCGTATTCGTTGAAATCTCTGCAGGCGTAGAAGGCCTTGTTCACGTGAGCGAACTCGACATGGAACCCGGTAAAACTCCGGACGTCGACAGCGAACTCGAATTTGTTGTCTTGAGAGCCGACCCTGCTGAACGCCGTTTTGAACTTTCACACAAGGCTGCAACACGCGGACTTGATGAAACTCATACCCGCGCAATTCAGGCAGCGATCTCGGGTGCTCCCGCACCGACACCTGCTCATGCAACAACTGCACCCACAGCTGCTCCTTCTGCTGGTGGTGGCGCTCCAAACGCAGCTACTCCAGTCGCTGGTCCTGCAGGATCTGCTGGTGGATTTGCTGAAGCATTTGCACGCGCTCAAGCTAAGAAGAGTGAGGAGTGATCACACATGGCTGACGAAAATTTACGTCGTCGGCCCCATCCCCTTCTCGTCGCACTTTCTGTCATCGGAGCTTTTGCTCTGATGGCTTTTGTTTTTGTGCTTCTGATTATGGGCTGGGGTTTTTCGCAGATTGCAAGTGTTGGAAGTGGGTCTGGCCATTCAAAATTTATTGGCCCCATAGGCGCTGATAAAATTATTGCTGGTATTCGACTGGAAGGCGAAATTGCAGACGCAACAGCAAGATCGGTGCTTGAAAAACTTCAAGAAGCGAAAGAAAACGACCAAGTCGTTGGAATTCTTCTCGATGTGAATAGCCCTGGCGGAAGCGTTGTTGCGAGCCAAGAAATGTATGACGCTATCAAGTCGCTGCGCGATAAAAAACCTGTCGTTGCCTATGTTCGCGAAATGGCCGCAAGTGGTGCATACTATGCCTCGGCAAGTGCAACAAAAATTGTTGCAAATCGCGGTTCGATGGTGGGCAGTATTGGGGTCATTATGTCAACCGTTGAAGCAACTCAGCTGTTGAATTGGCTCAAAGTAAAACCTGTTACTATAAAAACAGGCAAGCTCAAAGACACCGGTAGCCCCACTCGGGAATGGACTCCTGAAGACGTTCAGTACCTTCAAGAACTCATCAATAAAACCAGGGAGCAGTTTGTCACAGACGTTCGCGAAGGACGCGCTGTTCCAGAAGAATCCCTTAAGAAAATGTCTGATGGTAGAGTTGTTTTGGGAAGTGAAGCTCTTGAGCTTAAACTCGTCGACGCCTTAGGACCTAAAGATTTCGCGCTGACGGAAGTTCGAACTCTGGCAAAGGCAGCTGCAGATACTGAGCTGATTTATCTCGATGAAAAGCCACGGTTTGACGAAGTTTTGCAGCGTTTACTCGAAGAGCAAAGCAATTCCCAGGTTGAGTTTCGTAAGCAAATGCTGAATTTATTGCAGTCAAAGTCAACGATGCTGCTTGAAGCTCGCTAAATTTAAGCTGATTCTGCGAAGTTCTCTTTGTCATCTTCATCGTTTTCCACATTCTGCTCGCTCTTTGTGGAAGACGAACCAAATCCATTCGCATCTTCTAGAAAATCATATTCAACGAGAACTTGGCGCCATTCCTGAACAAGTTGACTCAGTCGTTTTTCATCGTTAAGTTTTGAAAACCTTCCAAGCCATTCTGCAACCAACGTTTGCTCGGTGGCGTTTTGTTTTCCTGTGGCAAAGTGTATAGTGCGCGTGGGTAAGTTGCAGTCAAGAAATGCAGCCAGACCCAGTTCGAGCGGAATTCCCAGGACCTCTGCCAAATTCACAGAAATGACCCTCACAAATGAGGCTGCATCATGGGGTTCATCGACTTCTTTGAGCAAAATGTCGGGAGTTTTTGTCACGGCACTTTCGAGCAGTTCTTCAATTTCTCCGGCATCTGCCCCAAGCAAGAGCGGAAGAACAAAACCCAAAAATCCACGCCATGCTTCGCGGTCGAAGACATGGGCCTTGTCGGCATAGGCATAAAGACTCACGAGGTCGAGGCTCTGCTGAGTCGTCATCGGGCACACTCCGTTCCTGGGTCACTGACATTGCTTCAAGCCACACCTGCGACTGCCGCTTGTGAGGGTCGTAAAAAACTGATTATTTGAATGCCGTGTTCTGAGCGATATGTTAACAATCTCAACCTCGTCTTTCGAGAAGAGGGTACGGAAATTTTTGCACCGAAAGTGAGTCATATTTATGGCGTTCATTGTTTTCGAAGGCGGAGAAGGAACAGGCAAAACAACTCAGCTTGAAAGGCTTTGGCAAAGACTCCAAGCCAGGGGAACTCCGTGCCTCAAAACGCGCGAACCCGGCGGAACTCCACTTGCCGAAAATATCCGGGCGCTTTTCAAGGCCGTACCCGAACATGGCGATACGCCCACGGCCCTGACAGAATTGATGCTCGTTATGGGTGCGCGCGCTCAGCATCTTGAAAAAGTCCTCAAACCAGCGCTCGAGCAAGGTAAAATTGTCCTGTGCGATCGCTTTTTAGACAGTTCCTATGTTTATCAGTGGAAGCTCGGTAAATTGGCGAAAGAGTATGTCGATGGCGTTGCCCAGGGAATATTGCAAGGCTTGGTTCCCAGCCTGACGTTTGTGTTTACAGTTTCGACAGGAACAGCACTGGAGCGCCTCGCTCCACGCAAGGCTGCAGGCGAGAACGACCGCCTCGACAATTTCGATGCACACCATCATGCGCTTATCAGCACGGCATATCTCGACATTCTGAAGGATAAAATTCCCTACCCCTGTGGGAATGCTCCGGAACGCATTCAAATCGATGGACACCAGAGTATCGAAGCCTTAGAACTTGAAATCGCGTCCCATTTGAGCAAGAGGTTTCCCTACTTTAAATGATGTATACGATTTCACAAATTTCGTCCGAGGGGAGGCAGTTTAGGCACCACGCCCTCCTCCTGACGTGCAGCAAGTTCGAAGACCAAGGGGGACTTCCCGTGCGGGCTTTTCGAACACTGGCGGAAGGGCTCTGCGGAATTCGCCTCTCGGAAGTTGGAGACGATGAAGAGGTTTTTTGGCAAGAGGCTGCACGCCACCCCGACGTTTTTATTGCCGATCGCCAACGTAACATCCTTCGACTTGAAGAAATTGCCCCCGTTCGAAACCTCTCGCTGTTTCCTCCCACTTCGGGTTTCCGACGCATTTTTTTCATCGACCGTGCAGAGCGTTTGAATCAAAATGCTGCAAATGCCCTCTTAAAAATTCTCGAAGAGCCTCACTCTTCCTTGCTCTTTGTTTTAACTGCCAAGCGCACGCAAGCCATGTTACCTACCATTGCAAGCCGGTGCTTAAAACTTCCAATTTCTTTGCCTGACAAAGAAACAACTTCTATCGAAAATACGTTTGAAAAGGACGATCTCAACTTTTTTTCGAGCCTTTTCGAAAAAGTTGCTCCAACGGGAGCGGCATTCCCTTCATCGCTGTGGGAACCCTTTCCACTGGGAGCAGATCCTTCGACTTTGGCCCACCTCCTCGACAAAGCAGAGGACCTTGCAAAGCGTTATACGGCGCACATTCTGCAAGACATCATCATTTCCTTCCTTTCCAAAACGATCCGTGCTAATGCCACGGTTTTGCCCCATGCTCGTTTCATTCAGGCGGAAGTTCTCCGTTGGAAAGACTGCGAAGGTCTAAACCCTTCACCCGCGCTGTGGCTCCTGAGGATCTTCCTTAGAATTTCCTGTTCAAAGGGATCGTAAAATGCGTTCATTGAAATACGATATCGTTGTCATTGGCGGTGGCCATGCTGGAATTGAGGCCGCTTTAGCGACTGCGCGCATGGGGCTGCGCACCTTGATGCTCACCATGAGCATCGATCGCATTGGGCAAATGTCTTGCAACCCTGCTATTGGGGGAACTGCGAAGGGTCACCTTGTCAAAGAAGTGGATGCTCTGGGTGGTGAAATGGGCGCGGCAATCGACGCCACGGGCCTGCAATTTCGCATTTTGAATAAAAGCAAAGGTCCTGCCATTTGGTCGAGTCGGGCCCAGGCAGACATGGATCTGTACCGCACTTACATGCGCAAAGTTTTGGAAGAAACTGAAAATATTGATCTTCTGCAAGATACCGCAAGTTCACTCATCATTGAAAATAACAATGTTGTGGGTGTCCAAACACATCTCGATCAAGAAATCCGGTCTTCTTGCGTGATTATCACCGCTGGGACTTTTTTAAACGGACTTATTCACATCGGCTCTAAGCGTATCACTGCGGGGCGCGCAGGCGAACCCGCAAGCGTTGAACTTGCCGAATGCCTCAAAGAATACGGCTTTACCGTGGGCCGCATGAAAACGGGAACCACACCCCGCATTGATGCCCGCAGCATCGATTTTACGAAACTCGAAAGGCAAGATTCCGACCCTGATTTTGTTCCTTTTAGTTTGCGCACCGAAAAGATTACACAAAAATTGGTTCCTTGTTACGTAACATATACCAATGAAAAAACACATGAAGTGATTCGAAGTCACATGCATTTGTCGCCACTTTATAGTGGTATTATTACAGGTATTGGACCTCGCTACTGCCCCAGTATCGAAGATAAAGTTGTGAAGTTTCCAGAAAGAACGTCACATCAGATTTTTTTAGAGCCCGAAGGTTACAGCACGCACGAAATTTACCCCAACGGAATTTCGACTTCGCTTCCACTTCAGGTTCAAGAACAATTCTTGCGCACAATTGCAGGAATGGAAAACGCCGTCATTATGAAGCCTGGGTATGCAATTGAGTACGACTTTGTACAGCCCACAGAACTACATCCAACACTTGAAACAAAAAAATTAAGTAACTTGTATCTTGCGGGCCAAATCAACGGAACAACCGGATACGAAGAAGCTGCAGCCCAAGGCTTAATGGCGGGCATCAATGCTGGTTTGCGCGTTCAAGGTAAAGCTCCTTTTGTTCTCAGTCGGCAAGAAAGTTATATTGGGGTGCTCATCGACGACCTCACCACCCTTGGCACCCTGGAACCTTATCGGATGTTTACCAGCCGCGCCGAAAACCGCCTTAAACTGCGCGAAGACAACGCGGATGCGCGCCTCACGGCATATGGGCATCAACTGGGAATCGTCAGCGAAACCATCTTCCAAAGTTTTGAAGTGCGCATGGATAAAATCCAAAAGGAACGAGAGCGCCTCAAAAAGAAATGGCTGAATCCGTCAGAGGAATTAAATGCACATCTTGCTGAGCATTCCTTACCTCCCGTCATGACAAGTGCGTCACTGGATGCCTATTTGAAGCGGCCTGAAGTCGAAATTTTGAAGATGCGAGACGCAGGACTTGTTGAAGAACCCGATAACCGCGTTGCACGCTGCGTCGAAATTGAGGTCAAATACGAAGGCTACATTCGGCGCGAAGAAATGCAGAGCGATAAACTGAAAGCTCTCGATGCCATTTGGATTCCACAGTCTCTCGATTATGCGACTGTCAGTGGACTTTCGAACGAAGTTGTCGAAAAATTACGCAAGCACAAACCCAGCACACTGGGGCAGGCGTCGCGCATCAGCGGAATCACTCCCGCAGCTGTCACGTTACTTTTGACCGTCATTGATCGGAACAAAGGGGTGAACAACCCGCACATCTCCGACAATTTCCCGGCAGCACAAGCCTGCAGTG
Organism: Silvanigrellaceae bacterium; assembly: GCA_044237915.1. GTDB lineage: Bacteria > Bdellovibrionota_B > Oligoflexia > Silvanigrellales > Silvanigrellaceae > JBIIEI01. The sequence goes on along the minus strand of JBIIEI010000001.1, from coordinate 7,979 downwards.
TCGTCATTTCTGAGCAAGAAATTTCTCCCTCGTGCTAGAATGATGTTAAGGTTTTGAGGAACTGCGAAAAACAGAACAGCGCTCGGCTGTTCAAGAATCGGTTTCGAAACCTTCATATCTACTGAGGGACATTAAAATGACAAGAAGGCCCCAGATTGCATCATCTGGACTCACCCTGGTGATTCGTTGGGCAATCGTTGCAGCGCTCACGGTGTTGCTGATCTCTATGGCCACGGGGCAATCGGGAATTTCAAACTACGTCGCACTTCTGGACAACAAGGTCGAACTTGAAAATGTGAATATGCAACTTTCGCTTGAAAACCAATTCATTGAAAATCAAATTCATAAGCTCAAGACCAATCAAGAAGCTCAGGTTCGATTTTTAAAAGAAGAATATGGTTACATTGAAAAAGGGGAATACGTCTACCATTTTGCTCGTGGGAATGTCCCTGAGATCAAGGCAAAATCGAATTCTAAATCCAAAGATTCGCAGAAGCCCAGTTTGAAGAATGCGGATAAAAATGAAAGTTCGAAAAAGCAGTTGAAGCTTTCATCGAGTGCGGGAACACCACGGCAACAGTCGACTCACTAAAATTTAAAAGCGTATTTATAACTTATTAAGAGTCACACTTTTCGAGGTGGGACTTTTATTTTGAGTGGATTTCCAGCAGGCGCACCCGACAAACTGGGCGCTTGTGAGGAAGTGATATCGGATGAAGACGCCATTTTTTCAAGACTAGGCTGGTTTTTATTCTTGGAATTTTGCGCGCGTTCAAACATTTCTGCGAGATCCGGTTGCAGAGTTGAACTTGGCACACCATCTGGACGCGGATTATTAACGACATCCTTCCACGCTTCATGCAGAATAATGAGTAATTTTTCGACAGCTTCGAGATCTTCTGTTCGGTTGTGCAAATTTGCTTCAACAAGTTTATCCATCATAAAAATATAGAGATTTTCGAGATCAGAAGCCAGTTGTCCACCCACTTTATGATCGAGTGTATTCATAAGCTCGCTGATAATGGCTAGAGTTTTACTGATGTACTTTCCTTTTTCGGCAATGTTTTTTTCCTTCATTCGAACCTGAGCAATCTTTACGAATTTAATAGCTCCTTCGTAAAGCATGAGCAGAATTTTTTCAGGACTTGCCGTGGTGACCTGTGTCTTCTGGTACGCCTTATACGGATTGTTGTACATTTCTTCAAAACCCTATAAGAGGAAAGTCAAATAAACACAGACATTGAAAATCTCCCCATGAATTTTCAACATCAACCACCACCAAACTTTGCCTGCAGGTATTGCCCTTGCGCATTGAGCCCTCCGAGCAGCGATTCCAATGCCGAAAATCGCCGCTTAATACCTTCCGCTTTTTGCCCTGCAAGTCGTTCCTTTCGAGCAATATCGTCCTCGTAGTTCGTCAGAGAACGCTTATACTCTCTATCCTTTGATGAAATGACCCCATATTGAGAATTCTGGAGTCCACGCACAGCATCCGACATGATGGTTCCCGCACCGGGGCCGCTCGCGGTTTGAACAAACAGATTCGCCACACCCAGATAGTCTTCGGAAAGCGCTTGTTTGACTTTAGTTTCATCCATTTTAAGGCCGCCAGTCTTGGAGTCGGTAATTATTCCCAACTCAGCCAGCGAATGAAATTTCGACACTTTGGAGTTGTGTTGAAGTGCATTTTGCAGAGAACGACGAATGGTTCGGATCGTGTTGTCCTTTGAAAGGGCACCGGCTTGATTCGTTTGAGGATCAACTTGAAATTGTTTCTCTAAAAATTCATTGCATTTATTGTACTTCTCTACAAACCCTGCAATCTGTTCAAACGTTTTATCGACGTCGTAACTGATATTAATGCTAATTTTTGTTCCAGGCTCTGCACGTTTGACATTTAAGACAAGGCCAGGCATCAGCGCTTCGAGATTATTGTCTTCATCAAAAACTTCCACGTCTTCAAAGAGCATCTCTAAATTTCGCCCCGTGACCTGCTCTTTAAATTCAAGAAATGTGGTGTCGGGGTCAACAAGAACCTTCGCTTCTTTTCCTGATTTTTCAGAAATCACAAGCAAACGAAACATATCTTCGCCCGGATACTGCAAATTTTCTTTCGTGTTTATAACGATTGCTTTTGCACCAGCTTCGGCTTCGTTTATTTTTCGAGCGACATGTTCAAGTGTTGCCTCATCAGGATCGATATCAATATCAAAAGTTTTTCCGTCATCAAGCTCTATTGTCATGTAGCCAAACCCAACGGGTGTTTCGTTTTTATCGGGAAAGGCTTCTGCAAGGAGCTTGTGCGTTTTGGCCACCGAACGCACTTCTACTTCGTAACTTCCAGGCAGTGCCTGCTGATCGACGGTCCCATCGATGATGTCGGGATGACTGCTTTCAACTTTAAGCTTGATAAAGTCGGTACGGTTTCGCAAAGAATTGAGTGAGCCATTTAAGTCACCCACAAGTGTTTTCAACTGCCCAAAGAGCTTTTGTTCATCTAAAGTTTTGTCACGTCGTTTTTCAACATTTTTGATAGGCATTTTTTCCACTTCAATGAGCTTTTCAACCATCGTTGGGTCGATGCCTGACCCTGTGTTGACGCGCATTCCCATGTGAATACCCTCCTAAAAGATGTTTCCACCACAAGTATAAACTGTGCAAAAAAAACACTTAAGGAAAGGTTGACAGTGCCGTCAACTCTTTGTAGTCGAATCATGGAAAACGCGCAGCTCTCTCACACTGTGCCTGAATTGGGCGGCATGCCGTTTCAAAAAGAGGAATTTCAAGAAGAATGCCTTTGATGGATTTGATTTCAATCTACCTGCTCTCTTGCACGCTTGGCTCTGCCCAAGGGGCGGATATTTCGAAATCGGAACTCTCCCCTGGCGAATCCGAAGTTTCTCTGACTTCACTTTCATTCGTGGAGGGTGAGTCGCTCATTGCATGTGGTAAAACTAAAAAAAACTGCACTTGGGGCACATACACCCTCATTGAAGGTGAAGCATTGCTTTGGCATTCCCCCTGCACTTCTGCAAAAATGCGCGCAAGGCTTATCGCTCGGAAGTCTGAAGAAATTTTTCGTGTCTATGCAGTCGCTCAAACGAAAAAGGGGCTTCAAGCTCAAAAATGCGATACCGGCCGTAAAACGCTGATTCGGCAAAAGGTTTCACTTCGAATTGAAGCTCCCGCTTCAAAAATAGTCATTGCGCACAGAACTTCAAATGGTTTTAGAAGCTCGTTTCTGAGTGAAGCGCCTCAACCCGACCTCATGCTTTCTGAATGGAAGTTTCACCCTGCTTTATAGCAACATTACTGCCTAGACATTAGTCACTCACCCCTCAATGTTGAATTCTTAGCCAGTTCGATCCACGGATCTTTGTTACTTTAGCGCGGCACAGTAATTGCACGTTACTTTTTTGATTTTTTGACCGATCGATGTTGTGGAAAAAAAACGCACTTGAGGGGAGGAATCCAAAAATGTTCAGAGGCTTCAGTTTTGAGAGGAAGCTTGCCTGCCTGATAGGATCCCTTTCCTTAGCTCTGACTTTGAATTGTCAGCCCACGGGGTTTAAAGGATCTGCATCTAAAGGGCACCCCGAAACCAAGGGAAATAGCCCCGGCGAAGCGGATGCAAATGGGAATAAATCAAATCGAAAAGCGCCTGGCGAAGATGATACCCGGGGACAAAAAGTGGGCGGCACACGCGCGCCGGGAGAATCGGGTGCCACTGGAGAACCCTCATCCAATGGTGAGCCTACATTGGGAGGCGGACTTTTCGGTTACGGTCGGCACAAAATGAGTAAAAATGGGGGAAATTCAGGCTTTTCCCAGGGCAATTCTGGAAACAGTGGATATTCAGGCACGCCCCCCGCAAATGCCAACTGTGGCAGCAATAAATTGTGCGTTGATAAAAAAACGGATTCGGGAAAACCGCCTAGTGAAACACAAAAAGGTGGAACCCCACCTGGAAATGACACTCCTAAAGGTGGAACCCCTCCTGACGGTAAGGTACCGCCCGAGAATAAGGTTCCGACCGAGGGAAAACTTCCCCCTGGAGAGATCCCTCCGGGAAAGGTGGGGCTTAAGCTCAAAGTAGTTCAGCAAAATCATGAGGCATGGTGGCTCAATTGTCTTTCTGTTTCGATAAATGGAAGTCCTGAAAAAATTGATGTGGGATGCAATAAAACCACTCCAACTGGAAAAGAAGTGCTCTTGATTGGTGAGAAGCCACCCTTTTGCAATCAAATTAAAGTAACAGTTAAAACCTTTAAGAATACAGATAATGCTCATTGTATTGCAGAACGCAATGCTGGACGTGTTTGCAATGGTCCTTTTGGGGCCCAGCCCGACTGGACAAGGTCGCCTTCTGCAAGCGCCGATTTGCCCTTTTATCGCCTTTACGATGCGAAAAATATTAATGCCGGTTTTGATAGAAAGTATATTGCAACAAACGATAATCTTTTGCTGATGGAATCCCAAGCGACCTCGTTTAGCAATTCCAATGCAAATAGATGGATTCGAGCCTATTTTGAAGATCAACCTTCAAGCAATCTACAACTCGCACAAAATGATCCCAACTACGACCCCAACAAGGAAACATATCGTGAGAATGTGGGAGTCGACTTTAACGACTACATTTTCGATATTATGGGCGAAGATGTGAAGTTTACCGTCGAAGGGTCGGGTCTCTCTTGTAACTAATTCTTCCTCACTTAAAAAAAATAACAAAGTATAGTAAAATTTAATATAATTTATCAATTGCCCTTTGATGCCAATTCAGTCAAGGTATGGGCACCCTGTTCTTTTTCAATGTCGAAATTTATACTTCGTGTTGGGATACCGAGAGAAAATCATGAAATATACAAATCAAGTTACGACTTTCAATCGACTTTTTAGTAGGCAAGGATCAAGAACTTTCATTTTAAAAAGCATTGTAGGTTTGTTTGCAACGCTCTTGATCAGCGCTTGTACTGACGAAGCAGGCAATGATGCGGCAACTCAAGGCATTGAAGGGACTGGAAACGGAACTTTTCCAACCTGGAACATCTGTAAATCCCGGAATGAGCCTAAAATTCAAAAGTGGCAGTACCGTTCCGACACCCTTATTCTCAGGCAGTCGATGTGCACAAGCTTTGAGGCGCCGTTTCTTTATTTCCTCATGGGCAAAGATGCCGCTTTTCTCTTCGACTCGGGCACAGGGCATGTCGATGTTTCGCCCGACCTGTTCGCAACGGTCAAAGCACTCAAAGGTAAGCGCAAGCTTTATGTCGTCAGTTCACATCGACATGGCGACCACACCGGTTCGGATTGGATTTTTAAAGACAAGCAAAGTGAGGGCATTGAACTGATTGGTGGAGCCTGGTCGGGAAGCGATCGGAGCATTGACCTTGGAGGGCGTGTTTTAAAAATACTCTCTATTCCAGGTCATGAAGCTCATAGCATTGCTGCGTACGACACCAAAGAAAAACTCTTGCTCACTGGAGACACTCTGTATTCAGGGCATTTATTTGTCGACAACTGGGCTGACATGCAAAAAAGCTTTAAAAAACTCTCCGACTTTGTAAGTGCCAATCCAGTAACATGGCTCCTAGGCGGCCACATTGAAGTTACAAAATCGAAGCAGTTCATTCGTTACGGAAGCCCAACACGAACTGATGAAGTACAACTCCAGCTCCCCGCTCAATTTGCCAAAGATGTCTTTGCAGCTTCGGTAAAAATTGGAAGCGAATTCTCTCCTTTCGTCAATAGCAAGGATGCTCCTTACAGGTTCAATCTCTGTCGCTTTTCAGGAAAATGTGAATAAGTAAAATTAAATTTTCCGTCTGAGCAGATAACATGTTTATTTGCTTTTTTTTATTTCCAAATTTGCATGAGGGTCATTGTTTTGAAATTTACGTTTGCAAAATCGACGTCATTCGCATTGATGTCATCTGCAATTCTCCTCTCCTGCGGACAGCCCGGTAAAACTGAGTCTGAATCAAGTCAACGGCCCAGTGCAGGAACCTGCTTGAACGATCACATGGTTTGGGCATGCGATGGTGCAGGCTGCCGGTGCGTGTGGACAGGTGTTGCACCTGAAAGTGCTGTTGGAAATATGCTCATCGACATGGCCGCAGGAGGGTTTGCAGGCCCCCTTAAATCTCTCTTAAATAGAATGGGAGCAAAGGCCATTCCGGTCGCCGTCGATGCGTCGAGGCGCTTCGGCGGGGTTTTAATCGCACGATCTGGAGAAGGATTTGCGAGATGGCAGTCAAGGGTCACAAGCGCCGCAGTGCAAAAACAATTGAGCATCGTCGATGATGAAATGGTAAAAGCCATTGTCAAATACGGACAAAACTATACTGGCTATAGCTCTCCCGTCATCTCTGTTGAAGATCTCGGAGTGATTTCATATGCAAAGCGTCCTTGGAATCCCTTAAAAAGTATTTCTTTAGGGACAGCGCGTGAAGCCACAAAGAAACTCGGACGAGAAATTGCTTTGCTGCGCGCAGGTGGAAAGAACTACCTCGTTGTAGGCACAGAGAGGTCTGTTTCTATGCAACCTCAAATACGAGGCTCAGCAACTAAAATAATTTTTCACACCCATCCCGAATTTGGCAGTGCACTCGACGCCTTCGCAGTCCAAGCATCAGCCGCAGATGAATCGTTGATTATTGCGCTAAAGCAATCAAAATCATTTGTGATTCATGGAACTGAGGGAATCACAATGTTTTTTCCAACTGCACCGTAAGATGTGAGCTACGATATTTCAGGCGTGCATTTTCAAAAAGAAACGGACCCTTTAAGGTCCGTACTTTTTGAGAAACTCGAATAATTAAGGAACAGGAACAGCTTCTGGAGTTGCGGTTGGACTTGGAACTGGAGAAGGTTCTGATGCTGGACTTGGAACTGGAACGGGCTCAGGAGTGACTTGCTTTCCACTCTCGAGTGCCTTTGCAGCAGAAGGACATTTCACGCTTGATTCATATTCTTCCAAAGACTGAACATTGTCGATGATATTTTTGATGACGCGAACTTCAGCGCCGTCAACTATTTTATCCTTGTCGAGTGCATCAGTTCGGAATGCATATGCCGTGCGAGCATTGACTAAAGTCGCAACGCTTTCTTGGTGACTTCCAACAACTCCATAGGCACAACCTGCAGCAGCAGAAGGCGAAAACACGGCAGCAGCAACAGGAGCAACAACAGGAGCTGCGGGGCCCGAAGCAGCAGCAGCAGCGGCAGGGATGGCATAAACACCTGGACACGAAAGGACCAGTGAAACTCCTGAAGCTGCGAGCATGAGGACGCTCATTCCTGCACCTTGCAACATTTTATTTCGCAAGTGATTGTCGGAAAGGGCATACGTGTTCACATTTTCGGAAGTTTCCATGGAAATTTTTGTGTCAGTTCGGCCTTTTTTCGAATACCAGCAACGCCCAACTTCACCATCAGCATCTGAAGGAATCGACCATAAAATAGTTTTGAATCCTGTCGGACTCTTTGAAACGAGTGTGGCGGTTTCAGAATCTATTGTTTCCTGTGATCCACGAGGATCGCATGCTACGGTTGCAAAAAATGCTCCAGCGAGTGTCAAAAACGTAGAAGTTCTCAAGATCATAAAATTTCTCAATCCTCTGTTCCGAATTTTGGCTATCCGACCACATGCCGGTGTTAGCCATTCCTCATCTGGCAAGCAAGAGGAAAATTGAAATCGTTACTTTATTTCCGATCTAAAAATTCACTTCCTGTTGGTTATATTTTGATTTTTCAGAAGAAAATATCATGCGCTGTCATCAAATAAAAAAAAAGAGGGGACCTGCAATCTCTTCTTGCAAATTCACATTTTTACTGAAAACTGCAAATTTAAATTCTTAAGGCCCGCTTTAAATATTGCGCCATGGCTTCGTTGCGCATCGGACTCGGTCTCCTCATGGACCAATGCGTCCATTGCGTCGACTCTCGCCTCGCGCGCCTCGCCCTGACGCAATATTTAAGAG
>JBIIEI010000157.1:0-6168 GCA_044237915.1 Silvanigrellaceae bacterium | reverse complement strand
CTGTAAACTCTTGGAGAATTCTAAAATCTCTTTTTTCATCAATACGCCTCCTCAAAAGCTGAGGGCATCATCTCTCGGCAGTACCTTTGAAGTACAAATGATTTCTCGGGAGCTCACTCAGGAGCCAGCGTAGGGATTGCACTTGGTCTCAGCCTTGAAAAGAGAATCTTTTCCAAAGGAGAGAAGATCCTTCTGCTTGGAGCAGGAGCAGGTGGTATTGGCTCAGTGGCCCTATTGGAAGTACTGTGAAGACGCTTATATCCTCCACATAAATGAGGAGGCTTTACGCTTGATCTGGTAAATAAGTTTTTAAAAAAAGCGGCCACTTACTTTGCGGCGTATCAAGAAGTAAGAATGGATTTCATTAAAAGCGCAGCAGCAGAGCTACACTATTGCCATGATGTGTGAACATTTAAATATCACTCGAAGCAGATTTTATGCGTGGAAAAATTATCCATTAGGCAAGAGCATGATGAAAAAAGCTTACTGAAGACATAAAACAGGTCTTTGAAGTGTCAAGACAAACAGATGGCAGTCCGAGAGTGCGTGCCGCACTTGCAAAAAGAGGCATCCGCTGCGGACGGCATCGGGTCGCAAAATTGATGAAAAAGGCAAACTTGATGTCTAAAGTGAAGCGGCGATTTAAAGTAACTAAAGATTCGAAACACAAGTTGCCCGTTGCGGAAAATTTACTCAATCGAGAATTTAAAGTCAAAGAGCCAAACAAGGTTTGGGTCCAGGATATCCCCTACATTTGGACAAAAGAAGACTTTATGTATCTTGTAGTAGTCATTGATCTCTTTTCGCGAAAGGTCGGTAGGTGGAGCATGCTAGATAATATGAGAAAAGCTCTTGTAATAGATGTCCTGGATATGGCATTTAATGCGAGAATACCGGAGCCAGAACTCATGGTACACAGCGGTATAGGCTCTTAATATTGCAGTAAATTTTTTCAAGCTAAAATCCAGTCTCACTCAGATTTTGTTGCAAGGCCATTGACCAGCAGGAATTGTACAATTAATAAGATGGCTCTCTATGCAAGAGCAAAAATCTAACCAGAGATTTTTCAGAATAAGCTTCTTCTGGAAAGTGGTCATTCACGGCTGGAAAAGTGGGTAAAAAACAACAATTGCATTTCGATATGTTTTTTGAAATTATTTGCCAGAAAAGCTCGTAAAATAATACAATCTAAGATTTCTTGTTAGGGAATTTGACGTCCGTTTTTTCGATACTCAATATATTGCAAAGCAAGGCACGCAATGTTGTTTCGTTATCGTCAAATGAGATATGGCTTTGGGCATCGCTTTTCAATAAAGAGCCGTCTTGGCCATTTGTGTTGGGTGCCAAAATCCAATTGAAGGTTTTCTTTTTAAAGAGTTCCTTTATTTCAGCATCTTCTTGGATAAATTTCTCCATGCCTAAAATTGGCACACCATCGCGAATCGAAGGAATGCGTGGTTTATCTTCAAATGCATTGCTGACAAGATACAGAACACTTTTATTGTAAATGTCTAAGCAATTATCGTCTTTCTCTGCTTTGTCAGTCAAAGTAAAAATCGAGAAACGTTCTATTTGAGCGTTCTTGAGCAATGGATAATATGCTTCTTTAAACAGGCTCATTGTTATGGCAGGAGAAAGCATGGTGAGGGAAGATATTTTAATCCCAAATCCTTCTTTTCCTGCCATAGGGCCTGATGGAATCTTTCCTTTTGTTGCAAGGAGCTGAATCAAGGGTGCATGCAAAATCGAACCGGCTGAGTGATTTGAGAGGTGAAGTTCAAAATTCTCACCGTATTTTTCAGAAATCTTTTTGATTTCTTCTGCAGCAACGTAAAGTGCGCCCTTTTTTCCTGCGTATCCAGCAGTGGTACAAAAGGCATTTTGTTTTATTTCATCCCAGACTAGCTTGCCGCTTAATTCACGCACCCGTGGTTCAATGGCATCGTCAATGCGATCCTTAAAGAAATTTTTAATTTCATCCAGGGGACCTCCAAATCGCAGATACCTTTTTAAAACATCGTTCAAGTAACATTGCAGGGTTGTTAAATAATCCGTTTTCCAAACGGTATGAATGGGATAGACATCTGCATTCATAAAAGGATATTTGACGCGCTCCGTCCAGTCCAGTGCCTTTTCTTCATGAACTAAACCGCCATGAGCATGAAGAAGAAGCCTTCTTTTCTCCCAATTTTTTGTCCGTGTGAGAAAGTCATCTTTGAAAAGTGCTTTTATTTCGTCTTCATTTGTTCCTAGTTTTCCCCAATTGCGAGATTCACCATTATTGCCTGTTGCAATAACATGGGCTCGCAGTTCGCTGATAGATGTTGCTCGTCTTGGGATCCGAATTCTTCCGGTCGCTGCCATCCCAGCCGCCACTGACTGTTGAACGGGAACAGCCATATGTGCAACCCAGCAGTCATCAAGATTGATGAGCGCATCTTGATAAGTTAAAAGTGCAAATCCATCCTTGCCCCAGCCTTTTCCCCAAGAATTTTGGATCCAAAAACCTGTTTCGTTATAACCGACAATCACAAAGGCGTGGCCGCCTCTGATTTTTGTTTCAAAAGGAATAAGTCCCGTTACAGGATTTACTTTGGCCCAACCTGAAGTCACACGGCCCGAACAATAGAGAATTCCACCTTCGATGAGGGCCGATTGCATCGATAAGAGATCTTTAGTATTGACGCGCTTATAGACTCCCAAAGGGCGTTTTAACCCATCGAGAAGTTGCGCCCTCCCAAGGACGTTCCGTTTGCCTATAGGCCATAATTTTTCAGACACAGCACCCAACTTGTACCATGCCTTCATCCCGCCACGAATCGAAGAACCGTCGTAGTTTTCTCCAGCCCATTCGTCAAATCGCTTGGCCATGTCATAAAGAAAATGAGGAGAAACGGGGAGCTCATCCGGTGTCTTGCGCTGTCTTCTGAGCAAATAATGGACAACGCTTGCAAGCGAAAATCCCACGCATGCCCCTTCCTCACCTTGATCGAGAATAGGAACATCCAACTTTTGATAATCGTCGAGAAAGGCCTCGTTCGGCAGAAACAACAGCGAGGGTGCATAGAGAGTATCACGCGCATCAAAGGGATCGGGACGAACATTTAACGTGCGCTTTGCTGCGCCGAGCATGATGGGTTCTTGAGAAAAATGAGCCTGGGGACTGTCTTTTTTGGGCATCGTATCCCTAACCTCGCATTCAGAAAATGAGATGGTGCGATTTTACTCTTTTCGAAAAACAAAGACAGAGAACTCGGTGCGAGCCACCTCACTGGTCTGATCGGTCACTTCAATCTGTTCACTTATTCAGGAGGCACGACGCCATGTTTGAAAATCTCATACCAAGTCATTGCCTCCTCGTTCTTACTGTAAACTTTTAAGAGCTTCAAAATTTCAAGAGTGAACTCAAGGCTCCCCAGGCCGGATGCTGTTACGATTCCTTGATCTGTTACGGCAAGAGCTTCCGAATAGTGTGCAGCACCTAAGTATGACGGAGAATAATGTTGCAGATACTGCAAAGCATTGCTTGTGTGACGAACATTATTGAGCAATTCCAATTGTGCCAAAAATACGGTGGCACCGCATATTCCAGCTATGGGTACATTTCGATTTCTCAGGGTATGGACGACCTCGGCAACCTGTTTGTCGGTATCACTGGTCTGCCACTGATTTCCACCTGGCAAAATCAAGAGTTGGATTTTGGCAAAGTCAATTTCATTAAGAGTGGTGTCGGGAATGATTTTAAAACCTCCCATACTCGTTACGGGATCGAGCGTTTTGCCCACTGTTGAAGTGACAACACCATTTCTTCGAAGCTCAGGAAGAATATGCCCTGTTTCCCAGTCAGCAAATCCATCGAAAACATATGTGTAAACCGTCATTTTGTGCACCTTTCCTTTTTCGCAATCAACTTCTGCTGCAGAATAATATCTCCAAATAGCACAGACGACACTCTTTGATAAAGAGATGCAAATGATTTATCAAGAATCAAAAAAGAGTCGGTTCTATTGTGTATTTTTTATTGTTTTCATTGCAGAGGTTGCGCTCATTATCACCGAAAGACGTAACAAGGCAAATTAAGAATCTGAAGAAGCAAGGAGTTCTGCAACTGTGGCACACGGTTATTTTTCAATCGCAAGCATTGCTTCGAGCCCTATTGTAATTTGTGTCGCAACAAGTGTGCGCGGAGCTGTATTCTCTTGGCAGGATAACTCGCAACCCAAAACAAGGCCCGACTCCGAGAAGATGGAGAAGGTAGAATTGGAATAATCGGCTTCTCCAAAAGCTTCTTTCATAACAAAAAATCCTTCGCCCATTTCCGCATGCTTGTTGCTTCGGTCAATTTCAAATCCAAAGTCTGAAATGTGCTTCCTCATTCTATTTGTAACTTGAAAATCAAGAGCAGAACTGACTCCACAATACACTGGGATATTTTCTCCGGAGTGAAACTCGTCGTGCAGTGCGAAGGTAAAAAACGGCTTGTATTCACGGGCAATGTTAAGGAGAGCCGTTGTTTCGGGACGAGGATTGTCAACACACCTGTCAACTTCCCTTACTTTAGGATCCCTCATGACATTCGTAAGCCTTCTTCCGTCATTAAAATCTTAATTACCGCGCGACACGAACCAAAGCTTCCACTTTAGGTAACAACTGTGGATCGCTGAGATCAAAGACTCCTAACACGCGATCAAGCACAAGGTTGTCGTCACGTTTTGGATCTTTCACTGAAAAAAGCTTGATTTGCCGAGTTTGAACGCTGGCAGCGCTTGAAGTGAGATCAAAATAGAACCAGGGAATTATTTCAGAATCTTTTGATTTGCTCCCAAAATACACACCGTCGATTTCTTGAGCGCTCAGGTGAGACAACGCAAGAACTTCTTCTTTATGATCTGGGCGAAATACAAACTTTTCGGGTTTACTTCTCGCTTTGAAAACCAGCACCATGGGCGTCCCGCTGTACCAAGTGGTGTGCGACATGCCATATCTGGCAGCCATGTAGAGCAATGGAGAAAACCACATTCCCGAGCCTCTCCTTGCGGATTGACCGACAAGCAGATTGGTCGACGCTTGAACATCCATGATGTAATTCGCAAATCCCTTTTTCTCAATATGCCTCAAGATGTCATTTGCTGTGCTGTATTCTGCAATTCTCATTGCGAGTTTTCCATTGACACCTTTACGGATGAGGAGGCGAACAATTTGCGCATAATCTCGACTTTCCAGTGGAGATCTTCCTGCCCCCGTGAAGAATTGTATGAGTTCCGGCAAGGAAACCTCAGGATGAGTGAATCCTCGAAAAACGAGCACATCGGGTTTGAAGTTGGCTCGGGGAGTGGAATTGCTTTCAAGCATTTTCTTTTTCAAAAGGTGCTTAGCCGCGCCTTGACCCTCAAAAAAATTCTCCATTTGAGAATGCTTTTCACGCTCGAACTTCGTGAATAATTCGCTTGCGGCTTTTGTCAAAGGAGCTTCTAATTCAGGCTTCGTTTCGTTCGGTTTTGAGTCTTGAAGTAAGCGTGGATCTTCCTCCCAGTCGAGGCATCGTGCAACGTCTCCAATAAAATTGACCATGACACGCAAATCATCGTCGTGAGGTTCGTATCCTTGTTTGTGAGATCGCGATGCGATTTGCTCCATAGCATTTCGTTCAGAGATTTCACATTCCTTATTCTGCTCACTTTTAATCGCTGCCTTGTCAGTCTTGAATTTGCACGAAGGCGAAAGTGTGGCAAGGCAGATGAGCCAGGCAGTCAAAGAAAAGCGCATTTTATCAGTCATGGAGATCACCGCCATTCATGTTACAGAAGGAATATTTCCAATATTTAAAATAAGGTAACCGCAGAAATCCAAAAGCAGCAGTGTGCATCGTCAAAAAATGGAGAATTTTGACTGAGATGATGACGCGCTTACCTTGAACGTAATGCAGACCTGGAATTCCAGTCCAGCTTCTTTGGCCATGTGTACAGAGGAATGCGGAGCCAGACTTCCCAGAAAAAGACAAATTTGAGATAGCGTGCGATTAATTCTTTTAGAAGTGCTGCTGTTCGCCCCGTGAGAATGAGACCACCCCTTCCTGACTCCATGCGTAAACTGAAAAGCCTTGCCGCTGTAGTGTTTCCTTCAGAAGGGAGGAAACAAGCTTATGGCTTTCTCAGAGGTTTTACTGAA
>JBIIEI010000012.1:0-79359 GCA_044237915.1 Silvanigrellaceae bacterium | reverse complement strand
CTGCGTAAGCAGAGGTAACAAATCACGTCGCAAGAATTGCGACTCCCAATAAACCGCTTTGAGCGGTTCACGAATTCAAACCACCAGCTCTGCTGGTGGTGTCATGACTTCAGTTTTCATAAAGTTCTCCTTGCAGCACAATTTTGCACCTCAGTACCCTAATCTAAATTCTCATTTATCAATAGAAGTTGGCACAAAAAATTTTCTGTTGACTCGGTAAGTATGGTAACAACAGGTGCGTCATTTGAAACCAAATCTATGATCTCATCTTGAGTTTTGATTACATAATGCTTAAAAGGGTTGTCTTCATGTTCCATGCTAAACATGGGATCGCTACTGAGCAATTTTATGAAAACGGAATCCTCTGCAAATGAGCAATTTGTGGTAGTATTGCGGCCCTCTTCATTTTCTGCACCTAAATATGCATAGGATTTATCCATGATGCGATACGGATGACGTCTGTTCGATTCTATATGATACCTAGTTTCTCCAGATTTAAGAACGATATTGAGGTGATATCCAAACTGTAAAACCGCATCAACTTGTAGATTTTTTTCATTTGAAAACAATGTTTTCCAAGGATTAAAGATATTCATTGCACCTTATTTTCATTATTAAATTAGTCTTAAAATTTGTTACGTAAAATAAGATTACGCAAAAACTCACCCGTTGGATCGGAAAAAATCGAAACGAGGGGTTCTTCGTCTGATACTAAATTAATAACTTCATCCGATGCTCGTATCAAATAATGCTTAAAAGGATTATTTTGATGCTCCGAATTAAAAATTGCATTGCTGCAAAGGAGTTGTAAAAAAGCCGAGTCCTCCGCAACTGAGCTTTTTGTTCTTGCGATGTATCCTTCTTCTATTTCATCCTTTATGTAAGCGTATGATTCATCCATAATGCGATAAGGATACTTTCTTTTAGATTCTATAAGATAATTTTTTTCATCTGAACAGAGTACGAAATAAATTTTGCAATCAAGCTGAATAATTCCGTCCACAACGAGGTGTTTTTCATTTTCAAATGGAGTTGGCCAAGGTTTAAACATCCTAATGATACCTTATTTTTATTCTTTCTTTGCCTTCGGGAGGCTGAATTTCGAACGTAGGTTTGCCGTCCTCAGTTGACCAGTTTCTCGATACCACTTTCGTTCCATCTGGCAAAGTTTTAACCCAAACTCCCTCTTTTACTTCTACTGCCGTTCCATCTATTTTTTCGAAATCTCTGTCTTTTGCCTCTTGCCCTCCGTCCTTGTCATACTTCCGTGTAGGGCCAGTGCCATTTCCAGCTTTTGAAGGAACAGCACCATCTAATACCCGTTTGGCAATATTTGCGTGGAAGTGTTTTTATTTGCAAGAGGAGCAAAACTTTTAATTTCTTGGCTTGGGACAGTAGGAAAAATTTCGCGGGAACTGGGAGAAACAGGAGCTTCTGCCAGAAGAGCTTTTTCTAGCAGGGGAAGTCCAATAGAAGTCGATGGACATTTTTTTGGAGAGTGAGAACAATTTTTTACAATGACGATCTCTTGGAACAGTGAAAGTCAGATTTGAAGTCATGCCCTTCAAGAATTTAATGCAAGCCAGGCATCTATGGACTGTTCAAAAACATCGGCTTTCTTTTCAAGTATGGTAATGCTCTTCTGCCAAAAGGAGGTTGACGTGGTGTCTTCTCCAAGGTGTAAACTCACCAGTTCTTCGACTGTCATGCGGCCTGTATTTTTGAGCAGGTCTTTGAAGCGGGGGAAGAATTCTTCTGGTTTTTTTTCTTGGAGGTCGACAAGTGCAAGACTAAACAGATACCCAAACGTGTAGGGGAAGTTGTAGAATCTTTGATATGTTTTGTAGAAATGTAGTTTACTGCACCAGAGCATGTCATCCATTTGTGTGAGGGTGTCGCCATACCATTCTTCCCACACATTTTTCATCATGGTGCTGAGTTCATCAGGAGAATAACTTTTCGAATTCTTTTGCTCATACAGTTTGGATTCAAAGTAAAAACGGCTTGGGATATTCAAAAGATTGGTGGTGGCCATTTCGGCTTCTGTCCAGCACATTTTTAAACGCTCGGACAGATCGACTTCTTGCGAAATGAGGTCTTTGAGCACCGTTGTTTCCATAAACATGCTTGCGGTCTCTGCAAGAGTATTCGGATAAATCTGTTCAATCGTTGGAAGGTCAAATACCGTGCTGTTGTGAAAGGCATGACCCAATTCGTGAGCAAGGGTTTTGATGTGTCCGAGTCCCCCTTGAAAGGGAATATAAACTCGCGTCTGACCAATATGGGACAGTAGAACGCAATACGCCCCTGCACTTCGTGCGCCTGTCGTTCCTGTTTCAATCCATTTTTTCTGGCACAGGGTATCAATAAATTGTGGGAATTCTGGATCTATCTTTTGAAGTGGTTTTTTGATGATCTCTATGGCTTCGCTAAAAGAGTATGTTTGATTTGTTGCTTTGTTTAATCGAGCAGGTGGGGCGGCCTGGAGATCCCAGGGATCGAGTTTTTCTTTGCCCAGAATGCGGGCTCTCAATCGATTGAATTTTTGTCCGAGTTCTTTCGCCTGAGCAACAACCGAGAACATGGCCTCAAGGGTTTCGCGGCTCAATCTGTTCTCAAGGAGTGCTGCATCTAAAAAGTGGACAGTTTTTGTGTGAGAGCGTTTTTTATCTTCCGTAATGCGCCAGTCTGCCAAGGCATTCAGGATGGCTGCGCAGGTTTCTCGATGCTGGCCCCAACCCTTATTGATGGCGGTCCAAGCTGCTTTGCGCAGGGGCTCATTGCCTCCATAAAGGTATTGACTGGCTTCTGCGAGGCTCACCTCTTGTTCTGCCTTTTCTGGCACACGAAGTGTGCAGCGGATGGATGAGGCCAAGCTAGTATAAAGAATTCCCCAAGCCTGATGGCCTGAATCTGAGAACGAAGCCAGGAGGCGTTCCTCTTGAAGGGTCAAGAGATTCTCGCGAACTTGTCTTTGCCTCTGCACATCAAATTTAAACGGTTTCATTTCGGGGATGGAGAGCAATTGTTCCAGAAAAGCATCTGGTGCTCTTGTGAGCGCCATTTTAAGGGGAACCTTTTCCTCTTCGATAATGGTCAAGAGTGAAAGCGCTTTGATGCGGAGAGCCTTTGCCTCGCTGTTGTTTCCATCGGTTGAAAGATGCATGGAAGCATAGTGGTAAAAGAGATCTGCAAGTGTGATCAATTTGTCCACTTTCAGGTACGTTTGGGTAACTAAGCTGGTGAACTCCGCTGCGAGCTCTGAATTTTGGAGATCTCCATTTTCAATTCCCGAAATCAGCACTTTATTTGAATGTTTTATTTCTTCGATGACTCGATAGGCATCGAAAAAATCAGAATCTATTTTATGGTCTTCAAAGTGAGTGTAAATCGACGTGAGATCCCAACTGGGATTCCCTTCTCCCTGAGTTGATAAATCTGAGGAATGAGGACTTTGATTACGATAAAACATGACTGATCTCCTCCGATGGAAAAGGAACAAAAATTCTGCATCGATAATAGCTCAAGTGAAATTATATTGAAGGGCGCAGTAAATTTGTCCTTCGACTTGCAGGATTTTTAAATGGAATGTTTTTTTTAATCGCTCAAAAAGAAAAGATGGAAACTGCGCATTTAAGAGGGTGAGGTGCGGAGATTGAGTTGACGAGTATTCCAGCTTTAAAGAAACAATTTACCGCTTTTCCAACATTTCTTTCATGCCACCCAAAGAGGAAAGAACGGCGCTTGCCTCATAAGGAATAAATACTTTATCGGTAGGTTTTTGAGTCATCTCACCATATTTTTTCAAGTATTCCATGGCCACCAAGTAATTTGCAGCAACATCAGGGCTTCCAAAGGCCTTTTTGACGGCCTCAATAGCATTGGCTTGTGCAAAAGCGATGGCTTCAATTGACTTTGCATTACCTTCTGCGCGTTGAATAAGTGCCTCACGATCTCCCAAGGCTTGGTTAATTTTTTCTTGCATTTCGCCTTCGGAGCGTTCGATACGCGATTTTTTGTCACCTTCGGCTTCGAGTACGCGGCTTTGTTTAGAACCCTCTGCTGAAAGAACTTGTGCCCGTCGTTCGCGTTCGGCTTGCATTTGTTTTTCCATGGCAGTTTGTACATCCATGGGTGGATTGATGTTTTTAAGTTCGACGCGGTTGACCTTGAGGCCCCATTTGTCGGTGGCTTCGTCGAGCACCATTTTAAGTCGGGTATTGATAGCATCACGGCTCGAAAGCGTGGCATCGAGTTCCATTTCCCCAATAAGGTTACGCAAGGTGGTTTGCGTCAGCTGACCAACAGCAATGGGAAGATTCTGAATTTCATAAACCGCTCTCATGACATCCGTGATTTGAACATAGATGAGTGCATCCACAACGATTCCCACATTGTCTTTGGTAATCACGCGCTGTTCGGGCACATCAAGAACGACTTCACGAAGGTCGACGCGATCGAGGGGGTACATGATGTTGTTTTTGACCCACATGACCTGCCTTGTTTGATCGATCAGAGGAATTAAAATGTTGGGTCCTGAAGCCATAATATGGTGAAATTTTCCGAGGCGTTCAACCACCACGGCTTCACTTTGACGGACAATATAAATACCTTTGACAATAATAAAGACCACAAGTGCTAGTACGCCTAAGAAAAACATCGTCGCAAATCCCATGACAAGCCTCCTCTGTGCTAAATGCTGTTACGTTAAGATTTGGGTTCCACATGGATCTTATTTCCAATCACCTGTTTCACAATGAGCAGGGCTCCTGGTGAAAGCAGTAACAGGGTGTCGTGAAAGGGATCGTTTTCATCCCAGGAAATTTCCCAAACATCCCCAAAGACTCGCACCCTTCCAGGCGAAAGGGGTGAGCGGTGAGGTTCCACAAGGATCCCCGTCTGACCGATGAGGCCAATGGTTTGTTCTTCTTCAGACTTTATTTTTTTAAATTTTAGCAGCTTAGGAAGGAGAAGAAAGATGATGAGCGCAGTGGCCGAAAAAAAAGCGATGTGAGCGATTTCGGAGTCGACCACCGAAGCGAAGGCTGCCGTGATGAGGGAGGCCACACCCAAGGGTGCAAGCACAAAGCCAGGAACGAAAATTTCAGCTCCAATGAGGACGAGCCCCACTATTAAATAGACTTGAAAGAGTTCCACGCAGGTTCCTTTCTTCAGAATGCGCCGTTCGAGCAAAAAGTACAGATACACTAACACGTACTTAATTGCAGGGTGTGACTGCATTCTGGCACTCAAGGGGATTCACCCTTTTTCCGAAAATAAGTCGAGGGACCCTGGTTTTCGGAGGAATCATGAAATTACCATCGGTTGAAAACTGCTGGCGCTCGTTTTGGAACTTAGAGCAAGGCAAACTGGAAAGCCTTGAGGCTGAGGCGCGTGCTCTTTGTCTTGCCCATGGAATCGAACTGCCTGCAGAGATCCCTTTGCCGGGGATCGATCTTTTAAGTCATTTTGAAGGCAAACAGCTTTTTGGAAAGGATGAAGACTACATCTTGCGCCGTATCTCAACAACGTTTTCGGCTTATGCGGCCTATCGCTCACACAAGGTTGTGTATGAACTTGAACGAAATTTCTGGGATGCCCAGTTGGACGCCCGTTGGCCGCGCGAGATTTCTCCGACGCATTTGAATTTTCCTCACTCATGCTTGGTTTTTGAAGTTGAAAAAGATGCGCTTGAAAATGGACCTTTTGATTCTTGGAGTTTTTTCGTTTTTCACGACCTGCATCCTGTTATAGGGCAAGGTCAGCACGCTTTGGAACTGAAATTTGGGATGCTCGATGCGGCGTCAAATGATGTTTACCTCATTGGCTCTCTGGATATGTCGAAGCCCACACTGGGAGAGGCTTGGGAAGCGGCGCTCGAAAAATCGGATCTCAATCTCATTGGCGAGATGTGTGCCATTCCAGCGCAAGCGGGCGAAATTAAAATGGCCCTGCGCTTTTTGTTGAATGGGCTTGTGAACTTAGTTTTGTCGGTCAATGTCCCCTTAGAAATGCGCCCCGTCGCAAGTGATGCAGAACAGCGCTGCCCCATTCTTCAGGGGCGTACTCCACAGTCATTGCGAAAATCAGCTGAAGCAAACTTCCCACGCATCGTACCCCTGGGTAGGAAAGCTTCGTAAATCTCACCAAATTCGAATTCTCCCTGTGGGCCTAGTGTGAAACTTGCATTCAAGCAAGTCCTCATCCATACTGCGCTACCGTTCAGGCCAGGGGGGATTTCCCATGAAAACATACTTTTTGAGGCGTATTCTTCTTCTTATACCAACGTTTATTGGCATCACCGTCTTGGTATTTGCCATCACTCGTTTTGTGCCGGGTGGTCCGATCGAGCAAATGCTTGCCCGTGCCCAACAGAGCGGAGGTGAGGGCGGAGGTTCTTCTACAAGAGGGGGATCTCAGAACCTTACCGAAGAGCAGATGGAGGATCTCAAGAAGTTCTATGGTTTCGACAAGCCCATTCTTGTCAGTTATGGCGAGTGGCTCGGCAAAGTGGTCACGCTCGACCTTGGAACTTCTACGCGTTACCAGGAACCCGTCTGGGATCTCATCAAAACGCGCATACCTGTTTCGATGATTTACGGAATTATAACTCTACTTATTACTTATAGCATTAGTATTCCGCTTGGAATATTAAAAGCTGTGAAGCACAAGTCAAGAATTGATACCGTCTCCAGCATATTTATATTCGTCTGTTACGCTGTTCCGGCCCATGTTCTCGGGATTGTTCTTCTCGTTGTGTTTGCTGCAAATACTGATCTTTTTCCAATGAGTGGAATTTTTAGCGAAAATTTTAGCGACCTTTCAACTTGGGAACAAGTGAAAGATGTGGTGTGGCACGGATTGCTCCCTTTAGCCACTTATGTTGCGGGAAGCTTTGCACTGCTCACTATGATGATGAAAAACGCTTTGCTCGAAAATCTTGCTGCCGACTATGTGCGTACTGCCATGGCGAAGGGCCTCGAGTTTAAAAAAGCGGTGTTGCGCCACGCCCTGCGCAACAGCCTTATTCCACTGGCAACCTATGTTGGAAGTTCCATCGGGATCATTATTTCGGGTTCCTTTTTGGTTGAATTTATTTTCAACATCGACGGCATGGGCTTGCTCGGATACGAAGCTTTGGTGCAGCGTGATTACCCCATCGTGATGGGGATTTTGGTGCTCGATGCCTTGGCAATCCTGTGTGGAAATATCATGTCCGACTTTTTTATTGCTCTTGTCGACCCTCGTGTCCAGTTCGAGTAGGAGAATTTTGTATTTATGGCACTAGATCCTCTTACCTTAAAGAAGATTCGACGATTTAAATCCATAAAAAGGGGCTACTTGTCGTTCCTTATTCTGTGCGTGCTGGTGGCACTTTCGCTGTGCGCAGAACTCTTTGTGAACAGCAAGGCGCTGCTTGTAAAGTATGAAGGAAATTTACACGTTCCCTTAATGTCCGATATGATTCCAGGAACAACCTTTGGCTTTGATTATGAGTACGAAACAAATTATCGGGATCTCAAGAAAAAGGTTGATGCCGAAGGCAAAGGCGATTTTGTGATCATGCCCCTGGTTCCCTACAACCCCTATGAAAATGATCTCGAAAAAAACCCGCCCAGTGCCCCTTCTTTAGACGACAGGCATTTTTTGGGAACCGATACCAGTGGACGCGACGTCGTTGCGCGTATCGTATATGGGTTTCGAATTGCGATTATATTTGCAGTGTGTTTAGCCATCTGTGAATACATTGTGGGAATTACCATCGGATGCGTGATGGGCTACTATGGCGGTCGTTTCGATCTTATCGTGCAACGACTGATTGAAATTTGGTCGAATATTCCAACGCTTTATATCGTTATTATTATTGCATCGTTTATTACGCCGAATTTTTGGACGCTGATTTCTATCTTAATCGCCTTTGGCTGGATGAGGCAAACGTCCTACATGCGCGCCTTTATGTACAAAGAAAAAGCAGCCGACTATGTGCTTGCTGCAAGGTCGGTTGGGATGTCCGATAGACGCATCATTTTTAGTCAGATCCTTCCCAACATTCTGTCTATTATCATCACGTTTTTGCCCTTTACGGTAGAATCGGCGATTGTCGGGCTTTCGATTTATGATTATCTTGGGTTTGGTTTGCCCCCTCCCACTCCGAGTTGGGGTGAGCTGTTGCGCCAAGGGACCACAAACCTTCGCAACGCAAGCTGGATTTCGATTTCGGTCGTAACCTGCATGGCTCTGTTACTGACAATGATCACCTTCGTGGGAGAAGCCCTGCGTGAAGCTTTTGATCCCAAGAAACATACGACCTATGAATAAAACTGTAACGTTCTTCTTTGCAGCGTTTTTTGTTCCGACGTACAAACAAGGCAAATCAATTGCCTTTAACCTTACGGGAAAGTGATATGATGCTCAAAAAATCAATTGCGACCGGAAATCTGTTCACAGGCTGCTTGCCTGCCTTTGTTTTTGCTGGAGCGCTTCTTCCTTGGGTTGCACAGGCCCAGGAAAAACTTCCTGCAAATTTAAAGTGGGAAACCAACGATACCGATCCCACCTTTGCATCTCCAGATGCGAAAAAGGGTGGAACATTTCGCATGCACATCACAGAATTTCCTCTAACATTGCGCCCCGTGGGCCCCGATGCCAATGGCCTATTTGCGAATTATCTCATCTACGGCGGGTTTTTGCCTCTCGTTGAAAGACACGCCAATACGCGCAAAACCATGCCCATGCTCGCTTCGGAATGGGCGTATGGGGCCGATAAAAAGACCATGTATTTTAGGCTCAATAAGAATGCCAAGTGGTCGGACGGAAAGCCAGTAACATCCGACGACGTCGTGTTTACCGTCGATTTTATGCGTTCCAAAGAGATCGTTGATACCTCTGCCAACGATTATTATACCACTGAAATCGACAAGGTTATTAAGTACGACGATCGCACATTTGCGCTGGTGGACAAAAATCCCAAGCCCGATTTGGACCTCTACCTGGGCGGTAATGTTCTTGTGGTGCCGAAGCACTTTTTTGGCAAGCCCGACAAAGACTTTGTCAAAAAGTTTAACTATGAGATCACCCCTGTAACAGGGCCCTACATCGTCAGCAAAGTTGATAAAGGCAAATCGATTACGATGAGCCGGGTTAAAAGCTGGTGGGGCGAAAATGAGCGTTTCTTTAAGAATCGGTTCAACGTCGACAACGTGGTTTTTAAAGTTGTGCGAGATGATGAAATTGCCTTCGAGAATTTCAAAAAGGGCGAACTTGATAATTTTTGGCTCACTCGCCCCGTGTGGTGGCACGAAAAAGCCAAGGGCGGAAACTTCGACAAAGGCTATATCGAAAAGTATTGGTTTTATAACGACTCCCCTGAAGGTCCCCAAGGGTTTTGGTTAAACCTCGGCAATGAACTCTTCAAAGACAAAAATCTGCGCTATGCCTTTGCCCATGCTTTGAATATCGACCTTGTGATTCAAAAACTTCTGTATGGCGACTACGAACGCAAAAAACAGTTCTTTGAAGGCTTTGGCCCCTATTCGGCAACCAATGTCAAAGCGCGCGAATTTAGCATTCCAAAAGTCAAAGAACTGATGGAAAAGTCGGGTTGGAAGCGCGGGGCCGATGGCATTTGGGCAAAAGACGGCAAGCGTTTTTCTGTGAAAGTTACGATTGGCAATTCTCCGCAGCTTGTGAAGCGACTTGAAGTAATGAAGGAAGAGGCTAAAAAGGCAGGTGTTGAAATCAACATTGATGCCGTGGATAGCGCAGCATCATTTAAATCTGCACGCGAGAAAAAATTTGAAGTTTACTATGGTGCCATGACAACGGATGTTATCCCGTCTCCCAAAAACTACTTTCATTCGAGTTTTGCGAACAAGCCACAGAACGATAATTTTAGTAATATCGATGATCCCGAAATGGATAAATTATTGGAAGTGTTTCAAGCTTCATCCGATGAAAAAGTGCGCCAGGCAACCATGGTGAAGATCATCGAAAAAGAGAGTGAAATAGGCTCTTTTATCGGTACATTTACAGTTCCCTACACCCGTGAAGCAAGCTGGCGCTGGTGGAAGTTGCCTGAGTTTGTGGGCACGGCCGCTTCTGAATATCTGATACAGAATCCTGTTCATTACAAATACGGCGGCCTTTTTTGGTACGACGAAGCTGTACATAAAGAAACACAGGAAGCGATGAAGGCTGGTAAAACCTATCCGCCCCTGACCAAAATCGACAAAACCTACAAGCCAAAGTAACGCGCTTCTTTCTTGAATGTGCAGAGGTACAACCTTGTCAAACGATGTAATACTCGAAGTTAAAAGTCTGGTAACGGCATTTCAAACCGACGATGGGAGTTTGGTGCGCGCGGTTGATGGGGTGAGCTTTAAGGTTCGCAAAGGCCGGACACTCGGCATCGTGGGTGAGTCGGGGTGCGGAAAAAGCGTCACCTCGCTTTCCATTATGCGCTTGTTACCTAAACCTGCGGGCCAGATTTTGCACGGAGAAATTCTCTTTCAAGGCAAAGACATTTTGAAGTTGTCGCCAGGCGAGCTGCACAGCATTCGTGGCAACCGCATTGCCATGGTTTTTCAAGAGCCCATGACAGCTTTAAACCCTGTGAAAACCATCGGCAGTCAACTTGCGGAAGTGTTTGAACTGCACTTTCCTGCCCTCGCCAAAGGTCTTGCTTTGCAAGGGGCCCTTATTGATGTCTTGCAAAAAGTAGCCATCCCAGAGCCCGAAAAAAGACTGCGGCAATTCCCCCATCAGCTTTCGGGTGGCATGCGCCAACGCGTGATGATTGCAATGGCCTTAGCTTGCAAGCCCGATGTTTTGATCTGCGATGAGCCGACGACAGCGCTTGATGTAACAATTCAGGCGCAGATTTTAGAACTCATTAAAAAATTGCAGCAAGAATCAGGAATGGCCGTCATTTTCATCACACATGCCTTAGGTGTGATTGCAGAACTCTGCGATGATGTGATTGTGATGTATGCCGGAAAAGTTGTGGAAGAAGCTTCGGTGAATTCCCTTTTTCGCAAGCCCAAGCACCCTTACACCAGGGGTTTGCTTGAATCGATTCCGAAATTAACCGGAAAAAGAAAATCAAAGCTGAAAGTGATTGAAGGCATTGTGCCCTCGCTCGGACAGTTCCCCAAAGGGTGCCGGTTTCAAAACCGTTGCCCTTATGCCACAGAAGAGTGTCGGGCCGCAGAGCCTGCGTTGGAAATCACAGAGAGTGAGCAGCGTGTTGCTTGCTTTCATTGGCAGGAAATTGCTAAAAAGCCTATTGAGTGAGACCTTTCATGTCCGAAATTTTATTGGATGTCAAAAATTTAAAAATGCACTTTCCCGTCAAGGGTGGGTTGTTCCAACGCCAAGTCGATACCATTTACGCGGTCGATGACATTTCTTTTTATATCAAGGCAGGCGAAACTCTGGGTCTTGTCGGAGAATCGGGGTGTGGAAAGAGCACCCTAGGACGGGCCGTGTTACGTTTGTATAAACCGACAGCAGGAGAAATTCTGTTTGAAGGCAAAGACATTGCCAAGCTCGAAGGCGTGCCTCTGCGCGCTAAACGCCGCGATATGCAGATGGTGTTTCAAGACCCTTATGCTTCGTTAAATCCAAGGCAAACCGTCGGAAAAATACTCCAAGACCCTCTTGAGGTGCATGGCATTGGCACGCCCCAAGAAAGACGCGAAGAAGTCGAGCGCCTTTTGGTACGTGTGGGCCTCCCTGCCAGTGCAGCTGGAAAATACCCGCACGAGTTTTCTGGAGGGCAAAGGCAGCGCGTTGGAATTGCACGTGCCATTTCTCTCAAACCCAAACTTATTATCTGTGATGAAGCGGTTTCAGCCCTTGATGTTTCTATTCAATCGCAGGTTTTAAATCTGTTGATGGAATTGCAACAGGAATTGCGACTGACCTACCTATTTATTTCCCATGACTTGGCAGTGGTGCGGCATATTTCAGATCGTGTTGCTGTGATGTACCTTGGAAAGATCGTTGAATTAACCGACGCCGATACCATTTATTCAACGCCCGCACATCCTTATACGCGTGCACTGCTTTCTTCTATTCCAGAACCCGATCCCGAGACTCGTTTTAAGAAAAGGCAGATTTTATCGGGTGATGTCCCTTCGCCCATGCGCCCCCCTTCGGGATGTCGGTTCCATACGCGCTGCCCCTACGTGCAAGATGTGTGTCGCACCGTGGAGCCGCCCCTTGCAGACTTTCCGGGTACGAAATTGGGAGCCCACCTCGTCGCATGCCATTTTGCGGGAAAACTCGATCAAAATTGATGGAAAGTTGGCTTTACGCCTGCTTTTCTTCTTCATCACGTCATTTAAACAAGAACAAAACAAATATCCTATCTGAACCCCTCACCACTTGCCAGTTTATGACACTTGGATTTTCAGGAGATTGAATGGAGGGGTTTGACTGTATCTGTTATGAGCAAGGCTCGGATTCATGTTTCGTTCCCGTGAAATATCTTAACTCTCAGTCATGCATGCGAAAGACATGCAAGGAGGAATCATGGAAGAAGGAATGGATACAGTTGAGCTTGGTGCGCGTCGCAAACGAGGCTTTGCTTCAATGAGTGTTGAAAAGCAGCGTGAGATTGCAAGCAAGGGTGGTAAAGCAGCCCATGAAAAGGGAACTGCACATGAATTTACCTCCGAAGAGGCACGCAAAGCCGGGCAAAAAGGCGGCGAAAAAACGGCCAAAGTTTATGGAAGAGAATTCTATAAAGAAATTGGCCGAGAAGGAGGAGAAGCTGTGAGCCGTGATCGAAAACACATGGCAACTATAGGCAGAAAAGGTGGAGAATCGAGAGGAGAAGCAAAAACCCTTGTGGAACGCGAACCGGGCTCGGTTTAATCCTGAAAAAGGGCGTGCATTAAGGGAACAATCGTTTCTTGATAGCGTTGCAAATAGAGTTCTTTCCATTCTGCTCCAAAAGCTCCATTTGCATCTTGCCGCCCTATATTTTCAAGGCTCGTATTAAATGCTGCATAAACTCGAAAGAAATTCAGCATGTGATACTTCGCTTCACCATCAGGAAGATTTAGGGAATTCATGCCCGCCTGGGGAAGTTTCTTACCCAAGAATGGGAACCATTCAGAAAGCTCCCGACCTATCAAGTACACATCTAAGGATCTCTTCTCCCAGTAAGAAACTTCTTTCATGTCCTTTGCGTGAAAAAGTTGTGCAAATTCATCGTTAAATTTGCCCCTCATCTCTGCAATAAAGAGTTCCAAATCATCGTTTGTTTTTGAAATGGGAACTGTTTCGGTGAGGAACGCACCCAAGATTTGTGTAGAGGGGGAATAAAGAAAGGTGTCGGGAATAAATACCTGTGCGCCAACGGGAAAACCCAAACGCATGCCATTGCGATAAGTCACGGGGTTCGTAATATGAAGGCGTGTGCGTGTTCCATCAAATGGAGATGGAAAAGGCCCCAAATCCGGTTGAAACTTGTTCTGAAAAAGAAAGTGAACAAACTCTGAACAATAAACACTGACATTCCCTTTTTTATCGAAAAGCCCCTCTTGAAATCCCACATCGAAGAGGACTTTAGGGTAACGCGCTAAATTTTGCAGAGCTTGTGTCGTTGCTCCTGGAGCAACAGGGAATGTGGGACGCACAAACACGGTATGAAAAGAGGTATCAATGGCACTGACTGTAGGCCCGTCAGAAATTTCTGCCCGAAAATAATACCGCATTCCATCTTCCCAGTCGGAAGCGATCACGCCCGAATGTGTGACGAAGTCTGGAAGGGCAGCAAGATTAGAAAAGAGATCTCCAGGGCCGTTTTGGCTCACCACCAGCCAAATATCACCCTCTTGAAGGAGGAGTCCTTTGTGGGGGTAACCTTTTTCAAGCAAGATGCGCGAACTTTCTTTGGCTTCATTGACTCTAAAATCAGCATTGGTCATGCCTTTTTCACGCAGGCTTTCTGCGAGTTTTGCATACATGGTGCCAAGGGAATAAGGAATCGCACGAATTTCTTCTAGAATTTTATTATATTCTGCGATGTATTGCAGAGTCGTGTCGTATTCTGGGGACTCTTTTTCAAGTTTTGAGAGTTTTTTTTGCAGCGACTGAAGCACCCGCAACAGTAATTTTTCTTGAGTTTCTTTGCCGCGACTGGAGAAAATGACTCCATTTGTTAGGAGGTGGTTGCTCACCAATTGTAGCATAAGATGTTGTTGAGCCGCATTTGATTGGCTTATGACGAAAGAGGAGTATTTTTCAAGAAACGAATAGGGATTGTGAACATCATTGATGTGCGAGTTTGATGCGAATAATCCAAGTTTTAAAAGTGCGGCTTGGTCAATTTTTTCGACGTCTTGTCCTTTAAGCCAATTTGCAATTTCTTCAAGTGAAGAATCCATATGAAGTGCTGAAAAGGCATCTCTTAAAGCGGCATCTTGCAAAAGCTCAGACAGAGGAATGGCATTAAAAACTTTGCGAGCATACAGGTTGAGCTTAGATGCATTGACAGAAGTCAGTGTCAGAAGTTTTGCAATTAATTTTTTCTGATTTTCAAGTGCGGTTTCCGGATATTGATCAAGTTTTTGAAGAATGATTTTTGAAATATTATGTAAACAGAGTGCAGTGGGGACTGTAAAATCTTTGTCACTTAATTTTTTTTCAGAAAGATATGGAAATTTTTCCTGCAAGAATTCGCTCAAGTTTAACATTTTTTGAATGTCATCGGTCAGCTTTAAATCAGCAGTCAGAGCGAATGATTCAATCTCAGCACAGGTGTTTTTAATGAACTCGTCCACCTGGACATCCTGTTGACTTTGATTCCATGAAAGCGTTTTTGTTTCCTTGCCTGCAAAATGAGGTGCGCTGCATGAATTTGTTCCAAAGAGAAGAAAATTCATAACAAGCAAGAAAGACGAATGTTTCATGGAAGCCTCCTCAGAGGAATAGAGAATATAATGTTTGGTGTAACCTTAATTCTAATTCCAGAATTAGGAAAGCTCCTCTTCTTTTTTTAATTCCATTGCATCGCGCAGGGTATCAAACGGAGTTTCACAAATCATGGCTGTAGGTGTTCCCATTTCCTGTTTTGTAACCCATGCCGCCTGCAGAAATGGAATCTGAAGTTTCAGAGCCCCTTCGCGGTCTGAGGAGCTGTCACCTAAAAGAAAGGCGCGTGGTGAAGATTTTACGAGGGAGACAAGTGTTGCTTCTGGAGTTGGTTTTCCAGGAATGCGGACATGGTAGGTATGAATATTTGTGGTAAACTTGCTGAAGTAATTTCCAAGGGTTGCTTCTTAATACGGAATTTATGACACTTTAAAATTCCTAAAATGTACACTTTCATTTTTCTTTTCAAGATTTTAAGCGCAAGTCGGCATTTTCTGCTCATCTTTTGTCAAGTGTAAACTCCTTGTGCATCAAGCTTTCTAGTAACTCACCGACACTTCGTGAAAACACTTGGCACGTTTGCTGCTTTTGGGTATGCAATCAGGCTTTATGAGCTTTTGTTTCTTTAACAAGTCTTCGATATTGAGGTGTGCATGTTTTTAAACCGCCGATTTTTTTCTCTTCTTATGATTCCAGCGCTCTTTTTAAGTGTCCAATGCGCCCCTAAGCGTCCTGCGGAAGAAACGGATTCGGAAGCGTCGACTTTGAATGGAAATTATTCTGCGCATTGGCTTCGCATTTTTAAGAGCAATATCCGTCACTACGTATTCTTTGTCGGCGCAGAAAAAGGAAAGGGAGACAATCAGTGTTGGTACGAAGCGAAATCAAATATGTTCGATGGGCGAAGAGACCCAGAACTGATGCGTCAAGCTTCAAAATCTTTTTCTGACGGATATATCAACGTTGCTCAGGCTGAAGTCCTTGTGAAAGAAAAATTGAAAGCACTTTCACCTTCGGTGGAATCTGAAAAACAGGAAATCGCTTATTTAAACCGCGGCATCAAAATTATGAACGACGAAAGGTCTTCGGCTGGAGGTCGGCTTTTAGCAGTACATGGGAACAGCAAGAATTTCGAAAAAGCATATACTGAGCAGCAAGTAAAAGAGTATGTCAATAGCCTTAAAGCGGTATTTGATGTGGCATCTAAAGCAGTGAATAGAAGCGATCTTTGCCCTAGTTTAAAAGTTGATGCTAAGCCTGAGATAATGTTACGTTAACGAATCCAATTTTTAGCACCCATTTTTTGGGCGTGATTTTTTAGAAAAGTATACGATTGCCTTTCATATCCGATATGGACATGGTCTACTTTAAGAGTCAAATTTGCCATCGGATTCCCGGTGATTTGTTTGGTATGGGGTTCAAAACCCTGCCTTTCTTTGCGGATATGTACCGCTGCCATCCCATCAGGAACATTGCTTGAAAAGTGCCCAATATTGAAGTCTACGGCGTCAATTATTCCCATCCAACGGAGGTTTAATCCGTCTCCACATTGTTCTTTAATGCGATGTGCGACTTCAATGGCAATAATGGAACCCCGGCTATAACCCGTCATAAAAATTGTGTTTACGCCGCGCGTTTCGCGGTGCCCACATATCACTTCAACTGCATCTTGCGCGCGCGATTCCGCATTGCTTGCATTAAGGTTTACACCGGGGAAGTAGTATTTGACTCCCCTAATATCCTCCCAGAGTTCGCCGACAACGCTGCCATTATTTCGTAAATTTTCACCAGTTCCATCAAACGCATAAAAACCAATGACTGTCTTTGACGTGCCTGAAATTTCAGAACTCTCTTCGTTTTTACTGCCACATCCTATAAAGAATGAGCAAATAGCAGTCATCAAAACAAGAATCTCTTTTTTCATATAAACTCCAGCATTGTGGATTGTATAAATCCTATCGGAGTCTTTTGATTTTTTATAAATTAATAATGTAAATCTATGTAATATCGAGAGTTTTTTAGTTGCAGTTTAAGTACAACTGCGTCTAGGAAATGCGCACATAATATCTCTTCGGCTGTTTCTTTAAATTATGTATTAGTTTTTAGATGTTATAGAGAGTGAGGCGATTGATTCCTCTGCACCGGAGGGTCTTTGCTGCATGATAATACATCAATTTCCTTAGACATGGGTTATTTTGGAGACACAAGACGCCAGTCTGTGGGAACCATGCTTTTTAAAAGGATTGATTCCAGAAGAACACTGGTTGTATCATCTGGCGAATGTGCATCCTGAACGGGTTCGCTTTCAACGATTCTTGTAACCCTTAACGAAATAAAAGAAAATATTCTTCGATCAACTGGACGTGAAACAGCTCAATGCAAACAATATTTAATATTAAATCAGTTGCACAGGCGCTTTCAAATATGCTATACGCTTACCTTGGTATGGTAATTGTCACTAGAGATATCATTGATAAATCAATGATAAAAAATAAAAATATTTTATTATAAGTTTCTATTCAAATTCGGAAGCGCGAAGCTTATGCGCTTCATTAAAGGAGTTTTATGCAATATTTAAACACCGCCTCTAAAATAATCTCGTCGTCTCTTATTGTGGCGTCACTCGTGGGCTGCGGTGCGACAGAAACTGAAATCGTTAGAGAAGGATCCGAAACAAATCAGGTCACTTCAAGCGTTTCCAAGCCTTCCTTGGGACTTACCACAGCTGAAATCTGCAGCCGACTTGGCTCAGTATACAATGTTGTGCAAGGCCCCACTTGGGTCCGAGAAAAAGGCCCCATTTTACCCACGAATTTTTGGCTCACCTCTAATGAACGCATTAAACTTGGTACCAGCTTCAAAAAACGAGATTTTGCTTGCATTGGGAACCAAATTGTTATGCACCATATCGGGCACTTTGTGTATGGTGTTGGAGGCTTTTTAGGCATTGGTGAACGCCTTGAAAAGAAAAGCATTCTGCAAAAAGACGTCTTTACTGTCCATTCCGACGGCTCCGTGACTGACGAAGTATTTTTCGAAGGCCAGACAGGACAGCTAGAGAAATCTGAATTTGCTCTTCACGTGACTTCACTTCAGTTCGGCAAGGTGGAACTTGGCGGAACAATTCCTTTTCCCTTGCCATTGTGCCCCTTGGCGATCGGCGTGAAAGATTTCAATAAGTGTGAACTTCGTCTCAATCATAAGGCTGAAGTCGTGAAAGGTCACATTTCGGGATACGATGGCTGGACTTTGGTCGCGCTTGATAAGTCTGGTAAAGTTGCCAAAAATCAAGTGCAAGCACCGACCCTGAGCCTTTCTTCGGATCGTTCACGCATCTTTAAATAACTTGTGCTCAAATCTCTCTCTTAGCCTGCCGAAAAATTTCAGGTTCCGAACAAGCTTTAAACCATTCAGATCCGTGCCCTGATGTAACAGATCCGAATATCATGCTGCGTTAACGGGTGAGAGCACTTTCAAGCACTTGAGAAGAGCAGTGTCGATTTAATTTGCAGGATGAGGTAACAAAGAGTACACGAAAAAGAGTTTCGACTGGCGGCCCAGCCAAGTAGAAGTAAGTGATTGAACATTTGTGAAGTGTCGAAAGGTGAGAAGTTCATGCAATTCCGGCTTAAGCTCTTTTTAGCCATGCTCTTTTCCCTCCTTGCCATTCTATCGGTGATGTCACTTTATTTTCTTGAGATGGGATTGCAGGGCGTAAAAGCAAATTATGCGACTTCCTTGAAAGATTACTCTGAGCTCGTATCGCAATCATTTCAGATGATGGAGCGCGAGCACAAGGTGCGTGCAGAACGAACGTTAAAGCACGTCCGCACCTTGCCAATCGACAGTTTGCGAAAGCCGACGCTTAAAGCGCTCTCGGAGTTGTTTGGACTCTCTTATTTGGCAGTAATTGGCAAAAATGGTGTATTTCAACACGATACCGGCCCCACAGAAGTGCCTCAAAACGACAAAACGCTTTTTGATTTCTGCCCAGGTTATCGAGATCTGTTTCAGAATCCTCAAAAAATAGAATCAACTCCCGTCATTATTTCGCATCCAGATAGAACTCCGTACATGTTTTTTTTAGCCAGGCACCAAGAGGGAACACATCTTGTTGAGATAGGGCAGCATCTTTCTTATATTAGCTCTTTACTTGCAAGCACCCTCGAGAGCCGAAAAGACGTTGCGCGCATTGGGTTTTTCACGGCAAGTGGAGATCTCTTGGGTAAGCTTTCGCGCACCGAGTTTGCAAAGTCGGATGCGCAATCTGAGCGTCTTACGGATGTAAAAGAGGGGTTTGTGTGGTCTGCACGCAGCGTTGTTTTGACACTGAAAGTGCCCACCATCCATAAAGATTGTTGCGAATGCCGCGTAAAGAATCTTGCGGACGCTCAGGGTAATTATTTTTATTATTTGCAGATTGAATCCCAGTTGTCACAGCTGCAAGCGCTAGAAAAAAGTACGCAGAATTTCGTTGTTACGGGATTTGCTGCAGGTGCGCTGATTTGTTTTGTCATCTCTTATTTGCTCGCTCGAACCCTTTCATTGCGCATGAACAGCCTCCGCGCTGTGGTTGCAAAAACAAAAGGTGGCGAACACCCCGATCTTTCTCGATTGGGAAATGGAGTGGACGAAATATCATCGCTCGCACGTGCTTTCGAGAGCTTACTTATTCGACTTCGCGCCTATGAAAAGGAACAAGTCTTTTTGAAAGAACAGGCGGTTTTGGCCAGTGTGATGCAAGCTCTTGCCCACGACCTCCGCAGGCCATTTAGCATGTTTAAAATGACTGCAGATTGTGTTGCGGAAATGGAAGATCCAACAGAAATAAAGAATACGTTGCAAGACGCCATGCCCGATATTTTGCGTTCAATGAACACAGTCAATCTTCTGATTCAAGATGTCTTGGAAGTGGGCACGGATACGAAACTCGATCTTAAATCTACCAATCCCATAAACTTGGTTCAATGTTCACTTATTGAGGTTTTTCAAGCATATCCTGAGTGCGTTGTCGACATCGATTCCGAATTCTCTTTTACAAGGGAAGTGAGGGCAGATCATTCTAAGATGGGACGAGTGGTCGCAAATATTCTTACAAATGCAATTCAAGCCATGAAATTTCGAGGAAAAATTTGGATAAAAATTACAGACTTTGATGAGGAAAAGAGACCTCAAGTAAAGTTTTCAGTACGCAACGAAGGAAGTTTTATTGAGCCTGAGAATATTGCGCAAATATTTGATGCTTTTTTTACCTCTGGGAAAAAAGGTGGAACAGGGCTTGGGCTCGCAATTTCAAAGAAGATCATCGAAGCTCATGGTGGCAAAATTTGGTGCCGGTCTGAGAAAAATGAAAGTCAGTTGAATGGATTTGTTGAGTTCAGTTTTACTTTGAATGCAAGCGAAAAGGTCGTGGAATTAAATAATGCGCTCATTCTTTCCAACAGTTCTGAGATTTTGTCTGCATCTAAAGCATTGCGAAAAAAACCTCAGAGTGACGAGAATATTCTTGAAACAACTCAAATTGAGCTGACGATTGAAGATGAAATTTTCGCACTTTGTCAGGGTCTCTCAAAGAAGCATAGAATTGTTGTTACAGATGATGAGTCGTTGTACCGAAAAGCGCTGAAATCGCTTGTCACCCGATCTGAATTATTATCAGAATATTTTGAAGTGGTAGAAGCTCAAACGTCGGCGGAATGCACGACTCAAGTGTTAGAGTGTCGTCCCATTCTCGTGATATTAGATTTCGACCTGGGGCCCCATTCATTGAATGGAGTCGAAACGCAGACGCAACTGCGCGAAAGCGGATACACAGGAATTATTTGTATCCACAGTAACAGATTCCCATCCGAAGATTTAAGACCTGCATTTGACGAAGGGGCAAATACGGTTGTGCCCAAACCCATGAGTAGAATCCATTTCCTGAAGGTTCTTAAAGACGCTCTTCAAAAATCACAATCATAGGCAACGCTGATGTTCTCTTCTCGCTCCAACGGTTTCTTTCTCCTCCAATTCTACTCAAGCGAAAGATTTCATTGAAACAGATTCTGCTTATTTTTGGGAACCTAACGATAGTTTTAATCCTGATGTTATTTTCTATCTTCCCAAGACAGAAATTGTCGTTTCCCCTTACGAGCCTGCAGATCCGCGGATTGCAAGGTATTCAGCAGTTTTACGCTTTAAAGAAATGGTGATTCCTGTTCCAGAAAAACTCAACGCCCTCTGGAAGGGAAAAAATATACGTCCTTACAGCATTAAGGCCAGTCCAACTCAGTCATGTATCATAAGCGAACCAAACCTTCGTTTTGTAACGCGAGAACTTGATTTGTCGGGAAGAAGTATTTCAGGTGCAGAGAGTAATCTTTGTAAGTTTCACTTTGTCATCACTGGGGCCAGCCCTGATTTGACACTTTCAAGTCTCCAGGAAAAGGCAAAAGGAGGAAGATTAGTAAAACGCGATCTCTCGCTTCAACTTTCCGTTGAATCTCTGGGTATGGCAGTCCAGCTTCTTTGGAGTTCAATGCATTCCAGTCTGAAACAGGTTGCACCATTGAACGAAGGATTTGAGCCCGATGAAGCCGTGTTACTTTTAGGGCTCTCTGTCAGTAAAACAATTGGTGTCTCGGCTGAGATTCAAAAGTTGGAAAGTAACAAGCGGCTTGAGTTTATCCAAAAAGCATTAGGACTTCTTTTCCGAGAGGACAGCACAGGCAGACTTACCATAGTTCCAGAAGCTCCCATGGGAGCGTTCGAAATCCCTCCAAGCACACGTGAGGCTCGCGATGTGTCAATCCATTTTTAAATCACTACTTTCTGTTTCAATTGTATTTGTGATTCTGGCATGTGATGGTGGCAGTAAAAGCAGAGATCCGTCACCAAATTTGGCGGAAAAAAAAGGCTTCGATAAAACGCTTCTTTTAGGCGAATTCAGTGGAGATTCCTCACCTGCATGTGCACAAAAGATGATGCATGTTAGTAAGGAATCACGCGCTTTAGCACTTCTGGAACTTGGAATGAAGCAGCTTTCCATTGAAGAGTATCGTAGGTGTTACAAGAAGGAGTTTCTCAAATGAGGCGTGCGGTCCCTCGTTTTTGGGGAATGATTTGCATGTTTCAAACACTTTGTGCATACGCAAATAGTATTAAAGCAACCACGCCCTCATTTTTTATTGAAAATAAGATGTAATATTGTCGATGCTACTGATTAAGTGTTACGCATCAGTTTAGAATTGTAAAAAGCTAAGCGTGCTTCAAATAGTTTGATTATTTAATCGACAAAGAAAAAAGAATTTCAAAAAAAGATGGTGCTCACGGCCGGAATCGAACCGGCACGGGGTTGCCCCCACGGGATTTTAAGTCCCGTGCGTCTACCTATTTCGCCACGTGAGCTGAGTAGCCATCCATAGCCCAAACTTTCCGAAGACTCAAGTTTTTGAAGGGTGTTGTGTTCGTGTCTTTTTGAACCCGTTGATATAGAAATGTCGGGTCACATCCAAAGGAGACTACGAATGGAAAAACACACGGAAAATGTAGGAGCAGATGCGCTCCCCCTTCTCATGCGCGAAATCTATTCCCCGACCCTGCTCAAAGATAAAGTGGCCTTGGTCACAGGAGGATCACGGGGGATTGGACGGGCCATTGCCCTTGCCTATGGGTCTCTGGGGGCCAAGGTCATTGTCAATTACGCAGGCAATGAAGCTGCGGCAAAAGAAACCGTTGCAGCCATTGAAAGAGCGGGCGGGCGCGGATTCGCGGTCCAGTTTAATGTGAGCTTGTTTGCAGAAGTGCAAGACGCTGTCAAAAGTATAGAGAAAGACATCGGGCCCATCGATATTCTGGTGAACAATGCGGGTGTTTCGAAGGACAATCTTTTTGTGCGGATGAAGGAAGAAGAGTGGGATGCCAACATCGACACCAACCTCAAGGGGGCATTTAATTGTTCACGTGCGGCAGTGACAGGGATGTTTCGCAGAAAATCTGGTAAGATTATCAATATTTCTTCGGTGATTGGCCTGATTGGAAACTCGGGGCAGGCTGCCTATGCCGCCAGTAAGTCGGGGTTGTTTGGACTCTCGAAGAGTTTGGCGCGGGAATTTGCGACGCGCAATGTACAAGTAAACACCATAGCGCCTGGATATATCTCAACAGATATGACGGCAGCCCATGGTGAAAAATTAATGGAGTCGGTGTTAAAGCAGATCCCCATGGAAAAGCTCGGCGACCCTATTGAAATTGCAAAAATGGCGGTTTTTCTGGCTTCGAAAGCGTCTGATTACATGACGGGGCAAACCATTGCCGTGGATGGCGGAATGACCATGTGAGCTTATTTTATGTGCGGACCAAGATGGCTGCAAACATGGTGTCGGCGTCGTCTTCGGGATTGCCATAAAGATTTGCTTGTCGCAGTTCAAAGCTTCCTTTGCTTTGCGCAATGAAATTTTGAATCACCGCTTCGTTTTCTTCAACAAGCCAACTGCACGTCGAGTAAACAAGGTGTCCACCGGGGCGCACCATTTTTGAAGCTTTGGCAAGCAGTGAGCTTTGCAAAGTGGTTAAATTTTGCAAGCTCGATTGTTCAACCCTGTATTTGGCATCGGGGTTGCGGCGCCACGTTCCAGAAGAGGTGCACGGAGCATCGACCAAAACCCAATCAAACCCACTGCGGTTTGTCACTTCAATGGGAAATGCTGGAAAATTTTCGCCATCCCAAGGCATGCAGCGCACGTTGTGAAAGCCTGCACGGCGCGCACGTTTGCGCACTTCATCGAGCTTATATTCGCGGATGTCCGAGGCATAAACAGCGCCTTTGTTTCGCAGAGCTGCTGCAATTTGAATGGTTTTACCGCCACCCCCTGCGCAACAATCCCACACGAGTTGTCCAGGTTTTGTAAGTACGGCTGCGCCGATTTTTTGACTTGCGAGGTCTTGAATTTCAAAAAAACCATCGCGGTACGACGCTGTTGCAAAAATGCCTTTGGCGCCAATAGCCTTTAAGGCAGCACCAAAGTCTTGAACTTCAAAAGCTTCCCTGGAAAGTTCAGAGATCACATCTGCTTTTTTTTCGTCGTGATTGAGTCTGAGCCACAACGGGGGGCGAAAGTTTTGCTTGCGCAAAAATTCGGTGACTTTTTCAGTTTTCCAATGGTCTTGCTGTTGTCTACTCTGCAAAAACGACTCAAACCAAGGTGGAACTCCGGTCCAGATCAGTTTCGAGAAAAGCGCAGCTTCATTGCTTAAGCAAAGGGATTTGACGTCATCAAAAATGTTTTGCACATCTGATTTTGTTTCGTGAGTGAATTCATCACCAGAAATAGCATCAGACTCAGCTCCGTAGCGCAGCGAGATCCACTGAAAAAAACGCTCGCTCGGAATGGTTTTCCAAGCTTTGACGAGCTGAGGACCATCGGAATAAGTTTCAATAAACTGCTTTTTTGCGCGCAGAAAAAGGGCGTCAGGTGAAAGTGCCCCTTCGTTCTTTTTCAATTGCAGCATCAGTTCACAAAAAAGAGCAAAGGCTCCAAATCGGACCCCAGCGAATAAAACTTCGCTGTACCATTTGCGATCTTTGCTGCCAAACTTTGTATGACGCTTAAATTCTTCCGCGATCCAGCGATCGAATTGCGGAAGGGATTCTAAGGACATCGCCTGTTCCCACAAGCGATACAGGTGATTCCAGCGGCCGGGCAGTTGCTTTTTGACGAGCGCAGGCACGGCAGGAACTTTGCGAGAATCAATCGGCGAAGTCATCTTTGAACTCATCGTCTTCGGGAATTTCTTCATCATCGTAAAAATCTTCACCCTGGTAAGACGGGCCTGCAGCAGAGGCCCGGTTTTTCTTGCGATCTTCGGCGTCGAATCGCGTTCTTTCTCGGAAAATAATGGAGATGGGCACCTTATCAAATCCAAAAACTTCGCGGAATTCGTTTTCCACAAAGCGCTTGTAACTAAAGTGCAGATCTTGCGGGTCGCTGCAAAAGATCACAAAGCGGGGAGGTAAAACGCCAACCTGGGTTGCATAGAAGAACTTGATGCGGCGCGACTTATTCTTTTTGAGGGGAGGCGTGTGTTTGACCAAGACTTCTTTAAGCGCATTGTTCACTTGAGCTGTAGTGACACGCTTGTTACTGAGGTCGAACAGTTCAAGGCAAAGCGCAGGAAGCTTACTGATACGCTGATTTTCTTCGGCACTGACGAAGACGATGGGCGCATAACGAATGTAACGTAACGCATCGTGCACCATTTCGGTGTACTTTTTAAAGGTGGCGTTGTCTTTGTCTTCGATAAGGTCCCATTTGTTGACAACAACCAAAATAGGCTTACGCAGTTCAAAGGCATAACCCGCAACGCGGAGATCGCCTTCTGTGGGGCCTTCTTTGGCATCGATAACAAGAATGGCAACGTCGCATTCTTCAAGGCAAGTAACAGATCGAAATGCCGAGAACTTTTCGAGCACATCCACCATGCGGCTCTTGCGCCTGATGCCTGCGGTATCGAGCACGCGGATGTCGTGACCATGGTAACGGATCATCGAATCCACAGTATCGCGCGTTGTGCCGGGACGAGGATCGACGATACTGCGTGTTTCACCTGCCAACCGATTGAGGATGGATGATTTTCCAACGTTGGGGCGTCCAATGAGTGCAAGTTTAATTTCTTGCTCACTGACAGCCTGCGGCGAGGGTTTGGTGCGCAAAATAGCCGTGGCATTTTCGAGCATGGCGCTGATTCCGCGCGAGTGTTCGGCACTGATGGGATACACTTCGGGAACGCCGAGTTTGCGAAATTCTTCTGCCAAAATGTCGTCTTTGGGCATGTCGCATTTATTGACTGCAACGGTAAAATTCTTGCCCGCTTTGCGCAGTCGCTTTACCAAGTCGGCATCGACGGGATGCAGACCTTCGCGCCCATCGGCAACGAAAATGATGGAATCTGCCTCTTCGATGGCCAATTCGGCCTGTTCGACGAGCTGCTGCTTGATGTTGTCTTTGGCGGCGGGTTCAAAACCCCCGGTATCACAGAGATAAAAATCCATTCCGTCAAAGGAGCCCCGACCAAAGATGCGGTCGCGGGTGACGCCCGGCTCGTCATGCACCAAGCTCTTACGCTCTTTAATGATGCGGTTGAACAGCGTGCTTTTGCCCACATTAGGACGGCCCACAATGGCGACGAGACGGGAATAGGTGCGTGCAGACATAGAGTCTTTCCAATGAGTTCAATGTTTTGCGGGAAAAGGCGGGGTGATGAACTGACCTGGGGCTTCCCGATGGGAAGTGAGGGCAAAAGCATCATACAAGCCTTCTCAGAGTGTACGTAGTCTTAGTGAGAGGTCAGTTCAACGCTTTTCCGGCAGAGGAGTGGAGCAACGTTAGAAATTCGGGTCGACCTGCTCTGTGAAACGGTGAATCTGCTCCAGCTCTTTCCAAATAAAGAACTTTTGCGTCGCCCATTCCGGCATCGGTGCTGTCCGTGGTTTCGGGATCTTTGGAGTAAGGTTCTCCAGTCCAGAAATAACCCATGATTTGACCGATGGTTGGATTGGGGCCCGGGACCCACCATGCCCGAAGCGGGAGGCTAAAGATGTCGAAGTCGGGGTATTCCGTCTTTGCGTCTTCCAGGAGAGTCTGGTCGAGTAAGATGACATCAAAATTTTTGGCCAGCTCAGGCTTAGGTTTTTCGAAGTTGTATTCTTTCATGCCGTAAATATACCAAGCAAAGGGCCAGGTGGCTTCACCCGCCATGGTCACGCGGATATTCTGGGCAGAACCGTTCTTCAAAAGTGTTTTCCAGCGCTCTCGAACCTTGTGCGCCTCATTTGTCGTTTGTGTAAAAACAAGCCGTTCACGGGGGTCGGCGGCACGCTGAAAACTTACCCTCCATGCCTTGTAGACTGTGAATGGTATGGTTGCAACTAGCCAAAGCACCAGAGGCCATTTCCACAGTTTGCTAAAGCGCGTGTAGTGCATGTTTTCAAGGGGGCGAAGGTCCGGGCCCGAAAAAGAAAGCGGAACTTCTGTACGCATCAAGAGGCGACCTGCTTCCAGAGCTGCAATCATCTGAATGGGAATGAGCATATAAACGGTAAGCCAGGGAACTTTTTCTCCCACATGACTGTAGATTCCCATGGCACCTGTGAGCCAAAACCACAAAAAAGCGTCGGCTTTTTTACGAAGATTTAATGCGGCAAGAAAAGCCACTCCACCCGAAACCACATAAAAGAGCACTTGCAGCACATGACGCGAATGAGAAACATGTAAGGCCTTTGCAAGGGAAGACACAACGTGTTTACCCTCTTCGTTGAGGAAGGAGGGACAAAGGGCCGTGTAGGTGCAGGCGTCTTTTACAAAAGCAATGCGGGGAATAAGAAGAGTTGCCAAGGCGATGGCAACAACAAAGGTGACAGTGGCAACAAGGTAACGAGGCCGCAACGGAGGAAAGACGCTTAATTTTCGAAACACAACTTGGGATTTTTTGGTGAGGGAAACAAGCCGCATCCAGGCCAAAGCTAAAAATGGAAATAAAAGAAATTCATAATTTGAGAGGATAGGAAGATAAAAATCAAAGGGACCATCGATGCGGCGTTTTTGATTTTGATCCCACCAGTAAACCAGGCTTTCACGGTAAAGGCCATCGAGTACGCCGTGTAATGAGCCTTTAGAATGTCTAAAAAAGCTTGAATAAAAGATGACATAAATCACCGCAAAAACCGTGAAGCAGGTGAGCGCAATGGCAATCCTTGAACTCTGATGCGGGGTTTCGGTTTCTTGATTTGGGGGAGCGGCTTCGGGAGGCGGCATTTCTCGCAAGGGTTTGACGTAACGAGAGAGGACTGCAATGACGCACAATCCGAGCAGCCATAAAAAAGTATGAAGATAGGAATTTTCTTTGTTTGTGAAGTGAAACGCCAACATCGCAGTGGCAAAATAAGCTGCCCATTCTTTGCGCGTTTTCCAGTAAAGTGCCGCTCCCAGCAGTGTTCCAATGACCCACATCGACGTAAAAACGTCTTCTCGCAGAAATCGTGCAAAATAAAGGGTGGTAGGGCTTATCAATAAAAAGAACATCAGCGCAAGGGTAACAGCAGGGCCCACGATTTTTCGAGCGAGAAGAGGGCTTGCCACAATAAAAATTCCAAAAAGTGCGGCCGGAAGGCGGGCCTGTAAGTCGCCCACCCCAAACAGCGCCATAAATCCCCCTACAAAATAGTAGAGGAAAGGCCCATGCAACAAAGCGGAATACTCGTGAACTCCACCGGCTGAAACCTTTTGCGAATAGTAGGCGTGCAAACTTTCGTCGTGATGAAAGGGTTTGTCATCGAGGAAGAAAAGCCTGCTGAGAGCCGCGAGGAACACAAAGGTACCAGACAATCCCCAGAAGATTGCGGGGCGGTACAAGAAGGAAAGCCCTTCCGATTTGAAAGGTGCCAAAGTATTTCTGCCGTTCGAGTCGACATTGAGGAGCTTCCCGTTTGTCTTCGTGCTCACAATTCGTTAAAACCTCGCTTCTATGGTTATCCTTCGAAAAGCTGTACACTTTGCTTGATAACCGTTCAAGAGGGCAAGTGCGTGCGTGGAGATGGGTATGGGAAAACTGTTGTCAGTCGTGGTTCCTTGTTACAACGAACAAGAGGTGATTTTAGAAACCTATACACAGCTTGTTCAAGAGCTCGAACGCATTGTGCTGCGCTTTGACCTTTCCTATGAACTTATCTTTATCAACGATGGCTCCCGCGATCGCACCTTACCAATGCTGCATGAGCTTCACGCTCAGCATAAAACGCGTCACCTTAATTCTCGTGGCGAAATCATGATCCTTTCGCTTGCGCGAAATTTTGGCCATCAAATTGCACTTTCTGCGGGTCTCGCTAACGCGCGCGGAGACGCCATCGTTGCCATTGACGCCGACCTTCAAGATCCCCCCGCCGTCATCGAACGCATGGTTGAAAAGTGGCAAGAAGGCGTGGATGTCGCCTATGGCGTACGCTCCAGTCGAGCTGGAGAATCATGGTTTAAACTCTTTACGGCAAGGCTGTTTTATAAAATCGTGCGGCGCCTAACGCGAGTCGACATTCCACTCGACACCGGGGACTTTCGTTTGATGAGCCGAAGAGCCCTCGATGTCTTTAACAGCATGCCCGAACGGCATCGCTTTATTCGCGGCATGATTCCTTGGCTGGGCTTTCGCCAAGAGCCCGTTCCCTACGATCGCGCTGCCCGGTTCGCCGGTGTTACCAAATATCCTTTGAGTAAAATGCTCAAACTGGCTTTAGATGGCATCACGAGCTTTAGCAATGCGCCTTTAAACTCAGCTTATTGGCTTGGAATGGGCGTAGCGGTAATTTCTGTTTTGTATGCAGTGTATGTCATTGTTGGAAATATTTTAGGGCTCAATCAAGTGCGCGGTTGGCCGAGTTTGATGGTTGCAATTCTATTTTTGGGTGCAGTTCAGCTTATTACCATTGGGATTCTTGGTGAATATGTGGGGCGTATCTATGATGAAGTCAAAAAGCGTCCGCTTTTTATCATGGATGAAAGAGACAGTCGGCGTAACCCATGAACCTACAGCACGTTGATTCCCATGTCGTAACACTGTCCCAAGCCGTGCAAAAAAGCCGAATTTTCGAGCATGCCACATCGGTTTGTCAGTCGCTTCATGATGTAGGTTTTAAGGCCTATTTTGTGGGCGGATGTGTGCGTGACTTTTTTCTCTTTCCCAATTTTGAGCCCAAAGATATCGACATCGCTACGGATGCAGACCCTCAAGTGGTTAAAAATACGTTTCCAAATTCCTTCTATCTGGGGAAAGATTTTGGAGTTTGCGCGGTGCCTCAGGGAGGCTTCGAGTTTGAAGTCACAACCTTTCGCAAGGAAGGCCCCTATTCGGATCACAGGCACCCGGATTTTGTTGTCAAAGGAACTTGGGAAGACGACTCTTTAAGAAGAGATTTTACGATCAATGCACTTTATT
Source organism: Silvanigrellaceae bacterium (assembly GCA_044237915.1). Lineage (GTDB taxonomy): Bacteria > Bdellovibrionota_B > Oligoflexia > Silvanigrellales > Silvanigrellaceae > JBIIEI01. The sequence goes on along the minus strand of JBIIEI010000012.1, from coordinate 49,512 downwards.
TTGATCCACAGGCTGGAATTTTGCACGACCCCTTTGGGGGATGGCACGATCTGAACGCAAAGTCCCTTGCCTGCATTGGTGATCCTGCGCAGAGATTTGGTGAAGATTCGCTTAGAATCCTGAGGCTCCTGAGGTTTGCAGCGGGGCTAAAGCTGAACATTGAACAAAACACTGCTCTTGCTGCACAAACGCTTGCTTCCGCTGTGAGTGACTTGAGTTTAGAGCGCATTCTTCAAGAAGTGACCAAGGTAAAAGCAGGCGGTCTTCCGCATTATCTTGAATTATGGATTGAATTCTCCATCCTTTCGCACCTCTTTGCAGACTTGATATTTAAAGATACAGAGCGCTGGAGACCATTGAGCCAGGAACTTCCCGCAAATTTTCATGCAGGGTTTCCTCTGACAGCGCTGGGGTATCACCTGTTGCCTTTGCTTGGCAATGATAAAAAGTACGATAAATATTTTGATTCTGCTCTACTGCGCTGGCCCGCAACGCGTTCCGATAAACAGCTTTTCGAGTTCTTCATGCAGATCGTGCGCCTCAACGAATCCATAAAAGACACCCATCATGATGTGTTTCAATACTCCCTCTATCGAGTATTAAAGAAGGCAGGAAGCCTGCCTTTAACGAGTGTGTGCGCAGTTCTTAAGGCGGTGTCTAACCGATTCGAGCCACCCTATGGAGAAGAGCTGCGTGCACTTGGTGACCATCTTTTATTGCAGGAAACCTCGCGAGACTTAAATTTGGAACAAGTCCTCAAAATTTGCGCAAGCCAAGTTCCCAAAAAATATACTCATGATGAAATTTCAGAGACATTGAAGCAACGGACTCTGCCTCAGTCGTATTTGGGAGTATGGCTAGACTGGCAAGAGGCAGCTCATATGATCAAAGTCCCTCAAATGCAGGGCGTGCGCTCTTTGGAAAAGGATGAAGTGCTAAAAATTGTAGACAAGATTGTTCAATTCAAAAAATCAAGGGGAAAGTAAACATGACCCTTTTTGCGATCCAAAGGTGTGCGTCCGTCTGTGCAGTATTACTTTGTGCACTGCTGCCCTCTATGGCCTTTGCATTGGAAACTCCCCTCGCTTTTAGTACTGTTGCCGCCGAAAATTTCAAGACCGCCAACGTGGGCACCTTTATCGTTGAAATGATGGAACTCGCACTCAAAAAATCTGGAATTTCTTTTGTTAGAGAAGACACCCCTTGGAACAAACATAAAAGACTTGCTGATCAAGGAAAGTTTGACTTTTATATTTGCAATGACACTTCGCCCAGCCATTTTTTGAGAAGTAAAACGGCATATACTTTTACCTATTCTATTTGGCAAAATATTAAAGAAACACCCTTCGCTGACACACAAAAAATTGAAGGCAAACAAATTATTGCCATGCTCGGTTCGCCTGTTTTAAGCCATTTGGGTGAAAAAAATAAATATGAGTACGCTTCAAATGTTCCAGAGGCCGTCGAAATGTTTGCAAGGGGGAGAGCCTCTTACCTCGCATCATTTATTGAATATGAGGCACTTTTGAAAGAACGTTTTCCTGCCTTTCAATTTCGACGTTACGATATTATCAAGCGAAAAACTTTTCTTTGCATCAATAGTAAAACACGCCCTGCTGCTAAATCAGAGCTGGATAAAATCTATGCCTCCCTCATGAAAGTTCAAGATTCTCCCGAAGGAAAAGCCTTGCGAGAAACTTATAAAATTACCACGCGATTTGGGGAGTGAGCTTTAAGGAAATACAGCTCCCATCCTGGGTTGGTAAACGAAAACTTCTAACGTGACATCCCCAAGATGCTTTTCGATCAGAGGCTTCACATCCTTCCAAGACAAATTCCCGTTCCCACATCCAAGTGGAGGCATTGCCAGCGTGGCTATACCCATTGCTGGATAATTTTCGGAAAGATACCTAAGTCCATCTTCAATATCTTCAAGAATAGAATCATCTCGCCAGTGTCGTTTTGTTGGGAAATTTAGAATCTGTACAGAATCATTTTCCCACAAGTACGGAACGCCAGGCCGAACTTCGCCACGTCTGCACCGAGCCTCGTAATCTTCAAACATTACTTAAAATTACCAATGGGAAACACGCGTTTTCCGTCGGTTTCAATGGCGCAGGGCCAAGCGGGAGGAATCATGGATTCTCCGACATAGCGCGTTGAAAAATCGAGCTTGTTTTGCGAACTGAGGGTATTCAACATGTCTGCGGCGAATACACATAGTTTTTTACGTTCTGCATCGGTCTGTAATTCAAACATCACGTTCGTAAAAGAAGTGGAGGCCGCGTCGTAGTGAAATTTCGGCATGTCGGCCATGCTCTTTGGAACGGGAAATGTTTCGCCGCGATCAATTGCGGGTTGAACAACATTGCGTAAAAGTTTAGATCCGCTCACAAAACCAAGGGAGCCTGGCACAAATAGTGTCTTTGACTTTTTATCAGCAGGTTGAAGTCCGGCGGCTATTTTCCAGGCATCCACATGAGCGGGTGCATCGCCTGTTGCGGGATCGACGACAATCCCATTGACCACAGGTGCAATGTGGTTTCTCCAACGTACTGAGCCCTTGAATTTGGGTGGCAAGAGCGGAAGGTTTTGTTCACCTTTGACGAGCATCACATGCTGGGTGGGAATGCCCTTAAGTGCAAGTGCAATACTTGAAAGGTAAGCGCGATCATCGCAAGCATCTGTCCCGTACCAGCCAAAGGGTAAGGATTTGATCTGCGTAAAAGCATCATTTGCAAGTTGGGCTGCAGAAACTTGGTTGATTTCGGCTTGTTTTAGATGTGCGGAATCCAGTTTGGAACCGCAGGCTGAAGCCAACAGGGCAAGGGAAACAGGCAATAGGGCATTCAATCGAGTCATGGGTTTATCCTCCAAAAAGGGGGCGATGAATACTCATCCAATCAAATTCCTTCAGCAATTTTGAGGCCAAGTTTGAGAATTCAAAGATGTTGCTAATTTAGGGAGGCTTAATACTGTAAATACCTTAGTCAGTGAATGATTATTGGTAGGATTGAGTGTGAATAGTTCCTCTGAATGCAGAGCCAGATGTTTTTCACATGTATGTGCGAAAAAAGAATCTAGAATTAAATTTCCGTAAGTTTTAATACTATAAAAACGATGAGTTGAAAAAAAGTACTCATGTGCGAAGAAATTTTGACGATATGTATTTTTGAAGGAACTGTGAGAAATCGAAATTCAGACCTTCAATTTCGCAAACGCTTCTTAAAGGAGTTCGTATGAAAAAGTCTTTTGCACTCTTTGCTGTTGTGTCTTTGGTTGCTTCGTGCGGTGGGAACGAGCGCTCTGGCAAATCGGAGTCTTCGGTCACTCCCGAATCCACAGCGGGAGAGATTGCGAATGACGAAGAGTCAACCAGCGCAGCAGTTTCTTCAAACCTCGACGAAGCAGTGGCATCTTTAGCGGGTGATTCGAGTGCCAGCACAAGCACTTCTGGAGGGGCTTCATTTGGCCTTGCAGGAACGGCAGACAAAGATTTTCAGTTCGAAAAAAGCTGTGAAATTGTAGACGGAAAAGCCCTTGTGAAAGTCAGTTCCAGTGGAGAAAGAACGAAGGTTCTTGATCGCTCCAACTTTAGTCACTCGCTTTCTTTTTCGGGCGAAAGCAGTCAAGAAAGACTTTGGTTCCGTGAAGGTGTTGCCCTTGAATGCCAAAACGATCATGCAAAATTTGACTGGAAATCTGCTGGAATTGAAGGACTCAAGCTTGACCTTAAATTCAAGCGTGCGCGTGCTCTCACACATGAGTTTGTTAATAAGAAAAAGGGAACCACGAAGAGCAGTTCTTTCTCATTTTTGGCGCAAGGGGAACGCAGCATTGTTTGGGGTGTCACTGAAGTCTCGGCTGAAAGTACCACTGCTGTGAGAGTGAAGACCATTAGCAGCAATGTTCAACGCTCCCTTTCATTTGTGAAAAAGAATGGCGAAAAGAAAGAAATTTCTCATGCCGTTGTTTCAAAAGAACCTTTGGTGGTGAAAGTTGAACGTAACAAAGAAACAGCAAGTCTTGTCAGCCGTACCATCGACTCTGGTCTGTTGGTTGCCACTCATATAGATGACTCGCGCCTTGAAACAAGCTTCTCGAAGCTCAAGGTGAGCATGGAAAACGGTGAGTGTCTTTACGTCTCTGGCTCGATGTCTGCAAAGTTTTTTGAGAAAGATGGCGTTGAAGCAAAGCGTGCTTTTGAAATCTCTTTTGTAGACGGGCAAGGCTCCATTAAGAATCTTTTGAATGGCGAAAGCAAAGAATTTGTTCCTGCTGGATGTGATTCTGAAGATCTCCAGTAATAAATCTCCCGCTTCGTTCCTCTTTAAAAACCTGGAGAATGCCGTTCTCCAGGTTTTTTCGCGGCATTTAAAAAGATTTAAACTTTTCAAATGCCGTGGGAGTGGTAGTGCGGGTGTGACGGCGTGTGAGGGTCCCTTGCGAAACGAAATTCAAAAGGTACCATCTTCCGCCCGCTTTGCCGTTTGTGCCGCTTGCGCCGTCGCCGCCAAAGGGTTGTTGATTCACCATGGCGCCCGTGGTTTTGCGGTTCACATAAAAATTTCCGGCGAGCTGAGAAAGCACAGGGATCGCTTGCTCAAGAAATGTTTCGTTGCGGCTGATGACTGCGCCTGTGAGGCGATAAGGATGCTGTTCGATGAGAGCTTTGGCCTCTTCGATCGACCTAAATGTTTTGATGGCCGTCACAGGTCCAAAGAGTTCTACGCTTAATAAATCATGTTTATCGGCATTGACTTCCACAAAAGTGGGTTCAACATAATAACCCTTTTCTTTGTTTGCTTTTCCGCCCACCAAAATTTTGCAAGCAGGGTCTTTTTGTGCGCGATCTAGTGCTGCCGCAATGCGCTGAAATGCTTTTTCGTTAATCACGGGGCCTAAATCGGCATCACGTTCAACGGGGTTTTTCATCGCGAGGGCTTTGGCTTGCTTAATTAATTCGTCTTTAAGGCGTGGCCAAACGGCTTCGTGGGCAAGCACTACGCTGTTTGCCGAGCATTTTTGTCCACTGCGTCCAAACGCTCCTTGCAGGATGGCCGTCGCGGTATCGACGACGTCGATGTCTTTGTCGGCCACAAGGAAGTCTTTGCCCCCGGTTTCAGCCACAAAGCGCGGAAAGTTTTGGCGCGGGAATTCGGTGTTGTAAAGATAATTTCCAAAGATGCGCGCCGTTTGAAAGCTGCCCGTGAAATTTAAGCAGGTGAGTTCGGGGTGCTTAAAGATTTGGGGCAGAAAGGCAGGACCTTCTCCGGTCACGAAATTAATAACACCCGGTGGAAATCCCGCTTCATCGAGGGCAAGCATCAAAACGTAACTGGTGAGCGTGGCTTCTTGGCTGGGTTTCCAAATGACAGTATTGCCCGTAAGGGCCATCACGAGAGGAAGGTTGTAGCCGATGGCAATGGGAAAATTAAAAGGGGTCACAGCGCACGTAAAGCCCTTGAGGGGCCTTAAGGTGAGCTGATTGGTTTCTTGAATGCCGTCGCCCAATTGTTCAGCAAGGAGTTCACTGTAAAAGTAATTATTAAAGCGCACAAAATCGATCATCTCAGACCAACTGACCGAAGTTTCTAAGGCATTGTAGCCACATTCCACGGCTGCCGTGGCGCATGTTTCGTACTTCCACTTCAGTAATACAACTTCTAAATCTCGAAACTTTTGAATGCGTGCAGAGGGGCTCAATGCGGCCCAACTGGCTTTTGCTTCCAAGGCGGCTTTGACGGCAAGGTCTGCGTGCTCGGCGGTGGCCTCTTGATAAGTTCCCAAAATCTCTAAATTGCTGGGATTAATATTGTTACTTTTTTGAGTGGAATAGATCTTTTTTCCACCAATGATCATGGGAATATCAAGGCCTTTAGGAACATTTTTGACGGCCTCTGAAAACTTTTTCCAAGCTTCATCATTGTGGCGGATGTTTTCGATGGCTTCATTCTCTGGAAGGGGAAGGGAAAGCTTTTGCACAAAGACTCCTCTCAGCGTTTATTAAATTCCGGTGCGTGCGGTGCACGGCAAATGGAATTGCACTTTTGCTCATCATTGCCTTTTACTTTCCTTTTTCCAGGATTCAAAGGTCTGCGCTCGATTTTCTGAGGGAATAAAAAACTTCGCATCTTTGGCAAGCAGGTTCTGACGTGCATAGGGCTCAAAGGCTTTGAGAAAGGCAGGAAGAGTCAAAGGGGTGGTCATGAACCCCGTGCGCACATTATAAGTGTCTAAAGGAACGTAGATGATTTCGGCAGTGCTGCCTTTGATCTTGGGATTTTTACAGAACTGCACCAAGGCGCCCATGCTCGGTTCGTCGCGATCGGTTCTTGAGCTAAAAAAGAAGTTTCCCAGACCATACGCAACGGGTTTGCCTTCTACAACTTCAATGTTTTGCGCAATGTGCGCATGGTGGCCGAGCACAAAATCAGCCCCAGCTCTCACCATCTGCTTTGCAATGAGGGGTTGATAGTCGCGCGGTGTGCGGCTGCCCTCTGCGCCCCAATGAAAAATGGGAATCGCGAAATCCACTTTGGTTTTGTATTCTTCCAAAAGGGGTTTTGCCCGCTCAAGTGTATAGTAAGCTGTTCCTGGATTTTTGACATTTGCCCACGCACCGCTTGGGTAAGTCAGGGAAAAAGAAAAGACGGCAATGCGAATCGCATTCTTCTCAAGCACAAAAGGTTCCATGGCGGCTGCAATGTTTTCGCCAGTACCTGCCCATGTTAATCCTTCTGCACGCAGCGCTGCATCTGTTTCGCGCAGACCTTCGACCCCATAATCCATGGCGTGATTATTGGCACGGGTGAGATGGCGAATTCCAATCTGTGTGAGCACTGCCGGTATTTTGGGATCAATTTTAAGCGCAAAGGGAAAGGTTGGAAATGCCTTGCGGTTTGAAGTTGTGATTGCACCCTCAAGGTTTGCCACATTAAAATCTGCCCAATCGAGCAATGGACGCATATTCGAAAAAATCTTTGTATCGACGGAGTGATATTTCGAGGTTACATAAATGTCGCCGTAGAAACCGACTTTAACAGGAGACTCACAAGGTGTTTCGAAAGGGACCGAGAACAAAGGCATGTGAAAAATTCCTGCATGAAAAAGTCTGTGACAAATGAAAGAGGCACACTTTAAGGAAACACGTGCGTCGCCTGAAGTCGATGAGGTGACTGAATGCGGGCGCTGCGAATTCCATATTGTGAAATGGCATAAACCATCCCATTTTTAAACACCGTGCGCTGCGCAAATGCATTTTCAAGCCACAACTCTGCACTTTCTTGGGTTCGAGGCTTTAAGTCTGACATCAACAGGCTTCCCAGAGATTTAATGCCCTTTTTTTCATTAATCTGAAAAATAAAAACCTGACTTTGCAGATCCGGAGTGGTGGGGCTGTTTCGATGGTTGGTAACGACAGGGAATGCCAGGGTTGAACTTGCCAAATCCCATGCCAGTGCTTGGTGATCCCAGCGTGCATCCGAAGTAAAGTGCGGTTCAAAGGTATGCGTTGAAAGAAGCTTTGGATTTTTTACAGATCGAAAGTCAAACATGCGCAGCTGCATTGCGCTTGCTTTGCGTGCATTTTCACGCACAAGTTCTGTAGTCCCTAGCAAGACAAACTTATTTTTCTCGAGTGGCAGGGCAAACGGAGAAAGGCCTTGCAGGTCGAGATTGCCCATTTGCAGAAGGGGAATTTTGTTTGTGTTCCCAGAGTCGTTTGCAATAAATGTTGCAATGCGCAAGCGGCTTTCTGCATTTTCAAATGGATTGCCCTGTGAACTTTGTCCCGGCACTTGTCCACTGGTTTGGGGGTGCCAACCTGATTTGGCAGACACACTGATTTTATGAAAAAAGGTTTGCAGGAGTTGATTTTCTGGTTCTGTGCGCTCGGAGTGCAAGAGGTAAACAGATTTTTCCGAAGCAGAGTGTACCATCTCCGACTGCGTGAGAAGGATTTTTCCGCTGAGTTCCAACTGATTCAAATCCAGGTCCAAAAGCGAAGTGGCGGCTAAAGTGTGCGCAGCCTGCGGAATTAAGACATTACTGCAGTTTTGCGCTTGTAAGGCAAGCACACTTTTTTTGCCTTCCGCAGAGTGCATCAATACCTTAGGTAACAGCGCATCCGCAGTGTGGGAAGTAACGGAAGGGGCCTCTGGTAAAGCATTTAAGGGTGATGTTACGATAAACCTCAGGTTTGATCCGTGCAGGCGCGTTGCAGAAGGAGTGCCCTGAAATTCGAATTCGCCTTTGATTTTAACGTGCCCAGGATCTTTGGCATCGAGAATTTGAATGCGAAACCTTGGGATGCTTGCATTCCAAAGCTTGGGAAATTCAGGTTGAGCTGAGGTCTCGTCATCGGGTAACAGCGATGAAAAAACAGCAACCAAGCCTTTTCCATCAGCAACAAGTGCATTAGGAATCACTTTACCAAGCGGCATTTTTCCAAGAGCTTTAAAGAACCCATCCGGTAACAACCTCGTGAAGTGCAAGAAATTTTGAGACAAGGAATAAAGCGTATTTCCCTGTAGCTGCACCGGGTTTGCGGTCTCTGTGCCCGACGTAAAAGTCACAGCACGCGCACTTCGAGCAAGGGGTTGCGTGCTTTGTCCCGCACTGGAGTTTGGCAATGACTTTCTTAAAAATGCCTCGACTTCGGAGCACGAGGCTGCGCCCCGAAAAGCGGGCACTGAAGCTTCGATAGGAGAGTCTAAAGTCACAGCTTGTGGCATTGGGATTCTCCGGCACGAGCAAGTCCACACGGAACCATTTGAGGTCCTTTTTTGCATGGAAAATCATCTCAGCTAGCTTTGCGCTGGAACAACGGAGTTGCAAGTTTGAATGGCAGCTTTATGGCACGGATACAGCGGCAGGGAGTGCCTGCACAAAAGCGGCTTGGCAGATCGCATCGGCGGCATCGGATTTGTCGGACTGCGTGAGCGGAGGAAGCACGTTTGCAAAAGTAACAAAACCTTGTGCCGGGGAGCTCACTAAAAAATCGAAATAGTTGCTTTCAAAGGTTTCTGCCTTGGGATCGATGAAGTGGATCCCGCCTTTTTCAAAGTCTTTGTTTTGGCCGGGCAAAGGGCTGTTGCCATCGAAGTTTTCTCGGCGAAAGGGAAACGTTGAAAGCCATCGGCTTCCCGGCAGCTTTTCGGTCCACTCTTTTTTCTTTTCAAGAAAATCGAGCCACTCTTTTTGCTTTGCAGATAAGGGTTCGACGGTGCCCACATTGGTCCGTTCACCCGTAATTTCAAAAAATTGCTTGTTGAAGCTCGTTTGAAAGGTCGCGAAAGTGCGTTTGTAGCTTGTGGGGTTTTGTGTAAATCCAAAAAAACGTGATAGGTAAAGTCCCCCAGAGTCACGAAAGTAACGAGAAATATGCTGTGACTGTGTTCCATCGTGTTGCAGGCGCGCCACAACGGCATCGATAAGTGAATTTTTATTGGTGACGCGCACCCTTTCGACGGCTTCCGCGTGGGTGATGACGGGAGCATAAGATTGAGACTGCCCTTCTGCTTTGAGAAGGCCATCTTTTAACAGCACGTTTCGAAGGCTATGGCGAGAAATTCCACCTCCAACCCGCGTACTGCGCTCCCACACAAAGGCGCGCGCCCACACCACGGAATCCCCCGCTTTGGATCCATCGTCCAGGAGGGGGGTGGCATGGACACACTGGAGTGCGGTCTGAAAAAACTCGGCATCACTCTTATAGAAGGATCGCGCATAGACGCCCAATTCCTTCATGGCAAAGGATTCGTGGAGCAAGATTTCCCTTGGGGAGTTGGCCCCCATCTTGCGAAAATGATCGGCAGCTCCCAGAGTGGGTTCGCCTTCGGCATTGCGAACGAGTTCCCCAGCAGGGGCGTAGAGCTTTAATGGAGCAGCATAGATCTTAGGAAAACGAGATGGAGAGAGTGTCTTTACGTTTGTAACAACGCGGTCGAAAAGGGGATTCGAAAGTGTTGTTACGGTAAGGATTTTTTCCGGACGAGGTTTGAATTCAGCGAGTTTTGCTTCGAGTTCTGCGGCATCCTTGAGATCAAATTCCTGTTTAACCCGCTGTGCCTCAAGAACTCTGGCTTTTTCAATGTCCTCCTGAGCTGGGCGTGCAGGCGCTGTTGCCAAAAGTTCGGGAATTCCAGAAGTCCTCAAGATTTCAGAGATCTCCCTTTGTGCTTTGTCTCCTTCAACAAGAGTTTCTCGCACCACTCCAGCGCTTTTCAATGTGGCTTGTGCGGCTGCGCGATCGTCAGCTAGGTCGTTTTCTGTATCTTTAATTAAGTCTACAGGTTGAAGCTCAGATGAAAAATCTTGACGCTGTAAGCTTGGAATCAGGGGGTCGCCTTTTTCCAAAAATTCCGAGCGAAAATATCCGCACGAAGGAAGCGACACCAAAAAAAAGAAACAACTTAACACGGGTTTTTTGCTGAAACTTGGAACGCCCTGCTGGAGGGGCGTTTTTTTGTGGCGCATGGTTATACCTTTTGCTACGCGTGCCGTTGTCAGACGTTTGCTTTCAAGAAATTCTTCTCTTGTCTTGTGATTGGAGTCAACTAGCATGAAGGGTCGCAGGCTTGCTCAATACACCGCATGGTGCTCTGCTGGAACTTTTGGGTTTCTGTATGCACTCACGATGGTGGCGATTTCCTTCGGGGCGTCTTTAGGGCTTTCCCCGTTTGCTGCTGTGGCAGTGGCCATGGTGTCGGGGATGTTTCTTTATAATTTACGTAACATTCGCGATCTCGGATTTTCCATTTACTTTCGCAGAGAGCAGGTGCGCTCCATCGTGCTGTCGGCATTCTTTTTGTCAGTGGGAATCTCATTGTCGATCCTGGGCGTGTGCTTGGGCTCCAGCCCTCTCAGTGCGGGGATTTTTCTGGCTTTTGGCCCGATAGCTGTCCTTGCGGGGCGGCGCTTGATTTGCAACGAAGATGTTACATTAAGCCAGCGCATCGGCATGCTCTTAGGGGTTGCCGTGTGCGCCTTTTGGATGGTGTGCGATCCCTTTGCAGCACTTTCAGACAGTGAACAGATTTTGAGTTTGAATCCGCACTTCCTTTCTGATGCTTTGGTGTTTTTAGGAAGCGTGAGTTGGGCCCTTGCATTTTCGCTCTTTACGCCTGCAGCCCATGGATTTCCCGCCGCAAGCTATTGGTCATGGGCGTCATTGGGGGCGGTTTTTATCACACTTCCTGCGATGGCTGTTCTACAAGTTGTCTTTTTTGGAACCCTGCGGGTTTTTTCGGCCCAGGCGAACGATTTGAATTTGAGCTTAACAAGCGTTATGCCCTTTATTGTCTTTGGAATGGTGGCAATGTCGTATCGATTTTTGTGGCTGGGGCAAGCGAGCCGCGTGCTTCCATCCAGCGTAGTTTCGTGCACCTGGACTTCGACTTTTCTTTTGACATTGCTGCTCTGTTCATCTCTGGGAGGAAAGGTGCCTTCTGTGATCCACCTTGTTTCCTTTTTAGGGCTCATCGGTGGAACCATGCTCGCACAAGCGCCACGCAAATTAGTTTCTGAAAAATCAGTGGAACTGGAAGTCACTCCAGTGACCTTGCAGGTTGCCAATATTTGACGAAAAGGAACAGGCCGTGGTTTTGAGTTCAACAGAAAAAAGTGCGCAATGGTTGGCTTCGGTCTGTGTGTTTTGTTCGGCGCGTGATGGTACCGATCCTCGTTTTTTAGAGCTTGCAACCGCAACGGGTGAAGCACTGGCACGGCAAAACTTCAGGCTCGTCTATGGCGGTTCTAGGGACGGTATGATGGGAAGAGTCGCCGATGGCTGCCTTGCCCAAGGGGGACAGGTGTTGGGAGTGCTTCCAGGCGGCTTGTTTCGTGGCGAAATCAGTCACCCCGGACTGCAGGAATTGCGTATGGTGGAATCCATGGCCGTGCGAAAAGATGTCATGTTTTCGGAGTCTGATTCCTTTTTGGTTTTACCAGGGGGCATGGGAACTCTCGACGAACTCTTTGAAGCCATCACGTGGAATGCCTTGGGCCTCATGCAAAAACCCCTCTTTATTTTAGACCCTTTTGATTTCTATTCGCCGCTCATCGCGTGGCTCGAAAAAGTGCATATTCACGGTTTTGCTGCGCCTCCCTCGGCGCTCTTTCAAATCGTGCGCTCCCTCGAAGAATGGCAACGTCAGATTTTGCGTTGATTTATGCGCCATCCTGCGATTTCTGTGAGATCTTGTTGACAAACACCCGCCCTGAAGAAGATTCTTTGCTTGACAGAACGTGTGCCTTATTCGTTGTCCAGCGAAGGACTTCCCATGAAAATTAAGTTTGTTTCGTTCCCTGCTGTACTTCTTGCCCTCGCTCTTGTTACGATTGATGAGAGGTTGGCCCCTTTTTCTGCGCCTGCTTTTGCACAGGAATCGAGTCAGGCTGTCATTGCTGAACTTGAGAAGATTCAGAAGTTGACGGAAAAGCGAACGGATTTTTCTGTGAAGTTCAAGCAAGAGGTCTTTTCCTCTCTCATGAATAAAGTGACACCTTCCAAAGGAACTCTCGACTTTGTACCGCCTCGCATGTTTCGTTGGGAAGTTGAACGTCCCAAGCGGCGCGAAGTGTATGTGAACAACGAGAAAGATTTTTGGAAGTACACAGAAGCAACAAGGCATGCTCAGCGCCTGCCCGCCGATGCAGGGGAGCTTGAGTTTCTTGACATCATTTTGAAGCCTGGAACCCTGGCGAAGCGCTATCAAGTGAATCCTTGGATTCTCGAAAGTAAGCCCGAAAAGGAAACAACTCCGGCAACAAGTGCCGTGATGTCCGACATTCCTCCGGCTCCCTCTCCAGGGACTTTGCTTGTTAAACTGGTGCCGAGGGAAAAGACGAATCAGGATCGCATGTACCTTGTCATACAGAAACAACGAGGAGTCATTGAAGAGTTGCGTGTTGTTTATCAAAATGGAAATCGCACAAGAGTCGTTTTCGAAGATTTTGCGAAGGGCTCCGTTGACAAAGCACGATTTGAATTTGTCCCTCCCCCAGGCACTGCGATCGACAAAATGTGATGAGGGTGAATGAATCTCAAAGAATTTTTTGCGCAGCTCACCCTGCGATCCATCTTGGATATTTCACTGGTGGCAATGCTTCTTTATCAGATCATTGCCATCCTGAAAGGCACGCGAGCAGCCCAAATCCTCATTGGGATGCTGGTGATTTTTATTGCCTATATTTTGTCGAGCCTGTTAGAATTCGAAACTCTCAACTGGATTATCAGTAAGTTTTACTCATCATTTATTATTGTCGTCATCGTTTTGTTTCAAGACGACATCAGGCGTCTGCTCACAAGGTTTGGACGCAGTCCCTTTGTTTCGGGATTGGATGAAAGCTCAGGACTTCGGGTCATCGACGAAGTGGTGAGTGCCGCTAAAAATCTCAGTCACGATCGCATTGGCGCCATCATTGTGTTTGAGCGCAGCATTGGCCTCGAGCGCTTGTATGATCACAGTGTGCGAGTGGATGCCTTGGTTTCTGAACAACTCTTGGTGTGCATCTTTCAATCCTTTTCGCCGCTCCACGATGGTGCCGTGATCGTGCAAAAAAATCGGTTGTCCTGCGCCTCTGCACATTTACCCTTGTCTAAAAATCAAAGACTAGGAAAAAAGCTGGGAACCCGGCACAGTGCAGCGGTGGGGATTTCTGAGGAAACCGATGCCGTTGTTCTTGTGGTGAGCGAAGAAACCGGGACAATTTCGTTGGCCTGGGAAGGTGCTCTGCAAGTGCAAAATTCCGCAGAGTCTGCCCGGCGACTGCTGGTCTCTTTGTTACTTCCTTCGCAGGATCGCGGTCAGTTTGCCCGCGCCATCGAGCGCTCTTTGTTTCGAAAAATGAATGCCTTTAGCTTGCGCATTGTGAATATGTTTCGTTCGAGACGTATTTACTTGGGCAATGAGCGGCGCAGACCTAAAGTAGACAGACGTTACGAAACAGACTCCGCACACCGCAACACCGTTTCGGATGTAGAACTCGAAAATAAGCTGGCCTCAACGGAATCTCGTTTAAGCCTGCGCTTTCCATCAAGCTCTCCAATTAAGATCGCAAAAGCCGATGGCACGAATCTTATTTTGAGCAGCAGTGGAGATTCTACGCGTGCCACAGGCTCCGAAGGCTCGGGAATGCGCAAGGGCGGCAATCGTCGCAGCGATCCCCTGTCCTTTAATCGCTCGGGGCGCATGATGGATGAAATGATTTTAGGCACTGTGCTGAGCGATGATTTCGACGATGAAATCGTGGAGCATTCTCAAAAAGACCGCAACGATGGTCTGACCGAGGGGATGATGGAAAATGAAGCGCTGAAGGGCTTGGTTCAACTGGGTCCCGAGGATAAATTCAATCCGCCCGATGCTCCGATTCCCCCGCCACAAAATGTATCGATTGGCGGTGTTTCGTTGGAGCCTCCTCTGGTGGAGCCCTCGAACTTAAATAACGAAACAAAGCGACGTTGAAAGAAGGAAGGTAGGGAATAGTGGATTGGTCGCCAAGTGAATCACCTTCTGCCGTGCGTGGAGTTTTCAGATTCTTTACCCACAACGGGTGGCTGAAACTCATTTCACTCATATTTGCCATCGTACTTTACATGATTGTGCGTTCAGAACAGGTGCGTGAATATTCGAAAGTTGCGCGCGTTAAAATTATTACTGCAGCCAATGTGATGGTGGTCGGTTCCCCCGAGCGCGCCATCGACGTCACAGTGAGGCTTCCCAACACCCTTTTTTCGCAACCTCCTTCGGATGAACAGCTTGTAGGCGTGTTGGATGTCAGCCCTGAAAAAATTGGCAAGCTCAGAGTTAAAGTGACAAAAGAAAATTTTCCAAACCTCGACAAGCGCTATAGGCTCGTCATCCCCGATCCCAGCGTCGAAATTGAACTCGATCACGTCATCAGAAAGCGCGTTGCCGTGCGTGCCGTGTTGCAAGGTCCACCTCCCGAAGGGCTTGAAGTCGAAAAGGTTATTGTTGAGCCAAGTGAAGTGGAAGTGGTGGGGGCGCAGCGCGAGCTTTCAAAGGTCGAAATGCTTTCCACGAGTCCGATTAATATTCAAGAGATCGACAAGAATTTTTCGGTGATCACCAAGCTTGTACTGGAAGACTTTTCGTCGATGAAAGTCAATGATGATAAAATCAACGTCCAGGTGATTGTCGGACAGAAAAAAGCGATGAAACTCTTTCGGGGAATTCCCATCGAAGTTCTTTCGACGGAGGAACTGCAGATTCGTCCGGCAAGCATTGACATTGAGCTTCAGGGACAAAAGGAAGTCATTGATGCCTTGAAGTCGACGGATGTGCGTGCCTTCGTTGATGCTTCGCGCCTGGAATCGGGATGGCAAGAACGCAAAGTTTTGCTCAAGATTCCACCCAACACAAGCCTCGTCAGCGTCAACCCCGATCAGGTGTCGGTTCAGTTGGTAAAGTAACAAGATACAGAATGGTGTCAGGGAAAAATAATTATGGGTAAGTATTTTGGGACAGATGGTGTACGGGGAGAAGCCAATGTCGGCGCAATGACTCCTTCCATGATTCTTCGCATTGGCCAAGCGTTTGGCTTGGCGTTGCGTGACAAAGTGGAAAGACCCAAAGTCATTGTTGGCAAAGACACCCGCGTGAGTGGCTATATGGTGGAAGGAATTCTTTCTGCCGGGTTGTGCAGTGTGGGCGCCGATGTTTTATTTGTGGGCCCCCTTCCAACCCCTGGCGTGGCCTACCTGACCCGAGGAATGCGTGCCACGGCGGGAGTGATGATTTCGGCCAGTCACAATCCGTACCAGGACAATGGAATTAAATTTTTTGATAAAGATGGCTTCAAACTTCCTGATCTCATGGAAGAGTACATCGAAAAATTGATAGACGATCCAACCCTGGAGTCCAGACTTGCACCTGCTTCGTTGGTGGGACGCGCAAGGCGCATCGAAGATGCCATTGGACAATATGCCGTGTTCTTAAAGGAACGCTTTCCAAAATCATTGAAACTCGATGGCGTGCGTATCGTTGTCGACTGCGCCAACGGTGCGGGTTACAAGGTTGCCCCCAAGGTTTTTTCGGAACTGGGTGCCGAGGTTTTTTGCATCAATGATGAGCCTAATGGATTTAATATCAACCTCGATTCAGGCGCATTGCATCCACAGTATTTGCAGTCGGAAGTTTTAAAGTACCGAGCCAATATCGGATTTGCTTTAGACGGAGATGCAGACAGGCTCATTGTTGTCGATGAAAAAGGAAATGTCCTCGACGGCGATCAAATCATTGCCATGTGTGCTGTGGAAATGCAGGCCACGGGGCAACTTGATGGAAGTGCCATCGTGGCCACCGTGATGAGCAACCGAGGGTTGGATGTGGCGATGAAAAAAGCGGGCATCGATGTTTATCGCACGCCCGTTGGAGATCGTCATGTTGTCGAAGAAATGCGAAAACGAAACATCATTTTGGGCGGTGAGCAATCGGGGCATATCCTGTTCCTTGATTCGAGCACCACGGGCGATGCCATCATTGCCGCACTCAAGGTTTTAGAGATGATGCTGCGACGCGCAAAATCGGTTTCAGAACTTTCGGGGGTCATGCAAAAGGTTCCCCAGTTGTTACGTAATGTGAAGGTGCTGTTTAAGCCCCCCGTTGATAAGCTTGTCAAACTCAATGCACGCATTCGAGAATTTGAACAGGAACTGAGCCATGCGGGGCGAGTTTTGTTTCGTTACAGTGGCACCGAGGCGGTCGCCCGTATTACAATAGAGGGACCTGACATTGTGAGAATCAGGCAGATGGCACAGGAGCTCGAAGTCATTGCGCTTTCTGAGATTGCATCGTTGAAAGAAGCAGAATCCGAACGAGTGTAGAAAATGACCGCCCTCCTCTGTTTCGAGGAGGCTGGCGTTAGGGGATGGAATGCGGTTTCCAAAAGACCTGCTCGAAAATGAAGCTGTCGAGCGGTATATCAGATTAAAGCTTTTGAATTTTGTCATCAGACCCGCTCGCAACCTCGAAAAAGCGGAAGCTATTGCGGCCACCGAGTCTCAAATCGATCACTCGTTGTCTGTCCTTTATCGCAAAATGTTAAACGTCGCACGGTTGAAATCTTGTTACGTTCCAACCGCCTTTGGACAGATGCACTACTATGATTCCGCTCCGGGTTCATCTGAAACTCCGCTGGTTCTTTTACACGGAATTGGGTCAAGTGGTCAGTGTTTTTCGGTTTTGGGAGAAATGTTTCGCTCAAAGCAACGGGTGATTATTCCCGATCTTTTTCATTTTTCTGGATTTAGTCAGGCCAATAATCCCGTCATGACGGTGACAGAGCACGCAGATTCTTTGATCGAATTTCTCGAATCCTTTTCTTTTTCAGGGCCCGTTCATTTGTGCGCATTGAGTTTAGGCGGCTGGATTGCCATGAAAGCGGCTGCGGCAAAGCCCGCGCTTTTTCTCAGTCTGGTTTTGTTAAATTCGGCAGGTCCACAAATTCGCCCCTTACAACTGCGAGACAACCTGCTTTATTTAAGCTGGAAAAAGTTTCAAACGCTGTATCCCGGATTGATGTGCGCGTCTCCTTATATGGGTGTTCCCTTATTAAGCAGCGCTTCTAAGCGTTCTTTGTACCGTATTCTCAAGCATGAGTCTGTTCGAAATCTTGTGAAGTCTGTGCGCACAGAAGATTTTGTCGACAGTTCTGTGGCCCGCATCACCTGTCCGGTGCTTGTGCTGTGGGGAAGGGAAGACAAGCTACTTTCCGCGCGTATTCCACAGTATTTGGCTCACAATCTTTCCAACTGTGAAGCCCGATGGGTCGAGAATTGTGCGCATATACTTTGCATGGAAGCGCCTTCAAACGTCTTTTTAGACTGCTGTCGATTCTGGAAACTCGACTCCACTCCGGATTCTTGGATGGCAAAAGTCATCTTGAAGACCTTCCCAGTTTATCCTGAAACACCAGTGGAAGTTGAAAGCGGGCCTCACGGCATATTTTCGAGGAAAGCATGATCATCGATAAAAATTTTTCTCCCGTCATGGAACAGATTATTTCTAAACAGAACCTCAGCCGAGAAGAGAGTTCTGCCTTGATGGACTGCTTACTGGACGGCACGGTTTCGGATGCGCGCATGGCAGCCATTCTCACCGCTCTGCGCTTTATCCCCTTCACCCTCGACGTCATGATGGGCGCATTGGAAAGCATCTTAAAACACGGTACGGCACTGTCGTTACCTTCAAGCCGTGTGCTGGTTGATTGTTGCGGCACTGGAGGTGACAGCTCGGGGACCTTTAATATTTCAACCATGGCTGCGGTTGTGGCATCGGCAGCAGGAGCCGAAGTGGCAAAATTCGGTGCGCGCAGTGTGGCAAGCCGCTGTGGAAGCGCCGATGTGCTTGATGCATTGGGAGTGAAATTTGCTCACACTCTTGAAGATGCCCGCGCAGATTTGAAAGAAAGGCACATTTCTTTCTTGTATGCCACCTCGTTTTATCCGGGCATAAAGCACCTGGGCGCCATTCGAAAGAGCCTCGGTTTTCATACCGTGCTCGATGTTTTGTATCCTCTTATGAATCCCGTTCCGCTCACGGGACAATTGATGGGCGTTTATTCTTGTGAATTACTTGATGTGGTTGCACAGTGCCTTGCCGAACTGGGGAGGGAAAGAGCATTGGTTGTGTCGAGTCAAGATGGCCTCGATGAACTGAGTGTTTGTGGCCCCACGCACGTGAAGAAAATCATCAAAGGGAACATCAGTTCTGAAATCTGGACACCCGAGATGTTCAATATTCCTAAAGCAAGCATGAATGATATTCGCGGTGGTGCTGTGGATGAAAATTCCGAAGCCTTTGTGAAAGTCATGCGCAACCAAGCCTCTGAAGGACTGACCAATGCAGTGTGTTTAAATGCCGGTGCAGTGCTGTGGTGTGCAAGCATTGTTGACAATGTAAAAGACGGCTTTGAACTGGCCAAAAAAGCAGTGCAATTAGGAAAGGCGGAGGCAAAGTATACAGAATGGAAATCGGCAAGACACTAAATGCCGGAACTGCGAATTTACTCGACCTCTTTTTAGTATACCAAAACAAGTTGGTTGAAGAGATTTTGAGCGAACTTTCGCTTGAATCCATCCGCAAATGTGCATACGAAAAAGCGTCTTTTCGAAACTCTTCTTTTTCTTATTTTCAAAATGCGCTGCGCAAAGGTTCAGTTATTGGTTTCTCAGAATTCATTTATGCCAAAGAATTAGAAAAAATATGGCGTTTGTCCGACCCTAGCGTTTCGCTGCAAGATTCACTCGATGTTTCGTTTTCTTTTTTTGCAGATCATGTGGGTGAAGGCATTGCACAGGAATTGATACGGCCTTCAATTTCTACTGTGGGCATCAGAATGCGCTCTGGATTTATTCAGTCCGAATATCTCATTTATGAGAGTTTATTGCTCGGATTTGATGGTGTGTGTGTGCATGCTCGGGGACTCGATAGGTACACCTTGCAATTTCTTTTAGAGCTGTGCAGGGATTTAGGACTTATCTTTATTCCCTTAGCAGAGTCCAGGGAATCTTTAATTGAAATTCTTGAAACAGATGCCCCCACCGTGGGCATTTGGACGTATCGTGCACGTGACTTGCAGCCCGACTGGAGCGTTTTTACGGGCCTTGAATCGCACATTCCAAAGAACTGTCAGACTTTCGTATTTATGCCGCGTCCAGATGAAAAAGCGCTTTCTTTGCTCAAAGAAAGGCACGTCGCAAGTGTCATTTTTCCGACAAGAATTCCTCACTTACACTCGTAAGATGAGAACATGGATGGAAACGTTTAGATTACTGAGCGAAAGGGCCACTGAATGACTGAGCAAGCCTTCACTGAAGATGGAATCAAACACGCCGTTGTGTCTCAAACTTTGGTCCGTATTGTTAAAGCCATGTTAATGCGCGTTATTCAAAGCTCCGAAACAGCAGTGATTGAAATTACGGAAAAAATTCAAGGCATCAGCACGCTGAGTGAAACTCAAAAAAACGGCCTGTCGGAAGCTTTAGAGCATTTTTATAACGCGAATGATAATATTTCTCTCAAGCAAACATTAAACGAAAATGCGACCAAAATAATGAACGCCGCCATGAGCGGAGATATGGTTGAAGTCGAGCGCATTGCGAGCAATCCCGAATATGATAAAGCACGCCTCGCTACCAAATGCTTGCACGATCGCTTGCAGCAGATCATTGCAGACAATCAAACGATGAATGAATATATTATGCCTGTCATCTTGGCTTTACAGTTTCAAGATCGTGTGCGGCAAGAACTCGAAAGTATCAATAAGAGCTTTGAAGACTATTTTGATTTTGTAGATCAGCTTGTCCACATCGTTTTTGAGGTTGAGCCCACCAAGAATTTTTGGAAAAAAATTGCGCAAAATTTTACCAATCTCGATGCGCGCACTGTCATCCTCAAAACCTCAATGGGAGAGGATTACCTCCCAGATGAAGAAGATTTACGGACCAGTGGGACCACGGATGATGGCTTTTTCCTCTAGTCTCCGGCATTAAATATCACACCTCGGCCTTATTTTGGCCAATCTTCCCCTTTTGATACCCGATTGGACATATTCTAAAAGGACATTTGCAACCTTGAGCAGACTGTCCTTTGCCGCAGAATTTTCCTTGCCAATGGATAAGAGTTTGTGCGATGAGAGGCAACTCCAGACATTTGGATTTGGTATTGTCACTTGCTCTTAAAATTAAAAATTTTACTACAAGATGCATTGAAAAAGTCGCTATTGCTGAATTATTAGGGAATTACAGATGAGAAGAATTGATGGCGTTCGCGTCCAACAGAGATTGAAGGCAAGGGAAGATTATCTTGACAAGGAAGAGATTCTTGCAACCGGCATGATTTACAAGACTCTTATCCGCAAGATAAAAGACGGCGAACTCGAGGCCGTTTATGTGGGTAGAGATCTCTTTATTACAAAAGAAAGCTGGAAAAAGGGTTCTGAAGTGCGCAAATGGGAACGCAGAACGCCTAAAGTCGAGAATGAAGGCGAAGAGACTGAAGGTATGGATGAAGGCGAAACTCTTTTCGCAGTTCCAAAAAGGAAATATGTTAAGAAGGCGCAACGTCTTGCGGAACAAAGTGCAGTGAGCAGCGTTGAAAGCGCGGAAGTAAAGATGGAATGGGAAGCCTTGCGCGCAGAACGCAGTGCCCTCCGTGCGGATTGGGAAGCCATGCGCCTAGAGCGCGAGGCTGCCAACACCTTTTTGAGCCATGCCATTCGCCTTGTGGAAGTGCTCTTCAAGACTATCCAAATCGACTTTACTCCCGAAGAAAAATCGCGCCTTCTCGAAAAATTGGCTCCTGCAGGCAAGAAATAAGCTCTTTCGACCAGCACTGAGGGAATTTGGCAATCGGAATCATTTCACGTATGATGCCGCGCGTCTTGGTTCTGTTGCCAAGAAAGCTATATTCACGCAGTGTTTTTCGAGGAGATTCTCATGGCGTCAAAGATGAACGTACTTGTTCCTGTTGCAGCAATTGGAGCCATCGCAATTGGCTATTTCGCATTTAATAAGAAGAGTGAGCAGCCTGCGGCAACTCCTGCTTCTGAAACTGCTGCAACCACCACCGATACGACGACGACCACCGATACAACCACCACCACAACAACGACAGACACAACTGCAGCCACAACAGGCACAGACACCGCAGCTCAGCCCGCTGCTAGTGTTGAAGTCGCAGCGGTTCTTGCTTCAGGCCAAGTTCAGGTTGCTCCTGAACTCCTCGAAAAGGCAAATGCCATTGGAACCGTTTTTGTCATCTTGCGTGATGAAACCAGCGGCGCTCCTTTTGCAGTCAAAAAGCTCGACAATCCAAAGCAAAATCCGTTTGCATTTGAACTCACCCAAGAGAACGTCATGGTTCCGGGTTCACCTGCGCCAGAAAAGCTCAAGCTTGTTGTTCGTTTTGATGCAGATGGCAATGCAGGCCCTGAAGCCGTTGAAGATCTCGTTGGAGAAATCAACGCTTTTGCTGCTGGAACCAAAGACGTGAAGGTTGAAGTTTTGAAGGCAGGCGGCGGATCTTAAAGCATCTTTTCTAAAAACTGCCGAGCACGCTCCGCCTGAGGTCTTGTAAAAAATTCTTCAGGCGGGGCATCTTCCACAAGCTTTCCGGAATCAAAAAAGCAGATCCTATCGGCCACTTCGCGGGCAAATTTCATTTCATGCGTCACAATAAGCATTGTCATTCCTGAATGGGCTAGCACTTTAATGACGTCGAGAACTTCTCGCACCATTTCGGGATCGAGTGCCGATGTGGGCTCATCAAACAGCATCACTTCGGGTTCCATAGCCAAAGATCTTGCGATGGCAACGCGTTGTTTTTGTCCGCCCGAGAGTTTACCCGGATACACATCTGCTTTTTCAAGCACACCCACTCTTTGGAGCAATTCGCGTGCTTTATCAGTAGCTGCTTCTTTAGAAAGTCCCTTAATTTTAACGGGTGCGTAAATAAGATTTTCAAGCACTGTCATGTGTGGAAACAGATAAAAATGCTGAAACACCATCCCGATTTTTTGGCGCACTAAATTAATATCTGTTTTTGGAGACGTCACATCGTAATCGCCGATGCGAATTCGTCCTTTGGTTGGAGTTTCGAGCCGATTGAGGCAGCGCAAAAAGGTGGATTTTCCACACCCCGAAGGCCCAATGACGGCAACAACTTCCCCTTTTTGAACTTTTGTCGAGACCCCTTTGAGGACTTCGAGATCACCAAAGGACTTATAAAGATCATTGACTTCAATCACTGCGTCTAAGCCTCCGTTCAAGCATTCTTGCAAACCAGGTGAGGCACATCACCATCACATAGTAGATGACGCCCGCCACAATCAGAGGTTCAAAGTAAACAAATTTTTCTGCGGCAACGATATTGGAACGCCTTAAGACGTCTTCTACGCCAATCACAGAAACAAGTGCCGATTCTTTGAGGAGCGAAATAGATTCATTGACCAGGGCAGGAAGAATATTTTTAAGTGCCTGTGGAAAAATAATGTCTATCATCATCTTGGAATAAGGCACGCCCAAAGCCATGGCAGCATCGCGCTGACCTTTGTCCACCGCAAGAATTCCGCCGCGAATGGTTTCGGAAATGTAGGCAGCGGAATTGAGCCCAAAGGCAAGAACTCCGGCCTCTAAGGCAGAAATATCGTAACCGATGAGCTGCGGTGTCGCGAAATAAACCAACGTGAGCTGCAAAATCAAAGGGGTTCCGCGAAAAATCGACGTGTAAGCCGTTGCAAAATAAAGCAGCGGTTTCATGTTCGATATTTTAAACAGCGAAAGAACAGAGCCCCAAAGGAATCCAAGGACTGCCGATATTAAAGTAAACTTTAAAGTAACAGTGATCCCTTGTAAAATAAAGGGAATCGAAGGCACGATTTGAGCGAAATCCAATGATAAGGACACTGCTGTACCTCAGTGGAATGACATTTGAAAATAAAACAGCGGCAGCGAAGAGGACGAGGAGCTTACTTTTTGTCGAACCACTTTTTAACCAGCGCACTGAGTTCGCCAGAGTCTTTCATCTTTTTAAGGACGCGGTTGAAATCAGCGACGTGTTTGGAACCCTTAGGAAACGCAATGGCAGACCCCTGGGGGCTGTCGCTCGCAATGACATGGAACTCAAGATCCTTTTGTTTTTCGGCATATCCACGTGCAACGGTGTCTTCAATAATGGCGGCATCAATGCGCTTTGCTTTGATCTCTTGAATAATTTCGCCAATCTTATTGAGCGAAACGACTTTCATGTCCTTGGTTTTTTCGGCGATTTTCTTAGCGTCTTTTTCTTGAATGGAGCCAAGCTGAATGCCAACTTTTTTTCCAGCGAGGTGCTCAATACTCTGTATTTTGTTTGCCTTGAGCGCAACGATGGTATTCTTTGCTTCATAATACACGTCCGAAAAGTCCGCATTTTTTTTGCGTTCTTCGGTGGGAGTCATGCCTGCCATAATTAAATCGACGCGCTTTGCCTGCAGGGCTGAAAGAAGGCCGTTAAAATCCATGTCGATGACTTTGAGTTCATAGCCTAATTCTTTTGCAATAGCTCTTGCAATATCAACGTCAAAACCAATGATTTGATCCTTGCCGCTTGAGGTATCATGAAACTCATAAGGAGGGTAATCTGCCGACGTTCCCATGGTAAGTGTGCCAGCTGCAAAGGCGGTCGAATTTTGTGCGCTAGGAAGCGCAAGTGCCAAAATTGAGATCTTAAACATGATTGAAAAAAAGAATCGTTTTTGCATTTCTCTAAACTCCTCAGCGCTTTTCTAAAGCAAACGTACTCAGTGCGGATGCCAAGACCCGAACATACTCGAAATGGGCTCTCCGGCAAGCGCATAGATTGCCCGTATCCTATGAGGCAGTCAAAGAACTCTCATGCAAGGGAATGGCGACCATCTCTGAGGGAAGTGGGGTTGTGAGCTTGTCCTTTGTAGCATTGCCTTCGCTGCCGAGTTCGACGCGCTCAATGCGATGAAAATGAGAAACTATTTTTTGTGCGGTGGTGCTCACTTCCGAAACGTCATCGTTGGCTTGGCGAATATGAGTGGCGAGGTTATCCATGCGCTTTTGAAACCTCTTAAAATCTTCGCTCAGTTTGCCCAAATGCGATTGAATAAGGTGCATGTGTTGCCTGGTTGCGGCGTCTTTAAGGGCGGCTCTCGCAGTGGTGAGGATCGCCATCAAAGTGGTGGGCGAGGCCATCCACACGTGCTTTTTGTGGGCTTCCTCCACAAGGTCGGGATGATGGGCGTGAATTTCTGCAAACACAGATTCTGCAGGAATAAACATCATGGCCCCATCCGAAGTGTATGAGGGAATGATATACTTAGAGGCAATGTCGTTGATGTGCTTCTTGATGTCTTGCTTAAATTGCTTTTCAAAGTCTTTTTTGTCGTGCTCTGCAATGCCGGGCTCCAGCATGCGGCGAAATGCCTCCAGCGGAAACTTTGCATCGATGGCCAAATCTCCCGTAGGCTCGGGGAGGTGCAACACGCAATCGGGGCGACTGCCATTTGGAAAGGTTGCTTGCAGCGTATAGGCAGAAGCCGGCAGAACATTGCCGATGAGGGCTGAAAGTTGCGCTTCTCCAAAAGCACCTCGTGCGCGTTTGTCACTTAGAATTTCTTGCAGACTCACTACGTTACCAGAAAGTTCCGCAATTTTCTTTTGTGCTTCATCAATAATGGCAAGCCTTTGCATGATATCGACAAAGGTGGAAGTCGATTTTTGAAGGCCTTCATCAAGGCGGACTTCCATGGCCCTCGAAAGATCTTTCAAGTTTCCCGCAGTGGAGTGGGTCATAAGATCGACCCTGCGGCTGACGTCTTCGCTGTGCTTTTGTAGCGACTCAGAGACCTGGATACGGACCTCACCCAAGCGTGCTTCCAAGGTTTTGTGAACTTCGATGAGTCGCATCGAAGTTTGCTCTTGGGAAGTCTGAAGGGATTTGTGCATCATATAAAGAAACAGCACCGAAAAAACAAAAAAGACAAGCGCAAGCAGGGGCATCATAAGACTCATGATATCGACCATAAATGTTTCAGGTCCTTTCGGGCAAGAAGTCAGTTGGGGTGCACGTGTGACATTTGATTGTTTCAGATTTGAAGAAGAATTTCAAAAATTTACTACATGGCAAAATCTGGATTTCTATAATTTGAGAAAAATTCGCATAGGGTGCTCATAAGAGATTTTGCGTTTATAATTAATGTGAAAATCTTTAAATTAAAAGATTTTTTGTAAAAAAAAATTGTACTAATCAGTTGCGATTGTATTGAGTAATAATTTAGAGGTTAAAATGTTTAAGAAATGTTCCATTGCTGCAGCTTCTTTATTGATTTTTAGTGGATTAACCTCATGTGGCAACGATAATTTAAATGTTGAAGGCGATTCCGATGCGACTCAGGTCGTAGCAGCTCAACAAGCGCCAGTAGAAACTATTCACTCATTTGAAAAGTGTGAAACTGCAAAAGGCGGGGTGGGTGATGAAAATACTGTACGAAGATATGTGGTTAAAAAATTTGAGAGCAATTCCAAAAAGTTTTTTTGAGTATAAGTGGCAAAAATAAACCAAATGGCAATGACATTACAGTAAGAATTAAACTCAATAAAGCTTCGGCAAATTTTTGGGAAGGGAGGTATACAAGAGAAATACCGTCTCCTATGTCTCCCCCTATTCAAAAAGATGATTATTTTGCAGTCGCTATCCATAAGAAGAATAATGGACAGCTTTCGATTTTCGTGTTGGATTACTCACTCCGAGGAGATGCAGCTCGTGAAAATGGTTACTGCGTAGTTGCAAAATGATGAAAAACGGAAGTTCAAATCTGCCTTAAATCATCCCTTGCCCATAGATCTTCCAGTATTCTCCCCGGGCATTCAAGAGCTCCTGGTGCGTTCCGCTTTCCACAATTTGACCGCCCTCAACAACGTGTATCACATCGGCGTCAAGCACCGTGGAAAGCCTGTGAGCAACAAACAGGGAGGTTTTTCCCTTTAAAACGTGAGAGAGATTTTCTCGCACCCACTTTTCTGTCTCGTAATCCAGTGCCGAAGTGGGTTCGTCAAACACAAAAATGTCGGGATTTCGCATGAGGGCTCTTGCAATGGCAAGCCTTTGCAGTTCTCCTCCCGAAAAATTGTCTTCTGAGATGCTTTCATGAAGTCCCTTCGAAAGAGTGCTTACTTTATTTAAAAGTTGAACCTTATCAAGGATAGAAAGAATCTCATCATCTTTAATATCTCGCTCAATGCCAATGCCAATGCAAAGATTTTGGCGAATGGTTCCGCACAGAAATATTTCATTTTGCAAAACGATGCCCAGTTTAGATCGCCACTTATCAAGATCAAGCAGCGGCTCGTTGCTGCACACAGAAATAGATCCGTTGCTTGGTTCAAGCAGGCCAAGCATAAGATTGAGGAGCGTGCTTTTTCCTGCCCCCGATCTTCCCACAAAAGCCGTTTTTTTGCCCGCTTGAATTTTGAGAGACATGCGGTCAATAAACTTCGATTGACCCGCATAGGAAAAATCAACGGAGTCCAGTTCCAGCGCAACATTTTTCTGATTTTCTATTCTTCGATGGGTCATTTTACGAGAGGCTGATGCGTGTTTTATCTGCGAAAATCGGGATGCAAGAATGTGCAATCGATTCAGATCTAAGGTTTGCCGAAACAGATTTGGAATGTGAGAATAGGCACGCCCAAAGATGAAGATCGATGCAATTCCTTCCGAAAGGCTCATTTGTTTTAGGGAAAAAAGAATAAGTATAAGACAAATAAGGGCGATCTTTGAAAGAGATCCGTTGAGTGTGGAATAGAGCGTGGAACGTAACTTAACATGCAAAAGATTTGTTTCGGAGCCTTCTACGTCTTTTGCCAGAACCTTGAGTTCATTCAAAATGTGATTTTTGGCACCAATAGCCTTAATCGACCTAAACTTTGAAATGGTATTCATCAAATGTGCAAGGAGTGGACTTGTTTTTGAGTACACTTCAACGTGGAGTTTTTTTTTCCTTGGTGTTGCAAAATGCATACAGAATATAAAATAAAAATCCTGAAAAAAGAAGGGGAAGTAAGAGAAAGAGGCTCGCTTGAATCGCAAAGAGAATGGAGACAAAGAGGCAAGAAAACGACACGAGCATTCTTAAAAGCGTACTTACAAATCCATCGAGGCAAAAACAGATTTCGAAGAGTGTCCCAGAAACGTTTCCGTTGTGACTCAGCTCTCCAAAGCGTTGATAGGAAGTATTGAGGAGGTGATCCATTGATTGAACAGTCAGGTGCCTCGTGGCCTTTACGACCTCTTTATTTTTAAGGTGCTCAGCCACGTTTTCTGCAAATGAAATTGCCATTTCAAGAAAAATAAACGACCCCGAAAATAAAATAATTTTACTCAGGGATTCGTTTTTAAAGGCCGAAATCAGCTCTTCGATGAGTGAGGAGTAAAAAAGGACGCTCGTGTGGGCAAGTATGATCAAGAACGCCGAAGTCGCAAATACTGCGTTTGAAAACGAGGATTCCTTTAGAAAATTCCTCAGCGAAGAGATTTTATGATGAAGTGTTGCTGGGATTTTTTCGATTTCTGTAAGGCTTATGCCGTCAACAACTTTAACGCCCATGTGAGTTTCTTTATTTGAGTTTTAGAAGTCATAGCATAGATTATTGCATATAATTTCTTATCGGAGCATGGATGGGCCAAGCTTTGTGCCAAAATTTTGGTACTTGAAATTGTTTAAGAAGGATTGCCATGCTTAGAGAGTCTTTTCAGAAATTTTTAAACACATTTTTTCACAAATTGTGGTTTTACATTTAAATGACATCAGGTGACAAGTCATGAGAGGTTTACAATTTTTTGAATCATCTTTGCAAGATACGGCTTTCGCACTGCAATGATGTGAATCAAAGTTTACTGAAATGCTTGCAACTTAGAATAAAAAAGGTATGACCTGCGACGGGTATTTCAATATTCTTTTTACTGGGGACAGCATCTATGAACTTCTTTAAGTCTGCTGCGCTAGCGACTATCCTTCCATTTGCACTTCTTGCGTGCGGAAATCCCAAATCAGAATCAGAGGCTACTGCAATCACTAATAATGTTCCACAAGCAAGCTTAACTCAGGACAATAAAGTTCTGCGGATCATCTACGACGGCGATACTCATTTCTTGAATGCCGAAGATCTTTCAGTGTACCTTCTCGATCATCCATGTGCAGAATTGCGCCCGAATATGCCTAAGGATGATAATGTTGCTGTGAAGAAATTCACAATGTTCAAAGTGAACAACATTGCGGGCACGCCCACAACCGGCCATATTGCATTGGTGGCACACCTCGACAGTTGTATTGAAATGGGCGTTGATGCAGTTTTTGTTATCAAGCCCAGCGTTAATGGAGCTGAACCTGATTTTGAATATGTGCACATTGCAAAAATTCGCGGCGGCTCCAATGTGCCTCCCACGACAGGAACTTATGCATTTTCTGATGTCTCTAACGTTTCCTTTGCGCAGTCGGGTAAGCTTCTAGTAACCCACGGCGATGCTTCGGATAGTTCAGCACGTCTGGTTTTTGGAAATCCAACAGGCACTGCTCCTATTGGACAGTATGAGCGCTGCGAACTTATTAATCGCGGCGAAAGCGGTGTGCTCTGTCCATGGGCGAACTAAGTCTTTTATCAGAGTATAAATAAATAGCCTTGGCTTGATAGAGCGTGTTGCATTTAAAAACGAGCTTCTGCATTGATTGCAATTTTGGATTGAGAGCTGAATCCTTCAAAGCTTGGAAATAATCGAACTTTAGTTGCGCTTGCAGAAGAAGAAGTTTTGTTTGATTTTCGTTCGGTATCAAACTTAATCACTTCAACAACCCGCTCAAACATAAGATATGTAACAGCCGTTCCAACCAGTGCGCCTGCGGTCACATCTGTGGGGTTGTGATGATGATCTTGCACTCTTCCGGCGGCAACCCATGTGGCTCCTGCAAATAAAACCGAAGAAAATGCCCAATTGAGGGGCTTCGAGTTGGAATATTGCCACATCAAAGCACTGGAATACGTGGCAAAGGCAAAGGTGTGCGAAGCATGCCCGCTGATAAACGAAAGGCGATTGTCGAAGGCTTCGCGTTCTGTTTTTTTGAATTCACTGTCGTGATAAGGCCGTTCGCGCAAGAATGTTGTTTTTGCAAAAGTCGTGGCCACCTCTGTGACGAGATGGGCGTGTATCCAGCCTCGCACGTGGGGCCAAAGCGGGAATTCCTTTTGAAAAAGAGAAAGCCCTCCAAGGGTACCTGTGGCAACAGGGGCTGCAATGAGCACAAGCGTTCGGCCAGGGTGTATGGATGGCAGCCGCTCTTTGTCGGTTTTTTCGTTGCCGAAGGGCCACAGTGTTGAATTGTGACGTGCATAAGACGCATTCATCGATGCAATGAGCCCCGCTTCAAGGGGAAGTGTCATCAGATCCTGTTCCAGGAGGCCCGGATTGTAACTTGACCAAGGTACCGACTCAAAATCGAAATCAAACATGGCGTGTCGTCTTTCGTGGAATGCGTTCGAAAAGCTGCGCCACCTATAAAAGCACGCTTTGGCCAGAAAGGCCAAGCTGAGACAGGCTCTTATTCCGCTCGTTTTGATTAAATTTTTGCAATAAACCACACTCCGAGCATTGATCACTCATCATGCGGGACTTGCAAAGTGGTTGACAACAAAATAGAGGCTCCCCATTCTATCCAGCGAGAAATTTCCTCAAGTCTGAGTTCATTTTTTGCGAAAATAATTTTAGAATATTTGGCACTTGCTTGCGCAATGAAATACGAAAATGGAATAAGTGCAAAAATTGGAAGCATTGCTACAAACCCGCCTGCCCCAATTTTCCAAAAAATATACCCAAGTCCTGCAAGTACGGCGACGGGTGCATAAATAATCTCAACTGCGCTCGTGATATGTTCAGAAAATAAAATAAATTCGCGCGCTCGCAAGCGGTCAAATTTTTCCTTACTCATGCTTGACCAATCGGAGTGCACAAATCTGGAAGAAAAAAGATTAAAAAGTTGTCCGCGAATATTGAGATCATTTGCGACAGAGGTCAGTGACAGAAAGAATCTGAAAGTTATAATCAGTGCCACAAAGATGATGGATTCAAGGTGAGGCGTTGAGCGCGAAGTCACTGCATCGGCCAATAAGGTCGCCAGTCCCATGGCAATGCAAAATTCAAGAATTTCAAGTCCGATGTGCACAAACAACTGAAGTTTAAAATTTTTAAAGCAAAAGCCCAGTACGCTTTTATCTGCAAACTGACTTTCAAGACACTCAATATGATTGATTTTAAGTTTGTGAATATCGACTTCCAATAATCAAGATGATTTCACGAACGATTCTCTGATTCCAGATAAAGTATCTTCACCAGCGGCTGTTTGCCAGCACACCTTTAAAAATTGGAATAAGTCCGATCGTTTCTTTGTGCTGAGCGTGTCGTCCATTTCCGTGACTCCTTCGGCCTGCCAGATGGGCGCACTTGCACTATCATGTCTTTGCCTTGCAGGCTTGGCTCACGTTGGCATGGGCAACGCCTGACCTGCTGACGAGTGCGTAAAAAGGCGGGCATTGCAGAGTACCAAAATTCTTCTTGGAGCCCGGTGCGTGCGGTTCCACTTCTTCGAATCGCACGCTGCATGTTTCCTTCACTGCAACCCTGGACTGCTTCACTGGAAAAAGAGAAAAATGCGGCTCCGCGCATCAAGTTTTTGGCGGCGTTGAGCTGCGAAACAAGGTAACTAAGCAATTGCCTTTGATTCTAATGAGAGGAGCCCCCTTGGCAGGATTGATGTCCTTTAAATGTAATTTCACAATGGGGTTGGGTCATGACAGGGAGGTCACTTTGGCATTTTGATTTAGACTTTGATTGGCTTTTCATTTTTTACCTTTATTTCGAAACAAAACATAAGAAGTTATCGGGAGCGCAATAGACCCTAAAAGTAAGGTAAACTTAAGATTTGTAAGAGGCGCTAACAGTTCAGCCAGGAGAATATTTTTTTGTGGGTATTGGGATATGAGAAAATAAATGACTGAGTTCTCGGCCATATCCGACAAAAACCACAAAATTGGTGCGGAAATTAAAATTATTCGAAACATGCTCGAAAGCGAGATTCTTTCCCGAACAAAATATACGAGCACAATTAAAAAAAACAAAAGGCTCAAGGGAAAAACAACATCCCCAGTGTAAGTAAATCGCTTATAGGCTTCGCGTCCGACCTCCCCAAAGCGCTCTAAACGGTCATAGACTTCGACTGCTGTTGAAGATGTATGTTGATCAAACAGTGGTTGGTGCCCAAGTGTGGCATGAAGTGATTTTGCTCCTCCCATGAATGGGACCATATGAGTTATGATAAAGATGATACTAAATATACCGAAAGTTGAAGCTAACAGCCATCTTGTGGTCTTTGAAGTCCGTGTATCTTTATGTTTTTCAGCTGTACTTTGAGTTAAATAATTTGAAATAGCGGCTCCTACGAAAAGCCCGAGAAAGAAGATAGAAGGTATAAAGAAAAAATGAGCAGAGGTCATATTTTGTCTCCCTTTTTGATAATTACTATATAAGTTAATAATGACGATGGCGCTAAGTTTAGTCGTCGGTGCTCACAAAAGCGCGCGAAAGAAATGGAATCAAAAAAGTCCATCGTAACAGAATTGAAAGCACACACTGAAAGAAGATTTTTCCAATGCGAGATGCGATAACCATGTAAAATATTTCTCCTACATCCCTGCAAAAATTTTATGATTCTACTTGAATCACACAACAAATACAACCCATAAAACTCGTTTCAAGGCACGATAGCAGTCAAAATCGCCGTTCTACTTCTCGTCTTTATTTATTGGCAGTTTACATCTTATGGGGGGCGAATTTTGCAGCAATAAATTTCATTTTCTAAAGATTTATCTCTTCTATTTCAAAAATATTTGTTATTTTTTACTCATCAGTTGCTCAGCAGTTCTATTATTTTTGTATAGTCTGCAATTTTTTTGTCCCGGAGTTTAGCGCAATCGAGAGGTAAGTGGGTTGCGCATTCTTTGTAGAATTCAGGCATGGGAATATCTTTTTTTGCGCCGTTTTGCAGAAGAAATTGAACTGCATTCGGTTGGTTTAAAAATACAGATTGTTGGAGGGCGGTGCCTTTTTTTGAATCCATAAAGTCCACGGGAACTCCTTTTTTGAGGAGTATTTTACCAATTTCAAGAGTAGATTCTGGAATTGTTGTGGCAGCATAGTTCTGTGGATATTTATTGAGAGCCAAGCCCTCTGGTGAGTGCATCATATAAGTATGAAGGATGGGCTGGGCATATTTTCTCAAGCTATGCTCCGCAAAGATGTCTTTGGAATTCCTAGATTTTATTTGTTTCAATGCCAGATATCTTAAAATTTGAGGAGAACGCGAATATGTATACATTGAACACAGTTCTAGGAAAGTTGAGTTGCGTAAATAGATGATGCAGGAAAAGCATAAAAAAATGAGTAACATTATTGTGCCAATAATTAAACTGTAAATTATTTTCTTCATGCCTTTAACTTCCTCTTCTCAAAATATTCATCAATTCCCCCCTGCCACTCCTCTGATCCCGTTTGTATTCCCTTTCGTGTCAGTGCAAATATAGTTCCCCCCACCAGCATCGAAGCCACAGAAAGAATTTGCCCCATGGTTACAGTTTGCCCGAAAAAGTAACTGAGCTGAGGGTCTGCTTCGCGGAAAAACTCGGTAAAAAAGCGGTAGAGGCCATAAAAAAACAGAAAGGAAGCAGCAAGGGTTCCTTCTTTGGGTTTTGAACGGTGGATGAGAATTAAAGTCAGTAACAAGAGCCAGCCTTCGGAAAAACTTTCGTAAAGCTGACTGGGGTGTCGAGGAAGCGGCCCGCCGCCTTGAAAGATCATGGCCCAAGGAACCTGCTCAACATCAGTCACGCGGCCATAGAGTTCGCCATTCATAAAGTTGCCAATGCGGCCCATACCGATGCCGAAGGGAACGCACAAACTAAGGCGGTCTGCGAGGTGGAAAAATGGAATTCCATGTCTTTTCGCATAGAGAAAAATCGCTAAAGTAACACCGATAATTCCCCCATGAAACGAGAGTCCCCCTTCCCAGACCCTTAAAATATCTTCGGGGTGCTGGGCATAGGCTTGCCAGTTGTAAACAAATACGTAGGCGCACCGTGCCCCCACGATCATCCCCACAATAAGGTAACCGATGAGGGAATCGAGCATGAGGGATGTGAGCATGATGTGGCGTTTTTTGACCCAATGATTGAGCACAAGAAAGAGTTGGACAAAGGCAACCACATACATGGTGCTGTACCAACGCAGGCCCCAGGGGATTTGATTTTTGAACATGAAGTACAAAAAAACCAAGAGGGCAAGCAGCACTGTGAGTGCAAAGGCAAAAAGAAGTGCGCCAAGAATGTCTTTGCCCTTCGACTTTTGTTTCCTTGCATGCAAAGCGGCAAAGGCAAAGCCTGCTCCAAAAAAGCAGAGCGTTGTGAGGAGCCCGTACCAAGTTTCAAGCCATGTGAGGTCGAGCTGGCTGGCGTCGAAAAGTAGGGGGCTCCAGTTGTGCTGCAGGGCTTTTTGAGACGGCATATTTTCTCCCAAGAAAAGGCACGAATTTCATCATACCTTTCTCTGGGGGTGTGCCCAAGGTGCTATTCGACGGGAGTGCCGGGGGCTGCTGGAGCTGTTGGGGCACCAGGAGGCGTGGGGCTTCCTGCTGGGCCCGGAACTGGAACGCCGGGCAAGTTCTGAGAATTGCCCATGGGTGTTTCTTTATTTGGAGTGGGTGACTGGGAACTTTTGCCCTGGGTGAGGCGTTGAATAATCAAGAACCCCAGGATGACAGAAAGGGCACTTCCCAGAAAGAAAACCATCAAATAAGGAGGAGTGGATCGGCGTTTCACAAATTTTGTGACTTCGGATTTTAAATCGAGGCCACTGATGGGATTCATGCGCGAGACGTGTTCCCTAGCTTCCGAGCAATCGAATTCCGTGTATGTTTTAAACAACTCTTTGGTATTTTGAAAAAACACCCATTTCTTTAAGCTTGAAGCCACTTCGGCGTCACCGGGAATACGTCCACTCATCCACTCTGCCAAAATTTCTTTTGCAGACAGAGGGCCCCGGATGGCGCCATTGGGCATCCGTAACAGGTAGGGCGGCTTGTCGATGATGTGCCGTGCAGAGGGTTCGCGCAGGGGCTCGTCTTCTTGCGAAAAAATGCTGATGACGACTGTTACGTTATCGGGTGCGCCTGCCACTTTGGCGCGTTCGATGAGGCGCTCGTGTGCTGTTGCCAGAGGGCCCGACATGATGGCTTTTAAAATCTCATGATCAGGCACAAAGCCATGCAACCCATCGGAACAGGTGAGCAGAACATCGCCTTCGTTTGTGGCCTTATTGTAGAGGTCAGCTTTGAGGTCGGACAGCACGCCCATGCCGCGAGTGAGGCGAGACTTTTGTTTTTCGGTGATATTGCCAGCCGAAAAATCTCGTCCGGGTTTGAAAATGCCTCTGTCGATAAAGTTACCGACGTTGTGATCGACGGTGAGCGACCACATTCCACACCAGACGCCCCCGCTGGATTTGCGCGCAGAGCGAATGAGATATGTGCGTGAATCGCCTGCGTGGCCGATGGCAAGTCGCCCGCCGCCAAACTGGAGGTAGTTTACGGTTGCACCCATGCCTTTTAAGTTCTCGTTTTCTGAGGCTTGGCGCATGATGTCTTGATTAATTTTGCGTAAAACATCGTCTAAAAAGGG
Organism: Silvanigrellaceae bacterium; assembly: GCA_044237915.1. Lineage (GTDB taxonomy): Bacteria > Bdellovibrionota_B > Oligoflexia > Silvanigrellales > Silvanigrellaceae > JBIIEI01. The sequence continues at coordinate 14,204 of JBIIEI010000012.1, read as the reverse complement.
ACCGACATTTTCAACCAGAATTTCGGAGGTATTGAGGTAGGCGTCTCGCAGGCCGTCCACAACAAGCTTGCTTGCGATTTCGCCGCCCTTGTGCCCACCCATACCGTCGGATACAATGACGATTCCAAAATCGGCGCTGAAGAAAAACGCGTCCTGGTTGCTCGACCGCACAAGACCTATATCGGTCGCGCCGTACATTCGTAACTGCATTCCAGCTTCCCGCTTCTGAATTAATGGTAGCGACGGTGATTTTCTTTGGCTAGACTACACGAATTGCTCGAAAGAAAAAACAACATCGTAATGACTCCCGTTAGGAACGAAGGTACGGAAGTTGAAAGAATGAGCGTCAAAATTGCCACGTGGAGGAAACAGATGGAAATTGCAGTGACTCCTGAGCGGCTGAAGGAATGGGAGTCCATGGGCTTGAAGGCAGTCCGCCATCTCTCGGAGTTGGGACTGAAATTCTTCCGCCAGGATTTAAAAATCGAAAAAAAGAGAGATAAAACCCTTGTTAGCCTTGCAGATCGCTCAATTGAAATGGAGGCTCGCAAATTTCTTGCACAGCTCACTCCTGAATTGGGATTTATGGGTGAAGAGTTTGGGACCTTGCGCAAGCTGGCAGACTTGGGAACCGCTGTTTCGGTGGATAACCGCCCCACAGCTGTGCCCACATTGCGCGCCCATGAATTGACACTCGGCGACCACGTTGAAGAGCCCCTCAATCTCAACACGGATACCTATTGGCTGCTTGACCCCATCGACGGCACCGTTGGATTCTTAGCAAAAAGCCCGCTGTGGACCACGCTTTTAAGCCTCGTTCACAAAGGAAAACCCATCCTGGGTATTGTTTCGTTACCTTGTTTAAACGAAGTGTTTGTGGCTTCCGTGGGGAATGGCGCACGCTTTGGAACGCTTTCAACCCTCTCAGATTTTAAGCCCTGCTACACCAAGCCGGGTGCAACGTTCGAAACCGCACATGCTTCGTGTTCGGATCCCAAAACCTTTGCACACCGAGGCATTGAGGGCTGGTACCTTGAGCTTTTGCAAAGGGAAGGTAACTTGCGCACCCATTCGGATGCCTATGGTTATACCCGCGTGCTGTGCGGTGGAATCGACGTGATGCTCGATCCCATCGTGGCACCCTACGATGTGGCGGCGGTGCAGGTTCTGTTCGATGAAACCCCTGGAGCCTGGTTTTCGACCTTGCAAAATCATGAAGGCGCCCTGCGGTTTCAGATGGGGAGTTCCATTGGCGCAGCGACAAAAGAACTGGGTCAATCCTTTCTTTCTCAATATGCGCGTTACCTTTTAAAAGATGCTCCACAGGGCTTACTCCCTGCTTCCAAAAAGGGAACAAAGCGATCCTTTGCCGAAAAATATGCACTGCCTTCCGATGCTCCTGCCTTTTCGCTTGAGCCCACCGAAACAGCACTTTGGCTTGCGGCCATGGAACGCGGTGTGGCCCTGTTTGCCGAAAGCTGTCCGGGGTTTCTGGTTGAAGATCTGTCGGTGATTGTGGTTTCAGAAGAAAGCTTTTCTGCTGTGGCGAGAAACGGCAAGCTCGATGAACCCGTCAGGTTGCATGATATTCTGGGCGTGCAAATTCGAGCCATTGTTGCAGGAGGTACGGGGCTTGTTGCTGCGTCGTTGCCTGAAAATGAAGCCAAAGATCAACTGGTGTTTAAAGCTTTAAAAGCAGCCTTTGTGCAAGCACAAAGCATGAGTGAAAATAAGCAACACGAAATCTTGGCGTACCGCGATCATATTATCGGACACCACGGAAGTTGTGCGTGGGGCGAAGAACTCGACCCCGAATGGTTTCAAGGAATCGTTGACATCTTTCAAAAAAGTCAAAAAGCATTTTTAAATGATCCCGTACAAAGCGTTCAAGGTTCTGTGAAAGCCGAAATTGAGCACCGCTTGCAGCTCTTTTTAGATGGCTCACAACAGACCATCTCACGGACCGTCACAAGAGCATCCATCGAAGCCACAACGAAAAGAGGCGAAGAAAAACGAAGGTCCATGCAGCGGATTTTCGAGAATCGCCAACTCACCCATGCTGAGTTTGAAACGCAATTAAAGGCAAATCTGCAGAATACGGTTGATGAAGCCTTGGCGGCTTTGGATGCAAGCTATACTCCGGTGGACATCGACTACGACTACCTTGCCATCGATGCAGATCTGTTGGGCCTTATTTTGCATGAGGCTCTGGGCCATGCGGCAGAAGGAGATCTCATCACATTAGGGTCATCCAGTTTCGGAAAAGACGGTGTCATGCAAAACCTGCGTGTGGCCCCCGATTGGATGAATATCATGATCGATGGTGCCCTCGATAATTGCGGATTGAATTTAATTGATGCCGAAGGAACGCCTGCGCGGCGCAAAGCACTCGTGCGCAATGGGATGTTGGTTGATTCCATACACACCCGGCAAACGGCAAAAGAAGCAGGCAAAACTCCCGATGGCTGCTCGCGCATGGAATCCGTGTTTCATCCTTCTTTAAATCGCATGACAAGCATCTGGATTCAGTCTTCCCGCGAGCTGTTACCTCTTCAAACGGAGTCTGAAGAGTCTATTGCGCGTGTGAGTATTGATACGCTTGCACGAACTTTAGAAGGAACGCCCTACGGGCAAGGTGAAAAAGGAGTGTTGTTTTTAAGCGGATGGCGCGGCGGAACGGCATCCTGCTCGAATTTGGAGTTTCGAGCAGACGTTGGAAAGGTCTTTCTTTTGAAAAAAGGTGAGCCTCCCAAGCAGATGCGCGATGCGAATTTCACAGGGATCGCAACTGAATGCTTTCAGAGTACCGTTGCGGCCTTTGGTCCGCTTTTGTGCCGAAGCATTGGTCGTTGTGGCAAGGATGGGCAAGGGGTAATGACTTCGGATGGTGGACCTGCCATTCTATTGATGCAAAAAAACCCGATGGTTAAAGTCATCGGAACCGGCGAGGCGCAAGGAGAACTTTGATGATCAGTTCATCCGCAGTTACAGAGCTTTTTTATACGAATGTGAAAGAATTTTTGAAATCTGCACTGCAACAAGAAAGGCTCTCCTACTTTGCATGCACCATAAAGTCCTCGGAAGAGATGTCTGCCGTCTTAGCAAATGGCCGCTGGCATTCTAAATTTCCAGCGCAAAATGGCAAAACACTGGCGACCACTGTTGATTTTCGAACAGATAAAAACTTAAGCGCACAGCTTCATTTTATTGGCTCAGACTTCGAAAAATTTGCGAAAAATTTTGCAGCGGTCGAAAAGCTGGCGTGCGCCCTTGAGCATAAAACCCAGGTCGTTAAAAGAGGTAGTTACCCTAAAATTCCTCTGGCTTCGCCCGAGCTGTTGGCGCTGCTCGATTCTGAAAATGCCTTTAAAGCACTTGAAGATCTTGTGAAGAGCATGGATTCTGAGGCCGCTAAAATCGCTCATAAAAACCTTATTGGTCGAGAAATTGGCGCTTCCCTTGCTCATCTCAAAAAGATTTATATTGATTCTGCTGGGAATGAAGCCGCCGAAGAAACCGCATTTTGCAGCATTCAGATGTCTTTTTCGCTCACTGATACTTCCGAATTTGCTTTCGACCTCACCGGCTTTTTTCCAAAGGAAGAAGACTGGAAAAAGGTTTTACTTGAGGCTACAAAGAACCTGCAAAATGTCGATGTGCGCAAACTTGTACCTGTGCCTCAAGGGTTTGCAGTGCTGCTTACGCCCCGCGCCTTTATCACCTTATTCGATGAACTGGTGGCGCCCAACCTTTCGGTGCGCACCATTTTGGATGGCACAGGAGCCTGGGAAGCGAACAACGTTCATGAAGTCGTGCTGCCAAATGTTACGGTACATGATGATCCCCACGTTCCTTACTCTCCTTTTTCCAGCCTCTTTGATGTGGAAGGGTGCCCCACTAAAAAGGTCACCATTTTGCGTGATGGCGTTCTGGAACACCCGTTGTTTACTTCAAGCCTGTTAAAAGAGTTTGAAGACGCTCATCCCGAATTTGTAGGCAGGTTTGATCTCACGGGCCATGCGGAATCTTCCGACTCCACCGCTCCTACCAACACCTACATTGAAATTAAAGGGAACGCAGCGCTCTCGATTGAAGAACTATTAGGGAAATATCCACATATTGCCTACATCAATAGCCTCACCGGGATGTCTCTCGATCCCCTCACAGGGCAATTTGCCCTCGATGCAGAAGGTGTAAAAATCTATGAAAATGGGGAAGTCAGATATTCGACAAGTTTAACGTTACGCGGAAATTTCTTTGAAGCCTTGCGAGCCGATGGAAATTGGTGCGGGCCTAAGGAAAGATATTACTATACGTGGGCGCCGAGTTTATTAACTCGTGGACTCGATTGTGTTCCCAAAGAAATGGCTTCTCACGAGTAGGAATATGAAGGCGATGGGCTTGAGAATTGCTTCGTGGAATGTAAACGGAATCCGTGCCTGTGCGCGCAACGGATTTTTTGACTGGTTGAAAGCTGCGGAAGCGGATGTTGTTTTATTGCAAGAAGTGCGTGCCGAAACGTCACAAATGCAAGAAGAATGGCTTGCGCCCTTTGGTTTTGGGAGTGCTTGGCTTCCTGCACAAAAAAAAGGTTACAGCGGCGTCGGAATTTACTATCGAAAATCCGTGTGTGGTGAAAAGCCAGAGCTTGTCAGAGGGCTTGGATTCCCGGAATTTGATTCCGAAGGGCGCGTGCTCGGAGTGGCTGTCGGGAAAAACATTTTTTTATCGGCCTATTTTCCAAACAGTCAACGAGAAGGGCTGCGGTTGGGATATAAACTCGACTTTTGCGCGGCCTTTCTAGAAAAGATCGAAAGTTTACGCAAGCAAGGTTACGGCGTTGTGATTGGAGGCGACTTCAATATCGCCCACACCGAACTCGATTTGGCGAATCCGAAACAGAACCTTAAAAATGCGGGATTTTTGCCAGAAGAAAGAGCTTGGCTGAGCGATTTTGTGGGCCGAGGTTACTTGGATACCTTTCGCATGTTTGAGCAGCGGGGCGGATATTACAGCTGGTGGAGCAATCGCCCCGGAATCCGCGAACGCAATATTGGTTGGCGGATCGACTATAACTTCGTGTCACCAGAGCTGCAACACTTGGTGCGGGGGGCACAGATCCATCCCCTGGTGTTTGGCTCTGATCATTGTCCTGTAACGCTTGATTTGGATGTGTAATGAAAAAAATGATTCTTCTCATTCTTGCAGGTCTTGCCTTTTGTTTTTTGACTGGTGCCTCGGCTGTTTCCTATGTCGTGTTTGAAGTTTATGCTGGAAACTACGACCATTTAAAGCGTGAAAAAATTCTTGAGATTCTGTCGAAGGAATCCATTGTTTATTACGCCGATGGCAGCAGCCAGCTGGGCAGTTTGTTTGGAAATGAGCACCGGCAGTATGTTCCGTTAAAGGAAATGCCGCGTCATCTGCTCGATGCCATTGTCGCAGCAGAAGATGACACATTTTATCAGCATTTTGGCATTGATCCCGTTGGAACGATGCGTGCAGTTTACCGTAACATTTTTATGGGGAAGCGCGAAGGCGCCTCAACCATTACTCAGCAAACCGTAAAAAACTTATACGGGCGCCGGGTGAACAATGTCTATGGTAAATTTGTTGAAATGGTGAATGCGTTTAAGATGGAACGCAGATATTCCAAAGACAATATTCTTGAGTTTTACCTGAATCAATTCCATGTGACCGGCAATGGGCGTGGCGTGGGAATTGCGGCCACCTACTATTTCAACAAAGAACCCCATGAACTGACCCTCACCGAAAGCGCCTTTATTGTGGGGAGTGTTAAGGCCCCCTACCGCTACAATCCCTTTACAAAAACGTCTTTGGAAGCGCAAAAAAAGGCAAAAGATGCGGCCAAAGTGCGCAAAAACTACGTTTTAAAGCGCATGTTGGAAAATAAGTTTATCAACCAAGCGCAGTTTGATGCTTCAAAAGAAGAAATCGTCCCCTTCAAGCAAGGGAAATTTCAGTTCAACGAACTCGCTGTGACGGAATTGGTGCAAAGGCAACTCAATCGGCCCGAAATGCTGCAGCTCTTGGGTGCCGATACCGTGGATTCTGTTGCAAGCATGGGCCTACGCATCACGACGACCATCGAAAAACCTGTGCAGATTCGAGCAACCTATGGTGTGCGCCAAAATCTGAGCCGCTTAGAAATGATTTTGACAGGGTTTGAAAAAGAAAAAGAAAAGTCTTTTGTTCCGATCCAGAGACCCGAAAAGTACGAATTTTACGTCACACGCGTTAAAGAAGTCGATAAAACGCCAAAGCAAGAATCCCTAAAACTCTCCATTGGAATCCCTGAGTGCGTTGTGCCCACAGACGGTGTCGACAGGGTTGCTAACATTATGGATCAATCGCAGTACAAGGGTTTGCCCAAGATTAAAGCTGACTTTTTGGCGGGATTAAATATTGGCGATTACGTGCTCGCAAGCGTGCGCGATATTTTGCCCGATGGAAAAATGGTGTGCGATATCGAACGCAGGCCCCGCATTCAAGGCGGCCTTATCGTTTTAGATAAAGGCAAAGTTGTTTCGATGGTGGGCGGCTTTCAGTCGTTTGAATACAACCGCGCCGTGTTTGCAAAAAGGCAACCTGGAAGTACCTTCAAAACTTTAACTTACTATCCGGCGTTGCAGCTTGGGTGGCATATTCTTGAACCTTTGCTTAACGTACGAAACGTTTATACGTGGCAAAATGTGTTTTATTTTCCTCGCCCCGACCACCGGCCCGAGACCGTTGAAACCTCGTTTCCGGGTGCTGGAGCGAAGTCCGAGAACCTTGCGAGTATTTGGTTGCTGGCACACCTCACCGATCATTTAACTTTCGATCAGTTTAAAGAACTCTTGCAGCAGCTCAATCTTTATTCGCCCGATGTGCCCGAGGGTGAATGGTTTGGAAAATTGGCGAATAAGTTTAACGTGAAGTTGAAGGAAGAAGAACTCCGAGCGGGCCTTTTCAATGCCGTGCGCACCGAGCTTTCCAATGACATTTCGGTGATGAACAACTCCGAACTGCGGATGGCGTTGCGGACCATGAATTATGGCATTGGCTTTGAAAAGGAAATTGCAAAGTCTTTAGCGAAGGGTGGCAAAGATAAGTGGATGCGCGTGCATGTCTTGCGCAATAACTTCCAGCGTTGGTTGCGCATTTTTGAATCCGTGCGATTGCCCCTCGATACCTTGCGGCGTGCCGCTCAAACCGGAGATTTTCGCAGTCCTGAAGCCATGCGGGCCCTGATGAAATTCCGAATGTTTACCGATGGTCGAAAAATTGCCTATATTTCAGACGACAACTATCAGCCCGGTGCTGCAGGCCATGGCTCTAATCCGTCCATTGATGCCTTTCATTTGGAAAAAATGGCCACTGCCATGACCGCCAATAAAGAAGCTCTGTTAGATGATAATGTTTACCTTGATGGCATCGTTTCGATTTCCTCTTTGCGAGAAATCGAAGCAGAAATCAACGCTCGGTATGCAAAAATTGCGGATGCTTCGGTGCTTGAAAAACTCTATTGGCACTATGATTTCCGCTATTCAATTGGAATGGCCTATGCTGAGCAGATGCTCAAACACATGGGCGTTCAAAGTCAGATTCAGCGGGTGCCTTCGTATCCCTTGGGTGCAAATGATGTCACCCTTGCTGAACTTGCACTTGCCTATCAAACGGTTTTAACCGGACAAACCTACCAGTATTTTAAGTCCGAACAAGAAAACCAAATTCTTGTGATAAAACGCATCGAAGATCAATCGGGGAATTTGGTTTGGGAAGGTGAAGGCAATGCCCATCAACTCATCGATAAATCATATTCTGCGCCCATGCTTTCGGTCCTGCGTGGTACCGTAACCCATGGGACGGGGCGCGCCGCCAACGCAAAAGTCATCTTACGATCCAATGACCCTGAAATCGACAAACAACTGCAAGCCGCTAAAATTCGCGTTCCAACCTTTGGCAAAACCGGTACGACAAACAATTATGTCAACGCTTCGTTTGTGGGTTATCTGCCTTACCCAGAAGCAGACGGCGCAGAAGAGCTCACAGCCGAAAACGCTTATACCATTGCAGCCTATGTGGGATACGATTCCAACGAACCCATGACAAAACGAGGGTTTAAAGTGGCCGGGGGAACGGGCGCCCTGCCCGCCTGGATTGAAACCGCTGTGGCTTTAATAACGGAACAGAAATACGCCGAAAAACTCAGCTGGGAAAAACTTGCCGGCAAAAAGGTCACAGAAATTCCCTTCGACTATGGACGCGGCAATGCCAAAGTCACTGTGCCTCTTTATTCCGGTGCAGCTGCCGCTTCGGCGGTTTCTGGAGACGACGGTTCAAGCGATGTCGAAGAGTTGGACCTCACCAAGTTTATCAATGACAACGCGCAGAGCAAATCAAGTAACGTGCACATCAGTCTTGCGGGCAAGGTTGATGATGGCATCTTTAGACCCCAAGCGCGTGTTTCGTTCTTTGAGCCCTACAAGGCGGAAGTGCTCAAGGCTCCTGTGGAAACCCCTAAAGCCGGTGCTCCCGATCAGCCTCTGAAGGAAGAGGCTGCAAGTGTTACCCAGCCTCCTGCGGCAACTCCGACACCTGCCGATGGAGTTAAAACACTTCTTGACGATAATGAGAGCGACGATGTGCCTGTTGAAGATCTCCACTTGCCCCCACCTCCTGCTCCACCCGGTTTAGGCGGTGCTCAGGCGGGCGAAACGCCGGCAGTGGTTCCCAACGAGGTGCCCAAACCGCCCTGAACCAAGAGTGAAAATACCGTGAACAAGTGGACGAGCGCATACGAACTTCAGCGATTTTTCAAAGAACACCCGCTCTCGTCCGAGCCCCCACTCTATCGCCCCGATGTCATTCCACAGGATGAGTTTTTAATTCAGTCCACAGAAAAACCCTTGTCCTTAAAGGGGGCATTGGCCTTTTTTGCCTGTTTCCTGGGGACATTGACTTGGGGTGGCTGGCTTTCCTATCATTCTTTTGCCCCTCAACTCAAAAAAGAATCGCTCTCGCTCAAAGCGGTGCCACTCGATGCACCTTCCCCCTTTGTTTCCTTTTTGGGTGAAGCAGAGGATTTACGCAGAGGTGGAGAAAAAGATCTGTTTGGCTGGGGTGGCATGATTGAAGTTTCAAAAGCGGCTTCAGAACTTGATAAGTATCTTAAAAATTGCCGTCAGTATCGTAAAAACCCAGACGACGCGTTTCGCTTTGACGTCAAAGTGGATGTCAAAAAATCCCGTTTTGTGGTGGCAGGCATCTTGCAAGGCATGGACAAAAACGAAGAAATGGCCGCCTGTTTACGCGATCGTATTAATGACTCAAGGCTTGCTCGTTTGCGCAGGTTAAAGGAAGCTCCGGTGGATTCCTACATTTTAAAGCTCGAAGTGCGTTCAAACCTGGGACTTTCGATGCCCGAAACTCAGTTGAGCCGCGATTAACATCACAAAGTGCCACTTCAGATTTCTTAGAGAGCGCCTGGCAACTTTTCGCGAAGCATTATGAACCAATCCCTCCAGTCAAAATTCCGTGAGAGCCATGAAAACAGGCGCGATTTTATGGATAGTTCTTGTATTTGCCCAATACCCTGGCCGGTTCTCGTGTGGAGAAATTCTTCGAGATCTTTCGTAGTAACCCCAGGACCAAACCTATCGGCGATTTCCTTCCCGAGGAGGTTTACATCCGTGAGACTATATCCGAGGGACACGAGATGAGATGGGGCTCGCCAGCATTTATAACTCGCTTTCTCAAATGCCTCATACTTTCTCACGTATGCCGCAATCCAGCAAAGGTCTGATGCGAACCTACGAACGGACTCCGCGACTATTGATTTCTCTGTTTCACCTATCTGAGAATGGTGAATAAATCTGCCATCTCCAAGACGCGCGCAAAGCTCTGCATAGCCGTCCGTTTGGAGCACAAGTGCGTGCCATACGGAATCGACCGCGCCTGAGATAGGAATGAGGTTACCTTCCCTTCCAGCTCCGCAGTTACAGAGTTCAAGGAACCGAAGGCACTCGCGAAGTCGGATATCGAAGATTTTTGTAGGCAAAAACCAAAGGCATCTGCGCACTGCCAGCATATATTCTGAGGAAAGTCTGATGTGTTGTGAATTGTTCATTGCCAACCTCTTTTGGTGAAACCTTATAACTTGCACCAGTCATTCCAAGGAGGTGGGGAGACGGAGAGAGCTCCGATGTGCTTTGTAGAGAGCATCTTGTCTAGCATGCTTCCGGTGTTCGCTTCAGAATCTGACTTGGCATCCTGCCCGTCTGCATAGGCGCCCGGCGTGAGTTTCACGGAAAGGAGGGCAATGACACAAGTTTTTTTTATTGCTGCCAATATACTCATTTTCGTAATTCCTTTGGTTTCAGATTAAGAAATCCGTCGTGTCCATAGACGACCTCAAGTGGAGCACTTAATTTTGAATAAATTGTGTTACTTGCACGACAGAACGGAATAAACGAGCGCTCTTGGTATGCGTATTCTTCGAATTCCCGTAGGGTGGCTTCTTTCACGGGAATTGTGGCTGCGGATTCGCGTGCGATTTTTTGAAGCGATCCCGCCGTTTTCGGGTAGTATTTCTCCATGTTTTTTGAAATATAATGAATGTCTAGAATCTGCTGCAACCATGGCTGCCGTTTTGAAATGACGTTTGACTGCAAAATCGCTGCGTGAATCCGCGTGACGTCAAAATCCGAGGCTTCGGGATTTTGCCAGATGACTTCGTAGCCATGTGCAGCGAACTTCTCTTTCACGAAGGAAAAAATCTTCGTGCTGCTCTGCGCTATAGGCGAGAGCGCTATTGCAAGAGGTTTCGCTTTTTCGGATTTTGGCGTCGGGTTTTTGCGGATTCCCGCTCCTACCTCTCCCCAGTTCACCTCAGTCCAGCCTGGCTCTTCTTCTGACTTCAGAAAATGCGATGCCACAGGACGAAATGTTCCTCCGAGGCGTTGCATTTCTTCAGACACTTCTGCTGCGACATCCCGAAAAACTGCGGCCAGGGCGGCTCGCTCCTCGAGGGAAGGTACCTTTGTCGGATTTATGTAGACCGTACCAACAGCCGAATTTGGATTTCGCGAGACAGAGTACCCTTTCGTGAGATCGATTGCTTGCGCGACTGCCGCAGTGACAAAATCGGCTCCTTCACAGTTGTTTTGTTTAGGCACGATGTGAATAACATGGGATCCATATCGTAATTCAATATTCCCATCGGTGCCTACAGTGACTGGATACTTTGTGATGACTTCTTTACCAGTGAGTTTTTGCTCACCAAGCGAGGCAAGCTTGCGTGGCCAGAACACCACGGATCTGCCAGAGGCGTTGCCAAACGACTCAAGTAATAGTCCGGGGAGATTTTTTACCGTTGTTTCAAACGAAAGTTGAAAGTCGCGGTCACTCAGAATTTTTATGCCCGAATATTCTTTTAAAGCCCAGTCCGAGGCATTGATCTCCTGCGTGCCTTTGACTCTGAAAGAGGCTTGCGTTCCTCTATTTGCCAAGACTTTGGCAAGTCCGTAGGCGATATCTTTTGCTTTTGCGGGCGTCCCGTCGTTCCAGCTCAAGTCTTTCGCGAGTCTTCCAGTGAACGTGACGCTGTCCGCCTCAGGTGAAAAAACTTCGAGAAGTGGTTTGTCATGTGGTTTCCCCAGGATGGGACGAGCAAGAAGAAGTGCGTAAGACACCTCGTTTGGTTTTAAATCCCTAAAAGGATCAAGGTTTATGCGCTCGCTCATGGCGCAAAATTTCATCGGTATTTCATTGCTCACTGCAGCCCCCTTGTGTGGTGAGAATCCCATAAATATCAAAGTAACAACTGAAAAAAGTTTCATTTCATACTTGCCTCGTAATATCCCGGTGCAATGGTTTCCTGTTTTATTCATTTGGCCTGCACCTCGGAAGGTTTATTGGGGCGAGAATTTCTCCACGCCCAGAATGTCTGCCTAGAAACGCCTAGGAGCTGTGCGGCCTTCGTGATGCTATTCCCGGCGCGCTCCATGCTGCAGACCTCAGCTGCCTTCCGGAGGAGCTCCTGCTGTTCGCCCAAGGTCCGGCATTCGATGACACTGTCGATGAGCTCTTCTATTTGTGGACAGAGTCGGACCTTGGCTTCAAGGCGGGCGCTGCCTTGAGCAGAAAGGAGAGGGCCACCGTGCTCCGGAGGTTGTGCAACTCCAGCCTGAGACAAGATCTCTGCCTCACGTAACGTGAGAGACCCGCTCTCGCCCGCACTATCGACTGGATTCCTGAGCATCCAGGCTGGAAAATCCAGGTCCGTCGCAAAGAGCTTTCCACGACCTTGCGCAAAGGCCGTTTCGACAGCGCCCTGGATTATTTTCTCAAGACTACAAACATTTGAGATGAGATGACTATGTGCGATTACACGGTGCAATTCTCTTGGAAAGGAATCATCTAGCGCAAATCCAGGCTTGGCGCCCCCGCCGCGATATTTTTCGCAGAGACTATGCACGAGGTCATGGAGTTCTTCTCGTCCGTATTCGTGCAAAGGCTTCAGATGAAAATCTCTATGCACAAGTCTGGAAAGTCCTCTGCCGATGGTCGTATCCATATGTTCACACGTGAAAATGATCCGTGTCTTTTTGAGGTCCAGAGTCGCGCCATGCTCGGTGTGAAGCGACTGGGTTGTCAGTACGTTTATAATTGGAGGAACGAGGCTATCAGGAATGTAGTCGCAGTTTTCAAACACGAAGACAGATGTGGAGTTTCCATGAAATACAGAAGTGCGATCTGTAGATTTGTCTCCCCAAAATATCTGCAAAATTGCTTCGGAGCTTAGATGTTTAAAATCGAAATACTTCAAGTCTTTCGCAAAAACTGGAAAGAATTCGGCAACGGATTTCTCAGCCAAGAGCCTTGAGACGAGGCTTTTCCCAATACCTGACTCCCCATATATGAGAATTTTTTCATGGGGCCTTTTTAGTGAGAAATCCACAAAGCTTCTGAGTTTTGGATGTAAATAAACACCGGGAGCAGAGTGGACTGACTTCTCGAAAGCGCTTCTAAGCTGTCTCTGGGTGTAAATCTTTTTCACGGCCATCGAGAAAATTTCGTGGAAAATAGGCTCCCCTCCCTCGTACCCAAAGACTTTGGGAACGAAATCATCAGCACCTGCTTTAAAGCAGCTTTCAAGGTGCTTTTCATTCCTCGAGGACGAGATGAGAAGAATCGGAACGTTGGGAAGAATGGTTCTTGCTTTTGTAATCAGCGTCTCGCACGTTCTTTCGAACGTGACTTCCCCACTTGGTTTTGACGCGGTCGCCGTGCGCAAAATATAATCACACACAATGAAATCAATAGACTTTTCACGTATGGCGCGAAGAGCTGAGGATAAACAGTCTGCATGCTCTACAGAGGCTCCGAGACGGCCAATTGCTTTTGCAATGACTTTTGCGTCTCTGTAGTTATCCTCGACAATAAGCCATGTCTTTTTATCCTTCATTTCTGATTCCTGTGCGACAAAAATTCCAGAAGTGCTGCCTCGTTGCGCCTGCAATAAACTTCCGCCGAGTCGGGCAAACCACCAAAATCGAAATCCTCCATATCTGTAACCACCACTCCAACATCAGTGAGCAGAGAAATATTCATAGCCTCACTTAAGTGCATGCTTTTTATTCCGTGATTTCTTGCGACAGACAAAAGTCCCGTGTCCCTAAATAACCCCAGGGTCCTAGGTCCCATGGCTAAGTTCTGCAAGCTCTCCGCATCCCCGGCGTGCGGGGTCGTCTTACATGAAAAATTTTCAGGCACCGAAGCCGCAAAGCACTTCTCAGAAGACTCATGGATACTGAGGTTTGTCTGTATTGGAATTTGCGCTGCCACTCTTGCGGTATTGCCGGCCACAATCCCGAAAAAGAATTGGCCCCCGTTGTTGTGGCAGAGGTCCCTCACAATGCGTAATCCATAGCCTTCCCTTCCGAAAAGCTTTTCGTAAACGGCTTTGCTTGAAGCGCCCAAATGAATTCTTCCGTGCCAGTGCGCAAGCCAAAAAGAAGCAGCTTTGGCGGTAGAAAGTTTATTGAACGACTCTATGAGTAGACTGTCCGCGGTAATTCGCAGGGTAAACCACCAGCTGCGCTGGTGGACTCACCAAGTTTGACGAATCCGGGAAGAGGGACCAGGCTCCGGATTGTGAACCGCTTCAAAGTTTCACGATCCGGAGTTGAGATTGGATA
>JBIIEI010000156.1:0-6242 GCA_044237915.1 Silvanigrellaceae bacterium | reverse complement strand
CTCGTGAAGGTAGGCGAAAGGAGCGCACTATTCAAGAATCACAAAATGTTATGACTCAACAGAGGATGGCATGAAGAAGGGAGGGTGAAAAAAAGTACGTTCCTCCATTTCCAAGAGAAGCAAAACACGTCATTCGGGCTTGGAATTGAAAAAGTAAATGACATATTTAAATATTTCCAAAAAGCAATTTTTCATCATACTTTATTTAATATTACTTTGACCTCTAGACAATAATCAATGCGCATTTCGCGCAGAATTGTCAACTTAGGTTTTGTTTTGACACTGTTGGAAAGAGACGGCAGCATTTTCTTTAATCGTCGCTGTTTCAGGAATTCTCGGCCTGCCAGAAATCAGTCTTCACTCAGACGTGGGTGCTAAGGAAATCGTTTAGCTCTCTTTTCGCGTTCTTCATTTCATGATTTCTGATTAAATCCGAATAAAAAACTTTACAAATCTAAGATAAATTATCTTCAAAAGAAATTTTTGGCTTTTTCCCTAGCAGCGCCGCAAAATGAGCCAAAGAAGCCAAGGTCACATTCGCTTCACCTTTTTGAATTTTTGTCAGCTGAGATGGGCTTACTCCAAGGCGTCGTACGAGCTCATTAAATCCAATACTTTCTTGCGCCATGTATTGGGCCACAGCTTTGGACACGTCATCTTGCAGAGCTTTTAAAAATTCAAATTCGCTCTTTGCCTGGGCTTCAATTTGAGAAATCTCCGCCTTATCCAGTCTTTTTTCGAGATAATCCTGAAATTTCTTCATTTCTGGCCTGCCTTTCCTTTTTCATCAGCGTGAACTTTCGCAAGCATCTTTCGTGCGGAGCGAATATCTCGATCCTGCGAGTCCTTTGTGCCACCACAGAGGAGAAGAATGATCTTTCCTTTGCGAAAAGTGTAATAAATCCGAAAGCCAAAACTGCGTTCCCTGAGTTCAAACAGCTTGTCTTCAAGTGCTTTGCTGTGTGGAAGCCTCAGCCGATTTCCAGCCAACTCCAAGAGCTTCATTTCCCGAGCAATCGCTGCAAACTGTTCGTTCGTCAGTGTGTCGAACCAATCTTCGAGGGGACTGTGTCCATTTTCGTCCTCCCAGTTCTCAAGCGTCCATTCACTCATCGGCACCTCCGCAGTTCTCCTCAAGGTACTTCTTTATAAAGAAGTGGTCAACTTTGATTTTTTCTCTTCTCAGGCAAAAAATGGAGGCAAAAAGTCAGTCATGATAATCGAGGTTATCAGAAGTGACTGGTATTTGACGGAAAAATTTGACAAGAGAGGCTGTTTTACTTTTGCATCTGGTCCAACTGATGAAGTGTAATCGAGATAATTAGCCAGCTCACAAAATCTCAAGCAACTGCGGTTTTTACACGAATCTGTGTCGCGCTCTTGCGCTCTTCAAAAGCCTAGCGGACTTTTTACGCGAATCCTGGGTGCGCATCTTCTTTTGTAAGCGTGGATTTCACTTCAATTGTGGCTATGACAGACTCTACCAAGAATCCAGAAATACCGCCGCCAAAATCTATCTTCGGGTGAGGTCTCCGCTGGCGTAACCAACATGAACTCATTTTCTGAAGACGGAGCGATAATCTGCACATTTCACTGGAAGAACTAGGATTTCACACCGAAAAATTCAGGGTGATACTTCGGACAAATGCAATGATCATTATCGAATGGAGGTTCCACTCTCTCAAGAGGACAGCTTGCTAGCGTTTTTTCGAGAATCTCAGCATCCTGAAAACTTGCCTCGGAAATGACGTACTTTTCATCAAACAAATGAAACTTCAGTTTACTTTCAAGATCGCACCACAAAAACACCTTTATCCCATCAATAGTACAATGCCCTGGCTGCTTAATCCATGTGGTACCTGGAACGAGAGATGGAAAATTTTTATACTCGTCGCCTTGGTAACTCACTCCAGGTTCAGGTTGAGAAGGCTCTTCTGAGAACTTCACCAGTTCAACTCCGATGGAGTTCAAGAACTTTTCCACTTCGCCGAACGAACGATATCGAAATGCAACCACCAGTTCATCGGCATCGTTTGCATGCCCACCTGCGGCTCTTACAAATCGAAACAGATTCAGTTTCGCCGCCCATTTTTGAAACAACTCTTTCCTGTCGCCTTCGAACAAATACCGATGCCAGTTTCGAGTGGCCATCTCTTCAGAAATACCCAAAAGATCCATACTTCTCTGAACAGAAGAACTTCTCGGAAGATTACTCATATCCCACCCGCAGTCATACCCATAAAGGATTGTCAACTTGTTGTTTTGTAACTTTAAATACAGGTTCCCTACCCAATTCGTTCTTTGAGTCATGCAACATTTTTGAAGTTTGACATTTCATCCCATGCAATGAATTTCTTCGAAAGAAGTTCTCGATATTTATGTGCGGAATACAAATGTCGCTTTCTAGAAAAGAAACATATGATCTGACAATATGCGGGAAGAAAGCGCCTGGCATGAACAATAGACTTGAATTTCTGGAGATGACGCTCTCTTTTCCGAACGAGGCGATGAGAGTTTTCAGCTCTCATATTGGCTCCCTAGTCTTGAATATGAGGAACATGAGGCATAACTTCACGTTTAGCTGCAGCGTAACTTCTAAGTTTGTCAGTTACAATCTGCTTAGGAGTGTATTCCAGGTTAGCAAGTAACTTTTTGAAAAAGCTCTTTGCAGCTTTCTTATCACGATTTTTAGTCAGTAAGATGTCCAACTCCTCACCGTTTTCGTCGACAGCTCGCCAGAGATAAACCTGCTCACTTTTGATCTTAAGAAAAACCTCATCGAGGTGCCAAGTTAAACCTGGCTTAGGTCTTTGACGCATTATTTGATTGGCGAACTTCATTGCAAAATCAAGTCCCCATTGTCGAATTGTTTCTTGGCTTATTGTGATTCCTCGATAAGCCATTATTTCTGATATATCACGTAAACTCAAAGAGAATCGATGATAAAGCCATACGCAATGGCGTATGATCTCAATTGGAAAACGATACCCTTCGTAGAAACCTTCACGCATAACAACCTATGATCGAAAATGCCTGCTTATACAATACTTTATACAAGTTGACAATTCTATCAGGAGACATCAAAATTTTTTTAAGTTTTTCAGAAAAAGGATGCAGGGAGTATTGACTAAACATAGGAATATGTTGTTCTCTAGGGATGCGCATAGTGTTGTCTTCTCTGCTGTAAAATGATTGCAAAATCGCTTTTTAGTACATTCAACAAAAGTCGATCTCCTATGCCACTTTTTCTTACTCCCACATGTGTTTCAAATCCGGATAAAAACTAATTCCCTCACTGTGAGGGAGAAGTAAGAGCGCGGGTTAACCACCAAGGATGGAAGTCTGTCTTTTTGGGTTTGCCGGCGACTGAATCAAAGCTGATTGTTACCTTATCGAATACCAGCGGGTTGACGAGCAATTAGCTCCATTTCTCGCGAAACGAATTGAGGAAATAAACGATAAAGCCGAGTAAAAATGGCAATAAGTATGACGTATAAACGGCTGCTTGGGGGTTGGTTTTTATCCATGCTGCGTTACTTTAATATGAATCTCTCATTATGCCCTCTACAAATAAAGAGAGTAGCAAAAGTTCTTGCGAGCAATTCGGCCCAGTTTATGTAAGTTTTTTTTCTGCACCCATCCCTCATCATGGATTTGGCTCGAGTGTCCTCCTTTGCACGTGGGATTACCTTTGAACGATTTTTTGCTTTTAAGTTTATGCTTTGCTCACGAAGAAAATATTCAGTTCTTAGGCACCTTTGTAAAAGAAAGCGATCGCGTACCAAACGCAATCGGGCTGAAAGTGAACTTTGAATGCGGCAGACCCCGCAGGTGAAGTTTGGAGGCCAGCTCGAACTGTGTGCTAAAGACATCAAGAGCACCCGATTCTCGATTGAGAATCACCATGTTGGTGGCATCAAGATCAAACTGAAAAGTGAGCTGATTTTCTTCAAGATCTTTTCTGCTAACAACGACCTTTGATTCTCCCAAAAAAGCCGACTCCAAAACCGGAATCTCTGTGTTGCCTTTTCCAGATGTGTTCGCCCAGTTTACCACTGCTGAATCTTGCATAGCGACGGTAGAAGTCTTCGAGACAGAAAGCGAACCGTCATTGAGAATCCATTTAAAAATGCCATCAACTGGGTCCTTCAAAAGAATATCCCCACGCGAATACCCAAGTGTTTTGTTATTTGCCAACACAAATCGGTAGGTATGGTCACCATTCAATTTTGTGTTGTTAGGTGCCTTGAAGCTAATCGTGAAGTCCACAAATGTGAGCAAAAATTTTGCCGTTTGGAAATATCCCTCGTCCTCAAAGCTTGAATTTCCATTGCAACAAATCAGAGACCCTGCATTGGCTGTTGGGTTTTTGAGGTCAAACCCATATTCCGTCGACCCCACATCGGGCGACAATCCTGAATACTTATCTCCTCCAAACAAGTAAGATTCAAGTTGTCCTTTTGCTGAGATCCCTAGTCCGGCAGCCAATATTTTTCCTGAAAAAGAAGTTGGTGTGAAACAGGTCGTCATTTCCATACATTTGAGTTCTGGTGGCAAATCTACGTTATTTGCAGAGGCCACAAATGCACTAGTGAGTGACGTAAGTTTTGTGAGAGCCGAACTCGCCAAAGTTGTCGATGACGGAGACGAAAAACTGGGTGGCTGGCCCCCTTCGTTACCTTTTTTTGAATCACTACACCCCCAATTCAAACCTATTAGAACCAGCCATGAAACAGGGAAGCCCACGCAAGAAAGTGTCGAAACTGAAAAACGCTTTTGTCTGATATCCATTTCATACCCCCAATTTGAACCACTGCTTTAACTCTTTGCAAAATTAACTTTATACGATTTCAGTTACTGTCTCTAGTAAAATCAGATGCATTTTCGTCATCATAAGGTAACGACTTCCATTTTGAATTTCAATCAGATAGGTTAGAAAAAGTAAATTAAGGAAGTCGTGATGGGCTTAAAGGTTAGGCCTTGCCGCCAGCCTTAATGGAATTTACTCAGGTTAGCTTGGTCTGAGCCCTTCATCCAAGACAGTTTTCTAGTTTCTTAAGATCCCACGCCTTTTTTAAACTGGCTTCCCCTATGTCCGCATTTTCCGATATATGGATCCTGAGATGGAGGCGTATTGTGGGCCGAATCAGACGTAAGTTCGAAGCGGACTTCAAAAGAAGAATTGTTTCAGATATTGAGAATAAGGTTACAACACTGACTGCTGCCGCACGAGAACATGGAATTTCCCCGACAGTGATCAAATATTGGCAAAAGCAACTTCTGGAGGGCGGAATCCCAGATTCGGTTTCCAGTCGTGAAAAAGCTCAGGAAAAAGAGATCAAAGAATTGAGGGCCAAGATTGGCGAACTGGTGATGGAAATTGATATCCTAAAAAAAATGGAGGAATGGAAGGAACAGCGGAAAAAGCTAGATACATCCGCAGTCACCGCTTCAAATTTACATCAATTTCGGAGGCCTGCAAAATGATTGGTATCAGTAGGTCTTCCTTTTATGCACACAGCGAGAAAAAAGCTCTTGAAAGAGAAGAAAAATACACCGATCTTCTCTCTAAAATTGAAGAAATTCATCTTGAAATGCCATTCTATGGTATCGTCGTATTCAAGCAGAACTGGCAAGAAGAGGCGAAAAAGTGAACCACAAAAGGCTCAAACGAGTCATGCAAAAAAATAAAATTCGTGCTGTTCAATTTCGTTTGTTCACACCACAGACTCAAAACATTGTTATCGAATTTTTCCAAATCTTGCTAAGGGATTTCAGCCTACAACTACGAATCAGCTCTGGGTCACTGATCTCACTTACATCCGAATTGCGACCTGCTTTGTCTATCTATCCGTGATTCTGGACGTGTATTCCCGCAGGGCGGTAGGATGGGCCATTTCCAAAAACATTGATACTGCACTTTGCTTGGCGTCACTTCAGATGGCAATTAATGAAAGGAATCCTAGCTCGGGGTGTATTCATCATTCAGACCAAGGGGTGCAGTATGCAAGTCATCAGTACGTAGAACATCTCACTCATAATGGTTTTCAAATCAGCATGATCCGAAAAGGCAATCCATACGACAATGCATTTGCGGAAACCTTTTGGAAATCACTGAAGTGCGACCAGCATGATCATGAACTAATGGGGAATCCCATCACGGCCCCGGAAGGAGGGAATGTGTAGGCAACAAAGCAAGGGTGTCCGAAGAAACTTCTGAATGAAGTGGAGAGCAGAGCAAA
>JBIIEI010000093.1:0-21620 GCA_044237915.1 Silvanigrellaceae bacterium | reverse complement strand
TCCAATCTCAACTCCGGATCGTGAAACTTTGAAGCGGTTCACAATCCGGAGCCTGGTCCCTCTTCCCGGATTCGTCAAACTTGGTGAGTCCACCAGCGCAGCTGGTGGTTTACCCTGCGAATTACTTGGCCTGTACGGGCAATTCAAGGTCAAACTTCGACTGAACAAGGTTGAACTTCAGTTGTGCACCCAGATTGCCATCATCTAATGCCTGAGTACTCAAATTACAAAGGAACATTCCAGACGTATAATGAATCTCTTGAAGAGCAGCCGTGCGCACCGATGAATCGCTAGTCGCATCTGCTTTATTGCGTTCCGTACATGCATTTAAATTGTAAAGCTCAGAAGCCGTCATTTGACTCCCCGGAATAATACGCAAATTCAGATCTTGGCGACAGGTATCGAGGGGATTGATAAAGGCATGTTTGCGGCGCAGGCTGTCGATAAGGTCGACATAGTCTGTGCGCTCAGCTTTTGCAAAACTCCCTTTAGCTCCAAGCTTTTGCAGCGACTCAACGCTTCCTGCGCGGCATTCTGTAATAAGCTTACTGCGCTCCAAGTTTTCGATTTCTGTCCCAACCGGAATCGCATCTTGATGACCAACTTTGCTTTCGCTGCCGTTCTTTTGTGTCGACTTTGCGCCTTGCTCCGTTTGGGTTTGCGATTTGGCAGAAGGATCTTGCAATGTCGACTGCTTCTCCAGTTGCACTTGTGCAGGAGGATTTTCACCTGAATTGCGCGGCAACGTGACTTCTGATTGCCTTGGTCCTTCCGTTGGGGGATCGACTTTTACTTGCGTGGGACCTGGCCCATTTTCGTTCTTCACAGGTGCAGGAAAGTGGCCACTCGATTTCGACTTATTACACGAAGCAGCAAGGGCAGCAACAAGAACAAAAGCAACACTGATTTGCAGTTTCATAATCACCTCAACTAAGTAACGTAACAATTCTTGATTATGCCAAAGCAAGGTTCGGGCCAAAAAAGCATCTCTTTCGAGGGAAGTTTGTTCCGTTATTGTTCTTTTAAGAATTCTCACAGTTTGTAGTTCCGTACGGAATTTTCCCAAACAAGGAGATCTTTTGTTGCAAATGAAATGAATATTCCGAAGTGTCGAAATCTCAGACAAGTGTCACTTCTGTAAACAAGTCTACTTCAGGTGACACATCCGTGAAAACTCTGCAAAGTCGGCGCACTTAGAGTTGGCAATGCCCCAGGAACGACGTAAATCTCGGAAACAGAACGATGCAGGAGGGCTCATGCCGGAAAAACTTCAAGCCGAGAACAACACCCTTTTCGCTTTGACGAGTGCCGCATCTTTAATTTTAATGTGGTGCATTATTGCTTTGTGGCATTCGAATATGCAAAACCTCGCCCGAGACAGGCCGCTAGCACCTATCGTGCGAGAAATTGGGCAGAAAGATTGAACTTTTTGCCTTCTCATTGAGAGCAACTTTACGCTGCCCCAGTACCTCAGAACTTATAGAAGCCCTTTAATGTCATCGTGCTCGCATGAGTTGCCAAGCGATTGTTTTTTCCAGCAACAGGCATTTCATATTCGACGTCCACTTGAAAAGGCAGGCGGTATGCCAACGCATCAAATCCAGCTCCAAAAAGAAGCGTGTAAGCTTGGCGTCTGCCATCGCCCTGGCCAATGCCGTCGAGATACTCAGGAGCATCGATGTCGTATTTCCACTGAACGTTGGTTCCAACTGCTTTGAGCTCTTGTGACAAGACGCCTAGACCAAACGCGCCTTTGAGAAAACCCACATTGCGCGCACCTTTGCGTTCAAATGTTTGGGAATTTCGTTTGCCATCAGACCCTGCTGCGACAGCAGCGGAGGTGGTAGGATCTGCTTCGTTGAGCACTTCGGGGTTGGCGAGGCTCGATTTTTTCTTTGTCCCCTTCACGAGCATAATTTCGGTCTGATTTTGTACCGAGAAAACGAGCCCAGGCATCGCAACGTAGTCGAGATTCGTACGAATTCCGAGGTCGGTTGTGCCACGTCCTGTTCCGCGATAGGCAGAAGGAACATCCGAAAAATGACCGGTCGGAAGACGAATTCCTAATCCCGCAGCAAAAAAGATGGGCGAATTTGTAAGTGGCCCACGTTCATTGAGGATGGAATACAACACACCAATTTCGAGGTCGCCAATGCCTGTTTTCCCGCTCTTGGGAGCCGCAGCATTGACGATTAAGGAATCGACTTTATTTTCAACCACAGTTTTAATCGCAACACCGGATTCCAGCACAACGGTTTCACCGGTGGGAAGCGTAATGGTTTGCTCGAATGGAAGGGGCTTACCGGCATTGATGTCGTCCTGGCAGGATGCAGCATCTGCACAGCTTCCTGCTTTCACAAGGCCGGCAATAATTCCAGAGTATAAAGCGCCCGTCATTTGCGCTTTTTTATCTTTATAAAGGGCGCTGTTTCGGAAGGTATCGCCATTTAATGAGAGATTATTTTGCAAAACCAGCGGCATTAAAAACTGCGCGGAGATAGAATCGGTGATTCCATACTCTACGACAAAAGCAGAAGCCGTTACGTTAGCTTTGAGACCCAGATCGATCTCTTTGCCATCTTTATCGAAGCCCTTGCTACCGGTGATATACTTAAAGGGAACGCGCACGCGCACCACGTTTTCGGGAAGTGTTTTTCCTTCAGGCGCAGCGGCATAGTAGCCTGCAGTTTCGCCCTTCATGGCATTGTCGATCTGCTGAGTGGAATCTGGCTTGGGAGCACCTTCCGTTTTCGTGGCGCCTGAAGATTCCACAGCGGGCTTTGCAGCTTCTGCAGGTGTTGAGGCAGGCGCAGCAGGGGTTGCTGCAGGCGATTGCGCGATGACTTGTCCGCTCGCCAGAAGCACAGCCACGAGGGCAGGAGACAAGGTTAATTTTCGTAATTTTTGATTCCGAGTCGAATGAAATGACATTGCAAGCTCCCTTAGTTTCTTAATTCTTCAACAATTCTGTCGTAAATTCTTCAAATACTTATTGGCTATCGACAGGTGTACTTGCCATAGCTCCGGCAGTAACATTTTGCCCGTACCAGATGCCAAAAGCAGCTGCAGGAGTCACGCTTGTGAGTTTAACGGTTGCGGGGTCTTTATATGTGCCGCTGTAGAATGCAGGTGTTTCCTTCCCAAAGAAGTAAACAGCACGCACAAGCCCTTTGGTTGCAGCCGTCGCACTCGCGCCAAAAATGCTCGTATTGATGGTGCCGACGACTGCTTCATCTGCGCCAGTGGCTTCAGTTTCGAGATATGCCAAGGAGGCTGCTGAGACGTCGTTCACCAAAAAGCTTGTTGAAAAGCTTGAATCGGCGCCATGATTGAAGTCGGTTGCAGTTTTTAAGCATTTGGTTTTTCCGAATGACTTATCGTTTGCAGAGCAAGTTTCGGTGCTATAATATTCATCTTTAGGTTGAAACGCATACACTTGATAACGCGCACCCGAAAAGCCAAGCGCCTGCACAACGGGGTTTGCTCCTGCAAAAACAGTGAATGCAACCTTGCTCTGCGAATAGGGAACAATTTTATCTTCAATGCCGTGAAAAATCGCTAAGGACCCTTTTTTTGTTTTTCCAGTGGCATCCATGGAAGTCCAGTTTTGCAATGCACCGACGAGGTAAGGCCCCATAAACAACAAGTCGCGCTTTGCAAGTTCGAGTGCTGCTTTTGCAACATCCATCGTGCCTTCACGGTAGGGCTTGAGTGTTTCATCGAGCGTTAAGATGGTTGGCAAACGCGCAAATGGAGAATTCTTCACCGTGCCCTTCACCATTCCTTCAACCGCCATTCTGGAAGTTCCCACGAGGTAAGTCGCTGGAGGAAAAGCGATCGCTGCTGCACTAAAGGTGTGAGGATAGAATGTAAAATTTGCAGCGGTAGACATCTTCGCAATATTGGAAGTGGCTGAAGTTTTTAAATCTCCGAGCATGATTCCAGTTCTTGCAACGGCAAGCTGTGCCACAAGTCCGCCCCGGCTTGCACCCATTGCGATGGTTTTTGGCAAAAGCGCGGTTGGATTTGCCGCATCAGCAGTGGTTTTATGTGTTGTTAACTTGCCCATGAAAGGATTCGCAACGGTGCCCGTAGCCACTGTGGAATAATCAGATTCAAGTGTGGGAAGCGTAGGCTGGGAAAGATTTAAGGTGACCATGCAGTTTTGCAGACCCAAAAACTCCGACACATCGCCATCAAAAACCGAGCGGGCTCCGACCGCAGCAACAAGTGATTTATCGGCCTTGCAAGACTTTAAAGTCGAGTCTGTTTCAGTGCAGAGGGGTTCGCCTGGAAACGTGGGTGCTGCAACAACATGATTGGCTTGAAAGCCTCCCGCAAGGGCGACGATTTCACTGTAGGAAAGTCCGGAATCACCACCGTGTCCATACATCATCAACGGCGTGCTCCCGGCTCCAGCAGGAACAGTCACAAGGGCTGTGCGGGCATCGGTTTCAATAACCCCGTCTGCCTTGCGCAATTTATAGCGCATGACGTACACTTTTCCGCCCAAAGCGACGGATGCTCCCGTTGTAGAACTCACCATGCTTGTGGTCGTCAGTTCGCGAATTCCAACAACACCACCGCACTGCGTGGTGAGGGAATTTGTAATGACATCTGTTTTGATTCCTGCATCAAGTGCCTTGTATTTATCACTTGTCACATTGGATGCAATGGCCGGAGCAGCCGAGAGTTGAGCAACCAAATCGGCGGAATCTTTTGCATCGCCATAGGCGAGCCTTGCTGTGGTTTCGCCGGTGCGTGTGTACTTAAATTCAAAATAGTCGACCAGATCTTTCCAACGTTTGTCGGCAGCGGCAACTGCAGCTGATGCGGGGATGTAGTCTTGCACCGTGATGTCGTTCACTTTTTTAGGAACGCCCGAATTCTCGGAAGAACCGCATCCTGCAGCCGCAAGCATTGCCATGGATAAAAGGGAGGATGTCCTCGTGAATCGCATACAAAACCTCTTTCTAAATATATTCGAAAATTCAACCCCGGAATAAGTATTCAAGCAGGGCTATCCGAAAACGAGTAAAATAATCAACGCCAGAACGTTTCCCAAGAGAATTATCACAGCCTTGGGTTTCTGCAAAATAGTTGCGAGTAAAGTGGGAATTTACTGAGTTTTGGGAAGCCTACAAATATCGTAACGCCAGACTTGAATTCAGCAGCCAGAGTCTCCAAACTTAAACTCACACGCTCACCCACTCGCGCCACTCAAGGAGTTCTTCCATGCAGCCCCCCTCTAGCGTTCCCATTTCCTCCGTAAGCCTTCATGCCGTTCGCATTCCCATCCATATCCCCTTCTCGATTTCCAATGGCACCATGCATTCGGCGGACAGCATTTTTATTGTCCTAACGGATGCAAATGGCAAACAAGGCGTGGGAGAGTGCGCACCCTTTCCTTCACTCACTGGTGATACCGTGCAGACTGCATTTCCAGCTTTAAACGCCCTGCGATCATCGATTCAGGGCAAAGAAGTCAATGCAGCACTGCATCTTCTACTCTCAAAACTTCGCAAGGAATACTCAACAGCCCCCTCCGCCCTCACGGGCCTGGAGATGGCCCTTTGGGATCTCAAAGCAAAACAATCTCATGTTTCCTTAGCGGGTCTTTGGGGATGCAGCATTCAACAGACCGCAGAAACAGACATCACCCTTCCTATCATGGAGAAGTCGTCACTTGCTGGTTTTTGGAAACTCTACTCAAACCATGGATTTCGGATCATCAAGGTCAAGGTGGGCGGAAATTCTGCGCGCACGGATGCCGAACGCATCTTTGAACTTTACAGCTCAATTCCTGAAAAAACTCTGCTCACTCTGGATGGAAATCAAGGCTGTACTGTGGCTTCGGCACTTGAGCTTGTGGAAATTCTCGGCAGAAAAAATTTAAAGCCCCTCTTTTTTGAACAGCCCCTTCCACAAGACGACTGGAAAGGAATGAGCGAGCTGACCAAATGCAGTCCCATCCCCATTTGTGCAGACGAAACCGTAAAGACTTCTGCAGACGCACTGCGTGTGATTCAGGAAAAAGCCGCACATCTTATCAATCTCAAATTTATGAAGTCAGGTGTCTTTGAAACTTTGCGCATTGTGCATGTCGCGAAAGCTGCCGGCATGGATCTCATGATTGGGGGCATGCTTGAAACCGAGGTTGCCATGAGCGCTTCGCTGCATCTTGTGTGCGGTACCGGAGATATCCGCTGGTGCGACCTCGATACCCCCTTCTTTTTGAAAGCACACGTCACAGAAGCGAGCCCCTATCATGCACAAAAAGCCGAACTCACTCTCCCGCAGGGACAAGGATTGGGATTAACCCTGTCGCAAAGTGCGCTTTTTGAATATAGAGATCCTACTTTTTCTCGTGACGAATGATTTTTTCACCACTCTTTTGACAATGAGTGTGATCTTTCCATTTTGGCACGTCTCCTTTTAAGCGCAAGGAGAGCGAAAGAGCTTCAAAGCTCGGCACTGCGACGGTAAATTCCCGAGTGTCGAAAGTGTAGTGGCACCCCATGCAGGAATCGGGATCAGATTTGATGGTATCTTTGCCTTTTTCAACCGGAAAATAGCCATAGGAAACCCTTTTTCCATCCGGACTGTATGACCAAAAATCCAGATTCCCATCTTCACGAAACACCATGGTTTCCGTTTCTTTAACACCGCAAGAATCCAAGAGCGTTTCAGAGACGAAAACTTTACCATCTTTCTTACGATAAATTCTTCTGCCGCCATACTTTGCCATACTCACCGGATGAAGCTCTCGCACCCAATCATCACCTTCCAGGTAGTTTCCATATCCCTGTTTAAAGGCCTCAATACTTTCGGGTGCCATGCGCGTTATAGGCGAACATGCCGCAAGCCATGCCTGCATTCCTGTCGTCCTGAAAATGGATTTAACTTCCGAACCACTTGTGTCGTTGGGTTTGGCAAGCAATTCGGCCGCGTGGTCTTTAAAAAACGTTGGAGACTTGGATTTCTCAAGAAATGAAGCCTTTAAAACAGCATCTTTTTCGATTTCTTTCCAGTCGGAGATCATAAAATAGGGATAAGCGAATGCACTGCAGCATGCTATTTTACTGCGCCCTGGTAAGCTTGAGCACTCTTTAACCTGAAATTCAAGCTCCAAATGTCTTGTTACGGCATTTGAAAGGGTATAATTTTCTGCAATGCCTTCGCCATGTTTTTTGACTTCTGCAATGAAATCGTCAAAGACCTTTTGAGAGGGTCTTTTTCCATACAGCTCAAAGAGTTCTTGAGGAGTCATTCCACCTGATTCTGCTGCCGCGACGAGCCTTCCTGCAATGGAACTCACATCGTTGCTCACCCGTTCTGCTTTGCTTGCAAAAGAATTCACACCGTAGCGCGCATAGGCTACCGAATTAGAAACCGCAGGCTTCACTTTTTTTGAAAGCACGTCTTGGGATTTGTCGACGACATGAACCTGAGGATTGACTGGATAGGCATCTGATTGTGGAGAGAGGACTTTTTGCTCGGGTGTTTTCGGTGCTTGTTCCTGTGTTTGCTGCGGCTTCATCGGATCAGGAATGGCTACCAGCACTTCTTTTTGAGGATTCGCCTTTCGCAAAAAACAGCCCTGCAAAAGGACGGCCGAACACATCCCCAAAAAAGTTACTTTCCAAATCATCAAATCACTCGCTCCCTTCCTCACGAAATACTCCCTTTGAAATCCTAAATGAGACTGAATTGAAATTCCTACAAACATTCTAAACATTATTGACATTTACGAAAAGACAGGCGGAGTTTCCTCAACATTTCCCTTAAAATGTCGAGTGAATGTCCACAACCATGCATTCCGCTTTGCGAATGCCAAGGCAAGGTGTCCAGAGGAAGTCTCGCACTTTACTAAATTGTTCGGCAAGCACGTATGCGTGAATGAGGTGAGGCAAAAATGCAGCGTCGATTTTACAGATTTGGATTTCCTTTGCTTGGACTGCTTCTTGCGCTTTGGCTGGAAATCTTCGTTCCAATGCCCGCGCGCTCCACTCAAAGTGACGCCGTGATGAACCTCGCAGAGGGCTGGTGGCTGCGTTGGGGCAATTCCCCCACAAACGATGCCGGCGAGCATGCGTGGCTCATCAATCCTGGTGAAACGAGTGAATGGCACCAGATTAAACTTCCTGGTGAATACCGGGCTCTTCCTTTGCAAAGAAATTCATGGCTTCGCGTCCAGCTCCCCGACAAAATCTGGCAAAATCCGGGCCTGTTTATTTGGCGCATCGATGGCGTATTAGAGGCTTACCTCGATGACAAAAAAATTTATCAGTTTGGTGAAATTAAGCAGGGCCCCCTTGCGGATCCCGGCAATCCTTTTCACCTCATTCCACTGGGAGATGCCTACAAGGGACGTGTGCTCAGCCTCAGAGTGGCCTCTCACTCTCCACGCTTAGGCGTTTTTGGTGATGTAAAAATAGGCAACCAAACCGACCTCATTGTGGGCTTCCTCCGTCAAAATGTGGGAAGACTTTTTATTGGATTTGCCAGTGTCCTACTTGGACTCGCCTTGCTTGCATTTAATTTTGGGAAAAAAGATGAGCGCGCTTACCGCTCGCTCGCACTTTTTTGTTTTTGTATTGGCATCTGGTACCCTTCATGGGCCAAAGTCCACCAGGTTTTTTTCGAAGCGCCTTTAGCGATGAAATATGTCGAATACGCCGCCCTTTTACTCGCCCCCGTGGGAATTATTGCTTACATCGAAGATGTTTTTGGGGCAGGCCCCCGGAAAATCCTCAGACGCATCTGGCAACTCGATTTAATTTACAGCTTTTGCGCTCTGGGTGGTGTTGCATTGGGGGCTTTTCCTTTCAGCGCACTCATGGCTCCATTTCACGTCCTCATTGCTTTGAATTTTATTTTTGCAATGGGCCCCATTCTGCAACGGGTTTATAGCGGTGAAAAGAATGCCATCCTCTTTACCGTTGGATTTGGAATTCTAGGACTGACCATGTTTCGAGACATTGCTGTCTCCTCGGGGCTTATTCCTTGGCTCCCTACTCTAAGTCATTGGGGTGTCTTTGCATTTATGATTTGCCTCACCATTATTCTGGTGCGACGATTTTCGGAATTGCACGAAAACCTGAGTGAATCACAACAAGAACTTGTAAAGAAAAATGAAGCGTTGAAACACCTCGACAAACTTAAAGATGAGTTTCTCGCAGGAACCTCCCATGAATTGCGCACCCCCTTGCATGGAATCATTGGAATTGCAGAATCATTGTTGAGCGGAACTGCAGGAGAGATCACTAAAAAGCAGGAAAATAACCTGGGGATGATCGTCCAAAGCGGGAAAAGGCTCTCGCACCTCATCAACGACCTGCTTGATTTCTCAAAACTGAAGCACGGAAATGTCCCGCTTGTTCTGGAACCCATTTCCCTTGCCTCTATGACCGACAATGCCTTGTCCCTGCTCAAACCCTTGACCAAAAATAAGTCCCTCGAACTTGTTTCTTTATTGAATGAACAGACTCATATTGTGATGGCAGATAAAGAACGCCTGACGCAAATTCTCCATAATTTGATTGGAAACGCCATTAAGTTTACAGAAAAGGGACGCATCGAAATCTCTGCCGAAATACAGGCAGACTTCCTGTGCATTTCTATTTCCGATACCGGTTTGGGTATTCCCGAAGATCGGCTTGGCGATATTTTTAAACCCTTTGAGCAAGTGGATGGCTCTATTTCTAAAAAATATGGGGGCACGGGACTTGGCCTTCCCATCACAAAAAATCTGGTCGAAAGGCATGGCGGAAAAATTGAAGTTCACTCTAAACAGGGTCAAGGGTCCCTTTTTTCTTTTACACTTCTCTTGGCACCTCGCATCGCCAAACCCTCGCCACAACCTGAAGAACTCAATCGAATACCCTGGAATCTGGAATGGGCACGCAAGGAAACCACTCTTTTAATCGTTGATGATGAGTTGTCGGAGAGCAACGTTCTCGAAGATTTATTTAAAGGTTCTGGCTGCACAATTCTGAGAGCACTCAATGCAGAAGAAACTCTTGAATGCATGGCCTCCCATGACAAACCAGACCTTTTACTCTTAAATGTAACGGCACCAGATTCTGACGGATTTAACATCTGTCGCCAATTGCGTGTTAATTATGCACCGACAGAACTTCCCATCCTTTTTCTGACCGCATGCGAAAAACCCGAAGATCGCATTGAGGCCTTCCGTGCGGGCGGCAATGATTGTTTGCAGAAGCCTTTTTCACAGAGCGAGCTGCTTTCTCGAATTTCGAGCCAACTCAAAATTTGCCGTCTGCACGAATCCCTCAAGACTGCCAATAAGAAAATGGAAGTCCTCCTGCGAGCAACTCACAAGTTGCTCGATAGGCAGACACGAGAAGATATGGTAACAACGTTCTTTGCCGCACTTGCACAAGCATTTTCAATGCCCGAAAAAATGGCCATTGTCTTTTGTTCTCAGCAAATGATTGCAGGGAGAGATCCGATTTGGTTGCGCCGCAAGGCAACTCTGACAAGATCTCCAGATGGTCAAACGACTCTGAAATGGGCTAAAAAAGAACTTCTCAAAGGCAATCCCCTCACTCAAATTCACCTTCAGCTCGCAACGCCATTTACACAAGAAGATGACATTCTCATTCAAGACGACCGCGTGATCGTTCCTTTTTGTTCTGCAGGCAATACCCTTGCTGTGCTTGCATTTCCGTACAGAGAGACTTTTGTTCTTGATGAAGAAGGAAAAACATACTTAGAAATGCTTTGCCAATCGATGGTGGGCGCACTTCTTCGCAAAGAACGGAACGAAAATTTAAGGACTCTCAAAGATTTGGACTCCATTCAGCCTCTTCAAACCTCAAGTCCGCCTTTCACAAAACGATGCCCCTTGGAAAGAGAAATTTCACAGACGTCTCAATTTATAAAGCGCCGTTGCAAGATATTAGTGGTCGATGATGAGGAAATAAATCAACAAGTCATCGAAAACTATCTATCTTCAGAAAACACTTCCATTCAAAAAGCCAACAACGGAACAGAATGTTTAGAGAGCGTGCGCCGCGATAAACCAGACATCGTTCTGCTTGACCTTATGATGCCCGGCATCAGCGGCATCGAAACATGCCTCAAACTTCGCGAGAAATACCGCGCAGAAGAACTTCCCATCTTGCTGGTCACGGCCAGTTCGAGCCCAGAAGATGTCATGCATGCCTTTGCAGCAGGAGCGAACGATTACATCTTGAAGCCCTTTGAAAGGCTTGAACTCATCGCCCGCATTAAGCACCATGGAGCACTCGCAGATTACATTCAATTTCAAAAATTGGCCAAAGAATCTCTCAATTCACTCGTACAAACCGTGCGAGAACTCATGCAAATGCATGAACGCTTGCCCACCGCACTCTGCGGCGTGAATGCCATCTTGACAAAAATACCTCGCACCCAACCCATCGCTTGTGATTTTTTTATCCTTGCCTCCGATGAAGAGGGAGAAGGATATCTGCATTACACATTCCCTTTCAAACACGAACCACCCTTCGGCACACCCCTTTGCGAATCACTTGAACCTGACATCTTTGAGCTTGAAGAAGTGGGGACCCTGACTCACAAACAACTCCTGCAATTGATTGAAGGCACCCAGGAGGCATCCAGTGCTCAGCAACGCCTTGTGCTTCCCCTCGAAAGGGAACATCGCTTGTTGGGAACCATTGTTGTTCACGGAATTGAAGAGGGAAATTTATTACAGATGGAGCGCGACTGCATTGCAATCGTGGTTCAAGCACTTGAGCTTGCGCTCGAGCAAATCTCGGCAAAAGAGCACGAAATGGCTCAAAACTGTGAAGGAAGACTTGCTGTGCGCAAAGCAGAGGGAAGTGATGCACCCATATGACGCATATAAAGTTTTCGGACATCGTCTGCCAACGCCGATGACTTAAAAGGCTTTGAAATCAAACCAATAACACCCTCTAAGCCCGCGTACTGGAGCTGACGGGTGGCAGAATGTGCGGTGAGAAAAATCACCGGAATACCAGCGAGCCGGGGAGACTGCTGCATTCTGCGCAACAGCTCTGGCCCACTCATGTCGGGCATCTCGACATCCATCAACACCACATCAGGCAAGACCGTTTCAAAGACAGACATGGCTTCTTGGCCGCTGCCGGCGGACTCAATAATGAGGTTTTCAGAACGGCTAAGGGCAGTGACAGCAATTTTGCGAATCACGCTGTCGTCATCTACAACAACAACCTTCATAGGTATTCTGTCCCTCATTCCAATGTTCCGATTCAAACTAGAACAGCAAATATAGGTGGATTCATGCGCCCCTGCAACTTGAAAATGCGAACTCCCTAAAAGCGCCGATTTACATGCTAAATTCCCTAAAAAAAGAAAAGTAAACAATACTTATAAGCTCAGCGGAGTTGACGAAAGTCACGATCAGGAACAAAGTTTTCGCCTCCAGCGATTTCAAATTTCCAAAGGAAACGAAATGACAAAGGGTCTGATCTTTGATCTAGACGATACACTTTACGACGCGACGCTCGCCTATGGCGTAGCACTGAAAGCCATAGGATGCACTCCTGAAGACGTAGATTTTTGCAATGCACGCACTCAGGTTAAAAACAGGCTGCCGTTGGGCCATGTGTCGGCCAGGAATCGAGTTCTCTATTTCAAAGAAATGCTGACTTTGAAAGCGGATTATAGCCCCCAAAAAGTGCTCAGCCTCATGGAAACTTACGAAGAGGCACTTTCAAAAGAAGTAACACGGCAATGGAAGGAACTCCAAAGGCGAGACTTGTTTTTGGAAATCTCGACTCGATTCAAGTACATTCTTTTGACCAATGAAAATGTGCGCACTCAGCTTGTCAAATTGCGGGCCATTGACCCCCATGCTGAATTCTTTAAAGACGTTCTCATCTCGGAAGAGTTTGGTGTGGAAAAACCGAATTTGAATTTATTTCTTGAGGCCTGCAAACGCTTGGGGTACGAACCTCAAGACTGCGCCATGGTTGGTGACAATTTGGCTGCCGATATTTTGCCTGCGCACTCACTGGGGATAAAGACGTTTTGGACGCAGGAATTTCTCAAAGATTCCCCCGGTCGAATTCCCCCTGAAGGCACGGTCGTTTTGAACAAGCTGACCGCATTGAAGGAACATTTGAAATGATGAGCAACGATGCAAATTCTCTGGTCGAACTGTGTAAACACATTGGGAACGCTGTTCCCTTTTGGACCCAGGGCGCAGGAAGCAATATTTCAGAAAAAAGAAATTCAGAAAATAGCACGGAACTTTGGATAAAAGCCTCGGGATTTCGTCTCGACCAAGTCACAGAGCACAAGGGCCTTGCGTGCGTTGACCTCGCATTTTTTAAAGCAAAACTCGCTGCGCTTTCAGTTGCCGACGACTCAGGCGAAGAAAAATACTCAGACTTGCTTAAAACCTCTCCGCTCCCAAACAAAAGCCAAGGCAGACCCAGCATGGAAACAGGTTTTCATGCCATCCTTCCACAAAAATATGTCCTCCATTTTCATTCTCTTGCTTCTCTTTTGATGGGACATTTATTCAATAAAGATGCTCAAAAATTTTCGGCCTGGATGGATAAACACTGGCAGGGTACCTTTTGTTTTATCCCCATTGCGCGCCCCGGCCTAAGCCTGACCTTGGATTTAGCGGACAACGTGGAATCTTCTTTGTTACTTCTTCAAAATCACGGCGTCATCTTGCAGTCGGACAGCGCATCGATTTTATCGAAATGGGCGGTATTGGAATCCACTTTTTTGAGGTCTTGGGGATTTTTGGACCTGCAAAAACTCAGTGAAGCAAGCCCCCCCTTTGACAAGAATTTTACAGAGACCTTAGTGCCCACTCCCTTTCGAATCTATTTTCCAGACACTGCGGTGTTTAGGGACAGGATCTTAAACATTCTAGAAACAGCTGAGCTTCCAGGATCAAAAGAGCCCCATTTTATACCCAAAAAAGACGCCATAAACATCGACCTCGATGCCTTGGAGCTTTGGGCCGCAACCGCAATTCTTTTTGCGACTTGCCCCGAGCTTGAAGAAGTGCCCGCCGATATGGCAGAAAAAATATCAGGACTTCCCTCAGAAAAATTTCGCATGGCCATGCATCAAAACAGGACGCCCTCATGAGCAACACCATTCATCTCCTGATTCCCATGTCTGGACAAGGAACCCGCTACCGCAAAGCGGGTTATAGCCAACCAAAACCCTTGATTCCTGTGAGCGGAACACCCATGATTTCGCGCCTGCTGAGAAATTTTCCAGCAGATTGGCCCACAACCTTTGTGATGGCAGACAACCATAAAGAAACCTTGTTACCTGACGTGCTTAAAACCCTGCGCCCTGCTGGAAAACTGCGTTACGTTACTGCACATACCAAAGGCCCGAGCTTTGCAGTTTTAGAAGGGCTAAGCGAAATTCCAGAGGACGCTCCCGTTATGGTTTCTTATTGCGACTATTCGATGATTTGGGACTTTGCGCAATTTGAAAGGTTCGTCGCAGAATCCGAATGTGATGCATGCCTTCTTTCGTATCGTGGATTTCATGCCCACTATTTGAGTCCTGTAAAGTATGCATACTCACGCCTGAACGGCGAACGAGTTAAAGAAGTCAGAGAAAAAGGCAGCTTTACCGACGATCGTGAGAATGAATATGCCTCGTGCGGTGGCTACTACTTTCGCACTGCAAAACTCTTAAAAGACGCCATTCAATTCCAGATGGAACACAAAATGGAACTCAACGGGGAATATTACACAAGCCTCACCGTTGAAGCTCTGCTCCAAATGAAAAAAGATGCCCATGTGAGAGTGTTCGAAATCCCCGGATTTTTTCAGTGGGGCACACCCGAAGACTTGCAAACTTTTGAATACTGGGAAAGCTGTTACCGCAGTTACAATCGATTTACGGGCACTCCGATGACTGTTGATCAGGTCTTAATGCCCATGGCGGGTATGGGTTCAAGATTTACTGCTTTAAATCCCCTGCCCAAACCCCTCCTTCCCATCAACCAGCGCCCCATGTTTTTAGAAGCACTTTCGTCGCTTCCCACGGGAAAGAAAACCGTTGTTGTTGCCCTTGAGAAAGTTTCTCAGTTGCTTGCCTCCATCAAGTCCCAACAAGACATTCAGTTTCAATATTTGACCGAAACACCTCCGGGCCAAGCGCTTTCGACAGAAGCCGGACTCAATAAATTGGCCCAAGATAAAGAAGTTTTGGTTTCATCGTGCGATCATGGCATTGTTCTCAATCCGAAATTGTGGAAAGAATTTCATGAAAATCCGCAATGCGACGCCGCTATCTTTACTGTAAAAGGCTTTCCCGGCGCAATGCGCACTCCCAAATCTTACGCCTATGTTGTACCCGAACCAGGGACTCAGACTTTTCCCAAGGTTCAAAGGGTGTCGGTTAAGGAAACAGTGTCTGACAATCCACTTGCAGATCATTTGCTGGTTGGAACTTTTTGGTTTAAATCGACCGCACTTCTGCAGCAGGGAATTCAAAAACTCAAAGAAAAAGATATTCGCGTCAACAATGAACTTTATTTAGATTCCATCTTAGAAACCTTTATTTCCCAAGGTTTAACCGTGCGGATCATTCCGCTCGATGGTTACATTTGCTGGGGAGATCCCGATGCCCTGGCTGAATCTCTTTATTGGCAAGAGATCTTAACATGCCGCACCATAGAAAAACGAAACAAATTTCCAGGAATAAACAATGCAAGAATTTGAACTTGTCGTACCCGCCTATAATGAAGCAAAAAACCTGTCGACCCTTATCGACAGAGCGATCGATGCTGCGAAAAATGCAGGCTTTGACGCGAATAAATTCAAACTCGTGCTGGTCGAAAATGGCAGCACCGATGAATCTAAGCAGGTGTTGAGCGAGTTGCTGAGCACCGAACGACGAGAGTGGGTGCGCGTGGTGACCGTTCCCGTGAACCAAGGCTATGGTTTTGGACTGTGGGCAGGCCTCAGTTCCACAACCTCTCCTTATGTGGGTTGGTCCCATGCCGACCTTCAATGCGACCCTGCGGATGCCTTCAAAGCACTTACGATTTTAAAAGCGGCAAACGGAACGAAACACCTCGTGAAGGGAATCCGCGAGGGTAGAAACTGGAAAGATATCTTTGTCAGTCGGGTTTTTGAAACCTTAGCTTGGCTCATCTTGGGCGTGCATGTCAAAGAAATGAATGCACAGCCTAAAATTTTTCCACGCGAGCTGCTGACCCATTTAAAGAATCCACCCAAAACTTTTGCATTCGATTTGTACTTGCTCTATCAGGCCGCAAGACAAGGATATAAGCCGCTCACACTCACAGTGCTCTTTCCTCCTCGGGTTCATGGAATGTCGAAATGGGCTGCGTCTTTTATGGGACGTTACAAAACCATTTTAGGAATTATTCGCTACATGATTACCCTTTCACGTGCAGAAGGCCGTCTATGAAAGAGCTTTTTAAACAGAAGCTTTTTTGGGTAGGCTTGGCGATTCGTTTGCTCCTGTTGCCATTTTTTGGCTCAATTTATCTCAAAGATCTCTTTATACCGTTCCTTGATTCCGCTCTTCAAAACCCGGGCGTAAATCCATGGTCGCTGTCTCCACCCCATTTTTTTCCCTATGGAAGCGTTCTCTTTGTGCTGCTCTATATTCCCAAGTTGGTGGGATTTTTAATGGCAGGACAGTTGGCCTTAGGAAGCACAGCCCTCAGTATTGCGTTGATGAAAATCCCCCTGCTGTTGCTTGACTTCACATTGCTTGCCACGCTCATCAACGTCACACCCCAACGGACAAAAGCCATTTTACTTGCCTACTGGCTGAGCC
The DNA here is from genome assembly GCA_044237915.1 of Silvanigrellaceae bacterium. Classification (GTDB taxonomy): domain Bacteria; phylum Bdellovibrionota_B; class Oligoflexia; order Silvanigrellales; family Silvanigrellaceae; genus JBIIEI01. Next base: position 4,808 of record JBIIEI010000093.1, on the reverse strand, counting down.
CCGTTGTAATTTATATTTCCTACATTCATGGCCAACTTGATGTGGCAGCCATTGCATTTTGTGTGCTTGCTTTGGTCATGCTCCTCCGTAAAAACATACCCCTATCTGCAACGTTGATGGCGCTTGCCACCCTCTGCAAATTTAGCGTTGTTTTTGTTGTTCCCTTTCTTCTTACGTTTTTGTGGAATACCAATTTTGCAAAAATTGCGTTGCAACGCATCGTGCAGTGGTCGGCTCTTTGGGTCACAATTTCGGTGCTTGGATTCCTTCCCCACGTTTTTTCACAGCGCTTCTTTTATGTCACAGCGTCTTCGCCCGAAGCTCTGCGCATCTTTGGCATGCAACTGCACTTGCCCTCAAGTCAGGTTTTGTACGTGGGCGCAGCCATTTTGGCCCTCGTTCTCGGCCGACTCTGCCTTTCCATCCGCATTTCTGAACGTGGCCTTTTGTATGGCTCTGGAATTTTGCTCGGACTTCTTGTTACGGTAACGGATGCCATGCCGGGTTGGTATTTTTGGACCGTTCCCTTCCTTGCCCTTTTTTACGCAGAGTATGCAGGCGCGCACAAGTTGCTTTTTTGGATGTGCCAAGCACTCTTTTTAACCCACTTTGTTGCACTCCCACAACTCGACCTTGAACCTTCAGGCCTCTGGCATGGGGTGACTTTTACTCTTTTGCAAGCCTCTGTGGTCGGGCAAATCATCGCAATCTGGGGCCTTGTTATCCATCGCGAGATGCCGATGCAAGGCAGAGCGCGGCCCATGGTCATTGGCATTGCGGGTGATTCCGGCGCTGGAAAAGACACCTTAAGCTCAGCACTTTGCAATGTATTTAATGTGGGAAAATCCCTTATCGTAGAAGGCGATGATTACCATAAATGGGAGCGTGGGCACGAAAAATGGCGCACCTATACGCATTTGAGTCCGAGGGCTAATCACCTTTCTGCGTTGGCAGACCACACAAAATCATTGGCGGCAGGACGTTTTGTTTTTCAGCCCCACTACGACCACAGCACGGGGCAATTCACTGAACCCCGAGAAATTCGCCCCAATCGAACCATTATTATCCAAGGTTTGCACGCTCTTTATCTGAAGAATATGCGTGATACCTTTGATTTAAAGATATTTCTCGCGCCCCATGAAATGGTTCGCCTTTATTGGAAAATCAGCAGAGACGTGAAAAAAAGAGGCCATTCCGTTGAAAAGGTGCTCTCTAGTTTACTCAGTCGGGTTCCTGATTCTCAAAATTACATTGAACCCCAACGCGCCTTTGCCGATTGGACCATCGAATTTTTCCCAAAAATAGACTTAACAAGGGAACAGATCATCGAAGGAGCCGAACCCGAGCTTGCAGTGAGGCATACCATCTGGAATGATGCTTCTGTGTTTGAAATGGCCGAAGCACTGGAGACACACGCAGCATGCCAAGTTTCGGTGGAAATCTCTTCAATCGATATTAGTAAGGTCACACTCACGGTTGAAGGAAATCCCACTGCCACCCAAATTGCTCACGTTTCAGAAATCCTTTTTCCAAACCTGCGACATTTGACAAGAGGCCGCAATCCACCCGCTTGGCATGGGGGACTTGAAGGAGTCAGCCAAATTGTATCCGTCGCATTGCTGTGGAGTCGAGTCACATGAGTCTCATCATTAAACACCGCATTAACCGCATTGCCGACCTTGAAAACGTCGATCCTTCGTGGGGAGTTGAAATCGATCTGCGTAGCAACGTTGCACAACATAAATCCCTTCACCTTTCCCACGACCCCTGGGCGCAAGGGGATGATTTTGTGCAGTGGCTTCAGGTTTTTAGTGCTCGAAAAATGAGTGGCCCCATCATATTAAATACCAAAGAAGATGCGCTGGAGCAGACTATCGTAGAACTTCTCGAACGCTTTCAGCTGCACAACTGGTTTTTTCTCGACACCGCCCTTCCGACCCTTGTCAAATGGACGCAAAAAATCGGCGAAAAGCGATTCGCTGTGCGGTACTCCTGTTACGAAAAAGGAGATGCCATTGTTCCCTTTATTGGAAAGGCCGACTGGGTGTGGGTCGATTGCTTTGACGGAATTCCAGTGGAGACCACCGAGGTCCACCGCCTCTCAAAGGACTTTAAAGTCTGTTTGGTTTCTCCGGAACTGCAAGGACGTCCGGTTTCAGACATCCTGAACTTTAAAATGCTTCTGCCCGATGCACACGCTGTCTGTACAAAACAGCCCGCTGAGTGGCTTAAAATGGGGGCATGAGGGTCTTGAAACAAAGAGCACTGACTTTTTCAGCTTTTCTACTTGCGATGCTACCCACCATAATAACGTGCAAAGCGCAATACATGGAGGCCAAGGCGCAAGGAATTCTTTTAAAATCTGCGCGCCTCTTTACGTCGGCAACAATGGTCCCCACTTTGCTGACGCTCCTTGCAACTTTGTTTATATTTTTGATTCATCATATTCTTTCGCAGTTTCTATCGAAAAATAGCACCTATCCATTGAATTCGGAAGATGATCTTTCTGCCAAAAGAGAACTTACTGGCACTTCCAAAATCGACTTTTTCAGAATCATCTCTCATGGCACAGTGGGTGCTGTATTGGTGGTGATTCTTTTTTACCTCACTCAAAAAATTCAGCCTTTCTATTTTACAGAAGATGATAATTTTTCGCAGTTTCTACCCGTTATTCTCACTGCAATGGAGAGTTTTTTTCGTGACGGACGTATTCACACTTGGAACCCTTATCAACTTTTAGGCTCTCCAACTGTTGAAGTCGGTGTTTATTCCCTCACCTATCCCTTCACCTATCTTTCATTTCTCGTGGCAAAATATTTTTACGGGAACAAGTTTGCCACCCTCGAAGTCTTTGCATTTTTTCATATCTTTGTAGGCTACTGGGTCACATACTTGATGCTCCGCTTGCGAAATATCAGAGCTTCCATTGCAACGGCTGGGGCTTTGACCTTTATGATGAGCGGTTTTACTTTGATTGCAGGGCGTTCTTGGTATTATATGCTGCCCGGCCTTGTTTGGATTCCATTTCTGTTTTTACTGCTTTCAACCCTGCCCACACATAAAATTTCAGGGCGATGGATAGCGCTCACAGGCGCAGCAATTGCAATCTATTTCCATGCAGGAAATGCACAAATGTGGGTCTATTCCATTGGATTTTGGTTTATTGCATTTTTACTAAATTCAGTATCTAAGAAAAGTTTTATTCCTGAACTTTGCTCTGTGGGTCTTGCACTCTGCATCGGAATTGCACTTTGCATGCCCCTTGCGCTCCCTCAGTCGCTTTTTTTGAGTGACATTGCACGGGACGGAGGAGGGGGTATGGGTATCTATGATGCCTTTCTTTTCCTCTTTATTCCCTATCCCTTTTCGCAATTTTTAGGGTTTAAAAATTCAAGTCCCCTTGAAAGTCTGTATTACGTTGGAACCTGGTTTCCACTCTTTGGAATGCTTTCTCTTGCGTCAGCAATCACGTTACTCAAAAGCCTCTTAAAGCAACCCTGTCACAATTTGAGAAACTGGTGTGGGACTCACACATTTTCGATTTGTCTTGTGATCGTTCTTCTGTTTGCTCTTGGAATTCAAGGCCACGTTTGGACCTTTTTTGCCAAATTTCCTCTGTTTAGTAAATTCAATCACCCCTTTAAATTTTTGCAGCTTGTAAGTTTCTTCTTCATGATGTCCGGAGCTGTTTACATCGAAAATTCACTCTCCAGGCAAGCAAATTTCGGAAAATGGTGTGGACGCACACTGAGTGTTCTCGTCTTTGGAACGCTCGCTTACAGCGTTTCCAACAGCAAACTCTCTTTCTTTACTTTTGGAGATGCACCCTATCCAACTCTTCCGGCGGAACTGACAACACATCTTCTTCCCAAAGATGAACTTCCAGGAAGAGTTCTCACTTTTGCAACGAACCGAGATCCCTCCTCACAATACGTCCTCGGGTTGCCGCATAATTTCCCCTCGGTCTACGGAGTGCATAGCATGTTGGGCTACGATCCCCTGGTTGGTAATAAACCTGAAAATCTTTTTGAACTCATGGACACCCTTCGACCAAATCTTGCGGAAGGATTTCGGGAGTTGGGCATCCGTTGGGTTCTCGTACATCGCTCTGGGCAAGATATTTTGACAGGAAAAAATAAGGAAACAATGCTCAGTTTTAATGCGGCTGAAATCTTCCAAGATATGCTTCCTGATCTTGTGTTGATGTTGAAACTTCCTGATCTTGATCTCTATGAAAATGTGAGGGCAAAGCCCTTGGTCTTTTGGGAACATGCCGACTCCGCTTTGAACGAAGTGGAGTTCAAGGGACAAGGCGTCACAATTAAAGTACCAAGCTCCAAAATTTCAACCGATAACCTGATCGTAAACGTGTTATTCCGCAAGAATTTTGGCGCTTCAGTCAATTCAGAGCGCGTTGCAATTAAAAAAGACCCCTATGGGCGCATCCTCATACCCCGCGTTCCACCGGGAGCTACAGTTGAACTTCTGTACTCCCCACCTTGGGGGCTCGCATTTTTCATCTCAACGCTCTTGTTGGGACTGGGAACTCTCGGGTACGTACTTGCAAAAAAATTAAACCGCGTTCCTGAACTACCCTAACAACCCACGGCACTCTGGGTCTTCCGTAAAGAGGACCGTAAATGAGCAAAATTCAATGAGTTTGCCGCATAAACCGGGCAGCCAGGGTAAACGCATCTAAATTTTCGGACCTGCAAAAACTTTGAGCAAATAGTCACGGTCCCATCCAGCTAGAAGTCTTTTTGCCCTTATTCCTCTCTTATGGCTCTTTTCACTCTTTGCAAGATTCA
>JBIIEI010000011.1:0-80548 GCA_044237915.1 Silvanigrellaceae bacterium | reverse complement strand
CAAAAAATTGACGTTAGAGGTTTTTGGCTTGCTGCGTAGGAATTACATTTAAGCGGAAAAACCTGTTACTTTACTTAACATCAAATGGTGGCCACACCCCTGTCACAAAGTACTCAGACTTTCTTAGCTACAGTGGCCATTCTGCTTTGGGTGGGAACATCAAGGCGCTCACCACATTGGGAGAAGTGGTTCCGCATCAATACACACTCTTTATGGTGAATGGGTGCGATACCTTTTCTTACGTCGATCCCGCTCTTGCAGGTAAATATCAAGCACTAAACCCCAACTACAGCAAAGACAAATTCGTCGATATCATTACAAATGCCATGCCGAGTTACTTTATCGAAAATAAAAGATCAAACATGGCCGTGATCAATGCTTTGCTCGAAAAGAAAAAAACGTACAAAGAAATTCTTGCTGAATTTGATCCGTACCAAAAAGCAGTGGTCACGGGCGAGCAAGACAATCGCTGGCCCCTTGAGTTTTGGCACTAAGAGCTGCGTTCTGAAGTTGGAGTCCGAAGGCGTTTTGGTATACCTCTCCTCTTGAAGCGACTGCGCGCAGTGGGTAGCAACAGCCCCTTTGAAGGAGAGAAACATGACCTTACAAGAAAAAATCCGCACCAAAATAAGCAGCCAACTTGAACCCGTGCATCTGGAAATCATCAATGAAAGCCATATGCACGGCGTTCCGCCTGGTTCAGAAAGTCATTTTAAAGTTGTTGTGGTGTCCGAAAGGTTTGCGGGGCTCATGTTATTGAAGCGTCACCGCCTGGTGAACGAAGCGTTGGCAGTAGAAATTCAGCAAATGCGTGCCATGTCGCTTCACACCCACACGCCATTAGAATGGCAAGAACGCGGGGGAACATTTGAACCGTCTCCAACCTGTGTGGGCGGTTCAAAGTTAAAGGCCTAACGAAATTACCAACTAATCACTGCATTTTTCATGAGTGATTCTTTGCTGGGACAAAGTGTTTTGTTCAAGCTCTGATTGGTATATGCGGCTTGTGCTGCAGCTTGCTTCGTTGCAACGGAAGCAATTCCTTTTAAGACTTCATCCTTGGTTGAAATCAGCGAAGCGTAATTGCTGTCTTGGTTCGCATTGTCAAAAGCGGTGGATTGGCGCGTTCCGTATTCAACAACATGTCCGCCCGCAGCGATCAAAATTCCGCCTGCGCCTGAGATGAGCAGTGGTACTGCAAGAGGAACAGGACTTGTAACGACAACTCCCGCAGCAAGTGCAACAGGAAACGTCAACATTCCCAGAGCAACTGTGGCACCGCCACCATTCACCATCCCTTTGCCTACTGTACCTTGCCACGTATTGAACTTACTGCGAAAGTCATTAAACCACAGAGCGTTGGTTGTTACTGAATCTGCCTTCACTAAAATCGACTTTAATGTTTTGCTGTCTTTGCTCTTAACGGCTTCGGACATGAGAGCGATGTCAGCTTTGGAAACATTGGATGCTTGATAAAGACAGACCAGATCTTGGCCGTCTTGCCCTTGAGGACGCTTCATAAAAACAGAGTACATAAACCCACTTTTACTGACCAAAGTTGCATTGGTATCTGCATCTTGTACAGACTTTTCATTCGATTTAACTCAGCCCGAAAATCCAACCGCAAGAGCCAATACTGAAAATACAGAATTAAGTAAACGCATTTGATCATTCTTCCTTAGAATGGAATTTATAAAGGGAACAAATGACGTTTAGCAAATTACGTGCCATTTTGAGTATACGATTAAGTAGCTGAAAAAATATGATAATTTGCATAAACTAGAATATTTTTTCATGAAAAAATGTATACGGATTCGACGGTGTCTAGAGTTTATGTATCAAGAAAAAAGTGACTATCTTCCGCAAGCCGGTGAACGCAGTGCAAGATTTTGCTCGGCAGTCCAAAACAACACGCGATTTTGCAAAGGTCCCGATTTAATTTGAATCAGAACGGCGCTTCCAGCCTTTCTCCCTGCGATGACCAAAGTCTCTGTTGGTGCTGTGATGACTGGAGTGCGAAGGTCGTCGTTTTCAAATAACGCTACAGGCGTATTTCCAAGGCCAGAGGTGAGTTTTTGAAATGCACAGGGCACAACTTCAAACTGAGCTGCATTTCTATTCGCAGCCCCACTCTTCACAAGCGCCTTCACCACCGGAAATAGGCTGTTCCCAAAGGCTTTGCGAGCACCTTGAGCGTGCCTCGGCAAGGGCATCTTCGTCGGTTGTGATCACAGGCTCATCGAACCAGCCTGCGATGTAGTCGTTACCATAGACGGTGTCGATCACTTTGAGCTTGTAATAGCAAGTGCGTCCACGGGCATGTGCCACTTCCGAAGACAAAAGCGAAGCATTGCTAGCATTTGTGCCTGAAAGTGCAAACGAGCCCAAGATAAATAATGCTGAGAGAAGTGTAAGCTTTTTCATGATCATCCTTTCCAAAATTACAAAAAAACGCAGTCCTGAGCCGATGAGAGCGTCAAGACTGCATTTGTCGTACTGAACAGGAAAGGATCCTTCAAGCTTTTTTAGCCCGCAAATCAGAAGCACGCTTCATCAAGAGCCATCAGCTCAAGGTTGCTATTTTCGACAAGCTTACGTGTGAGGGTGAGGTTGGGAAGGACGTTTTGACAGAAGTAACGCGAGGAAGCGATTTTACCTTGGTAAAAGGATTTTTCATCGCCCGTGGCAGAGGCAAGCTTTGCATTTGCAACAGCGGACTGCTTCACCAAAAGCCAGCCAATGAAGAGCTCAGAGGTTGCCATCAGGACGCGATTGCCTTGCAAGCCGATGTGATAAGGAGAATCTTTCATCTTACCCATCAGTGCGTGAAACATCCCTTCTGCATCGCCCAAAGCGCGTGCCAGAGTTTGGCGCTCGAGTTCCAATGCATCGCCGCCTTCTTTGGATTCCACAGTCTGCTTGATTTGTCCCAAAACCCTTTGCAAGGTTTTGCCATTGTCACGCAAGATTTTACGGAAAATAAAGTCAAGCGACTGAATGTGTGTCGTGCCTTCGTAGAGTGAATCAATTTTTTGATCGCGGATGTATTGCTCGATGGGGTAGTCTTGGCAAAATCCAGAACCGCCAAAGCACTGAAGCGAAACGGCAAGGAGATCATAGGCTTTTTCAGAGCAATAGCCCTTGACGAGGGGGAGAAGAAAATCATTTTCTTCTTCGTATTCCGCATGCTTTTTAGGATCAGAGTTTTTGATCATGAGAGCGCGATCTTTGAGCTGTGTGGTGAACACACACAGGGCGCGCATGCCTTCGGCGTGGGACTTTTGTTGCATGAGCATCCGGCGCACATCAGGGTGTTCGATGATGCGCACACGTGGAGAAGTTTTGTCTTGCGCCTTGAGAAGATCAGGACCTTGAACGCGTTCTTTACAGAACGAGAGTGCGTTTAAATAAGCTGTCGAAAGGGTGGCTGTGGACTTCACACCGATTGCCATACGGGCTTGTTCAATCACCATAAACATTTGTCTGATGCCGTCATGCACATTGCCAACCAAGATGCCGCGTGCGGGCACTTTGCCACCGAAGGTGAGTTCGCAGGTGGCAGAGCCTTTGAGGCCCATCTTTTTTTCGAGATTTGTGCAGTAAACGCCATTGCGTTCTCCAAGGCTGCCATCTTCATTGACCCAAAATTTAGGAACAATAAAGAGTGAAAGACCCTTGGTACCGGGGCCTGCGCCCTCGGGACGAGCCAAAACCAGGTGCACAATATTTTCTGGGAGGTCGAAGTCGCCATTGGTAATGAAGCGTTTGACGCCTTCAATTTCGTAGACTTCTCCGCCGACGTGCTTTGCCTTCGTCCGGCCTGCTCCAACGTCGCTTCCAGCTTCAGGTTCGGTAAGAACCATGGTTCCGCCCCAGCGTTTTTCGATCATTCCGGGTAAGAATCGTTTCTTTTGTTCTTCTGTGGCAACGGAATTCAAGACGCGCGCAATGGTGTTTCCTAGCGTGTAAAAGCCGATCAAAGGGGCAGAGCCGGAAAGGAGTTCGACAGCGCTCCACACGACGCTCATCGGCAAGCCGTAGCCACCCATTTCTTCAGGAAATTCAAGCTTATTCCATTCGCCATCGTAGTAAGCATTTAAAACTTGTTTCAAACTTTCGGGGAGGGTCACGGTCCCTTTTCCGTCGAAGGTCGGAGGATTACGATCGGTGTCTGCGTAACACTTTGAGAATTCACTCGAACAAACTTGTTCAAGTGTGGAAAGGATTTCTCGGATCCCACTTTCGTCCATGGACGGGAAAGAAGGAGTTCCTAAAACAGATGTTCCAATATTGTGAACTTCAAAGAGATTAAAGAAAATATCGCGAAGGTTACTTTTGAAATGATTATAATGTGCGCTCATTCTAGCTCCAGTGACTCAGTGTTGTTTTTTCTGATTTTGATTTCTGCATCCATGTTAATGATGCTTCCACTAATATTCAACATGGCTCAAGAAAACGGTGTTTTTTCCGCAACAGTCACTGCTGGAGGGAATGCAATACACCAGAGCCTGCTCTGCTGCAATGGAGCTTGATTTGTGTCATGGAGAGGAAAGATTCAATTGCAGTCAGAGGATCTGCGTGACTTCTTGTTGCTGCCCTTGCTTCCTGCTTCACTCCCGACCGAGGCAACTTCGCGTTTGCTGTCGGCTACATTTTCTGTGGTGGCAGGGTTTGCTGGCCCATTTCCGGTCCCAACGGTAGTGTCGGAATTGACGGTATTGTTTTTCTTTCCGACGGGAGTCGGAGAAAGCACCACGCCTGCGGTGGGTTCACCATTGTGAGTTGCGAGCATTCCAAACGGAAAACCCAAAACGCTTAGTACGGCACCACTATCTCCCTGTTTTAAATGGAAGGGCGCTTTAGACTTATGCATTGCAATGACAATGGCACGCTGCTGAATGGTTTTATTTAATGAAGGATAGACTTTAATTTCCATGTGTGCTGGACCCGGTAAATCTCCATCGTGGGCCAATGTTAATGCTGGAGAAACCCAGGTGTAAGTGAGCTGTGTGCCCGAAAGATTTTCTGAAAGCTGATCGACGTCTTTAAATTTTGTTACGTTTGTGTGTATCAACACGGGAAAAAATCGAAAGGGCATATTTTTGTCGAGAATGGTGTTCCATCCTGTGTTGACGAGATTTTCAGACGACTGTACAGATTCATCACGCAGGATAGGCCATTTTCCCGCTTCAGATTTGATATCGAGTATTCCGGTGATGCTCGGTTCCTGCTGCATAAAACCCGATAGAAAATTTTTGGTTTCAAAACCAAACGCACTCGCAGGTTCGATTTTTCGATAGGCATTTGTCGAAAAATACTTAGAGTAAAACTTTGATAGAGCAGACTTATCGATACATATTCCGTTAGACGTCTGTTCACACGCTGCAAGCTCTGTTGCAACCCGACTGGCGCTTTCATAAAAGCGAGCTGCAATGAGTCCTTCAAACCCTTGGCGCAGCAGCTTTTTGGGTGATTCTACAATGATGTCTTTAAAAAGATTGTCTTCATTTGATTTCTTGTTCGTTAACGAATCAAAAGTTGTCGAGAGTTTGCGTGCCTCTGCGATTGCAGCAACTTGAATTTCGCTCAATGGTTTTTTCGTGCGTGCTCTAAAGGTGGTCAGATCTCCCAGTGAAAAACAGGAAATATCATACAGTCCAGTCTTAGGATGGCTCTTTGAAATTTCTTGGCAGCGTTTCACTCCACTAAAAATCTGGCTTTTGCTGATGTCAAATGCACTCAGAAACCACGACCGCGCAACCTTGGAAAGGCCGACACTTTCTTTTCGAGCTAGAGCCACGCTGCTTAAAAAATCGCTTTCAATCGCGATCGAGACATACTTTCCATTGGAATAGAGCTGCAAAGTTAAAGAAACATCAACGGAATGATTGAGGCAATGCTCGGATGTCCACAGTCGGAAATCACTTTCCGTTTCATTGGTGAACTCGACATAAACTGAGCATCTTCGCCTTGCAAGGGGCGGCAAAGGTTTCGTCAAATCGTCATTGACATCATTTAAAAAATCGACATCCAAAAATCCGCCCGAACTCACTTTGGGAAGGCCTAAGCGCTGCATTTCATTTTCATTAAAAGTTCCATATCCATTTTGCTCGTTGGTAACAGACTGAGTCGATGCGCATTGATTGATAGACGAAGGACCCGAACATGCGCTCGCTCCTAGGGAAGCAAGTAGACATGTCGCGAAACCATACGTTTTTCGAATTCTGGAATGTCTCAATTTCAAGGCACACCCTCCATCTGCTATACTATCGGCAGAGATCCATGAAACATAAATTCAATTTTATTTTTTTGATTAATCGGAGAGTTTTTCATTGTTTTTTAATAACTTAGAAAGGTCTCCGCTGTCGATTTTGGAGTCTTCCCAACGGCCGGGCAAAAAGAAAAAAATGCTTCTGTGTTTACTTCTCGTTTTGATGGGTGCCTTGAGCGGACACTTCTTTATCATGCTTGGGAAAGTTTTTGATCCCAACGAAATGATACAGCGCCTCGAAAAAGAGAGTAAAATCATTCGCCTGGCCGTCTGGCGTCCAGATTATTTTCTGTGTGCAGAAAATTACGTAACAATACTCAGTTGCAAGCGTGCAGGCCCCGACAATGAAAAATACCCTACAATTTCTTTTCCGGGCATCAAAGCTGTCGAGCAGCAGGTCAAAAGATTTCCTCAAAACACCATGAATACCGTGGTGCTCAGTTACAGACTCAATGCAGAGGAAAAAGAATGGATTAGCAAGAAGCGTTACGTTTCTATAGCCTTGCCTAGAAGTGTTCAATACAGGTTGCGATTTTTGGTGGGGCAAAACGTTTTTGAGACCTTTGGAATCGGAATTTCACCCCTTTTTACAGTCGGGGCCGCAGATCTCTCGCTTGCAGGTGAATTGCGCCTTGAAATGGACATCGAAGGGCTCCCCTATTTTGGACCCGGAGATCTTCCCATCGCACTGGGTGCCCCCGAAGACGCCGAAGTGTATGCGTCATTGCCTCTTCGCAATGGTCTTGCAAGCCATATTCAAAGCCTCTTGCTCCTTGCCTTTCCGCTCTTGTTGGTTGGAATCGGTTTGGTCATCGACCACAGCCCTCCCTTTCGCGCACTCGTTGTTTATGCAGCAGCGCAGGGGGCTTGGGTTTATCTGTCGTATGCCCTCAACCAGGGCGTTGACGATGCCACTCTCCGCACGCTTTTTTCTGGGCTCTATATCCTTACCGATGGTCTTCGCTTTTCTCTGTTCTTAGTCTTTGTGATGCTGAGCATCATGAAACCAAAAGCAGTGAAATCGATCATTGCAGGGATCATCGTTTCGTGTTGCGCAGCCATGTTTCTTTATGCGTCGTCGGTGGGTGGAGTTGTGAAGGCAACACAAACTTCAGACCTTTGGAGTGACATTGGTACAGCCGTATTTGGACTCCTCATTATTACGATGGGATATCTCGGAAATATTTTGCGAGGAAAAGAAAGACGAGAGTCATTTTCCTCAGAAGAAGAGCATGCAAACCGTATATCCATCGGAATTTTTACGCTCAAAATGGCAGTCCTTGCGCTCGCTCTCGTCTTGAGTTGCTTTGCTGCCATTGAAGATCTTGCAGGCCTTGCCAATCAGCGCGTCCGGTATGCCCTCGACTGGAGGCACAACGTTCTGTTACCTGCAGCTGTTTTTGCATCCTTGCTGGGCGTAGGTTCCATGACAAACAGCATGATTGCCTATGGTAAAAAAATGCGTGCACGCCTTGAGTTTCTGCTCCTCGGGAGTAAAGAAATGGCCAGTGCAGCAAACCCACTTGATGCTGTGACTTGCGCGGTTTCTTCCATGACTTCCGAAGTGAGCATGTTGCAAGAAAAAGATATCGAGATCTATTTGCCACCTGCTCTCATGGGTAAAGAACGCGGATTGCGCAAGTATCTCTTAAAATATAAGTCTGCGGATCACTATCAGACCATCGAAGAGCGCGTCGATATTAAAGCCGATTCCCTTGCTGAAAATGAGTTTGTACATCTTCACAATCGGCTGGTTTTGTCGGCCCTCAAAAACAACCGTTGGAAGGCCTCCATTGGATTTGTCAATATCCGCAAGAATCTGTTGAGCGAGGAAGACGAACACTTCTTAAGACTTGTCACACAGCTTTTGGGAGTGAATCTCGAAAAATTAGATGCCCATATTTCTTTGGTGCGCGCAAAAGAGCGCATTGAAATTGTTCTCTTTGCAACCCGTGAGATGGCGCTTGTCAAAGATTCTCGTGAAGCCTGCCTCGTTGCTACAAAGGTGATTCTTTCGGAACTTGCTCCTATAAATGTCCGTATGACTGTCTTTTATCCGCAAGAAGTGCGCCAGGATCAAGCTCTGGAGCACACCTGCCTGCTCACTTATCAAGGAGAGTTTCGCGCAGAAGACAAGTCGCTCAAAATTCTTTCTTTTGAAGCCAGTGAACGCAGAACCCCCACTTGGTTAAAAGTGCTCAGCGAAAAGTGGCTTGAACCCACCTTTGAAATGAACGAACTGATCCTTCCTGTGCATCAAAATAAGGAACTCTTAGCTGTGATTGCGGTGGAAGGCATGCAGCCTTCTTTACTGGGTCCTGCCGAAATTCGCTTTATGGAAGCCGTGTGTGCTTCTCTGGGTTCGGCCCTTCTCAATATTCGCTTGAGTGAAGCAGAGCGCAGATATTTGCTTGAACTTGTGTCGGTTGCTTCACAAATTTCCGACAAACTCAATTCTCCCCTGCTCGTTGCAAAAAACGTAACAGAAATGCTGAACGACAGAGTTTATGAAATCCTCTATTCCAATGCACAGGAAGATCCAGCCCAAAAACTTGAAATGGTCGCTTCGTTGATGGAAAAGCGCTTTCTTTTATTGCGCAACTCCATCGAAAGCATGATCGCCATTTCCGCAGAACTCTCAAAACTGCGAGATGTGGCACGCGTGGAAGCCACAGACTCTTTAATGGATGCCAAATTGCTGGTTTTTAAAAGGGAAGCGTGAGTTTAATAAAGAGAAAAAGAGCGCTATGAATTTCGACAGATTGGTCAGGGTCGCTTACATTGGTTGCGTCTGTGGTACCCTCGTTGTTGCGACTGCATGGCTCTACTTAGAGCGCCCTTGGTTGCGTTTGCTTGCAGAAGATTCTCCTTTACCTCCACCTCTCACGTGGGAACAAGCGATAAATTGCGACAAAGTCAACTCTGAGCTGTTAAAGTCCCATTCGGCAAGTGATCTGAAAATGGTTGCCGCTGAAAATGCTGCATTCTTTGCACAGAGGCACTCAAAAGAGTGTCGAGAGTCGATGGAGAAGGCACAATCGGAAGGTGAATTTATTCTTTCTCAAGGTGAAAATATTGAGACTTTAATGCGTCAGTTTGAGTTTGAATGGACTGAGCATCGCAAGCGCGCTCTCATGTCTGACGTACTTCATAGCCGCTCGAATTCTTATCTAATGCTCGAGAAAAAAATCATCTTTTACAGCAGAAAAAATATCTTGCCGCTCAAAAATGCCTTTGCACGCGATGCAAATTTTTCATGGAGTATACATATTCTAGAATCGTTGCTTTTTTTTGACGATTCCTTCAAACAGAGTATGGAGATTTTATTAGAAAGATTCAAAAAAGCAGACAGATTTCAAGGAAGAATTTTGGAGGGGGCTCGTCAAATGCTAAAAGTTGCATCGTTGCATTTTGCAAAACCTCTCGAGTCAAAGCCCTATCGCGTTTTGGCAGATAAAATTGGAACTGTACTTCTTCAACTCGATCTTGTGACTTGGCAGGATACTCTGTGTTACTTAAAGCTTGTTGAGCGGCAAGGTAATTAGATATTGCGCCGAACTCTGTCAAGTAAGCTTTGGAGTTCCCGCAAGTGTTAAAGTGGTCCCGTTCTTACTTCTGATGCGCTGCAATCCACGGGAAGCAGTAAACAGGATAGAAAACATTAAGCACAGGGAACCCTTCCAAAGCGCAGAAAAATCATCACTTATACTGATATTTTATTTCAATTGTTTTATGGCTAGGTAACACAGTTCCGACAGAAAAATTAAGATTTTGCCCCGAAAATTGATATAAATTTCCATCGATCACGGTTCCATCAATTGCGACACTTAAAATTTGAGTAATTCCAGCTTGATTAAGTTTGTAACCCTGCTTTGCAATGTTTGCAATTCCCGATGTTAGTTTGTCAAAATTCGCACTCCAGTCCGTATCGCAAATGTCGAAAACCTGGCCTCCCGTTTGGCTGGCAAGGTTTTCGTATTGAACTCCTCTATTCATAACGGAACAGTTGGGGCGCGAAGTCACACCGCGAAAAGCGAATACAGAATAGTTTTTTCCAACGGGGCTTGTTTCTATTAACGGCCGGAAGTTTGCGTCGGTGATGGCATGTGCAAGGTCATCAGTCACAATGATGAAAACCTTCTTTGACTCTTTGCGATAAAAGCTGGAAAGTTTTTCGGACACCAGATACATGGAAGCGCCGTTTTCAATACCTTCTTTGAGTGTAAGTCCGCAGACAGGTTCTGGCTTGCCCAGGTAGTAATCCGGGCCTCTTATGGGCGTAGGGCAGCTTGCAATGGCTGCAATCGCAAGAGCATTCGTACTTGAAACAGGAAAATCAATTTGGAACATCGGGACTGTTGAGTTTGTCATCGTCGGTAACGCCAGAACTGACTTCATTGAGACGAGCGCAAGGCGCAGGTCACGCTGTGAACCCAAGGTCGAGATAAATTTTTCAAAATTGTTACGCACATTTTGAATCTCCTCCACCATTGAGCTGGAGTTATCTATCAGCCACACAACGTCAACGGGCATTGGGGCGGCATTTTCAACAGCAATCTTTTCAGTGCCTTCAAGACCGTTGGCAGCCAACGCTTCTTTGGAAGGCATCTGTGAATTCTGCGCTGAGTTTTCCGATGCATTCAGATTTTCTTTACTTGGAGTTTCTGTTTGAAGCGTCGTGTCGCTAGCACCCGACTTTTTTGATTTTTTAGGAGGTTCACTTTGAGCTGTTTTTGCTTTGCTTTGTTGTTTGCCATTGAAGGCTCCTCCGCCACTGCACGAAGCTGCCAGGGCAACAAGTAAAGTACTGAAAAAAGGGGAGGAATAATATTTGGGAAATTTTATCATCGTTTTTCACTTCCTTTGCAGACTTATTCCATATTCGGAGCAAACAGATAAAAGAGTGAGTGAAAATTTATTTATGCTGTAATATCAGTATTGTAAGCCGAGTCTTCGTAGACGAAAATATCACGGCCCAATCGGTAACACTTATAGACGGTGCAAAACGTCAAGTCATGGACAAATGGAAACCCCCGCTGAAAAATTCTTGTAAGGACCTTGAAGGCTCGTTAAGGAAATCCACCTGAGATGGTTTGGTTCCCTTTTCTTTGTGGCATCAAATATCTTCAAACGTACATGCAAGGGAATATAAAAACGTGCAGCAAAAAAAACTCAATTTCTTTACGCCTGCCATGGCGCAAACACCTTTTTCTTTTGAATCGTCTGTTTCTGCGAGAAGTACGCTGAGTGAAGCCATTCATGGCCAATTTATTTATTTCGATCAGACAAACACAGCGCTGCCAGGCGTTCTTAAAAGTTGGTTGTGGGATGCTGAAGCAAAAGAGTATATTTTAGAACTTAAAGAAGATCTCTATTTTCACAACGGCCGCCTAACGAATTCTAAAGATCTGGAATTTAGCATTTTAAGGTTTCTTTTTTCTCAGAAATCCACGGGAAATGCCTCGCTCTTGAACATCATTGAGGGCGCAGAAAAAGTAACAAAAGGATCGCGCTTTGAATCGGGTCAAGTCTCTGGAGTAAGGTTGGTTGACGAACATAAAATTGCTGTCAAAGTTGTTGGAATGCATCAATCCCTTCTTTATGCGCTCGCATTGAGTTCTACTGCTTTGGTCCCCCAAGAAGAACTTAAAGAAGACCTTTTAGAATGGAAAAATCTTCCCGTGGGTGTCGGGACCTATCAAGCGATCGCGCATGACCCTGAAAAGGGGCTCATCGTTTTAAAGAAGTTTGATGAATCTAAAATTCATGCTCCAGAAGTCATTGATTTTTCCTACAAAAATCCGCCTCAAAATGCAGATCTGATTTTTACCCGAAATGTTGCAGAAAATGTTCCTGATTTCAGAAAAATCATCATTCAGCAGTCTTTGTCTGCAATGCACATTGCTTTTAATTTAAAAACTGAATTAGGAGCAGATGCAGATTTTAGGAAAGCGATTTCACTGGCCTTGAATAGAAAAAAGATTTTTGGGGATCTTGTTGAATTTGAACCACTCTGCGAAGTTCTTCCGTCTGGCAGCTTGGGTAGGGCAAACATTGGTGAAAACTACGATGTTCGTGAAGCACAACTCTTGATGGCCCAAGTCTTGAAAAAATTTAAGGTCTCGACTCCTCTCAAAGTTTTGTACGTCGATGATGGGAGCTTTAGGGGTGAACTTCAGAATCAATTGAAGGCGGCTGGACTTGACGTGAAGTTCGAGGCTGTTCAATCTTTCTCAGACAACTTAATTCACAACGAAGATGCCGTGTTTGTGTTGCGCAGTTTCGGAACAGATCTTTTGGATCCCTTGGCACATTTTGCGTATTTGAGAAATAATGATGCAAATCCAGGGCTTTTTCCCTTGAATGACACCATTTATAATTCCCTTTTCAACAAGGCACAAAGCTGTTCCGCTATTGAAGAGCGTATGAGCATCGTCTCTGAACTTTCTGCTCATTATGCGCAGTTGAATTTTTCAGTCCCCTTGGCGCAAAAAAATACCAGTTACTTAGTGAACGATAAGACCATTGATTCGATAGGTGCGCAAAGAGGTGGGTGGACGCTTTACCTCGATAGAGTCATGCTTAAAAGTTGAGAATCGACCCGCCCAATTGAACTCACTTCTTCGTAAACGGAAAAAACTGTGTGTTGAGCTGATAAACCTGGTCCGGTCTTGCTTCTTTTTCCGACATTGCAACAATATCGTAACCAATCTGTTGCAGCTCACCTTTGATTTGAGAGGCCAAATCATCGCTCATACGAAGGGTTGCTGTAACTGAAAATCGCCTGGCTTCCGACACATAGTGGGCTGCCAGTTTTGCAAGGGTCAGCATGCTTTTATGGTGACGGATCACAGCTTCGCCTGTGACTTCGGCCCCTGTTTTTACGGTCGATGCCGATTGTGCATGCCTGCCCGTGGTAGGGTCTCGTTTGATAAATCCAGACTTTATCAAGGTGTTGAGGCTTTGTTGTGCTTGCTTTTCTGAAATAGGAAACAGCAGTTGCTCTGCAATCCAAAGCGGATCTGCTGAAAATTCCGGGAGTGCAACCAGTTCACGAACGACCGTGTTGCTCCATTCGGCTGAGGTGTCGTGGGCGGGTTGCAACGGACTGGTTTTTCCGGGGGGTTCGAAATCGGGAATGCGGGTAAAAGGAAACAACTGGAAGTTGAGTTGATACACTTGATTTGCAAAGGTCAGGCGTTCAGATCTTTTTCGAACCGAACGTGCAAATGCAAGGATTTTTTCCGTAATTGTAGGGATGATTTTTTCAGGAATAAAGAAGGTCACAGCGTTGATTTCACGCCGAGTCTGCGTTGTTTCAGAAATTGATTTTTCGGCTTCCGAAATCATCAGATGCTGATATTGAGTAGGGCTCATCTGTGAAAGAGTGGCGTCGCCCACGATGAGTTCCATCGTTTGCAATGGTTTTTCAGCATTTTCGACCAGGCGAATTAAGCGCCTTTGTGCGAGATGTTTGATTCCCTCCATGATTTGCCTGTAGCCCAACCAGACGTTGAGTTTGGTCATGATCCACTCGGGCTCAGGTTCAAACTCTTCGAGAGTGCTCAGCTCTCTTAAAAGCGGTAAATACCAAGCATCTTGGAGTGTAGAATCGGGAGAATTTCCGTCCCCTTCGCGCAGGTTTTTTCGAAATCCTAAGGAAACAAGAAAACAAGCAGGAGTCGAAATTCCGAGGCTTTCAATTCCTTGCATGCCTTCTGCAAGCGTCTTTGCAATATGTTCACTTAAAATAAAATAAGTAAATTCCGAATTTCCTTCTGCGGCAAGAAGGGTTTCGCTCTTTATTTCAGCAAGGAATGCCGCTTTATTATACTCCGAGCGAAAATAGTGAAAATCCTGAACTGCCACAAAGATTTCGTGAGCTTGTTGACGCACAAAAATCTGAAAGGGCCTCTCGAGCTTTGTTCCCGGCATAAGGGAGGATCGTTCGATAGGAAACTCTTTAACGGCGGAGTCTTCTTTGGAGGCTCTGAGCCAGGCTGCATGGATTTGAGGCAAATGAATCGGTTCTTGAAAACCTAGTTTTGTGACTGCTTTTTGAAGGTGCATTGCAAGCCAAGTAAACGACCACGATGCCACTGTCTGGCAGGGAGCAGAAATGGTGAGAAGCGCCATGGTGCCCGCTCCCTTGCCAGGGAGGACTTTAACAAAGGGGAGATGTGGGCAACCCTGTGCCAACAAAAGCGTTACCTTCGGTTGGGAGGGCTCTTTTTTGAAGTGCTGCCACACTGTCTTCATTCGTTCTTCAAAAAACTCAAAGAACTCGATGCGACCTTCGTCGACGAGCTTTTTCATGTGCATTTTGCTGCGGGTTAGCAACTCTTCGCGAAGCCCTTCTCCACGTTTTACGTCTTCTGAGGTGATCTCGGTGCGGATTTGCAGAAGCACTTCGTCAAACTGAAAGGGAAGGGCAAGAAGCATAACAGCGCACCTTTTGTTTCGGGAGAGGGAGCCATAGGGGCGACCTCCTGTTGGGCTGGAAGGATTAGCGTGCAGAGTTGAGTAAACTCTTCGACCACTCCGCATACCGATATTCGGCTTTTGAAAAGATAGCGGTCAGCACCTCCAGACGATCTGTTCCTTTGGCGCTTTCTTGCAGTTCCATGAGCCAATCGGGAGTTTTTGAAACGACTTCTTCCGCGACTTCATCTTCGTCGTCACTTTCGCATTGTGTTTCCCAAGCATTTTGCAGATCCGATGCCATCGCCACTCCACCTTGCAAAACAGCGATCCAATTGCCTTGTTTCGTTGATTTGTAAGTGATCTCGACATCTGCGCACAGGCCTTCAGGAGCCAATCGTTTGAAGTCCGATTCAACGCGTCTTTCGAGCATGTTCAAGGCGGAATTTTGTTTTTCAGGAGGAAGTGTTTTGATCTGTTCAAGTTCGTTCGTCCAGTTTGGCACTTGTGGCTCCCCTCAAGCAGGTGTTTTGCTTCTCTATGTTATGCGAGGCAATCTTGGGAATCCACAAGGCCCGGTCCGAAGTGTCAGCGATATGTTTATTGGCACATGCTCAGTTGTTACTTTGAAAATTCAAAAACCAGGGCGTCTGAGGTCAAGTTTACAACACACTTACCCCCGTCCTTGAGTTTTCCAAACAGAATTTCGTTCACCAGAGGTTTTTTAATTTCTTGGTTAATCATGCGCTCAAAGGGCCGTGCTCCATAAGCGGGTGTGTAACCTTTTTCGAACAGCCAAGCTCTGGCCTCGGGGGTCACATCCAAAGAAATTTTCTTGGGAGCGAGTTGTTCTTGAAGCTGAACAATATATTTATCGATGACCTTCAGCAGCATCTCTTTTCCGAGTGGACTAAAAGTAACAATGGCATCGAGGCGGTTGATAAACTCGGGCGAAAAAAGTTGCTTAATGGCTTCGGTCGCTTTACCCGAGCCATTATCGGGAAGAAATCCAATTCCCTGTGCTGCAAGCTCCCGTGCTCCCGCATTGGAGGTCATGATGAGAATGGTGTTCCGGAAATCGGTTTTCTTACCGTTCGAATCGGTGAGTGTTCCGTTATCCATAATTTGCAGCAGGATGTTACTCACTTCGGGGTGCGCTTTTTCCATCTCGTCAAACAAGAGCACCGCATAGGGCGACTTTGAAACTGCTTCTGTAAGATGACCGCCTTCTTCATAGCCAACATATCCGGGAGGAGCGCCCGTGAGGCGTGAAACCGAGTGTTTTTCCATGTACTCGCTCATGTCAAAACGTAACAGCGGCACACCCATTAAGCGTGCAAGCTGACGGCAGAGTTCCGTTTTTCCGACGCCTGTGGGCCCGGCAAAGAGGTAACACCCGATGGGTTTTTGTGGATTGCCCAGACCCGAACGCGAAAGTTTGATAGAGGACGCAATGCTGTCGATGGCTTGCTCTTGTCCAAAGATCACGTTCTTGAGTTCTTGTTCAATATTCTGGAGCTGCTCTTTTTGATCAGAGGTGATATTTTTTGAAGGAATTTGTGCAATCGAGGCAATGACATCTTCGACATCTTTCACACGTGCGATTTTGCGTTTTGTGTCTTTGTTTCGCAATGCCATGCGCGAACCCAGCTCGTCAAGCACATCAATCGCCTTGTCGGGCAGGTGTCTGTCTTGAATAAAGCGCACCGAGAGTTCTACGGCAGCCTTCACTACTTTTGGTGGAAAACTCACATTATGGAAATCCTCGTACTTGGATTTGAGGCCTTCCATAATTTGAATGGCTTCGCTCACCGAAGGCTCTTTGACTTCGATTTTTTGAAACCTTCTGCTGAGCGCTTTGTCACGTTCGAAGGCGGCGCGATATTCTTTGAACGTTGTGGAACCAATGCAACAGAGCGAGCCGTTGGCAAGGCTGGGTTTAAGAAGGTTTGAGGCATCCATTGCGCCTCCGCTTGTGGCTCCCGCCCCCACAAGAGTGTGAATCTCATCAATAAAAAGAATGCCCCGAGGCTTTTCTTCGATGGCTTTCACCACGCCTTTTAAGCGTTCCTCAAAATCGCCTCGAAATCTTGTTCCTGCGATAAGGCTTCCCATATCGAGAGAAAAAATTTCGGCTTTTGCAAGATTTGCAGGCATTTTTCCCTGCACAATGCGCAGAGCGAGGCCATCTGCGATGGCTGTTTTACCCACGCCAGGGTCGCCAACGAGGATGGGGTTATTTTTAGTGCGGCGGTTCAAGATTTGAATGGCGCGATCGATGACATCTTCTCTGCCAATAATGGGATCGATAAGACCTTTTCGCGCGCGTTCGTTCAGGTTAACCGTGAACAAATCGAGTGGAGTTTTTGACGCGTTGGCAGGGGCTTCTTCGCCACCCGAGGGTTGGGAGGAAGAAGGCGGCGGAGTGGATGACGCCGTGCGGCTTTGGGTTGTTTCTTTTCTGCCTTTGCCGTGTGAATAATAGCGGATGACTTCAAAGCGCGTGACACCTTGATCGGTGAGAAAAAACGCCGCATAGGAATCTGTTTCGTTAAAGATTTCGATGAGCAGATTTGAAGTTTCAACATGCTCTTTTTGAGCACTCCGGACCCGGAGCAATGCGCGTTGTAGCAGACGCTGCAGCGCTAAAGTGGTTGCAGGTTGCGAGCGTTCGACATCTTCAGGCGTACGCTCTGCAGGAGTTTCTGCAACGGAGGCTCGATTTTCTTCAAGGTGCTGAATGATATTTCTTTGCAGCCTCACGACGTCGCCGCCGCACGCGGTGATGATGTCGGCAACCTCATCGTCGTAGGTGAGAGCGAGCAGAAGATGTTCCACGGTGAGAAATTCATCGTGGTGTGCATAGGCATTTTGGAGTGCATTTTGCAGGCATTTTTCGACCTGTGGACTTAACATGCGTCCTATTCCTTTTCATACTTGCAGAGGAGAG
The DNA here is from genome assembly GCA_044237915.1 of Silvanigrellaceae bacterium. GTDB lineage: Bacteria > Bdellovibrionota_B > Oligoflexia > Silvanigrellales > Silvanigrellaceae > JBIIEI01. The sequence goes on along the minus strand of JBIIEI010000011.1, from coordinate 62,906 downwards.
GAAACTCGTAACGCTTTGAGTAATCGTTCACCTGATGCGTTTTGGCTTCAGCAACTTCGCGGGTGTAAACTCCAACGATACTGCTTCCGCTTGAATGAACCTCCATCATAATTTTAAGTGCCTCCGCCTCAGACTTTTTGAAAAACTTCATGAGCACGTGCACAACAAATTCCATCGGTGTGAAATCGTCGTTGAGCATGATGACTTTGTAGAGGGGAGGTTTGGTGACCTTGGTTTCTTTTTGAGTGATGACACCAATGTCACCTTTGCCTTCAAATTCTTCGCGTTCATTTTCACTCATGTGACAGACCCCACCTCCTGGCCAAGATTGTGCGCATATTCCAATATATACCCGGAAACCATTCTGTCATCCAAGGATTTTTCACTCTTTTCATTTTGCAGCAGAAAAAATCGCATTGACCCATTCTCACAGATTTTCTATAGCCATAAAGCTGCCCCCACACTTTTTGAGGAGAGTCACATGCGTAAAAGTTATCAGATTCGGCTCTGGTTACCGCTTTTGTTGGTTGGATCGGGATTCTTATCAAACTGCAACATTTTTAAGAGTTCAAAATCCGAGAAACCAAAGGCGGTTGTGGGCCCAGCACTCACCGATGAAGCTCGGAAGTTAAAGTTGGTTTGGATAAGTCTCGATAACTTGCGTTATTCAGATCTTGAAAAATACAGTGCCTCATTGCAAAACCCGCATCCAAAAGGGTTTCGTTCCCTTCTCAAAAATTCCAATTGGAATCGCGCTTTGCAGATGTCTAACCCCACCATCACAGCCAGTTCGCACATTTCAACCATCACCTGCACGCCGCCTGGGGTTCATGGAATCATAGCCAATTCACAGTTCGATGCTTCCTTTGAAAAGGTCTCGGGCTTTAATAAACCCTATCCCGCCGAAAATTTCGTCGCGGCTCTGGTCAAAGCAGGGCTCCGAGTGGGCTCCATCGGCTATCCGAGCATTGATGGAATCGGAGAGGAGAGGCAAGCCACTTTTGGTTTGGGTTATCCCACAGCAAAGATTTCCGATGGAAAGGTCTTGCAAACAACGGCCGCAGAAGAACTTCCTTTTACCTTTGCAACCCGAGCTAAAGGACCCGATGGGAAACCTTTGCAACGAAATGCCACTGCGCAATTCAATACCGGAACCGGTGAACTCACTCTTAAAATCGAATCTGAAGCAACGCCTCTCATCGTAAAAGTGGGTGAGTGGGCAAATTTCAAGTTTGATGAAGACGGCAAAAAATCCCTTGTTTCGTTTCTCTTCTCTGAAGTGAAAGGGGGTAACGCCACTCTTTACGTTTCTCCTGTCACGGCAAACAATGCGCATCCTGAAGCTTATCAAAAGCATTTAGATGCAGAGGGCTTGGTGTTCTCAGGTGGAAAAGATGGAACTCAGATGCTCTTTCAAACGGGCAAAGTGAGCCCGAAGTTGTATCTGCAAAGCCTCGAGCACAGGCTTGAATATTTTACAAAAGCAGCAATGTTCACGGTCAAAAAAGAATTTCCTGAAGCCCTGTTTCTTTATATGGAAGACCTTGATGTTCTGGGACATCAGTTTGAGGGCGATGCCGCTGCAGAAGAATTGCGGGCGCAACATTTTGCAAAGGTCGATGCTGCCTTGGGCGAATTTTTAACTGCTGTGCCTGAAGATGCCAACGTGGTGATGCTGGGCGACCACGGCATGTCGGCAATGAATTACACCTTAAATACGCACGTAATGCTTGACTCTGCAACTGCAGGGCAATTTAGGTTTTTGCCGTCGGGTGGTGCTTTGTTTCTTTATAGCAAGGATCAAAAACTCGAATCCTACCCCTCACCCACAGACGAAAATGTTGAAAAAGCGATAAAGCAGCTCAAGGATTTTCAGGTCGAGTTTGATGGTGGACGCAAAGCTTTTGCTGAAGTTGTTATGAAAGGCACAAAGCGTGCAGAAGAACTTGGTCTTGAGGGACCCGAAATGCCCTGGATCATGGCCTTTGCAAATCCAGGCATTGCGTTGAGCTATCAGGCTAAAACAGCGACAGAAAATCCTATTCTGTTACTCAATAAGCGCAAAACATTCGAGATTGAGGCCGCACTGTTGGCGAAGTATGCCGCGAAATCTCCAGACGGCAAGGTGCTTCCCATGGGCCAGCCGGGTCCCCTGGGAAGCCACGGCCACATTGCGTCTTCTGCAGAAATGAGATCAGCTCTGCTCTTCTCAGGGCCACTCCTCTCTAAGATCGAAGCAAGCTCTATTGCTACGAATCTTCAGCTCGTTCCCGCAGTGGCTGATGCCTTAGGCTTTCCACGCCCCGAAGGTTGCAGAACTTCAAAATAGTATGCGATGTGCGTTCCTCTATACCTGCAGATTCAAAAGAGAATCTGGGTACACCCTCCCCATTTGCATTCTCATAGGCAAAAAGTCTCAAGCTTTGCCCGAAAAGGCCGATGCTGGTGTTGGCGCATGAAGGCTCGAGGCAACATCGGGCTGACGTATGAATATTTAGAGGAACGCCCCTATGTCATTGCAACTTTCTTTGCAAAGTCCAAAACAATTGATTTTGGGCTTTTTCTTAATCGCGATGCTGACCACAGGTGCGCAATGTGCGCTGATGGTGGTTCAATGGTCTTACTTTTCAAAATTTGTGGCGGAACAATCACAGGTGCGTGGAACAGGTGATGCTCCGGCTCAATCGCTTGATTTAGAAGAAATCAAAACGCGAGCTTTGGCGGATAAAGTGCGTCAACTTGAAGCGACACTTGATCTTGTCAGAAAACAGACCATCCAACTCGATGAGTCAAGCCGCGAGGGTGTGGTGCGCACGTTGCGCAGTGCCGGGATTGAAAATCACTTTGGTGGAGCGTTGACCAAAGCGGTCCTCAAAAAGCCCCATGCTGAAGCTCCCGAAAAAGTTGAAATAGACTCCACTCGTACAGCAGATGAATTTAAAAGCGTGGCTAAAGCCGTTACGTTACGTAAGGATTTTTTGGCAGCCATTCCGAGCATTGTTCCTTCAAAAGGCTGGCTCAGCAGTGGATTTGGAATGCGCAGTTCACCCTTTCATGGCTCCAACATCATGCACAAAGGTGTCGATATCGCAGCCGATGAAGGCACGCCCGTGTATGCATCCGGCGACGGAGTTGTGCGATTTTCGGGTGAATATGGAAGTTTCGGAAACTACGTTTCAGTGGTCCATGGCAATGGCATCGTGACAAAGTACGGCCACAACTCTGTCCTTTTGGTAAAAAAGGGAGAAAAGGTAAAACGCGGACAAATGATTGCACGCGTAGGCTCATCGGGGCAATCGACGGGCGCTCATTTGCACTACGAAGTTTGGGTTAACAACAAACCTGTTGATCCTCAGAAGTTCTTTTTCCGAGCTGCCTTTCAAAGTACGCCTGTTTCTCTAATTTCCCATCTTTCATTCAAAACATCTCTCGATGATTTGAAGCCTGTTTCCATGCAGCCTCAACCCGCCACGCTTTGGAATAACGAAAGTGGCAGCTCTTGGAACATGCAGGGATGCCAAGGAGGAGAGCAACTTCTCCCCTTCGCAAGCAGAGTTCATTCTTTGAAAGACTTTGCAGATCCCCTCGTTCAGGAAACAAGCTTCGATGGTGCGCGGCATTGCTGCGCAATTCCCATGGAGTTTGCAACGCTTTCGCGCTCTGCAATGCACAATTAAGTTTCGTTATTTGATTGCGTTTTGCAGCTAAGCTTAAATATTAGTACGAAAATTCGCAGCGGCTATAGAGCTGTCCACGACGGTAGAATTCAAATGCATTCATCTTTTTAGCGGAATCGTATTCAATTTCAAAGGTATCTCCGGCGTCACCAAGAACAAGGCTGGTGCCTTTTTCATCAGAAACACCTACAAATTGTTCTGGAAAAAGCATTTCGGATTCACGAGGGTCAACCCTTTCGCTCGAAAACGAATACATAAATCCTAAATCGCTATAGCTATATGTATTGTTATAATTACCGTCAGAGATGGAAGCGCCGCAAGGTGTATTGGTCGCAGGATTTACTCCAACGATGTGCTTTCTTCCGTAGTTTGCAGAAAAAATAGATTCTGAAACGGCGTCAGCCATTGCGGACTGTGCAAACAAAACAACAATCGCGCCAGATACAAAAGAGAATAATTTCATGTTCGATCCTTTTTCAAGAAATGAGAAAAAATGTAAAAAATTTACCGCATAAGCGACAATTTTAACAGGCATTCCGATATGAATTTTCTGAAGAGTATACATCCTGCTCTAGGATAAGACACACAATCAACTTCAGAATACCTGCTCATTTGTGGTGTATCCATTCCATATTCGATATACAAGCATAAAGTAACGAGTCTCATAGACACCATTAAATTTACAGTAAAAAAATTTATCGAAACGGAATGGATTGAATTTGAACAGCTGTATAATTCTTGTGCAGTTGTTTTGCGGACTATAAAACTGATGTGACTGAAATGTTAAGATTTGTGGGTGGCATCATTTCTGCTTGAAGAGGCCCGTGTGCCAACCTTATTCAAGGGAGTTTCCTTATGATAAAGCCGATTTTTCTCGTTTCGCTTTGCCTCATGTTTTCGAGTTGTAAAGCTCAGAAGAAAAACAAGTCAGACCTTCCCCAAGCAGCAGCTGATGGAAAACCCTTCAAAGGGCTTGATCTCAAGAAGCAAGAGGATTGTACCCCTGCCAGCGATGGTGTCTGGGATTCCGCACCTAAGGTGACAAGCAGTCGATTCACCTTTCAAGTGGTAGGCAGCGAGCAAAAGTATAAAGTAACGCACGAAACCTTTGCAGGAGCCGACTGTAAGGACGGTGAAAAAATCGCCGAAACAAAATATGAAGCGGCCCTCGAACTGCCTGCGGGTGACGTTGTGACTTTCACTGGAATTCCAGTTGTGTCCCGTGTGACTTCTCGCACAGCACAATGTTTTCGCGAGAGCGAAGTCGAGTTTCTGAATACGATGTACGACTGGAAGCTCAAGGATTGTAAAGAGCCTGTAAAGCTTGAATTTGGCGAAGAAGAACAGAATCCACAACAGGGTTGGTTGAAGCTTGAAGAAAATTCATTGCTCGTATGCACTGCGCAGGAAGGGTGTGACAAGAAACAAAGCTTAGAAATGGGAACCTTAGTATTCCCGTTGCCCTAACTCCAAGCTGCGCTTGAGCAACTCCAAGTTTTTGACATTCGCCTTCCACGTTGCATCAAAGATATCTCCCAATAAAGGGATGCAGCCAAGCAGCCAATCGAGAAAGATGTTGTAAAGCATCCGTAAGATGACGGCAAATTTCACGTCTAAGTAAACGGCTTCTGCAACTAAATAAAAAGAGGCAATCGTGGTTAAGGTATCGCCAATGCCCGGAAAGAGTCCAATTAAAGCATCCACACCAACGCGATATTTTGTTCCAGGAATACGAACGGCGTTGTCCATGATGTGAACAAACCCTTCGAGCCTGCGGAGTGCGCGAGTCTCTCTATGCGCTTGGCTGTGATTTTGAGCTTGAATCGCATTTCTATTGATCATTTGCAGGACCTCCGAATTCAAACCTGAGTATCGCAATTAAAGCTCTGGTACTGGGGCAGTGGGCCAATCGATCAGACGTTAAGGTCAAGCTGCAATTTTTGAGTAGTCATCTATAAATTCAGGCTCTATGATTGGAATGTTTTGATCAAATTTCAGTGTCTCTTTTAATTTGCTAGGAGACAAGGAATAAACAAGAATGAGTCCAAGTCTGGCAATACAAAGCAGCGATTCTGGCTTTTTGATTTTTAAGGTGCCTTTAAGGAGTTTACTCATGGTGCCTTTGCTCACACCGATGAAATCGGCAAATTCGTTTTGACTCAAATCAAGAACCATTCGAATCCCAGATAATTCCTTTGCTGTGAAAAGCTCCGCGCTCACATTTTTCCTTAAAAGAAAACTCACTGCGACCATTTTACCAAGTTTCTGGATCACATCACCACTTAGGTAAAAATCATGAATGTGTTCATCAAAATTCTTCTCAGTAATTGCGTCACTATCGACATAAACTGGAACGTTTCGGAAAACCTCCTTGCCCAGTTCACTCTCAAACGTGATTGATTTGGCAACGATCTGTCTTTGCATCACTCCCTCCTAAACGCATGAGGTATAACTATGATATCCCCATTCAAATCGAGTTCAAACAAGATTGCGATCTCACAGTTTCTACCTTGATCGTCTCTGCAGTAAAAGAGAAATGAATCCTCGATTGCTGTCGGAAAGTTATTTAGCCTCCATGAGTTTTAAGATAACCCTTCAGGGTCTTTGGCAAGTGAACGCGCAAACTCTTCATAGGATCTGACTTTGGGCTGGAGTCCTGCGGCAACCACTGCGCCTACATAGCCAAGGCACATGTCCTTCACGTTGCTTTCAAAGGCGTTTAGTTGCAAAAAACAAGATTGACTCTTTTTTCCTTACGGTGTTTTCTGTATATACCGAAACAAGAGGGAAGGAGGATGACCTATGACTGGGACCCAGACAACAACGAAAAAAACCAGAAAAAGCATGGTGTCAGCTTCGAAGAAGCCAGCACAGTCTTCGACGACCCGCACTGCAACTACATCCAAGACCTCACCGAGCACTATGAAGAAGAAAGATTTGCAGTCGTCGGATACAGTAACAAAGGAAAAGAACTCTTCGTCGTATACTGCGAGAGATATTACGAAAGTGACGAAGAAGACGGAGAATTTGAACTCACACGAATCATCTCGGCAAGAAAGCTTACGCCCCACGAAAAAAAACGTTTGGGAAGGATATGATTTTGAAGAGCTCCCGGAAATGACTGATGAACAGCTTGATAGTTTTAAGCTCATCTCGGAGGAGCAGCATCTGCGCTTTAAAAAGATGCTTGCTGGGGGCAAGAGGACGGGACGTCCTCCAAAACCTCTCGATGAAAAAGAGCATATCCACGCTATTCGTTTTTCTGATCAGCTGGTTCAAAGAATTAAAGAAAAAGCAGTGATCGCAGGGCTGCCTTGGCAAACGTTCATGAAGAAAATTTTGTCTGAAGAGCTGGATAAAAAGTGAGATTAGTAATTCAATATTTTTATATCAATAACTAAACAAAACTTTGAGATACCCTTCTGGGTCTTTGGCAAGAGAACGCGCAAACTCTTCATAGGACGTTACTTTAGGTTTCAGTCCTGCGGCAACCACTGCGCCTGCGTAGCCGAGGTACATGTCCTTCAAGTTGCTTTCAAACGCGCTTCGATCGATGGGTTTGTAGGGCGGAGGATTGACGGCGTAAAGTAACTTTCCTACGGGGCCAAACAGGGGTTCCGTCCAGCTCAAAAATGCAGGGAGTTTTCGTTTTTCGAGTTTCTTTTTTGAGTCCGCTTCTGTGAGCTGAAGGTACTCGTACTCAAAATTGAATAAAAAGGGCAGCACAAACGAGGTTAGTGCAGACTTATTCGCCTTCCGCATTTTTTGGGCGGCATAGGTGGGAATGTAAAAATGGTAATAATTTTCATTGACATTTGAAATATCGCTTGGGTACCACGAAAAATTGTCAAATACTTTCTGTGATGTATGAAGTGACTGTTCAATAGTATTTGTCAGTTCGTAGATCTTTGTCGCCATTTTTATCAATTGATCTTTGTCATTGCCCCGACGCTCGGCCTCGATCATCAGAAAAGAAGCTTGCTTCGAAACAGCGCCATCTTGCAATAAAATGCCGATATAACGGGTGGCTTCGACGCGATCGCTGCCTGTGTATCGAAAGGCAAAATCCCACAACGAGAAGCGGAATGATTCAGGGTTTTTTACAAAGTTCTGCCATTCATTTTCTAAAGAATCTAAAAATTTAAGACCCTTGCCGTTGACTGCAAGCTCGATAAGTTCGTCTTGAAAGAGGGCGATGCCACTGTCTTCCTTTGATTTTCTCAGTCCATAATGGAGCATTTTTACAAAGGGGTCGACCTCATTTGCGCATTCCTGGGCATGTTCTTTCTTGGTAAAAAGGCGTCCGCAGCGAAACTTTAACAGCCTTGTCAGTACAATTTTTCGATTGACTTCATCGATATCGGTCTGGCGAATAATTTTTAAGCCTGCATCTTCGGAGTGTTCCGATTCTTGCTTTTGTGCAAATGGTTCGTTTGCACAGCTCAACATGAATTGCGTCAAGAAGACACCTATTAAAAGCGGCAGTAATTTCAGTCGTAATTTCATAAGGTAGCTCCTCAAAACTTCGCTTTGAATGCAATCTGGGTGTGCAATTTGGAAGTGAGTTCCCTCATAGGTGAAGATAGAAGAGCTGTCCAATACTAAAAAACGTTTTATGAGAAAATTTCACAAAAAAAAAAATTTCGTGTGGATATAAAAACCACTGGAAAAACTCCATTGACTCCAATATGAGTTCAAAGTCCCTTACATTCTAGGAGTCCATTTATGCATAAGCGTGCCGCACTTTTTTCAATTATTTCCCTTTTTGTTATTGCCGCATGTGGAGAAAAAAACTCCGAAAAAACGGCTTCCGATGAACAGGCAATGGCTGTCAAGGAAAATAAAAATTCCGGATTTTTTAGTCAACATAACCGTGCTAAAAGCGAATACGTGTTTGCTGTGCAACTCGATTCCGCTCGCAATGGCGCGGGAGCATTTTGTTTTTATGGACTTTCCATGACAGCAGAAGACAAAGCAAGGTCGCAGGCTCCTTCCATCGAAGAAATTCTTCCCTTGACATCGACCGGCACGCGGGGCGTTGAATCCAGCAATTTGAACGCATTTGCCGTTACCGAACAGAACATTCAAGAGCATTTGCAATGGCGTATTCAGAATGAACTTAATAAAATCGACAATCGCGCCCGTTTGGCTGTGAGTGAGCGCCGCAACTGCCGCGATCGCACCTACGAAAGCTTGAAAGGCGAATTCAACATTCCTTATTCTTACAGCCCTATAAATCGCGTTTCTTCACGTTGCCGTTTGATGAGCAATGGTTCTATTCAGCCAAGCACCCATGTGGAATGCCAACCGGGAGCTGTGTTTGAAGAAGGTGAATCAAGGCCAGAATGCGTCAACGAAGAACTTTATCGTCGCGATACCAATGAATGTGCGCGCAGCCGATTCGCAGTTATCGAAGAAGAAAGGCGAGTTCTTGCAGATGCTTGTGAGTCTCATTACGCAGAGGTCAGCAACCCAAGCTTAGTTGAAGTTAAGAAACTTGCAGTGCGCGACACCGAACAACGTGCTTTTAGTGCACTTATGAATGAAATCAACCTTGCAAAAAGAACCCGTGGAGCCATCAATGGCCAAGCAAATGCAGAAATGAATACGACCTATTCTGAAATGCGTTTTGTTGGTTCCATCATGCAAGAAATGAGCGATCGCTCCTTGTCGCACACGGTTGCTGGATGCCCTGCTCCAAGAACCTTCCGCATTGTGAAGTAAATTTGATTTGATTTGTTTAACCCCAATAAAGTTGTGCAAATCGGATCGATTGAGGCTATGTCTTTTTTCAGGCTTGAAATTTATCCGCAGGGGTGGGTTTCTGAGGCAATCTTAGATTGAATGAAAAAAGGCAGGGAATTGATGAAGCTTGTGGAAATGAAAGAAACGCGTCTCCGGGCCATCTTGTTTGGTGTGCAACTGCCGGGCGTTTCTGATGCGGAAACCAGCCATTCGCTTGATGAACTTGAGCGATTGGTAACAACGTTGGGCTTTGATGTTGTAGGCCGCATGACACAAAAACGCCCTTCGATTTCGGGAACGGTCATTGGTGAGGGCAAGCTCGAAGAGCTTAAAAAACTCACCGGTGGCAAGAAAAAAGAAGTGAAGAAAGAACCCGGCGCTGTCGTGGTTGAAACGCCTGTTGAGCCGGAGCCCGAACCGGAAGGCGAACCTTTCGCAACCGTGGTGGTGTTCGACTGTGAGCTTTCGCCTTCACAGATGAGAAATCTTCAAGACGAAACCAATGCTGAAGTCCTCGACCGCACGGCTGTCATCGTCGAGATTTTCAGCCGTCACGCTAAAACTCGCGAAGCCAAGTTGCAGATTGAAATTGCTCGCCTCGCTTATTTGGCGCCACGCATCCGCGAAACGGGTGGTGGGCGCTCCGAAAGGCAAGGGGGCGGTGTCGGTGGGCGCGGGTCGGGCGAGTCCGAAATCGAACTCGATCGCCGTAAAATTCGCGACCGTATTGCAGAACTTAAGCGTGAACTTGCTTCCATTCAAAAAGAACAAGATGTTCGCCGCTCGCGGCGCGTTGAGCAGCTGTGCGTTGCACTCGTGGGCTACACCAATGCCGGTAAATCGTCTTTGATGCGTGCCTTAACGGGGAGCCAAGTTCTGGTCGAAGACAAACTCTTTGCCACCCTCGACACCACCGTGCGTGCCCTGATGCCCGAAACTCAACCTCGGGTTCTGGTCTCAGACACCGTAGGATTTATCAAAAAACTTCCTCACGATTTGGTCGCATCCTTTAAATCCACACTTGATGAAGCCAACAACGCTTCGTTACTTTTGCACGTGGTTGATGCCTCCGATGCTGGGTTTCGCGCGCAGTTGCAAGTCACAAAAAGCGTTCTTGAAGAAATTAAGGCCAATGAAGTGCCCAGTTTCCTGGTTTTAAACAAATGCGACCGCGTTGAAAAAGAACAGCAAGAGCTTTTGCAGGTTGAATATCCCGATGCCATTTTTCTTTCGGCAAAAAACCCCGACGATATTGTGATGCTGCATCAAAAAATTGTCGATTTTTTCGAACGTGAAATGCTCGATGAGGTGTTGTTTGTTCCCTATTCTCTGCAAGGGGTTGTTGGAGATATCCGTGCCAGCATGAGAGTTCTCGCCGAAGATTTTGAAGACGAAGGCGTTAAAATCAGTGTGCGTGCCCGCCCCGAAAATCTTGCAAGGCTGAAAAAAAATCACCAGCTTTAAATCCACCCATCCTTAAATGCCCTGCACAGCGGGCTCCTGCATCAAAAGTCCTCGGGGTTCAAATCGTGATCCCGAAACAAGGGCTAGAGGTACAGACTGCATTTCCTTTGCTCTGATTGAAGCGACTTTTCCTTGGGCAAGTTCAACAATAAGGTCACAATCCTGAACGGTCCCCAACCGGTGCGCAATAATTAAGACCGTCACACCGCTGCATTCTTGGCGCAGCGTTTCTTGAATCAAAGCATCCGTTGCCACATCGACGCTTGCCGTGGCTTCATCCATCACAATAATGCGGGATTTTGCCAAAAAAGCGCGCCCCAAACACAACAGCTGACGCTGGCCTTGGCTAAAGTTCACGCCATTTTCTTTAACTTCAAAGGACAGTCCGCCGGGAAGGGCATCAACAGTTGCGCGCATGCTCACACGTTCAAGTGCCTCCAAAATTTCTTCGTCTGAATGGCTTTGAAAGCGGTCGAGGTTACTCCTGAGTGTTCCCATAAAGAGTGTGGGATCTTGGGGGATAATCGCAAGAGATCGCCTGAGTCGTTCTAAACTCAGCTTTGAAATATCCTTCCCATCAATCAAGATCTGTCCTTGCGACAATTCCATAAAACGAAACAGCGTTTGAAAAAGGGTGCTCTTTCCAGAGCCTGTGCGGCCCACAATTCCCACTTTTTTACCACTTTCCACAACGAAACTGACATCGCGCAAAACAAAGGGAAGATGGGGTGCATAGCGAACGCTCACCTGGTCAAAAACGATCTCTCCTTTTTGAGGCCACTGGGATTCGAGTGCAGAGATTTTGTCGCCCTCAAAGGCGTCTGCAAAACTTCCCAATCGTTCTTCTGGAGGTAAGGCGGCATAGTGACTCATCCGCTCCACAGAAGTCATATGGCTTTCCAGTTCACTAAAGCCCCGCACAGCCCAATTCAGGGCCTCCCAGAACCCAAGGGAGTATGTGAGCAACACTCCAGCCATTCCCGGCGAAAGGGTTTTTTGTTGGGTTAGATAAACCGTTCCGACGGCAACAGCCAAAGTAACAAGGCCGCCGATGATGGGAATGCGTGTTGAAAACCAGCGGTTCATGCGAAAGTTTGAATAGTCTGCGCGCAGGCTTTTTTCACACAATTCAAAAAAGCGTTGTTCGAAGTGATGTTGTTGGTGAAAGGCCCTGATGACAACCAAGCCTTGCAGGGATTCTTTGTAATGCGCAAAGGTCGGCGAACGCGAAATAGAACTGATTCTTTTGAGTTCGCGTGCAACACGCCTGTATTTTTGTTGAACAGAATAATACAAAATCGTCAGCACTGGTACGATAAATGCAAGTTTTGGAACCTGCCACAGCATAAATCCTAAGCTCACAGCAACAAGCGCGGAATGGTAAACGGTCTGTTCAAAACTCCAGGCCACGTGCCTGTCTGTGGAGTCGACGTCCCGAGAAAAGCGATTTAAAATGCGACCCACAGGAGTGCTGTCGAAAAAGCGGATGGGCGATGAAAGGACTGATTTTAACATGCGGTCATGCAATACTTTTCCTGCTGAAAGAGATTGCATCAGCCATGCATAGTGTTGCCAAAAACCCGCAATTAAAACCAGAAAACCAATCCCTGTCAGGACGAGGAGGTTCTGAAAATCTCCACCGAGTGCCCACGAGAAAATTGAGTGCGCTGTTTCATTATTGTTTTTTTCTGTCCAGGCCGCGAGCCATGCGTTTTGCAAGAGGGGAAGGCCCGTTGCAAACAAGACGAGCGTGAAAAGTCCTCCAAGGACCAAGGGACGTTTGAAAGTTCCGGTTCCGCTCAGGGCTTTCACATAATCAAGAAAAACCCTCGAAGAAACTCCACCTAAAACGCGATCTTCATCATCAGTAATTCGGTGCGTGGAATCACTTTGTTGAGCGGGGAGCTGTGAAGGAGCTTGTTCTTTCTTTTCACCCTCAGGAGTTCCGAGGGTCTTTTTATGCTCTGCATAGAAGTCTGCAAATTCTTTGCATGATGCAAGAAGCTCATGAAAACTTCCAAGACCGATGATGCGCCCCTCATCCATAAAGACGATGCGATCGACCGCATTCAAAAAGGAAAGTCGATGTGTTGCAACGATGCGGGTTGTTCCCTGCCAATGGCCAAATAGCAGTTTTTGTGTGAGTTCCTCTTCTGTACGTGGATCAAGTGCCGAAAATGGATCGTCGAGCAGAATAAGATTGGGCTTCTGCAATACGGCACGCGCCATGCACAACCTTTGCTTTTGACCACCCGAGAGATTGATCCCAAGCTCACCAATTTCAGTTTCAAGGCCCGCAGGGAGCAAAGCAAGGTCGGGATTCAAACTTGTCAATTCAAGGGAACGTAACAACTCCGAATCGGTGACGTGCGCGCCAAAGGTCATGTTGTCTTTAAGGCTTGCATTCAACACAAAGGGCTCTTGTGAAACATAAGCCGTTTTGTAATCTTGGCCGGGCTTGCCAATTTCAAGCGTTCCTTGAATGTCTGTTTCCTTAAGGAGCGTATGCAGGAGTGTGGTTTTTCCCGCGCCGACGCTTCCCACGACGGCTATGCATTCTCCGGGATTGACGGTGAACTGGATTTCTTTCAAGATCTTTTTGCCTGCACTGCCATAGGAAGCGCCTGTAAGACTCAACTCAATGCCGGGCGCATGAAGTGGGAGAGCAGGATCTATGGATGGGGTTGCATTGACTGATTGTTCGTGGGGCTGCAACGAAAAAAAGTCGCTCAATCTTTTTACAGAAACACGTGCGCCTGCAACCATGGCAATTTGCCTTGAGATATTCGAAAAAGGGCCTTCCAACATGCGAAAGAGCGCAAGAGAAGCAAAAACAGTTGCTGCGGTGAGCGTGTTTCCAAGAAGAAGAAACACTCCAAAAGTAAAAACAGCATTGAGGGCACGAACGGAGCCATACAAGATGGTTCCCATGGCTTCCCCCATGATGATCTTTTTGCGCGCTTCGAGTTCTTGAACGCGGATCCCCTCCACTTCTTGAGTGAGCTTTCGCTCCCATGCAAAATACTTAACCACACGAATACCTGAAAGGATTTGTGACATGAGGGTCACGCGGTTATCGCGAAGTGTTAAGATGCGCTCTTCATAAGTAGCAATATTCTTAGCTACATACTGTAAAAATGGGAGCATAAACGCAAAAAAGAAGAGGGAAGTGAGCCCCGCAGGTCCCAAGTAACGTACCAAAAGGAGGGCAACTCCAACGACCATGATGATGGAATACATGATTTCGAGAATGACAAGTGCTGAATCTGCCACGGTTTCGGTGTCGGTGCCGAGATGATTGACAGCATCCCCAGTAGGGATGTCCATCTTGTTTTTAAGAGAGAGTTTAAGCGTATGACGATAGATTTTTGTCGAAAGAAATGACCGAAACATCTGCTCAATATTTAAAATCTTTTGAAAGTAATGCTGGAGCAACAAACCCGTGCTCACACTGGTGACAAACAAAAGAATCGCATACACGAGGGCTTCTGTAACCTTTCCTTCGCGCTGTGTTGTTTCTCCGAGCAATTCAATGAGGCGATAGATGAAAAAAGGCGTTGAAAGACTGAGCAAGCAACGCAAGATATTTAAGATTAAAGCAGCACGCACTTGAGGCTTAAAATGCATTGCTAAATGAAGATAAAAGCGTTCAGGAGAGCCTTTACGCGGAATTTCCAAATGAAGATCTGCAACCTGAGCAGGTTTAATTTCCACAGGAAGTTCCAGAAGATCTTTTTCGTGGACATAGGTTTTGATGCGGATAAAATTCTCGGCATCTCGAAAGAAGAGAGCGTTGATGATATTTTGTAGAGACTTTAACATGGTGTACTTCCCTGTAGAGCAAAAATTCGGAAGACGTCGTGCCGTCCGAGATACGAATGACCATTGGATGTTGCGAGTCGAAAATCACCAAGCAAATATTGTGCCAATGATCAAACGTGTTGAGTTGTTGGAAAGTAAGCAAAGTCGCATCAAATTTATATATCCCCTGAACGCAGAAAGCCGTCCAGTTGGACAGCTTTGTGGTCGAACTTGTGACATCTGTTTACTCAGGTTGGAATTCAAGGGCGACGGAATTGATGCAATAGCGCTGTCCAGTGGGTTGAGGCCCATCCGAAAAAACATGCCCCAGATGAGAATTGCAGCTGGAGCACAGGACCTCTGTTCTCGTCATGCGAAAAGTGTCATCAGTGCGCAACAAAAGTCGGCCGCTTTCCACGCAGTCCCAAAAGCTGGGCCAGCCCGTTCCGGATTCAAATTTTTCTTGTGAACGAAAGAGAGGGCTTTTGCAGGCCACACAGTGATAGGAGCCCACACGCTTTTCACCATGTAAGCCGCCCGTAAAAGCGCATTCTGTCCCGCCCTGTCTGCACACGCGGAACTGTTCGGGAGTGAGTCTCTGTTGCCAGAAACTTTCAGGCATCGTTTTATAGTCGATCTGATTGTTCATAGAAAACTCCTCGTACCCAAAGCTTGGGTGACGAAGAGAATAGCGCCTTAGTTGGCAGATTGGAATGCTTTGCCCAAATACGATTTAGCTGTGGCCAAGTTGCTGATGGTGCAGTTTGTATGCTCGGTAAAGAAAGCGTCTGCGCTGGGAGCGATAAGTTTGATGGAATTTGTTCCGCCTGGAACGCTCGTACGGCGAATTCTCAACGAAGTCATTGTATTGGGATTGTTTGGATTGCCCATCTGATGGAGATTTAAAGTTCCTTGGCCATTAAATGTGGCGACGACTGCGCCCGCAATGCCTTGTTCATTGCCCGACTTTGCAACGAATTTGATCCTATTTTTATCCATCGAAATGCCTTCAATCAAGGCGGTGTCTTTGGTGGGGCCCTTTGTTACGGTAAGGCTGAGGGTTTCGCCACCTGTCTTGCTTTTGCACGATACTAATTTATCAACTCTTGCAGCAGCAAGAGTCTCTGCGCTTTCGTTCACAGTGCTGCCGCATGAAGCCAAAAACAAAGCTATAGAAAATGCAAAAATCTTAGTCATAGGAGTCTCCTGAGCGGTTTAAAATTGGTTCTTGTCTTTCACCTTTTAAGCCACCCCCGTCGAAAACACAAAGCAAATTTGACAATTTGTGAATTCGAAGCAAACCAGAGCAAAAAACCTTCGAAGCGCCCGCACGAAGCAGAATTCTTGTCTTGACGCAGCGTCCCCTTTTCTGCAAAAAGCTCGGGCTTGAACTTTAAATTTTTGGAGTCACACATGCCTCGCTTCATCGTGCTTATCGCACTTCCGGCCCTCTTTGTCCTTGGCTCGATTTTGCAAAGTTGCGGAGGCGGCAATGCCCCCTCTGAAGCGGCTGCAGGTCAGACTTCAAAGAGCAGCCTCCTTCCATTGAAGTCTTGCAACTCAACGTCCCCCCATCCCAACTTTCAGCCCGGTTCCTATCAGCCTTTTGAAGCGGGATCTTATTCCGCCGCCGTTACTTTGGCCGACGGAAAGCACTGGATGACGGTGAACAAGAATGGAAAACAGATCCTTAAAAAGCCCCTGAAAAAATGCAGCGGAACTAAGGATGCTAAGCGGATATTTTTTGTGGCAGAAGGCGAAAATTATGGCCCCGGTGCTTGGGCTTTTAATGCTCTTTTTGGGTCGTGCACAACTCCATTTTCCATGGATGTCGATATGGTAACAGGAGAAAGTATTTTCTGGATTGATGAATCTCGAGACCTGTCTCGCAGGAACCGAGTCGTTTTGGCTGGAAATTGTAAGCTTTAAGGGATGTCCATCAATCCGCAACGGGCAAGTTTACAATATTAGATTTATAGGCAACGATAATCATTCCACCTTCGCCATCGTGACCCTGTTGAGGTTTTTCGCGGTGCTCTCGAATAAAGTAAAAGAGCGCTCGCCCGGAGCTCAGTCCTTTCAAAGCATCCCGTGAAATAATACATTCTTTTCCTTCAGAGACTTCACCTGAAGCAACGCCCATGGACTGTCCGGTGCGGAGATCTGTGTTTTGCAGGTGACACGAAATTCTTTCATTTTTTTGCGCTGAAATTCCTTCATAGTTCACTCGGAAATCGGCAGATTTCGTAATAACGCGCTCATTCACTTCGGTAGAAGCGCGCACGGGACTCACCATTTTTGCAGAATTGGTGTAGATGCTTGAGTCTTTTCGAGTCCAAGTAAACGTATAAGCGCCCACAGGGTCTTCGATTTCTTTTTCAAGGATATACAGCGCCCCCGCTGTTTCGTTTGCGTTCATGGCTTCATTGTTCATTTTCATGCTTGCGGGAGGATCGAGTTTTACGGTTGTTCCGCTTGCTCCGCCCACTCTTAATTGTGCAGTCATGGTGAGTTTTTTATCGGTTGCTTCATAAAGAACAGTATAAACGCCATGAATTTTGCCTTCATTGACATCATTCGAGCTGACGACGTTTGAGGAGCACGCTAAAAAAGGAACACAAAAGAGAGGGAACATTATAAGAGGAAAAAGCGATGATGTGGAGTGCATGTTGGAGGTCCTCCAAGAGACTTCAAAGGGTGTTGTTGGTATGCATATTCTGGATTTTGCACAATTCTTTATCCATTATGCCTCATCTTTACCCCTTCGGGTATGAACCACTTCGCGCTCCCTGACAAGGCGAAGTGCTGCAAATTTTTCCCAAAAATCTTTGATAGGCGTCTTAAAAGATTTTTGGTTGATCGATCAGTTTTTGATTGACAATCTGGCCACAAGCATTTAGCAACGGCTATTCCGATTTTTGGATTGCAAGAGGTAAAAATTTATGTTGAGCCCTTTTATAAAAGGCTTTTTCGCGTCACATCTACTTTTTGTTGCTGTGATCTCTGTTTTTTCATCGGCATGCGGCCGCATGATAAGTCCAAAAAATCAAGCAAAAAGCGTAGAAATTCCGCTGACCAGCATCAAAAACCAGGAGAACAGCGGATTTTGTGTTTCCTATGCCGTGTCTGGATTCTTGGAGTCCGAATACAAAATAAAGACAGGCAAAGAGATCGACCTGAGCGACGAATATTTGGGATTCTATGTCATGCTCGAACAAATGATTTACGAAATGGAGCAAACTCAAAAATTGCCTTTACCTGAGCAGGCACTTCGATATGAAAAATTGAAGAAAGAGCTTGCAGATGATAAGAATTACTCTCGATTTCAGGGAAGTTATGTCATCGGTCCTGGGGATCAAAATTCATTTTCCTTGTTTACCATCTTAAAAAAGTATGGCGTTGTGCCGCAAAAATCCTTTACGCGTAAATTTTCAGATGAACGGATGGCAAAAGCAGCAGGCTTTGAAATACACAAGAAATTTTTGGAGCTTTGGAATGAGCCTTCGAAAATAGTTTCGCGTGAGCAACTTGTAGGCAGTGTTCTGACGGGTGGACTAGGGTTTTTAAAACCACCTCCACGCCTCATCCATATTGATGGTCAAACCTTGACACCCCAACAGTATTTTGCCTCACTCAATGTGAATATAGACGATTTTGCAGGTATTGATGCACAATCCTCTGCTGATTTTGATTGGATGATGCAAGCTACAAAAGAAACATTGGCGCGGGGCCATTCTGTTCCACTTGCTGCATCGGTGGATTTTTACAATTGGCAAAATGAGACCCGCGATGGAGGCATTTGGTTAGATCGGTTTGCAGGCCCTTCCTGGCAGAATTTGAGCACCTCATTTGGTCACCAGGTTCTAGTGGTTGATTTTGTGAACCGAGGCGGACGTCCCGGCAGCATGAATCCTGAGCAATTGAATTTTGAGCTTCAAAAGCATCCTCGCTTGCTAGACTACCTCGTTGTGAAAAACAGTTGGGGACAAACGACGGGCAATGTCGACGGAAACGAACCTGGGTTTTATAGCTTGAGCCGCGATTTTCTGCTCGCAAATACCTTTCAGCAATCTCTGGTGCTGCAGGTTGTCGTGCTCAAAGAAGTCGCAGATCGTTTAAGACCAAAGAAACACGTGGGTTTGTAAAAAAGTTCTTGAGATGGAAACGCTACTGCCATCTCAAGAACGTCACTGTTAAATTGCGGGAGGAAGTACGCTTTTTACTCCCAAAATGTTCTCCGCACCAAGAAGAGTGAAAGGAGCGGGTTCAAGTGCGAGCGCGATGCGCAAAACGTCGTCCACTGTATCTACAAATTCAAAACTCATCGTCGCTTTGACCTCTTCGGGAATTTCCTTGAGGTCTTTTTGATTTTTGCGCGAGAGCAAAACTTTGTCGATTCCAGCGCGGTGTGCAGCAAGAACCTTTTCCTTAATTCCTCCCACGGGTGTGACAGCACCCCGTAGGGTGATTTCTCCTGTCATGGCAAGCTTGGTGTTCACACTGCGGCCTGAAAGCAATGAAGCGATGGTCGTGAGCATCGTAACGCCTGCAGAGGGGCCATCCTTAGGAATTGCGCCTGCGGGAACATGAATGTGCAAGTCGCGTTTTTCATGTTCAAACAGAGGTAACAAGGGAGCCAACTTGGCTCTCACAAGGCTTAGGGCAATCTGTGCGGATTCCTTCATCACATCTCCCAATTGACCCGTTAAAATCAATCGGCCAGACCCAGGCATATGGCTTGCTTCTATGAAAAGAATTTCGCCACCCAAAGGTGTCCAGGCAAGTCCCGTGACCACCCCTGGAGGGGCCATACGCTCAACCACTTCATGGCTGAACCGTTCTTGTCCCAACAGGTCTTCGAGATCGTCTGTCCCCAGCTTCACGGGCAATTCAACATTGAGTGCAAGAACTTTTTCTGTAGCAGCGCGGCAAAGTGCAGAGATTTTTCGTTGGAGGTCGCGCACTCCGGCTTCCCTTGTGTAGCCAGTGATGATTTTTGAAACGGCATCCTCTGCAACGAGAAGTTGATCTGTTGTTAAACCATGTGCTTCGAGTTGCTTTGGAACGAGGTGTTGCAAGGCAATATGAAGCTTTTCGGCAGTGGTGTACCCTGCGACCTCAATGATTTCCATTCTGTCGAGCAAAGCTGCCGGAATGGTTTCCAAAGAGTTTGCCGTTGCGATGAAAAAAACATTGGAAAGATCATAAGGGACATCAAGATAGTGATCAAGAAATGAGTTGTTTTGCTCGGGATCGAGCACTTCAAGAAGCGCTCCCGAAGGGTCGCCTCCATAGCCACTACCCATTTTATCGATTTCATCGAGCAAAAAGACAGGGTTGTTCACTCCAGCACGCTTGATGGCTTGCACAATTCTTCCGGGCATTGCGCCGATATAGGTGCGCCTGTGACCGCGAATTTCGGCTTCGTCTCGCACTCCGCCAAGGCTTGCACGCACAAACTTTCTTCCCAGAGCCTTTGCTACGCTTTGGCCTAGACTTGTTTTTCCAACTCCCGGAGGGCCTACAAATAACAGAATGGAGCCTTGCACATTCTTCTTAAGCTTTGAAACAGCGAGGTGTTGCACGAGGCGTGACTTGATCTTCTCGAGTCCAAAGTGATCAGCGTTAAGCGATGCTCGTGCTCTTTCCAGATCGATATCTTCGCTTGGAATGGAAGCCCAAGGGAGTGTGCAAAGCAGGTCGAGATAATTGCGTATCACGTGGGTTTCAGGCGAATTGGGGCCAATCGACTGCAACCTTTTTGCTTCTTCGAGCGCCACTTTTTTCACGTCTTCAGGCATGTCGGAATCTTGAATGCGTTTCTCGTATTCGTCTTCAGATTTTCCTGCAGGTGTGTCGCCCAACTCCTCTCTGATGGCCTGCATCTGTTCTCGTAAAATGGCATCCCGTTGCATTTTGCCCATGCGTTCGGAAAGTTTTTGATTGATTTTGACTTGGATCTGCAAACTTTCACGAAAGTTGTGCATGACTTCGAGTAACAAAAGCGCTCTCGATTTTAAAGAATCATTTTCATACAGCTCTTGCTTCTTTTGAATAGGAACATCGAGATTTTCAAGACTTAAGTTCACAAGCTGCGCCAAATCTTTTGTTTCGTTTACGAGTTTTGAGACCTGGCTTGTGTCTCCTGGAATCATCCCCAAGATTTCGGTTGCGAGGGTTCGAATGGCTTGGTTGAGGGCTTCGAGGGTTTTGGCGTCTTCCTCAGGTTTGTCCACCACATTTTCAACCCTTGCCACAAGCGTGTTGCCCAAAAGTTGGGGTTCGAGCAAGCGCACGCGGGAAAGTCCGCGCACCAATATTTGGTACCCTTGTTCATGGGTGCCACGCACGCGTTCAATTTTTGCCAAGGTTCCGATGCGGTGCAAGTCTTGCGGAGTGGGCTCAGCAGCATTCTCTTCCATTTGATTTTGAGCGACGACAATGATGTAGCCATCTTGCTCAAGGGCGGTCTCGACAGCCGCAACGGTTCTGCTACGGCGAACGCTGATGGGACTTGCCCTGTCTGGAAAGAGGAGCAAGTTTCGAGTTGCCAACACAGGGACAAGGCTATTGGGAATTTCCTTCATCGTCGTCTGCTCCCTTTGGGGTCGTTTAACATCAGCCTAAAATGAGGCAGATGCTTCGAATATAAGTCGGCTAATTAAAAAGATGTTAAGGAGTATCAAAGTGAACTCACAAACCAGCTGTTTGGATTAGCCGACTCATTTTAACGTAAGACCACTTTTTGGGTTGTCAACGGCCGTCGATGTTGCGTAATTTTAAATGAGGTGGATTTAAGAAATTTCGTCGGAATTCCAGCATGTCACGTGCATTTCGGGGGACTGCAAATTGTTCAGTACCCTTTCCAGGAGGGTCCGTAGGACTTGCACTTCGGGGCCAGAAAGTTGAGCAATCACCTGCTTTTCCAAGGCCTTCCAGTGCATTTCAACTTCGCTGCGAATTTCGCGCCCTCTTGGGAGCAAAAAGACACAGGTGATCCGGTGATCTTTGTTGTCGGACTTTCGAACCACAAGATTCTGTTTTTCCATGCGATCGAGCATGCGTGCGAGGGTAGGAGGTTGTATGCACAGCTTTTCTGCGAGTGCGCTTTGGGCAAGGCCTTCGTGCTTCCAAAGTTCCATCAGCAGCCGCTCTTGGCCCGCATGGAGGCCAATTTTTCCAAGCAGGCAATTTGTTTGCTGGCGGTGGAGTTTAGCAACTCGGCTCAAGAGACAACTCATTGAATCATCCATTGTTACGTCTGTCTCGCTTTAAATGTGCTGGTTCGGGCCATTCTCATTTCCTACCTTTAATTTCTTCGTTCGGTTAGCACTTTCCAAAAAAGAAGTCTAATGAGATCGATTTCGACGTAAAAACCAATTGCCAGGGTAAGGGTGTTGGTCTATCGGAGGGGGAGTCCGTTTAAGACGAGGTGCCCATGGAGCTTAAGGTCTGTTACGTTGATGATTCAAATCCCCTACTGGTGGGAATCAAACACAAGCTCGAACGAGAACGCGTGGACTTGGAAGAAGAGCAGTACACCTTTCATGTCGAGACGTTTCAACGTATTCCAGACTTTTATGGGCGACTCAACTCTCAGAAGCTTTCAAAACCCGATATTTTTCTGCTCGATGCCGTCATGGATGACGATGCCGATGCTGGACTCAATCTGGCACTCGAGATCAGGCGCCGCAGTGAAGACGCCGTCATTATTATATTTTCGCAGTTTGACGACGCTTCTACGATTGCTCAGCACATGGCGGGAATGGGGATCGATAATTTTCTCTCAAAAACCACATCAAGTTCTGATCTCGCTAAAAATCTCCTCCGTTCTTATAGCCTTGCTCGCAAAAAGAAGAGTCTTCAAGGGGGCCACTTAAGCGAAACGCTTCCGACTGAAAAATTTGTTGGAAAATTTCATGCAAAGCTTGCACAACGCGTGCCACATATCCTGCATTCTGCGGTAAGGTCTGTTCACGTGGTTGGGGAAACAGGCACAGGGAAGGAAGTCGTTGCGGATATTTTTGCAGCAGCTCTCGATGGCAGGCAACCCTTTATTCGGGTGAATTGTGGTGCTTTTGCCCCGACCATTCTTGAAAGCGAATTGTTTGGTTATAAAAAAGGCGCATTTACGGGAGCACAAAACGACAAAGTAGGGCTTCTTGAAGCCGCTTCGGGGGGATGGATTTTTCTCGACGAAGTTGCCTTGCTGAGCACACAGGGTCAAATTGCCTTGTTACGCGCCCTTGAAAATCAGGAAATTATTCGCTTAGGTGACAGTGTCCCTAAAAAAATCAATGTTAAAGTCTTGAGTGCAACGAATCAAAATCTATCGGAACTGGTTCAGGCGGGGCAATTCAGGCAAGATCTTTGGCAACGTTTGATGGAAATTGAAATTGCGCTTCCGCCGCTGCGTGAGCGGCTCGACGAAATTGAGCCCCTGGCTCGCTTTTTTGCGGCGAGCATGGATGAAGGCCCCTATGAAATTCCGCCAACGACAATTGAAGTTTTTAAAAGGTATTCTTGGTCGAACGGAAATGTGCGCGAATTGCGAAATTGTTTAAGAGCCATGACCGAGCTGCACACGAATAAAGTTTTGGAACCTGGATCGATTCCCTTGAAAATTTATTCGGAAATTTCAAAAGTACGTCCTAAACCTGCTGCAACCGCGATTTCTATTCCCATCAATTGGAACGATATCAGTTACGAAAGCTTGGAAGAACAACTCTTTCTGCAGCTCCTCACTGAAATTGTAAAAAGAAATCGGGTTGACTCCATGCGCTCATTAGAAAGACTCATTGGAGTGCCACGGACGACCCTCACAAATAAAATTAGAAAACTTGTCGACAGTGGGAAACTCAGTCCTGCAAAATTGCCGCTCGATCTCCAGCTCATTCGAAAACATGGGGGGGATGAAGCGATTTTTGGGGAAAGCCTATGTTAGAAGGTGAGGAGGCCTAAAGTGGAAAACTCTCTGAATGCGGACTTGGGTATGAATGAGCAAAAGCAAAAAGACGAAAAATTGTGTCGCAAAATCCGTCATGATTTTCGTGATGCCATTACTAATATTTCATTTATTTTGGAAAATTTAGAAGCAGGCATCACAAGTCCAGAAGAAAGTATGGTCGACCTTCGAGCTACGCTTGAGTCGATGAAAAGGCAATACCAGGTTATTTTTGAAGGAGACGGACCTTTAGCGTGATGAACTCATGACTAAAATCGGCTCGTTTTTGTCCAGGTATTGCGCTCTATTTTTTAGCGAGCGCGCAAAGAGCCTAAAATCGTTTTGGCTTCTTCAGTTTTTAAGAAGGCATTGAATTCTTTTAACAGCTCTTTGTCTTTTTCTTGAAAGCTGATAAGAAACGGATGTTCATCAACGGGGAGTTTGTCGTAAATGACAAGTTCATTTCCGGTTTTTCCAAGTTTCTTTAAAACGTTCTTGGCAACGGTTTCTTCCATATATGCGCCATTGTTGCGGCCTTTGAGCGTTTGGCTCACGAGCCCTTCGAGATTTGCGTTTTCTTCAATTTTGACCTTTTTAGATTTAATAAGATCAAGCAATGCAAAAGGTGTAAATCCTTTCACAGTTCCTACCACAGCCACTTGTTCTGGAGTGAGAGTTCCGATTTTTTCTTTCAAAACTAAAACGGCTTCTTTTGCAAGAACGATAGGATCGGAGTAAACAAGTTTACTTTTTTTCTTTTCTTCTGCTGACCAGTTTGGATGGTCGGGCATTTTTGCATTAAACTTTCCTTTGATATGATCATCAAAAAGTCGGCTGGGTGGAAGGGGTTCATACTTTGCTGTGTGTTTGTGCTTCTTTGCAAAAGCATCAAAAAGATCTTTCATCACACCCGTATAATTTTTTCCGTCATAGCTATAAAATGGCTGGTAATCAATATTTTCGACTCCAACTGAAATATCTCGCGCTGCTGCGTGAGTTGCTGTGAACGATAAAAGCGAGAGACCAAGAGCAGTCAATAAATATTTCAAGGCTGGGTCCTTTCACAAGGTGGTAGTTAATCCCAGAGAATATTAACTGCATGTTGGCTTTGCGTAACAAGTACACAAGTGAATGAGTCGGTCAAATTTTTGGCAAAGACACTATTGCCATTGAAATTTTATTTTCCGAGAGAGCGACCTTCTTTAAAACCAAAGAAAATGTAATGACTGCAGCCCGAAGAAATTTGGCTTTTCGACAATGCAAGTGCAATGTCGGGGTGTGCATTCAGATAAATTTGTTCTGAAAAATACATTGTTTTGCAATAGGCTCTGCGGTTTTCCGCGATACCAAACAGCAAATAATGATCGCATCCCGATTTTATAGTTCCTCCTGCAGCCAAGGCGGCTTTAAGTCCGGGATATGCAGCGTAATAGGCTTCGTCATCAAAAAAGCCACAAGCTTCTTTTGGCAAGACCACAGCCGGCGTTGCAGGTTGCTGTGCCGCTGGTTGCTGAGTGTCCACAACAGGTTGATTGGCGGCAGGTTGTGTTGTTTTTGCGGGCGACTGAGTAACGGGCAATGTGCTTTTATTGGCACTGGTGCCTACGCCATTTGCGCTCGACTTATCTGTGGCAGCGTTGGCTACGACTTTGCTTGGATCAGGATCCTCTTCATTTTCAGTCTCTTCGGGTGGCGGTTCCGCACTTTTCGTAGGCGTCTGCCTTTTTGTTTCTTTAACAGCGCAGGCCGTCATCCCGTTCGAGGCAAATCCCCCGAGTAGAATTCCAAAAATAGCGAGTGTCATCCGGGAATGCATAGTGCGCCCTCACAAAAGTGTTGATGGAAGTATCGGCGTCATCGTGGTTTTTATTGAGGGCGAATTTGGAAAAATAATATAAGAACACAAATTAATTTATAAAATCGAGCGTTCAATGATTTTAAGAGCCAAGTCAATTTCATCTCGGGTATTAAATCCGTGGGGCGATAAACGAATGCGATCAAAGCGGTGAGAGATCGAAATTCCTGCTTTTTCCAAGGCCTGTGCAACTTTGTGGTGTGCATCTCCGGGATCGAAAGTCACAAGAGGGCCTGACTCCTCGGGATTTAACGCCCCGCATACGCCCATTCCCATCTGGAGCAGTTTTTCGACAAGCCTCGTGCGAAGGTCCATCGCATGTGCAGCGATTTTGGCAACATCTGAACCCAGCAGGGTATTGATGGAGGCCGTTGCAGCCGCAATTTGCGAGAAGGGAAGTGCACCGGGTTGAAAGCGCCTTGCATCGGGATGGGGAAGGCTCAAGGGGTTTGTGCGATCTGCAGGGGTGCCGTAGGTCATTGCCCCTTGAAGAACAAGGTCGAGGCTGGGGATGAGGTCTTGTTTGATGGCAAGAAAGCCAAGGCCGATGGGTCCACACATCCACTTGTGTGTGCCGCCACAAACGATATCGACTCCCAGAGCGTCCATGTCAAAAGGGAGCACGCCCAAGCCTTGAATCACGTCTGCGACGACAATCGCGCCCACTTCTCGACACCTTTCGACGATTGGGCGCAAAGAGGTGAGGCTTCCGGCTTCGCTTTGGATCCATGAAACTGCAACGACTTTTGTGTGTTTATTGATGGCAGCAAGTAGTTTTTCTTGGTTGAGTGAACGGTTTTCTTCCGAAGCAATCGTAACCACGCGAGCTCCCGATTTTGCAGCAGCGGCATGCCAAATATAGGCATTGGAGGGATACTCTTGATCCCAAGTGAGAATTTCATCTCCGGGTGACAGGTGCATGCCCATGCCAACAATCGAAATGGCCATTGAGAAATTTTGAGTAAAGGCAATTTGTTGAGGATTGCATCCTACCAGTTTGCCGAGGGCTGATTTTCCTTCATCAATGAGTGGCAGCATTTCTTGAACGGCATGAAAACCTCTTCGAGAAAGGGCGGTACTGGTTTTAATCAGGGCTTCCCGCGCAGGCGCAGATAGTGGAGCAACCCCTGCATTATTGAGATGGATGAGGCCGGGTTCCAGGTCGAAATGGTCTCTAAAATTCATTTCCAATGTGCCTTTGTTGAGGATTAAAAATCCGTATTTTAGTAGATATGTCATTTTATTTTTCTTCTTGTGCTTCTATATAAAATCGCATCAAAAAGCAAGGAAACTAAGCTATATTTCTTGAAGTCGTTTAAAGGATTCATTCCGTTTAAAGATATGGCATTCAGACGAAGAGATTCTTATCGAAGAATTTCATCTATTGTTTGTTGGGTAAAAGCTTGGTTATTTCCCGACCATTCTTTGTCATTCAAAGATATTTTTTTTAAGGTCTTGGTAATTAAAATTGGCAAAGTCGTTTTCTGTGTCGGCGTATTTGTGTCGGGATTTGTATCTTTATCTTGGATATTCATTATCAAAAAAATGGGGTGTATCATGATTAATAATAGAATTTTCAATCTGCTTGCGCTTGTGACGCTTTCAACAACTGCAGGAACGGCACTCGCGGATCCCATTGGAGACAATGCATTTGTCGGAAAGAAAGTGGGGTGGTTTCCATCGAGCCAAACCTCCTGTCGAACCGTTTGTTTACAGCAAAATGGCGCAGTTGCAGAGTATGAAAAATTTAGTGGTCCGACATGGGGAAACACAGCAACGTTTGTCTGTAAAGGAACGGCATCTGTTGCTGGTCCTTGGGGTGGGCAAGGATGGCTTTATGGCAATAACTTCAATGCGGCAACACGTGAAAAAGTTTGCATCGTCTCGGATGCGGCCGGGGGAGCACAAAGGCTGCAAAATTTCTTCTGTTTGTGTGTCCTTTGACATCCAAAAAAACGTGAAAAAGAGTTGTTGAGCAGCGATAGAATCTCTGATAATCGAAACGGGCAATGCCGACAGTCTGCAATGGTTGAAAATCCATTGAGGCCTTATTCGATTTCAGAGAGGATATTATGACCATGTTAGGCCGTGTTACGTTATTAGCTTTGATGCCAAGCCTCTTGGTTCTTGCAACTTGTGTGCGGACAAAAACATCAGCTTCAAAAGAAGCCCCCATTCTAAAACAACGTCCCGTCGTGGTGCCTTGTGCTGAAAATGGTCTTACCATTGCCACCTACAATGTTGAAAATTTTTGGGACGATGTGCCTAACAATACCAAAGAGACATATGCAGAATTTAATGAAACGATTTCCAACTGGTACAAAGGTAAATTTTATCTCGTCAAGGCAGAAAACATTGCAAATGCTGTTGCTATTGCTGGAAGTCCAGACATCGTCGCCTTTCAAGAGTTTGAAAATGGGAATAATTCTGGGAAAGCGATGACTTTCTTAGCTCCCTTGCTCGAAAAACAAGGCTATAAATATTTTGAAGTGGGTAAGCAGAGCCCAGAAACTTCCGTCACAACTGCCGTAGCCAGCAAATGCGAAATCCTAAGTAAACAAGAATCTCTGTCACCTCCACCAGGAAAAAAAGAACTTGGCTTTCGGGACCCGCAAGTTGTCACGCTAAAAGTCAAAGGTGTTATTGTGCGCTTGTACAATAGTCACTGGAAGAGCAAGCGCAAAAGCGGAAACTCTGATGGTGGAGAAATGCGCCTTGAAACAGCTGCGCTGATTAAAGCCGACATTTTAAAATTTCGAAGTCAAAATCCCGAGGCTGAAGTGATTTCTTTGGGCGATTTTAATTCCACTCAGGATGAAGCGCCTTTGCTGGATGGAGCAAGTTCGGGTAATTACAAAAACAAATTGACAGCCGAGCCCCTTGCCCCGTTTATGCACGATCTCTGGTTTGAACTGGATCCACAGAAACGCTGCTCTTACTTCTACAAGGAAGCCTTTGAATGCATCGATCACATTCTTGTTTCGGGTGCTGCCTTTGATCGCAAAGGGTATGATCTTGCAACTAAAGACGCTGTGCGCATTGTGGGTCGTCATGGCACTGATAAACGTGAACAGGCTTTGCTGCTTCCAGATT
Source organism: Silvanigrellaceae bacterium (assembly GCA_044237915.1). Taxonomy (GTDB): domain Bacteria; phylum Bdellovibrionota_B; class Oligoflexia; order Silvanigrellales; family Silvanigrellaceae; genus JBIIEI01. The sequence continues at coordinate 34,327 of JBIIEI010000011.1, read as the reverse complement.
CCAGCGGAAAACCTATGAGATGGCAGAGCAAAAAAGATTATTCCCAACCTTATCAGCCCGGTGTTTTTAATGATCCTGAGAGCGTCACTCACTTCGGAAAAGGGTATTCCGATCATCTTCCCCTGGTGGCAAAGTTTGAGTGTGTCTCGGCACCCTGCAAGTAAAAAAGCTCAAGTTTCAAAATTTAGTGCCGATAGGTTTTTTCTGAAACATGTCGGCTCCACGATCCTATTCTCAACCCTACCAAAATGCCCACCTTTTGGAGCCCGATTTCCTCTCAAACAAATCTTTCCACCAATGTCCCTCGCAAGGGGGACCCCTCCTTTTTTTAAAGTGAGCTGGTAAAGATGGCAATTTTAAAGCGATGCAGTTCTGTGTCACTGGATGGGATGAGCCAGCTTTCTTTTGCAATTCTGAGCGTGCAATCTCCAAAGGAAGCAACGCGGATCTGTTTTTCTGTGGCATGTTTCTTTAATTTTGGAAGAAAAGAATCCATGAGGGTGCCAAAGAAAGGAGTAAACAAAAAGAAGATGGTGCCCTCAGAAATGTCTGCATCCAATGCGTCACCACTCGTAAAATGGACATCATTGAAGTTTAAATGTGTCGCAACGGAATTTCCATAATCTGCAAGAACCTGTTGATATTCGACGCCTCTGATCTTTAAGCCCGTGAGCAAGTGTACAAAGAGACCTACTAAACCGTGGCCCGAGCCGACGTCAAAAAAGACATCTTGCGGATGCACTTCAAGTCTGGCAGCCAGATGAAGCAGCGCCCCAAAGGGCGTGATTTCGTGATGAACTTTCTCAGGGCCCACATTTTGAAGGCCAACGGTGTCGCCTGGCATGATGCTGAGTAAATCTTGAACCAGGGAATCGACGCACTCCTCTTCATAAAACGGACTTTCCCAATTTCGTGATTCAAGTCCTGAGAGTGTTACGATGCGGGTGCGAAAGTCCATGGAAGAAAATTCAGGGCTCGCGATATATTTGCGCAGTTGTTGAATCAATTCCTGATTCAAACCCAAGAGGTGACTGTAAAGTTCGTGCTGTTTCTGGAGATAGCCTTCGTCGTCGATTCCAGAGTGGGTAAAAAAATTTTTGATTTGAACGTGAATCTGCAGAGCTTGCCATCGCGTGTGAAAGCTCAAAGGGTTGAGAATCTCTGGCTTTGAACAGAGGTCTTCCCATTTTTGAACATCAGCTGCAATAAAAATGTGCATAGGTTGTATCCTTTTTGAGATCCACGTCGCCAGAGTGCAGGAAATCACCTACCTTACAAACTCAGTAGAGATGTGCAAGCACCTCGAAAATCATGGGATTTACTTGCTTGTTGGTTGGAAATGAAAGAGTCCATTGAGTTTTGAACTAGACATCAGTTAAGTTCACATATAAAGATTGTAAAGTTGATCACATTTTGTGCTGATTGTATGGTTTATTTTTATTACTAATGTCGATGTTTTGTTTGGAAAGGTTATTTTATGAACGCTTTTAGATTTAAGCCCTCCCTCTTTTTGTTCCTCATGGCAGCAATGGCGTCATCCGGATGCGGTAAAAAATCAAAGAAAAGTCACAATGGAAATTCTGCGGTAGCACCCACATCAAGCGAAGCTGCCCTCAATTTGCTCTCGCCAGAGTACAAAGAAAAATTCGACAAATGGTCTAAGGCGCTTACCAAATCCTGCGATGCCGATGAAATTATGTCAGGCAAAGCAGGGGATGGGCGCGGAATAGACACTTTGGTTTTGCTGGGTCAAACGGGAAAAAGTCTGTTGTTTCCCATGGAAAATGGCGCATGGGCCATGCTTCAAAACTACTCTGGCCCCTCCGGTGAATCCAGAGTCCATCGCATCTCAGAAGTCTCTGGAACTGGTATTGCCACCTCGAAAGTCGATTTTAAAACTGAGAGATCAGGCACTGCATGCAAAGTTTATGTCTTCGAAAAACTGGTTTATGAAACAGAAATCGCGACTCAAATTAAAGTCGCAGCAGGAACTTTGGGAAATCCTTTAAACGAAGGAAATGCCAAGCCACGCCTCTCGGTTACTAAATTTACTGAAAAAAATGGAATCTCATTTTTAAGTCAGCATGGATTTATAAATGCATTGGAAACGGGGCTTCGGCCCGAGCAAAAAACTTTGGCACTTTTGGGTTCAAAGCTGGGGCTTACAGAGGCTGAAGCAAAACAGATCTTTGTTGCAGGCGACTTTTCTTCCGTTTCGTCTTTGATTTCTGTTGCCTCTGATGGCTCCATTCCTGCATTTTCGGGTTCGTTTAGCGACTTGATAGGTTCTTCTGAAAGCATCAAAAAATTGGTGCAACCTGGCGCCTCAACTGTGCTGAATTTACGCATGCGTCCCGCAGTTTGGACAGTTGCCAATGCACGAATCAACTTAACAGACGAGAATAAACTTTGGGCCCTGCAAGCAACGGTTAAAGTCGATGCAACTGCCGACTCCGCCGATCGATTGAACTATACCGCCACAGCAACAACCCTCGAAGCAGCGGTTGATTTAAGCAACGCCCTTGCTAAAGATTGCTTTCTGCAGAGGCTCGACATGCATGCAAAAAGCGAAGTCACACCCACCCGTTTTGCTCCTTCATATTCCAGCGGGCATGGGAATTGTGCTTTGCTTTCTAAAGACGGCCTCGAGAAATCACTTTATGACGACGCTGCCGCACGCGCCGTTGTGCTGAATCGATTTGTGGGTGTTGTTCCCTCAAGTACAACTCACTATCAGGGTTGGGATTCCATTCTCTTAAACTTCGTGAGTTTTGTGACCGCCGCCGAAGGCGAAGATGCGATCGTTCGTACCCTTGATCCAGAAGGAACAAGGCCCGTGCTCCAAAGCATCGAACAAAATCTTCTTGCACTCAAATCTGCTGTTCAACAGCATGCCAATTTGAATTCCGTGGGCGATGATTTGCGCAATTTGGCCATTCAATGGGCTTTATCTGGTCATAAAGCTGAAGCCATTCCATTTGCAAGAATTACGGCTGCAGCAGCAAATGTCATTGATGTCGTCCCCGAATCGACTCGTCGAATGTTGAATGGTCTTTTAAGCAATCCTTCTGGGGATGTTGAAATTCTCGACTACGCTCTTAATTTAGGCGCAGAAGTAAAGACAAAAATTCAAACCGTTTCGACACTTGCTTCTGAATTGGAACAGTCTTCTTGGATAAGCGATCAATTGGGAAATCTTTTGCAAAAAAAGGTAACAACGCCTGTCATTGATGGCTGGAAAACCACTCTGGAAGCTGGAAAAGCCTTTTACGACAGAGATGTTGTCAAAATTAAAGACAATAATCCAACTGCATCAGCGTTTGAGTTAGACAGCAAACTTTCAGCGTTTAAGTCTATCATCAGCCAAATTGTTAAAAAAGCGTTGGATGAACAGTGGACGCCAGAAAGTTTTGCGACCCTCGAAAAGCTTGCGTTGCTTGGACAAAAATCGAACATGTGCGATAGGTTTTTTACCGCAGCACAAATTGCAGATTGCGTTGGCCTTCTTGAATTTAGCACGAAAGAAAAAATGCTTCTCAACCCTGCCTTTCAAGGGCGTTACGGCATTGCGGCAGAAAAATTTGCGACTCTCCATGACCTGGCAAAAGACTCCGCCCTGTTTGGCTTTAAGAGTGATTTGCAAGACCTTTTTAATCCTCTCTGGAGTTCATGTAACAACGAACTATTCACCGCCAAGCTCACACAGTTCGAAGAGCTCGCAAAGCGTTACGTTGGTGCCGATTTTCAAGGCCGATTTGCCCTAGACAGGCAAATTCAAGAGACCCGTGAAGACTGCCGTTGATGCGCATTGTGCGGAGGAGAAAAATGAATCAACAGACCCAGAGCGGCTCTTCAATTCCCACAGTTCGAGTGATGGTTGAATCCGATGTCCTCGTTGTTGCGGAATTGTATGCACAATTGGGATATCCAGTCGAAATCGAAACATTTAAATCTCGATTTATGAAGCTCCAAAACACTGACGACCATGCCATTTTTGTTGCTGAGTTTGAAACCGGCGTTGTTGTTGGCGTGGTTCATGTAAGAGAAGAGCAAAGCCTTCACGCCGGAAGTGTGGCTGAAATTGCTGCGCTTGTTGTAGATGTGGAACAAAGGGGTAACGGAATCGGCCGGGTCCTGATGGAAGAGACGGAGTCCTGGGCGGCAAAGCGCAATCTCAGTAAAGTTAAACTTCTTTCCAACGTCAATCGAGAAAAGGCCCACGATTTTTATCGCAGACTCGCTTATTCTTCCAACAAAAGTGCTCATATTTTTGTGAAGTCTAATGTACACTCGTCATAAAACAAGGCCACAATTAAGGTTCGCGGGAACAGCCTCGTGAATTCTTTTGGGTTGCTGCAAATTCCAACTCCGCACTTCGGCTGCAAGTTCTTCCACATTTTTGCATTGCAAAGTTTTATTAGTGAGAAGTTCTTCACGAATGGTGGAAACGGTGCGCCCTTTATAGTCATGGCCCGGAAACACCAAGATGTCGGGAGGCAATTTGGCAAATTTTTGCAAAGTCAGAAATTGCTCTTCGTTACTTCCTTTTTGAAAATCCGTACGCCCACAGGCTCCGATGAGGAGGGCATCTCCGGTCAAAAGACGCTCTCCATTTATAAGGAGTGAGAGTGATTCTGTGGTGTGCCCTGGAGTGCACATAATTTCAATCTGCACGCTTCCTAGTGTCAAAAGATTCCCTTCGCTCACCCCTTTAAAAGGCACCTTCAGTTCGCTTTTGTCACCCATGACGACTTCCGCCAATGGAAACTTTTCTTTCAGTAAACCGCTTGCTGTGATGTGATCTGCGTGAATGTGGGTTTCTACAAGATACCGTACTTTCCAGCCCTGACTTTCAATGGCGTTCAGGTAGGTCGGAAGTTGTTCCTTTACGGAATCGACGATTGCAATTTCTTTGCTTGTCTTGCAGCCCACGACATAACAATAGGTGCTCGAATCGGGATCAAGGTATTGCCTAAAGATCATTTTTAATATCCCTTCCAATGTCAGGTTGAGGTTGCATTGCCCCAGTATGGTGCGAATTGTACTGAAAAATCCCCCTAAGGCAACTCGTTTCTAGCTGAAGGGAATGGAAAGTACAGTAACATTATTTGTGCGTTGGATGGATTGTCTCAACATAGCATTCAAGGTTTTGGGCGAAAATACGAAACGTTCACGACAGGCACGAACAGTGAAGTTTGGGATGGCAGAAGCTTGACCAAGGAGGTCGCATGCGAGAGTTTTTACGAAACCTCTCTCTCAAGACGATGTTGAGAGTGACGTTACTCTTCACATTGTCGATGTTACTTGTTCTTGGATTTACGAATTACTATGCCGTCCGAAACTCTAATCAGTCCTTGTCTTCTATTTATAAAGACCGCGTTGTTCCATCATCTATTCTGAAAAAGCTCGATTCCGAAGTGAAAGAAGTGCGCTTTATGATGTCGGCCTATGCTTTGGAACTTGTTTCCTGGCAAGGTGCCATCAATCGTACGAAAGAATCCGAGAAAGTTATTGCCGAGACGTTTCGGAATTATGGCGAAATTGAGAGGCATTTCAATTCAAGTGAAGAGCTTAAAAAGGCAAGCGAGATTATCAAGAAGCATTCCGATGGACTGCTGAAGTTTATTGCTCGCCTTCAAGGTGAGTACGCGCGTGATGTCAGTAATGCTACGAAAAGGCAAACGATTGCGGTGATGATTGAAGACGATTGGCCGGTATATCAGGCTACAATCATAAATGCAGTCGAAAAACTCCTGATTTTGCAAGATAAACAGGTTGAAAAAACCTATCGATCCAGTGAAGACAAAGGCCAGAGTTTACTTGTCCTGTCGATTGGGATGCTTGGATTTTCCGCCTTTATTCAACTTCTTTTTTCGACGTGGTCGGCAAAAGTCATCGATGGAAACAGCAGTGCATTGCTGCAAGCGACTTCTGAAAAAGCACGCATGCAGAGTGAGCTTGAAACTGCGCGCCTTATTCAAAAACATCTTTTACCTCCCCATAATGAAGTTTCACTTCCAAATTGCGAAATCGCAAGTTTCTTCCGCTCAGCGAGTGAATGCGGTGGCGACTGGTGGACCTATTTTTTATTGGACGATGGTTCAACCTTAGTGCTCGTTGGGGATGTGACGGGCCATGGAACGCCTGCAGCAATGGTGACAGCGGTTGTTAAAGGCTATACAGAGTCCATTAGAACCCATGGCCGCCCTCTGTTACTTTTTGACCTCCTTACTGAACTCAATCAAGTCATTTTTAATTCTTCAAGCTCAGAACATGGGATGACATTATTTGCTGTCCTTTATGATCCTCATTTGGGTGAAATTCATTTTTGTAACGGCGGTCACAATCCTCCCTTTTTTATCAAGCAAGAGGAATCTGGCAGCGTTCATGTCAAGAGACTTATGAACTTGGGTTCACGGTTGGGATTTAGTGAAGCTGCAGTCTTTGCGCAAGATACGATCTATAAGGTTAAACAAGACGATATTGTTGTGATCTTTTCGGATGGTCTCATTGAAAATAAGAATCCAGCAGGAAAGGAATTTGGAGAAAAACCCATTTCGAAGCTTTTAAAGCGGGGAGGTTATGCGAGTGCAGCGATTCTACGCGATAAAATTATTGAAGAAGCTTCGCATTTTTATGACAATCAAGAGTTTGATGACGATGTGACGCTCTGTGTATTTAAGATTACGAAGGTCCTAAAGATTGACGAAAAATTAACGGTTTCTACTGTTGCTTAAGTTTAATGAAGTTTGGCCGATCTGTGTTTTTAGCACTGTAAACATGTAAAGGAGATTGGATATGAAGTTGGGTAGCAAAGTTCTCTGTTCAATGGCAGCACTTGTGGGCTTATTGTCTGCGCAAACGGCACTCGCAGATAAGCATGCAGCCACAGCGCCGGGTGCGGCCGCAGCACCGGCTGCAGCTGCAGCAACGAACACGCCCAGTGCGCCCATGCAGGCCACGGGTGTGAAGGTGATTTCGGCAGCGGAGCTTAAAGAAAAGGTCGACAAAAAATCATGCACCGTCGTTGATGTGCGTGCGGCGCTTGAGTATTCCGAAGAACACATTCCGACTGCTGTGAATGTTCCCTACAAGGAAAAAAGCGATAAAAATGTGAAGGAACCTGAAAAATTTGACGATAAAATCGACCGTTTCGACATGGCGAAGCTTCCTGCCAGCAAAACCGATGCGCTTTGCTTTTATTGCCGAGGCGACAAATGTTGGGCAAGTTATAAAGCTGCTCTTGTTGCTAAAAAATCAGGCAGACCCAATATCTTTTGGATGCGTGACGGCATGCCGGGATGGAAGAGCCAGAATTATGCAACTGAAAAGATGAGCAGCAACTGATTTAAGTCAAGATCAGTTTGTGCACCATTTTTCGTAACAGGCGTCGCCGCCTCCATAGCGTATGCACTCATTGAGTCTGAACTCATCGCAGACATTGGGTTCTGGTGCATTTCCAAAAAAGCCCGAATAATTCACGCTACACGACTGGATGTCGGCAAAGAAACCAACAACGGAAGGAAGAACTTCACCTACAACTCGCCTTTCGCCCGAGCAGACGAGGAGTCCACCGTCGCGGTCATTTTTGTACAGGGGCACCCCCTGAAATTCGAACCAAAACTCGATAGAATTGATGCGCACAAGTCCTGCAGGACAACGAAAACTGCATCCATAGGAATCTCCTCGATCGATGGGCACCCCTCTCACGCGTGCGGCCTCTGCGGGGAGCGCGAAGACAGAGAACCCACCTAAGATAAGCGCAGAAACAAACGGTTTACGGAGCATGATTAACCTCCTCTATTGAAACTCCCCAAGAGTCTTCTTCATCTTTGTCTTTTTCAAAGAATCACTCGGTCAGAAGGAAACAATGCAGAGAAAAAGTAACCGAGAACTTGACTCATGCAGACAGGGAGTTAATTATTCACCTCTTTAAAATGTGAACCGCAAGTGGGTATGCAATGTCTAATAAAAGTGATCTTGTGCGCCTCGACACCGCAAGAGTAGAGGCAATTCTAAAGGCCAAAGACTTGAAGCTCTGGTGGCTGGCAGAAATGCTGCGCGTCGATCGGGGCACGGTTTCGCGATGGATGAATGGCAAAGTGAAATGGGTGCGCCAACACAACATTGACGCTTTGGCGAAAATTCTTGAGTGTTCTACTCACGAAATTTCCCTCCATGAAACCATGCCTGAGTATGCCACTCGCCACGAGCAATCGGTGGCGGCCACTCTCATTGCCGATCAAAATTTACTCCAGGTCCTTTCATCGAGCGGAAAATACGCCCTTGCTGAGGCCGTTATTAAAGCTTCAATGCAGCCGAATATGCCCTTGCGATTGCTTGGAGATCTCTCTATTCAGCTCGCTGCAGCCACATGGGAACAAGGAAGGCACGATGAAGCTCTTATTCATGCCCAAAAGGCCCTCGAAATTGGAGAAGCCACGGGAAGCGATGAAATCTTGGCACGTGCTCATCTCCATCTCGCAACGATTTTCTCGCGTCAGGGGAAATTTGCTGAAGCGCTTGAGCATTTTGAAATTGTGATTGAGTCGAGTTACAGCGACAAAAATCCTGCGTTTCGTGCGGCGGTGCTTTGCAATGCAAGCACAAATCTTTTCAAAATAGGGCAATTCGAATCTGCTGAGCAACATCGATTAAAGGGGCTTGAGCTTTACTCCCAATTGGAAAAGCCTTCCCCTTATTTAAGCATCCCTTATTTGACTCAAGCGTGGAGCTACTTGGAACGCGGGCTCCCTGAGCGGGCGGTGCCTTTTATCAAAAAAGGAGAAGCTGCAGCACAACAGCAACTCTATGTCCGTGGAAAATATTTTGCGGATATCCTCTATGCTTTTGTAGATTCCTTTCAACAAATACCCTCTGCAAAGGATCGTTTTCTCACTGCGTGGCATGCCATGGAATCAGGTGAGATGGGTTTGCACGCTTGCATGGGCGTCGAAATTTTTAGACGGCTTGGTCTTTTTGAAGAGGCTTTTGAATGGATTCAGCGAGAAGTGGCAAAGAATAGCGATAAATATATCCAAGCACACCTCATCGCTCAGGGTGGATTTGCCTACATCGAAATGGGCAAGCCCCAGAGTGCGTTTCCAAACCTTGAAAAAGCCATCGAGCTTTTTTCAGAAATTGGTGCCTCGGGCCGCGTCAAAATCGTCACACGCATTCTTGACGAACACAGGAAGGGTTCACCAATAAGTCATCAGCGGAAAGAAGCTTACTCCTGGCGGGATGATGTCCACGCTTGATTCAAACTTCTGGTGTGACTTTAAAGTCTGATTCGGGCGCTCGCCAAACCTAACATGCAACGTGCCACTACATGCCACGATCTTCAGTTTACGGGGTGCGCCTCCGCTCTGTATAAAAAAGATGTCCCCGAGAGTTCCGAAATAGAAAAGAGTTCTTTCACCACATGCTTTTACTGGAGGCCCACAATGAAGTCTTTATTTGCGAGTTCAAGATTCTCTGCTCCTTCCTTCTCTTCACTTTCGTTCAGCGTTGCTGCGGCTTCCGTACTCACAGCCTTGGCTCCTACGATTGCGCTTGGTCTCGCTATTGATGCGGGTCCCATTTGGAATAATGACCACGCTCAACAGGTTTGTCCTGCGGTTTGTTCGCAAAATGGCGGCGCATGGACTGGCAGCTGGTGGACAACGATTCCCAACGTCAACTCCGTTTGCCAATGCGACTTTCAACCGACTTGGAAGCCTGCGCAATTTGGAGAAGTTCCTGCCTACGCAGTTTTAGGCGGACAAGAGCCCGGACGTTCACTCTACGTGTGCCGTGGTGAATTCAATGGCGGAACGCACCCTGGAAAGTTGTTACCTGGACTTCTGTGCAACATCCCTTACGGTGAAAGAGAAATTGAACTCACTCATTACGAAGTTCTCGTTGACCCTAGCGTTAAAACGCAATGGGTTCGCGCACGAAACGGAGCAGTTCCTCCAAAAGCCGTGCTCGGCGGACAAGAGCCTGAAAGAAATCTTTTCATCTGCCGCACGCAGTACAACGGTGGAACTCATCCTGGAAAGTTACTTCCTAATGACGCTTGTAACTTTTCCTATGGCGGAAGAGAGTTGAAGGCCCGCATTTACGATGTTCTCGTCACAAAATAAATTGTGGGTAGTTAAGGTAACAATTTGCTCCCTCCCGCTCTCCCGCGCTATCATAGTTTTTCTCTGCACTCCCTCTTCATTCCTGCCGAGGAAGATATGAAAAAGACACGCGAGCAAGTACTGGAAGAGTTCAAAAAATCCGACTGCCCAAGGGTCAAGGTTGCCGTAACAGACATCGACGGTGTGTTGCGTGGAAAATACCTCCACCGCGACAAGTTTCTTTCCGCCGTCGATAGTGGTTTTGGATTCTGCGATGTGGTCCTCGGCTGGGATTCCGCAGATGTCTGTTACGACAACTCTTCCTACACTGGATGGCACACGGGTTATCCTGACGCCATAGCAAGCCTCGATCTCTCCACAGCGCGCAAAGTTCCCTGGGACAATAATATTCCTTTTTTTCTTGGTGATTTCTGCACGTCGGAAGGCAATCCTCTCGATATTTGTCCGCGCCAGCTGCTCAAAAAAGTGATTGCCAAAGCAGAAAAAATGGGGTTCAAGGCATTTTTTGGAATGGAGTTCGAGTGGTTCAATTTTAAAGAAACACCGCACACACTTGCCGAAAAATTATACACTGCTCCCGTTCCACTCACGCCAGGCATGTTTGGCTACTCCATCCTGCGCTCTTCCTTAAATCAACCGTTTTTTAATGCTCTGCTCACCGAAATGGAAGCGTTTGGCATTCCCATCGAAGGATTGCATACTGAAACAGGCCCTGGTGTGTATGAGGCTGCCATCTTATTTTCGGATGCACTTGAGCAAGCCGACCGTGGTGTTCTCTTCAAAACTGCTGCAAAAGAAATTGGCTACCGGTTCGGAATTTTGCCCAGTTTTATGGCAAAATGGAACAGTCAACTGCCTGGATGTAGCGGGCACCTTCATCAGTCGCTTTGGAACATTGCAGGTGACACCAACCTTTTTTATGATAAAAATGATCCTTTAAAGATGAGCGCACTACAGAAGAGCTATCTTGCAGGGCTCCTTCATTGCCTTCCCGACGTGTTGCCCTTTTATGCCCCGACTGTGAATAGTTATAAACGCCTGGTCGATGGGTATTGGGCACCCACCAAAGTGGCTTGGGGCGTGGATAACCGCACAACCGCATTTCGCGTCATACCTGCAAATCCCAAATCGACGCGCATTGAAGCACGAGTTCCAGGTTCTGATGTTAACCCTTATTTAGGAATCGCTGCCTGTCTGGCAAGCGGACTTTATGGAATTGAAAATAAATTAGAACTCACTTCATTACCCATTAAGGGAAGCGCCTATTTAGATACTACGGCACCGCTGTTACCTCGAAACCTCCAAGAAGCTGCATTGCGCCTTTTAGAGTCAAAAACAGCGCGCACTTTGTTTGGAGAGCCCTTTGTCGACCACTTTGGTTGCACGCGGATCTGGGAATGGCAACAGTTCCAGAAGGCCGTAACAAACTGGGAAATGCAAAGGTATTTCGAAATCATCTAGTGTTACCTTTATTTCTAATGTCACATTTCACTCTCGCATTTTCGGAGTTGCAATGACAATTTCTCGTTTTAATTTTCCGACACCCATTCAGTTTGGCCCCAAAGTTCGCTTTCAAGTTCGAGATTTTTTGAAGGCAAATGGAGTAACAAGGCCTCTCGTGGTGACCGACAGAGGAGTTGCAAAACTTCCCTTTTTTATGAATTTTCTCGAACATCTCAACTCAGAAGGCGTTAAAGCGCAGGTTTTTTCCGAGATTTGGGGAAACCCGGTGAAGAGTCAGGTCACAGCGGGTGTGAAAGCTTTTCTAGAATCAAAGGCCGATGGCATCGTTGGAATCGGCGGAGGAGCGGCATTAGATGTTGCCAAAGTCATCGGACTCATGGCGACCCATCCTGGAGATCTGTTTGACTACGAAGACGAAAAACCAGGCGCACGTCCCATCGATGGAGCCATTCCCTTTTGGGTCGCACTTCCGACCACTGCGGGTACGGGCAGTGAAGTCGGGCGTTCCAGTGTGATTTCGGATGACACTTCCCACCTCAAAAAAATAATATTCTCGCCCAAGCTGCTTGCAAAGGCTGTGTTTGCCGACCCTGAAACCACCCTCGATCTTCCGGCTTCTGTTACGGCTTCCACAGGCATGGACGCGCTTACTCATTGCGTCGAAGCCTTTCTTGCCAAGGGTTTCCATCCCATGTGCGATGGAATTGCCCTGGAAGGCGTGCGTTTGGTTGCCGAAAATCTGGTACGTTGTATCAAGAATCCGCAAGATGTTGAGGCGCGTGGTGGAATGATGATGGCCTCATTGATGGGAGCCGTTGCCTTTCAAAAGGGCTTAGGACTCACACATTCTTGCGCACATGCCCTTTCGACCGTTGCAGATATGCACCACGGTTTAGCAAATGCTGTCATGATCGATCACGCGCTGCGGTTTAATCTTTCTGCAGTTCCTGAGCGTTTTGTGCGCCTTGCAACAACGGTAGGGATTGAAAAGCCAACTCCCGAGTCTTTCATTCAATGGCTCACACAGCTTAAGGCAACACTCAATATTCCTGCAAAAATGGCAGCTGCTGGTATTCAATCTGCGCAACTCGAAAAGCTCACAGAAGTTGCTTTTCAAGATGGATGCCATCAGTGCAATCCTAAGGCCGTGTCGCGTCAAGACTTTGTCAATATCTTTAAGGAATCATTATGAACCCTCAGGCGCGAAAACCCGCGCAAACATTGCGACTTGGCATTTCTGCGTGTTATTTCCACGCCGATCCGTTGCGTCCCGTGTTTAAAGGCAAAACTCTTTTTTATTTGGAGCAAAGCCTTGTGCACTGGGTTCAATCGTCGGGGGCTGTGACTTATCTCATCCCTCCAGTCGCACAGGCTGCGGGAGGTTTTCCCACAGCCAGTCTTGAATCGTATGTGAATGATTTAGATGGACTTGTGCTTCATGGAGGCGCAGATGTCTCACCAAAAAGCTATGGTGAAGAGCCCTTGCGACCCGAATGGGGTGGCGACTATGTACGTGACTGTTACGAAATTTCCCTGGTTCAGCATTTTTTGAAAGCGGGAAAACCCATCCTCGGCATTTGCCGTGGCGCGCAGCTTTTAAATGTCGCACTGGGTGGAACGCTCTATCAAGATATTACCTTGCAATTGCCAGGGTCCTTGGTGCATCGCAATTGGGACATCTACGATAAAAATATTCATGAAATTGAATTTGCAAAGAATTCGAATCTTTCTCAATTTTACAATGGCAATGTTAAAGTAAACAGCATTCACCATCAAGGGATTAAAATTTTAGGCCGAGAACTTGTCGCAGAGGCCCGTTCACTTCCCGATGGAATTGTCGAGGCCATTCGATATCAAGGGAACTCTTATGCCTTTGCAGTGCAGTGGCACCCCGAATTTCAAGTTCCTGAATTCCATCCTGCACACGATCGTGCACTCTACGAAAACCTTGCAGACGGGCGTCCCATTTTGGAAGAGTTTCTCGCTGCTGTCAAGAAGAAAAAAGGAGACGCAAGTCTATGAAAATGAAAGTCATCAATCCTGCAACGGAAGAAACGATTCGTGAACTTGAAGTCGACTCCGCTGATTCAGTCAGGAGAAAAGTTGCTGCGGCACGGGAAGCGCAACCCGCGTGGGCAAAACTTCCGCTGTCGCACCGATTGGGCGTTGTAAAGTCGTTTCGAGACTCCTTGGTGCAAAAAACCGAAGAGCTTGCAAAAACACTCACCCTGGAGATGGGAAAACCCATTTCTCAGTCGCGCAATGAGCTTAAAGGGGTTTTGGGACGCATTGATTATTTCTTAGATCATTCAGAACGTGCACTCAAAGATGAAATTGTTTGGAATGATGCGGCGCAAAAAATGGAAGAGCGTATCAGCCATGAACCTCTGGGTGTCATCGCAAACATTTCGGCTTGGAATTATCCCTATTTTGTAGGAACAAATGTCTTCCTGCCTGCCTTGATTGCGGGCAATAGCGTTGTTTACAAACCTTCGGAATTTGCTTCGCTCTCGGGGGCGCACATTGCTTCCCTTTTGCATGGAGCGGGGGTCCCGCGTGAAGTGTTTGTTCCTCTTTATGGAGATGGTACGGTAGGAGCTGCGCTGCTCACTGAAAAAATCAATGGGGTTTATTTCACCGGCTCCTACAGAACAGGCATGAAAGTTGCCGAAGCGGCTGCAAGATCTCTTGCAAAAGTACAGCTTGAACTGGGTGGCAAAGATCCTGTGTACGTCTGTGAAGATGTCGATATCCCAGCGGCTGCAGAAGGAATTGCAGATGGCGCCTTTTACAACGCAGGTCAGAGTTGTTGCTCGGTGGAGCGCATTTATGTCCATAAAAAGGTTTTCGAACAGTTTGTTGCGCACTTCGTAAAGGTCGTGGGAGCATTTGTTGTGGGAGATCCCTTGGATGATAAAACCTATATTGGCCCCCTTGCCCGGCAAGCGCAATTGGGCGTTCTCGAAATGCAAATTCAGGATGCGAAAGCCAAGGGAGCCAAGCTGCTGTGTGGCGGAAAAAAGATGGATAGAAAAGGTTACTTTTTCGAGCCTACTGTATTGAGCCATACAAGCCATGCGATGGAAGTCATGCGAGAAGAAAGCTTTGGCCCCATTATTGGCATTCAATGTGTCGAAAATGATGAAGAAGCGCTCGCGCTTCTGAATGACACGGCCTACGGGCTTACAGCCGGAGTTTATACACGAGATGAAGTGCGGGCACATGCCTTGCTTGAACGTGTCAATGCAGGGTCTGCTTACTGGAACTGCTGCGATCGCGTGAGTCCACGCTTGCCGTGGTCGGGTCGGCAGAACTCGGGACTCGGTTCCACACTCTCCATCGCAGGAATTCAAACCTTTGTCCAACCCAAAGGCTGGCACCTCCGTAAATCATAAGTCGATTTGACGACCCAGGCAAACTCGCCCTCACGCAGCTATGAAACGTAACAATAATTCAATATCTTCATTGTGTGTAAGCCTTTCTATAAGCATAGAAAACTTTACAATTTTAAAAGATATCACTCCCATTCATAGGATTATGACGATGAAAATTGGTGCGAAACGTTTGAATTTTTCTCTCCCCTTAACGCTAACATCTCTGTTGATGTGCAGCTCTTTCGCATTTGCACAATCCAAAGAACTCATCATTGCGCAGATTTCTCCAGGGCAATCTTTGCATGGGCGCAGTATGGAGAGAATTGCAGCAGAGTTGAACCGTCAGGGAGTGAAAGCAAAGACTCAGCATGACATCAAGGAAATTAAAGGCATTAAGCAAACCGGAGAGATCGCGCTCATTCATGCCGTAAAGCAAAATACCTTTCAAATGATCCCTCTAACAGACGGACCTTGCGCCAATGTCGCTCCCAGCTGTGCCCTCTTTTCAATGCCCTTTCTTTTTAAATCGCAAAAGCACGCTGAAGAAGTTGCAGATCATCCGACCGTTATCAAAGTGCTCAATGAAGAGTTTAATAAACAGGGCTTCGAGCTTCTGGCTGTATACCAGCACGGATGGAAACAATTCTTCTCAACCGCAAAAGTTTTGAAAGACCCTAAGGATTTTCAAGGACTCAAGTTGCGCGTGATGCAGTCACCCGCCTATCTTTCCTTGGCAAATTCTTTAGGCGCTTCTCCAGTGCCCTCTGCAATGCCCAGTGTGCATGAGCAGATCTCGAAAGGGGTCGTAGGTGCCCATGAAAATCCAATCTGGGTTCATAAGCTTTTTAATCTTCATGCACTCATGAAGAATGTTACCCTTTCAAACCATATTTATGGCGTCTTTTATATGCTTGTGAATAAGGATGTTTGGCAGGCCCTTTCTCCCAAGGATCAAAAAATTGTTCGGTCTGTTGTTTGGGATGAGCGCGTCCGTGAAAGAAAAGAAAGCATTGCCTTAAGCGAAAAAGTTCTGCAAGAATACCGTGCAATGCCCGATATGACCGTTTACGACCCCAAACCCGAAGAATTGGCAGCATTCCAAAAAGTGGGCGAAGATGTTTTGTCTCAATCCAAAGCGCGTATTTCTCCAGAGATCATCAAAATTGCACAAGATTTGGGGCAAGAAAGCACAGTTAAAAAGTAACATTCTAGTTCAAATTTATTGTTACTAAAGCAATAAGTTTAATTATAAAAAGCGAAAAAATATACTTGTAGATCTCAACTATCTTTCGGTTTTTGTCTCGCTTGCCAATGATCAGCAAAAACAGTAAAAAGAGTGCAGTTACGACAAGGGAATTTTTCAGATAAATCGTTGTTCTGTCAAGGTTTTCATCTGAGAGGACCCAAACACACAGTTCGCCCAGGGTAGCACCCAAGAGACATCCTGCCAAAAAAGTGATGAGGCGTTTTTTAAAGAGATACGTTCGCCTTGGATTTTCTTCTCGTAGCGACTTTACATCTGCCGTAAAAATATAGAAAAAGATTTCTGATAAGAACTCAAGCACTGATATTGCCTTTCTAAGCTTTTTCTATCAAATTGGTAAGGGTAACAAATGAAAGATTTTTTTGAGCTTCCCACGAATTTGCCCGTGCCACAAGATGATGGAGCGTGCCATCATCTTCTCAATCTTGAAATTCCCACCCTCATTTTGCCCTCTACACAAGGCAGAGATTTAAATCTTAAAGAATGTGCACAGAATCCCGTCGTGTTTTTTTTCTATCCGCGCACCGGAGAACCCGACGTATCGACGCCCGAGGGCTGGGATGACATTCCAGGTGCCCGTGGTTGCACGCCTCAGTCGTGTGGATTTCGCGACCTGCACGCAGAGTTTAAAGAGTGTGGATTTCAAGTCTTTGGAATCAGTGCGCAAACCATAAAGTTTCAGCAAGAATTTGTCTCTCGCATGCACATTCCTTTTGAAATATTGAGTGACTGTCAATATTTACTGACGGATGCGCTGAACTTGCCCACGTTTGAGTTTGCGGGAGAGCGGCTCATCAAACGGATGGCCTGGGTTATAGATGCCGGGAAAATTATCAAGGTTTTTTATCCTGTGTTTCCTCCAGGGCAAAATGCACAAGCCGTCTTGAATTGGCTTAAAAAAAGAAATTTGTAAAACGCATTGGAGAATAAAGCTGTGCTCAACAAAGTCACTTTAAAACTGGAATTGGCAACCGAATCAGAAATTCAGCATACAAACTACCTCTCTGTTCATTTAAAATGTGTTGCCTTGAATGGAGAGGATTCTTCTGAAGATGTTGTCGGTGATGTCGAATATCAGCTCTTAGAGCATGGCAGTGTGGGCCGTTTTAAATGGGTTGTGCGCAGAGAATTTGAAGAGAAGGGTTTGGATAAACAGATTCTCGATCTGACATGCCGTTACCTTTTCGAGACTTTAAATGTTCAAGTCATCGTGCAACATGTTCTTCCCGACAATGAAAGAATGCGCACCGCACTTGAATCCTATCCGTTTAAATATGTGGGCTATGTAAGGGAATCGGCCGCTGACACTCAACGGCACGAGAATGGTGAAACTTCTATAGATCACAGGCTGTGCCTTATCTTCGAACTCACTAAGAATGACTTTGCAGGCTTGCAGCAGTGCAGAATGCAAAGTGGCAGGCTCTCATATGGGATCGATAAACCTGCTGTGCTGCAGGTCGAAAAAGCCCGCCTGGGACGCCAAGCCAAGCTTCCGGCAGGCGAGCTGCATACCTTTCTTGCCCAAAGATTCCCAAATCAACCCATTCGAATCATCGACCTGGGCTGTGGAACGGGTGAGTTGCTTGCGAGCCTTCGTGATGTTTTGCCCCACGCGCACCTAACAGGAGTAGACGAAGAAGAATCTTTTATCGAAATTGCCCGCGAGAAACACCAGTCAAAAGACATTGCGTTTCGGGTGGGAAATTTTTTGCCCCTTGCAGAAGATCTTTATCAGCACGATGTGTTTGTCATGCGCTTTGTGGCGCAACATGTGGGGCTTCAAGGGGTTGAAAAACTGCTTGCAGACGCCCGCAATAAGGTTCCAAAAGATGCTCTTTTGTGTGTGATTGATGCCGACAACAGAACTTATGCCTTTGAACCTGATCTCCCCGAGCTGAGGATCCTCCTTGACGCCTCACAGTCGCAACAATTGCTCCATGGGGGCGATCGCAACGTGGGTCTCAAGGTCGGATCTCTCGCGCTCAGATTGGGATTAGATGTCGAGTTTTTGTCGGGTGCATTTGTGAATTCTATCAATTCATCCCATGCGGCCGTTGAAGAAGTTTTGGATACGCTTTTTTATCGGCACTTTAATCCGGAGTACCTTTCTCCTTCAGAACGTGAACGCATGTTGGTTGTTTTTGAGAAATGGAAAACCCTTCCGCACCGGATTGCAGCGCTGCCCATGGTCACAACGATTTTAAAGATGAGAAGCCAATCAGAAGAAATTAGAGTTTGATGGTGAGAGTCGTTTTGATACTCCACTCGCTGTCGGAGGTCTTTTCAAGGCAGCGCAGTTGTTCAAATGGACTTCCATTTATGTCGCGATAGTAGGCTGAAAGAGGAACTTTTTCCGTGCTGTAGGGCGTCGGAGCGGCATAGGAAGATGTGTCACTTTCGATTTCGAAACGCGATTTCACTTCCTTCAGAAAAGCGGGAACAAGTGTAGCGCATTTGAGCTGACCATTTTGAAAATCATAGTTCACACTGCCAAATTGTGACGTATAAAAACTGCAAGAACCGCTGGAATTAAAATACTGAATAATCTGAATACCCTTGAGAATTGCAGTGTGCCCAAGCAACGCTTGTTGTAGCTTTTCGTACGCAGGTCCACACCCCATTTTTTCGAAGTCGCTGGCAGTTAAAAGGAGATTTGGTGTTTTAACTTCGCCAGTCGTGACAACGGCAGCACTCGATTCGGCCTCATTTGTTTTGACGGTGCTTAGAACTGCCACTTCTGCCTTTGGAGTCTCGGCACCATTCACCTTTGTTTCGTTCGCCTGTGGCGATTTTTGGTTTGAACGGGTGTTACTTTTGAAATCTTTAGATCCGCACGAAGCCAAAAGCAGTGGAATGCTGAGCAGAAGCGAAAATTTAAACGAATTCATTGAATAAATTTGCATTGAGTGAGCTCCTAGAAATGTGAGGGAATCTTCCCTTAGGGTTTCTATCGGATCGAGTTTGAAATATATTAAGTTTTTTGTTTTTATAATTATTAAACAGGAGGTTAAATGGGTGTTTGTATACGCTTCAAGTTGAACTCTTTTTAGAAAATGAATGTAAATTCCGTGTGTGTGATGGAGTCATGGACTCTAGGATCTCATCCGGACCTACGCCTGTTCTGAATGCATCTGTCAAAAATCGACAGTGGAAAAGAAGTCGTTGTGGGCCTTGCGAATTTACACAGCCTGTTCTGAAAATTTCCAAAAATTTAGAACGTTATGTTCTAAAAGAATTTCCATTTGAAATGGAGTGCGTTTACTTACCAAATTCGAAAATAGAGCTTTTCCTCAACTGAGCAGGTTGGAGGTATTAGCGAGCAAAAGACATCTGATGCGCAGTCTTGCATCCTGAAGCTTAGTTTATTAAATTGAATATTGTTCTGAGTGCGCAATTACTCACCGGACGTTGGGACTGGAGCGCCATTGGATTATTAGCGTGAAATATCGCACTGCCACTGGGCAAGCCATGGTAAAAATCTCCTGGTTTCGTAACACGCAAGGGCTTGCTTGCGTGCGATAGGGGCATCTATCGCCACTTAAGGGAATCTCCTTTCTCAACGAACGCGTCAAAACGAGTGAGTTGCTAGGGGAGGAGGTCAAAAGTTGGTTTTCAGTGGTTTTCACTTTTGCGTGATCTTTCAGAATAACTGCAGGATCCTCACTCATAGAATTTCAGGAGATAATATGCTTTTTTTATCACATTTTAAGCGGCAGAATTTCGTTACATTGGCGTTCTATTTAGGAATTATTTTGGTGGTAGCAATTGTCTCTGTGCAAAGCGCTTCCGCTGCGCATTTGGTGGGCAATGGCTGAAGAATCGGAACGTGCCGAGCCACCGTACAAAAAGAATTCGGCTAAACCATGGCCGTCGGTCTTTTTGAATCTCAGGAGCAATTTTCTGCAGAATTGTACGGCGGTGAGGTAGTGTTTGTGAACGTCCAAAAAGCATAGCCGAGCCAGGGAATTGACCCTTGGCTCGGCTATGCTTTTTGGTCATATTACGACAGCATTCGCGAGCAATGGACACTCGTCTCAGGCATGCAATTTGAGGTACTTGCAACGCACTTTATTTTGGGAAACCCGCGCCCGAAAGCTGCTTGCAGGGTGACATTACTTACGAACAAGCGGTTAATTTTTATCCCGATGGAACGGTGTATGCCGATGTTCGGCTTCTTGAAACCCTCGATAAGCGTAGATTGGCAGCTCTGTATGTGCACGAATCGCTTTACCTTCACTTTCGGGAAATGTTTGGCGGCACCGACAGTCGCCGCACGCGCAAAACGGTTTCGCTTTTATTTTCAACAAAGACTCCCGCTGAGTTGATAACGGCATTCGATTGGGTGTTACCTTTGTCTTATGTGTCGTTAGCTGTGCCCACATTCGAAAAGTTGGGAACTTATTCCGAAAAGGTCGCTCCGGCTCAGTTTGCGGGGCGCTAGAGTTTCGTCAGTTCAACAATGCGCTGGGTCCTTCCAAACAGTTACCTTCAGGCCCGTTCTTTTCATGAAGTTAGGGCTGCTGTTCAAACAGCAAGTGGATGGAATTTTATCAAAGCAAGAGTAAAACCTCCATAATTATGTGGAGGATATAAGCGTCTGAAAAAGCTGAAGCTCCAGTTGGAGCAAGGCTAAAGATTCTGGAGCCTGCATTGAGGCAAGGGAAATACACCAGGAACTTTTCGAAGTTTCATTGCGGCGATTTACATCTCTGCTTTCAGAGTTTCTTTAGTTCTGAGCTACCTACTGCGAAAAAATTAAAGGAAGATGTTGAACTCAATCGACCAAGGTCTTGCATGTCTTCTTTCTGTTCATGCAATAGATTTATAGCGGCCAGTGTGCTATCGGCAGAAGAGATTTTTAGAAAGAGAGAACTGGAATGATCACGACCTGGAAATTCAGAATTAAAGACAGCGGAAAGGCAAGCCGGAATCTCATCCGGATGTCCCGCGCTGTTAATATGATTTGGAATTTCGCAAAAGAAACACAAATAAATGCTCTGCGCGCGAAATCTGCGCGACTAATTATGGATAAAAAAACAGGTCAATTCATTGGGATTCCAAATATTCTTTCTGCCTATGAGCTGAATAATCTTGTGGCTGGAAGTTCTAAAGAGTTGGGTTTACATTCACAGACTGTTCAAGCAGTCACGGAAGAATATGCGCGCAGACGCAAACAATTTGGCAAACTCCTCCGCTGGAGAGGAAAAAGAACGACGGGATGGATCCCCTATAAATCCAGTGGAGTGAAAATAAATGGCGATGCAGTTACTTTTTCCGGAAGTCGATTTCGTTTCTGGAAATCAAGAGAGTTTCCTTTAGATGCTAAATTTAAAACAGGTTCCTTTACTCAAGACAAACGGGGGCGCTGGTACTTTAATATCAGTTTTGAGTCCGAGCAAATCGGCATACAAAAAGGAACTGAAGAGGTTGGAATTGACATTGGAATTAGAACTCTTGCAAGCTTGTCGAATGGTCAAAAAATCGAGCGACCCAACCTGAGAGCTAAGTTTCTTGAGAAAATAAAGAGAATCGAAAAAACAAGAAAATATGCAAGGCGTAAGCAAGCAAAAAGTAAGAAATATGCAGCGCTTCCCAAGGCAAAACAGGTCAGAAACTTAGATGCAAAAGTCACTCACAAGCGACAAGACTATCTGCACAAAGAAACCACTAAACTTGTAAAGTTAACAAAGCTCATTGTTGTGGGAGATGTTCCTTGTAAATTCATGAATCGCAGTAAAAACATGTCAGGAATTTCGCTTGATTCCGGCATAGGCACTTTTAAGCAAATGTTGAGCTTCAAAGCCGATAGAGCTGGCACAACATATTTCGAAATTTCAGAAAGGAACTCGACTCAGACGTGTTCAAACTGTGGATTGAAAAATCCGCGACGGATTGAGCTTGGGGTAAGGGAATGGCGCTGTGAAAATTGTGGCACACACCACGATCGCGATACGAACGCGGCACGCAACATTCTCCGCGCAGGGCGTTGCGCGCTGACCCGGTGTGCGTAAGCGCATTATAGGGAATTTCTGTTCTTTAGGTTAGGGCAGAGAGGACGTCAATGATCACGCGGGTGTTCCATTATTAAGCGCACCGTTTGAAGAGCTTGGAGATTTTCGAAATGGCGTCGCAACTGCAAAAGTAAGGGGCCTGTGGGGAGTTTTGGATTCAAGCGGTGCATGGAAACTGGAACCTCGCTTTGCAACACTCACAAGCTTTTCAGAACAGGGCCTCGCCATTGCTTCATTGCCCGAAGACACTGCAAATAAAAAGCTTCGGATCGTTGAGATGAGTGGAAAAGCTGTTGCGGAAATCAGTGGAACTTTAGCACGCGGATTTTACGAGGGTAAGGCCGCAGTTTTTAATAAAACATGGTCGTATGTTGATACCGCTGGAACATTATTGTGGGGTGGGTTTACTTCTGCCAGCGATTATAGCGCCCAAAAAGCAGTTGTAAAAACGGGTGCAAAACAATGGGCTATACTTAATTCAGACGGACAAAAGCTAGAATCAGGCACTTGGACTCAAGTTTTATTGGGCAAAGATGGAATTGTGATTTTTTGTAATGCGGTTAAAAGCAAACCCTCTCAAACACTTTGTTACTTTCACGACGCCAATGGTATAAAGCAAACTTTTCCTATAGGCGACGAGCTCACTTCAAGCTTTGAAAATGGATTGGCCTCATTCACACGCAACGGCCTTTCAGGATTCTATGCCCACGTCAATTCTGCGCAGGCGGCACGTTAAATCAGTCTGTCGCACCGCGCCCGATGAGTGCATTGTGTTGCAATTTTTGGGCGATGAGAGCCTTATGTTACAATTTCGGAAAGTCGCATAACGAGTTTTCAAGTTGGAGCATTTATATGTCGCGTTCCTGGCACGTATTTCTTTTGGCTGTGTGCTCTTTTTCGACATCTGCGCAAATCGCTTGGGCAGTTGAAGCCACCACTGCCCCTTCCCAATCCGCTTATGTTTCGGCAGGCCTCGCGCTCGCTCCTACTTTGGGTGCAGGTTATGCTCGCCAACTCTCAGCTTTGCAAGGATTTGAGGTTGAAGCCAATTATTCGCCCAAAAACTGGAGTGGAAATCTAACGACCGCTCTTTTGGGGGTTCGTTACCTTTTCATGCCCATGCAAGGCACATTCCACGTGTCCCTGGGGGCCACCTACCGTCACATGAACAACAATGCCCGAGAAACGTATTCCTTTGTGATGGCGAATGGGCAATCGAATACAACCGAGGGTGCCACTTGGACGTCGAGCCTTGATCAGATTGATGCTGAAGTCTTTGTTGGAAATGAGTGGAAAATAGACAAATTCGTCTTTGGATGTGACTGGGTAGGCACCGGATTCAGGCTTTGGAAAATAGCTTCCACGTTCAAAAATGACTCAGGCTCCTCAGTGGTTTCCTCCGCAAGTCGGGATGACCATTTCAGGAACCAAATTGGCCTCGACAATTGGACCTTTACTCTCCATGTGCTTAAATTTCGTGTAGGAATGGTTTTTTAATTCTTCTGTGAAATTGACTCGTTATCTCGCCTTTCTTGAAGTCGTGGAGTACACTCCATTTTTGCATGGAGAATATGGAGTATGTTCCAGAGATTGTGCAACACACCAAAAAATCATAGCTTTTTCTTGTTTGGTGCGCGTGGCACGGGCAAAAGCACCCTCCTCAGGCAACGATTTCCCATTCCAAACGAAGCGTACATCGATCTGCTCAGGGTCACGACCGAGCGTGAACTTGCGCGAAATCCCGATACCCTTGAAACATGGGTCCGAGCCTTGCCTCAGGAACTTTCGCACGTTATTATTGATGAAATTCAAAAAATCCCTGCACTTCTTGATGTTGTGCACAGATTAATTGAAGATAAAAGCCTGAGTGTGCATTTTGTGATGACCGGATCGAGTGCGCGCAAGCTCAAAGCCGGAGGTGCAAACCTTTTGGCAGGTCGGGCATTTATGCGTTCTCTTTTTCCTCTCACAAAAGAAGAACTTGGCGAGCATTTTAACTTGGAGAGTGCCCTACAATGGGGGACGCTTCCGGGCGTCTTCGCGAATTCCGAAAACGAGGATCGAAAAGACTTTCTTGAGGCCTATGCTCAAACCTATCTCAAGGAAGAAGTTTGGGCAGAGCAAATTGTCCGCAAGCTAGAACCGTTTCGTCGTTTTCTAGAGGTTGCCGCACAGCTCAATGGCAAGATCATCAATGCAACCAAGATTGCGCGTGACGTTGGGGTCGATGTCAAAACGATTCAGTCGTATTACATCATCCTTGAAGACACCTTGATTGGATTTCATGTCGATAGTTTTCATACATCCGTGAGAAAAAGGCTGCGTCAGGCACCCAAATTCTATTTTTTCGACACCGGAGTTGCACGAGCTTTAGGGAATATGCTCAGTGTCACTCCGCAAGCACGCACCAGTTATTTTGGAGAGTTATTTGAACATTTTGTCATCAATGAGATTTTTCGGTTGAGTTCCTACAGAAAGAAGGATTTTCGCTTGTCCTATCTCATGACAAGCAATGGAGTTGAAGTCGATCTTGTCATTGAGCGTCCTGGAAAACCACTTGCCTTTATTGAAATAAAATCGACAACTCTTGTTACTGAAGAGCACACAAAGTCATTGCTGCACTTTGTTGCCGATTTTCCCGATGCGGAGTTTTTTTGTTTCTCCCTCGATGAGCGCGCCAAACAATTTGACAGAGTGCGCGCCGTTTTTTGGAGCCAGGGCATAGAAGAGCTTTAAGTCAACAAGATTTTCAGAACAGAACTGTGTGCAACATTTGCAGTTACACCGCCTCAAGCTTTTGAGACCTTCGACGAACAGAGGAAATGGAGTGGAAACCTCACAGGGCTCCATGATTTGTTCACCGGAGATTTTTCAAATGTTTCAGTTTCATAAAATACCCCTCAGAATTTTTGCAGGCATGCTCATTTCGTGCGCATTGCATGGCGCTGTTGCCCATGCTCAGACCAGAAGCCAAGCGTATGGCTCAAGCCTCGATAAAATGACCTTTACAGCCTTCGTAGGAGCCGACGCAGGTTGGTCGACCTATGAGAGCAAAATTGCAGAGAGCAATGCCACCGGACAGACCATGCGCTATTCCGTGGGCGTGAATGCAGGTGAAAAGCGCACATTGGGCATGACAGTGCGTATTGCGGATACGAATATGGATTTTAGTCTCAACAATAATAACGTCAAAACGAGCTGGAAAGACGTCAGTTTAAATTACCGTTTCTGGTACTTTTGCCCGAGAGCTTTTGCCAGCATGAGTGAAATGAAAGTAACACGCGACGGTGTGACATTTGTGGATCTTTACGGCACAGGCTATGGAGGCTCCTTGGGGCTTCACATCCCCTTTATCGATCGCATTATTGCTCACATGGATGCAACATTGGTAAAAACTCCAAAAGCATTCGACAAAAATCAGAAAATTGTTGAGTTGGGCGATCGCATTGAAGTCGATGCCGGAGCATCCATTATTCTTATTAAGGAAGTCTTAGGGGTTGATATCGGTTACCTTTATCGAACCTACAAAATCAAAGTCGAAGAAGAAACGTTTGTCGAAAAACATTCGTCTCCGTATGTCGGACTTAAAGTCGGCATCTATTTCTAAAGAAAATTGACTTGTGCCTTGGCCCTGTTGATAGCACGAAGTGTTAACACAGGATTCGGCGACACCACTTCAGGCGCAGTGACGTTGATGTCGCAGTGCTGGATGATGGTTGCAATAATGATAACAGCCTCTATCAAGGCAAACCGATTGCCGATACACATTCTTTGCCCTGCCGAAAACGGAAAATAGGCATAAGGATGTCGCTTTGCGGAGGCTTCTTTGCCAAAGCGCTCGGGATTAAATTTCTCGGGCTCCTCCCAAAAGTCGGGATGGCGGTGGGTCACCCATGTGCTCATGATGACCAGGGTTCCTGCGGGGATTTTGACGTCACCAATCGTATCGTCTTTGGCGGCAGTGCGACTCCAAGTCCAAAGTGGAGGATAAAGTCGTAACGCTTCTTCAAAAACCATTTTACAAAGGTTGAGTTTTGAGAAGTCCTCCAAGCGTGGAGCCCTGCCCTCACAAACCCTGGCGACCTCCAACTTCAATTTTTCCATCCATTCGGGATGCTTTGAAAGTAACACCCACATCCATGACAGTGCATTTGCAGTGGTTTCATGGCCCGCAAGATAAAAAGTCATCACTTCATCGCGCAGTTCCACATCTGTTAACTTAACTCCATCCTCATCCGTTAAATCAAGTAAGACAGATAAAAGGTCGACTTCCTCTCCTGTGCGTTCTTTTTTGCGTCCTGCATGAATTAATTCGTAAATGATGTCTTCAAGGCCTTTCAAAGCCATATCGTAACGACGGTTGATAGCGAGTGGAAGTTTTTCATAAAAAGGGATGACATTATAGAAGCGTTGGTTGGTGATATCATTGAGGACTGCGAGATGTTTTTCGATTTTGTCTTCGGTGCCTTCCAAGAGGATTCCAAGCAAAGAACGAGTGACGATTTTTTGTGTGACGTGACTCATTTCTTCCCACAGGTCGATGGTCACGGACTTTTGGGAACTCTCTTTCCACTTTTTCACCAGGCTTGCAGCTTCTTCGGTCATAATATCGGCATAAGCGGAAATTTTTCGGGGGTGAAAGGAAGGTGCAATGATTTTTCGCATCTTCTTCCAGTGGGTTCCTTTGGAAGTCAGCAATCCTTGCCCCAAGATCGGCATGAGTTTATCGTAAAGCTCACTTTTGGGATAATTGTCTATTTGGTCGACATGCACATGCTGAACATGGTCGGGGTGAGTCAGAAGTGCTGCACGAAAGGGGCCCAGTTTAAAAAATGCGACATGATTGTGCTCGATGGCAACCTCAAGCAGAAAATTGAGGGGATCTTTTGTAAACTGTAAAAGTGAACCTAAATAGCGAAAGCCCTTGGGCCCCGACGGGTTCTGCTTTTCAAGAAATGGAATTTTTTGGAGCACATCCAAAAGTGCGATTGATTTCATAATAATCTCCGTGCAAGTAGGAATGCACAGCATAATCAAAGTTACAAAACAAGTCCTGAAATTTTTGTTAAATTTCAGGAACGAGGGAATGGCGTTTGAAAATGTAAAATACAATGAGGAGTGCTAAGGATCTCAGGCTTCAGCGCCAAGCCAGAAAGGTTTCTGCTCATGTAGGCTAAACTGGTATGATCCCCATTTTGCAGACAGTTCAGTAGTTCGTTTAAGATCCCCTGTCACCGATCTCTAAAGTAACATTTGTTTCATTTCGAATTCTGCAGGTGGCATATAACTCAACGCTTTGATGACTTGGATACTGCACACCTCGATCTGAGTGCTGAAGACCCTCCACAGGGAAATGACTTTCCTTTTCTCTTGCGGCTGCTGTTCATATGAGCCAAAAAACAAAGTTCAATGCATTTATTCAAAAACCCGCTGCGTGCCCATCTTTGCGATGCTCGGAAGCTCCCATATATCCGTTTTCGAGCCGATACACCATTTGTGCGTCTCCGAAATCAATGCTTTTGCACCACAAAACATTGTGACCTTTCGCTTGAAGTCCGAAGGCAATTTCTTCAGAAAATCCTTCTTCCAGAAGAACATCAAACCCTTTTGTGATTCTTCACCGAGGCGCATTGAAAGCCGTCTGGGGATTTTCCGAACCGTCTTCCATTCGGCAAACGAGCTGAAAGTGTCCTTGCGCTTGCAT
Source organism: Silvanigrellaceae bacterium (assembly GCA_044237915.1). Classification (GTDB taxonomy): domain Bacteria; phylum Bdellovibrionota_B; class Oligoflexia; order Silvanigrellales; family Silvanigrellaceae; genus JBIIEI01. The sequence goes on along the minus strand of JBIIEI010000011.1, from coordinate 6,383 downwards.
GGTTCCACCCATCAATCCCAATGCGGGCAACGGTTTTCCGTCTTTGGTTAAAAAGCCAGGAATTAAAGTGTGAAAAGGGCGTTTGCTGCCTCCCACTTCGTTGGGATGGCCTTTTTCCAGATTAAAACTGCTTGCGCGATGGTGAAGACTGATTTTTAAGGCAATGCCAGAAAAGCGAAGCCACGGTGGAGAGATGGAAGTATGGTCAGGGTCAAACTTGACGGAACCGGCATTGCTGTTTGTCTATTTTAATCTAAATAATACACCGTAAATTTTTCGCCATCGATCTCCATTTCGCCGTGCAATCCAGAATAGGGTACAGACCATGTTTCAAGCTTTAAGAATGTTAAATCCGTATCTAATTTTGCGTAGATATTGACCCTTTTGCTTTTAGAGGGAGTTACGACTGTCTCGGTCGATACTAACTTTGCCATAACGACAGTTTCTGGCAAGGAATCAATTTTTCCCTCTTGTGCGCGATAAAATGAAATTTCAACATGCTGTTCCACTGCATTTTTGAAACATACGATCTCATCTTGATTCGCTCTAACAGATTGGTAATCTCCTAAATAAAAGCCGTAACACGTTCCAAATTGTTCTGAGCTTACTGGCTTTTCTTCTATAGCTATTGCGACAGAGGAAGTGAAAAATAATGCAATCGAGAGAAATTGTTTCATAGCGTTTTCCTTGTTTTTGAATGAATCAATCCGAAATGATGAATTAATATCAAAGTATGCTTTGCGAAAGTGAATTATTTTAATAGCCATATTAAAATTTTAACGCTGTATTTTTAGACATTTATATTTCTGAATATTTTGTACAAAAAATCGTTGACACATGGCGAGATAAAGGTAACAAAATCTGGGTCCTTAAAGTGGTCATATCAGTCAAGCCCAAAAAGCTTTGCTTTCGAGCGGCTTTGGATGTGATGAACAATGGAGGGCAAATCTGAGAAGCATCAAAGAGCGCAGTGAAACATTTCTTTGTGTCTCAAATCGTTTTATTTCATTTGTTTACGCTCGCAGTGTGAACAAAGACCGCCCCCACCTTTTCGGCGTAATTGTGTTGGACGCGCACTCACAACGGGGTTTTGGCATTTCTGCTTTCCATTTGAGCAATAGGATTCTGTTACCTTTTTGGCGAGTGGTACCTGAGGTTGAAAAACATCAGTCTCGTTTAATTGTTCCGAGCCAGGAATTATTTCTACGTGAGAGTTTGCGATATGTGTTCGCTTTGTGTCTGTTGTTGAAAGTTTCAGATATTTGAACACATCATGGTGACTGCTGACTTCCAGTTCTTTCAGTGTTTTTGCAAGCGTTTGCATGGATTCTTGGACTTGCTCAATGATCATGTTCGCATGAGCTGTATTTAAGTCAGCAGCTTTAGCAAGTTGTTTCAAGTGTTCTGAGGTGGGGTTTTTTCCTTCTCCGCAAATTGTAGTGCTGTGTTCGCCACCGGGCCCCTTGCAAAAGGTTAAATCGTAAGCCGGAGAAACAGTCCATTGGCCATTTTTATCCATGAGGAATCCGAAGTTTTTTGCATGGTCATCTCTATTGAAAAAGAAGACGTTGAAACAAGCGAGGCGGAACAACTTGTACCGCTCTTTTTCATTCTGACAAATTTTGAGAGCCAACTTGACGAGGTCGGCATATTCGAGGTTTGTGAGGCGAAAATTAGAATGTAACAGTCCGGCGGCCGAGTGAAAGTGCTTCTTTCCACCCGCAATATCTCTATCAAATCGTTCCACGGCAAAGTAAACATCACTACCGGAACTGACAAGGATGTGACTTTTTGGAACATCGAGCCCCGCAGCGATTGCAGCTTTATTGTAAGCGTATTCTATCAGAATATCGTCTTTACTATCAGAAGGTCCTCGGAACTTTATCAGAAATGGAGTGTACCCCTCCTGCGTTTTTTCTGTTCCTAAAATACTCTGGATCGATGATGCAGAAAGGAAAGAATCTTCAGTTTTGACATCCTCTGATCGCAAATGCAAAAGGACTTTGGGACGAGCTCCCGCAGAAGAACCGCCAGCCCTTGTTAAATCATTTAAGACGTCTACGGTGTTACCTTTTATTACATTTTCAGCGTCTTCAGCTAAGCTTTCAATTGTAACGAAGTTATTCACAGCTTCTTTGGGTTGCTCGGGCTCATAACAGAGTGCTCCCATCGCGTTTCGGCCCATCCATGAAAGTCTCTCAATCCCAGAATTTCTTCCTGGTACGATATTCGCACGCGCAAAATCTCGATCCATAAGTACAAGTCCCCAACCGTCTGGAAGGGAGTCGCCAAATACTCCGTGTAGTCCAAAAAAAAGGTGGGCGTGTTTGGGAAGAACTATTTGAAGTCGAGTCGATCTCGAATCAAGGAAGACAGGTGAAAGATTCAGGCCACGGTTTACAAAACTTTCGCTTGCCTGAAAGACAATGGAGTCCCCCATGGGGTCTTTTGCAAGGCGTCCCACCTGTATGGTTTCTTCACCTAATCCAAAGTCCAGAAAGACGGTGAGCACGGACGGGGCTTGAGGTCTTTTTTTCATGCCTTTCCCCTCTGGCGTTTTTTAGAAGCTGATTGCTGGAGTTGAAGAATCTCATCGATCGATTGAGGAGTATCACTTTTAAAAAGAGTTTCGATTTCCGCTGTGCAGTTCAAAGCCAAACAGAGAAGGACCAAATTGTGCAGTGAAACTTCTCCTTGTGTTTCAAATCGTTTGATGGATTCGACGGACACGCCTGCTTTTTCCGCCAAGGTTATTCGGCGGAGATTGCGGCTGAGACGGAGCTCCTGGCAGCGCAATCCGAGGTGCTTTTGTATTTCACTTGCAGTGAGCATGCTAAAAGGTAACATATGACCTTTTACCTTTTCAAATGGTACTTAAGGGGTAATATTTGACCTCTTATATAGTATGGTCAAAACAAGAAAATGCAAGTTGGAAAATTTTTGCTCAGTGATCTGTACCGAAGAGTGATTTCAAATGGTTGCATTGCCACCCCAAAGACCCAAACGAGCACCAAGGCGCACTCTCGAAGAGTTTAAGAAAAGCGGAGCAATAGATTCAAGAGCTGTTTTTGTTAGGGAAAGTAGAAAGAAACTGGGAAAAAAACCGTGAGGTGAGATAAAATAAATCAAGTACTGGCTTTTTTTGTGCACATCTTGCACCAAAAATAAATTCCGAAAGTGAAGTTTCATGATTGTGAGCCAAGCGACGAAGCTCAATGCATTTATTCAAAATCCTGCTGCATGTCCATCTTTGCGATGGTCGGAAGCTCCCATATATCCGTTTTCGATTCGATACACCATTTGTGCGCCTCCAAAATCAATGCTTTTGCGCCACAAAACATTGTGGCCTTTCGCTTGAAGTCCGAAGGCAATTTCTTCAGAAAATCCTTCTTCCAGAAGAACATCAAGCCCTTTTATGATTCTCCACCTGGGCGCATCGAAAGCAGTCTGGGGATTTTCCGAACCGTCTTCCATTCGGCAAACGAGCTGAAAGTGTCCTTGCGCCTGCATGGTTCCACCCATCAATCCAAATGCGGCCAACGGTTGTCCGTCTTTGGTTAAAAATCCAGGAATTAAAGTGTGAAAAGGGCGTTTGCTGCCTCCCACTTCGTTGGGATGGCCTTTTTCCAGATTGAAACTGCTTGCGCGATTGTGAAGACTGATCCCAGTTCCAGGAACAATAACTCCACTTCCAAATCCCCACCAGTTACTTTGAATGAAGGAAACAATCATGCCTTCGGAGTCACCCACGGTTACCAATACGGTTCCTCCCCCGGGAGGAATGCCTCGTGCGTGAATTTTTGCACGAGAAGAATCGATGAGTTTTATTCTTTCATCCCAGTACGAGGTTGTGAGATAATCTTTGGGATCGCACGGAAAAAAGTCTACATCAGAAAGGTAACTTTCAGCGTCTGCAAGTGCCAATTTCATGCATTCGAGTTGCAGGTGAATGTATTCAAGTGTCCAAAATTCAATCCCCTTTTTTCTCATATTTGAAAAGAGTCCCAGTGCCATCAGAGTCGACAAGCCCTGTGAATTGGGTGGCATTTCGTGAACATCTAAACCGCCGTACCTGACGGTGAGGGGTGTGACCCAGTCTGCCCGATGTGAAGCGAGATCATTTACTGTGAGTGCCGATTTGTTACGCAGTGCGTCTTCTGCAATCAATGAGGCAATTCGACCGTTGTAAAAGGAATTTCCTTTTGTCCTGGCAATTTCTTCTAAAACGTCAGCCTGTTCTGGATACCGAAAAACTTCGCCACAGCGGGGCGCTTTTCCCGAAGGAAAAAATGCAGACAGAAAACCAGGAACAGCCTTTAAATCAGCGGGCACATTCTCCCACAATGCTGCCGTCGCAGGTGTGACATGGAAACCTTCGCGGGCCGCAGCACAGGCGTCATGGCACAATGTTTCAAAATCAAGCCTGCCAAATTTGTTGTTCAGTTCAACCCATCCTGCGACTTGTCCAGGTACGGTAACAGATTCCCATCCTCTCAAGGGCATGGATTTTAACCCCGAAAACCTTTCAGGGGTCCATGTTGAGGGGGATTTTCCAGAGGAATTCAGGCCATGAAGTTTTCCTCCATCCCACACCATGGCAAAAGCATCCCCACTAATGCCGTTCATGGTAGGCTCCACCACCGTGAGTGTCATGGCTGCGCTCAGTGCGGCGTCGACCGCGTTCCCGCCTTTCCAAAGGGTCTTTAGAGCAGAACTTACGGCCAGAGGCTGCGAACTAGCCACCATGTTTTTGCCAAACACGAGGGGGCGCAGTGAAGAAGATTGAACCCGAAAATCGAAACTCATAACTGCTCCTACGAAACTGTATAATGACTATACGCAGTCATACTCGCAGAAATTGCAGAAAAATGAGAATTGAAATATTAAAGGAACAGAAATTTCGAGCGTGCTCAAGATTTTGATGTCCGGAAGTGCAATTCTCTCTTTTATAAGCGTCTTTCTGCTGTCTTGTAAATTATCAAAAGGAGAGGTAACAAAATGAATTTTAAAGATTTGCACGCAGATGCACTTTTGAAATTGGAATTGTTCGATGGTCCGGACAGAAATTTGCAAAATGAGTCTCTTGCTCTCATGCCTGAAAAACTCAGTGTTTTCGATTCAACAGCGGTCATTTTTTCTATATGGTCTGGGCCACATTTTCCCGGAAAACTTTCATTTGAGGATACGGTTTCTCCGATTAAAAGTGGTCAAAAATTATTAGTCCAAGCAGGGTTCGAACTCGCTCCTCATTCGCGAGGGGAGGTCCAAAGTCTCTGGGACAAGCAAAAGCAGCTTGCCTTTTTTGGAATCGAGGGTGGCACTTTCATTCTTGCTAAAGCCACGGGTGGTGCAGACATCGCGGCGGACAGCATCGACCATCTGTATCGTTACATCGATTTACTGTTTGGTACTCAAAGCGGGCGGGCCGACTATCTCAAAAGTAGCAGCTTGGTATGAGATCAAAGCAATGAACATCGATAGAATTATGAAAAAACTTTTCCGCAGCAGACAATTCTAGGAGGATATTATGGCTAATAATACAGTTCATCTTCACCGAATTCTGAAGGCTCCCGTTTCGCGTGTGTTTAAAGCTTTCTCTGAGCCGGAAGCGAAGGCTGTATGGCTGCCGCCTTTTGGGTTCGTTGGTCAGGCTCACTCCTTTGATTTTAAAGTCGGGGGCACTTATAAAATGTCCTTCACAAATTTCACCACGGGGCAAAAAGACTCTTGGAGTGGAATATTTACTGACATCAAACCAAATGCGCTCATCGTTTACAAAGACAAGTTTGACAATCCGCATCTTCCTGGAGAAATGACAGTCAGTGTTACGTTTAAGGAATTATCTTGCGGAACTGAGTTAATCATTAAACACGAGGGTATTCCAGAGATGATTCCCGCCGAGATGTGTTACCTTGGTTGGCAAGAATCTCTTGTCAAACTTGCTCAATTGGTAGAGCCAGAAATCAAATGATGCGACGCCTTTTCAAAAATGTCTTTCCGGCTTGATTGACTTGCTTTGCCTCCAGTGAAATATGATGCCAGTTTCAATTGGGGGCAAAATGAAACGGTTGATGCGCATTGGATTTCTTATCGCTGCACTGAATATTTCTAGCAGCATGCATGCCACCGAAGGCAAATACTTACCACGTCTAGAACTTTATACTTCCCAAAATGGTCCAGGGCTCGCCTATGCTGTCCTAAAGGATGGCAAAGCAATCGAATCGGGTGCAGCTGGTTTCGCCGACCGGGCTTCGGGCACGTGAGCTCCCGAAAAATCATTTGGACGCGCTATTCCCAGCGTTATAAGATGGGTAGTACGGGGGTTTGTGAAGCCATCAGGTTTTGGAGGGTTTTATCAAAGTTCCATGGCAAGAATGCCTCTG
>JBIIEI010000155.1:0-6279 GCA_044237915.1 Silvanigrellaceae bacterium | reverse complement strand
TTTCAGGAAGGCAGGATCCAGAAAGATCATGTTTAAAGCCTCGGGATAAATCAAAAATCGAAGTTATGCAGCCTCTGCAATGCTAAATGCTGATTTCGACTGGGCTGGTTTGGGAAACGCCTGCTAATGTGAATTAAGTGGTGTTACCTGAAATACTTCTGACGGAATTAGGAAACCACAGGATTAGTCAAACAAGCCATTTATGCATAATATAAAAGCAAAGTTATAAACTAATGTGAGAGAGACATCAGAATGGATGAAACAATCCTAAAATTTATGATGCAATTTGAATTAGCATGTGGGAAAGGAGGACTTTTCGAACTTTATGCACGCCTTTTAGCTGATAAAACAGATGCTATGGCTTCATTATTTGATAAAAAACTAGAAGTTATTATCAATTGTATAATTGAACACTTCAAAACACATCTAACACCCGAAGAAGAAGAACTTATTTCTGAAGCTCGCATTCTCAGAAACAAAATTTTACATATAGATTTCGAAAGTGCTGCAAATAAGGTCAATGCTCCATCTGGCGGAATCACTACATTCACAAATATTCCAAAATCAGGTCCAGAACTAATAGAATTTATACTGAGTGCAGCAAGCGGAAAAATAGAAGGACAAAATGTACGAAATTCTTCAGCAAAAGAGGCAAGAATTTTTGCATGGCTGCTTGAATGTGGAGCGAATGGTACTTTTGTTGAGTGCGAAAACACTCTAAAAAAAGCATGCCTAGTGATCAATAAGCTCATACAAATCTAAAAAAATAATATATTTTCATAAAATTAGTTACTTAGCTCAAATAAATCGCGGCAGTCTTGGAGATGAAGGCTTCACAGAGTTTTCCGGCTGCTCTCTGCTTTCTGTATTCACTTCTTCAGAATCCTGAGAAGTGGGATGATTTTTTTCGACTACGTGCAAAGATTCAACGATGATCTCAAGGAGCTTTTTCGGCTTGGTGCCTTTCTTACGTTCTTCTTCTGAGAGCAACTCACGCGTGTGTAAAAATGCTTCAATAAATACGAAGTCGCCTGGGGTGAGCTTTAAAACAACCTCCGCATCATTTTTGTAACAAACTAATTTGTGCCATTGAATGTGCTTCCCTCTTTTGGTGGCAACACTAAAATTGCAAACCAGTTCACCTGAAGGCAGGAAGCGCCTTTCAGGGATAGCCCCCATGCGTCCTTTGATAAGCACTTTATTCAGATACATGGAGATTCTCTTTCGATAGGGTTTCAGAGAGTCGCGCACGTTTTCCACGAGAAAGCATTGTCTTGTGAAGTTCCTCAAGAAATCCGTTGTATCGTCGCTCTCCTACAAGCGCAGCAGTCTCTTTGTCTACAAGTTCGGGAGTCGTTGTAAGAACAAAGCGTACAAGCTGATCAATCACGCCAATAAGGAGCTGGCAATCTTCATGAACCTTTGCAATATCGCCCTGAGTGCGAATAAGCGATGCTGCAAGTCGTGCTTCTATAGACTCAAGTTTGATTTCAAGCTCCTCAGCAGCAAGCTGTCTCCGAACAGCTTCCCTTACAGTCTCTGCAAGATTTTTTTTACGTCCTGGAAGAGCAGAAGAAGAACGAGTGACCTGAAGCTGACTTTCTGAAAGCGCCCTCAAGGCTTCCGCATCCGAACTTGAAAACCGAATGGTGACCCTTACCTCTTTGTGCAATAAGTCCTTTTGCTCTGGCTTTTTCTGTTTAGCTGCCATCACTTCACCTTCTCTAAGCAAGACTCTTTCATCATTTGATTGCCATTCTGGCAGCCAGATGAACTCAAATCGAGCATTTTGACTGCCACCTTTCTTGCATATTTTCAGCATCTTAAGGACCAAAATCCAGCGAATCGAATGCCAATCCTTTATGTTCCACTACAAATCAGACAACTTTCTGACTCCTAAATCTCTAAATCCTAAGCACTCGTCTCCAAAATAACTGTACAAATCATTTTTATATCAACCGCATACCAAGGTGATAACAAGCTGGTAACAATCTGATGCCATACTAAATACATCTTTGAATACATAATATCAATAACAAAACATAGCTTGACAATATAATAGCTATTACATACCATATTTTCATACCAAGGGTAGGAACAGCATCATGAGTAGCAACATGGAAAAGCTAAAAGTCATACTTCAAACGCTTGCAACAAATTCCTCAAAGAGGCCCACAGCGGCTTTGTTCCGTGAACTTTTGCCTTGGATTGAAGCTGCCAGAAATGCAGGAGTTACTCACACGACCATATGGGAAACTTTGAGCGCAGAAGGGCTTCATCTCACCATCGGGACGTATCGCACCCTTTTGCATCGCTCACGCAAAAAAGTGCGAACCCCCAAACCGAATACAGAGCCGAACCATCGACCAAAGCAACAGCCCGAGCTACCGACGCAACCTACTTTTACAAGGAGCAAAGCAGTTGGGGAGCCCGAATCGTTCGATTGGAATCAATTAAAAAAAGAAACGCCCAGTTGGTGAAAGAAAGACGAGAAACATTCAAACAGCAGAGGTAACATTATGAGTTCGGTTCATTTCGTTTTACAAGGCAAAGGTGGAGTAGGTAAGTCATTAATAGCTGCACTTTTAGCGCAATATTTTGATGCAAAAACAGACGACATTTTTTGCGCTGATACCGATTCCGTCAATGATACTTTTGCAAGATACAAGGCATTCAACGCGGATAAAATCAATATTTTAAACACAGATAAAAATATTGATGCACGCGTCTTTGATGGACTTATTGAAAAAATCCTTGGGCACCAGGGTGTCTCGATTATCGACAATGGTGCATCTACATTTGTCCCCCTCTCCGCATATATGAAAGAGAATGGCGTGATTGAACTCCTGCGTGAATCCGGAAAGGAAGTTTATATTCACACTGTTCTTACGGGCGGACAAGCGATGGAAGACACAATGATAGGCCTTAACGCGCTACTCCTCACTCAACCTGCCCCCATTGTCGTCTGGGAAAATGAATTTTTTGGTGAAGTTGCTAAGGATGGAAAACGCTTTCTTGCATCATCTATGTATGAAAAAAATCGACACAGAATCAAAGGCATCGTCACAATACACAAGAGAAATTCGGATACTTTTGGCAAAGATTTAGAGATGATGATCAAGGAAAAAATGACTTTTGAAGAAGCCCTTTCATCTCACTTATTCACCGTGATGCCAAGACAGCGACTGAAAATGATCAAAACTTCTCTCTTTGATCAAATTACAGCTGTAGGATTCTAATTATGAAAGAAACGAGCTCTGTAGAAACACAACAACTTTTAGTCGACATTTACTCGATGACAGGGCAGAAAGTCGAAATTAATGACCCTCTTGTTGCTGCAGCGCTTATCCAATCATACCTGATCAAAAAATCAGGAAATGACACTTCTATTTCTATTACTCAGTCTTTTGAAAACAGTTCAAACTCTTTGCTGAAAGAGCTGCGTAGTGAGATTGAAAATCTCAGAAACAATTTTTCAAATGACACGCAAAAAGCCCTTGAAAAAATGCGAAAAGAAGTTGAAGCTGCGCCTTTGAAATCAAAACTTCCTAACCTCTTAGCTTCTCTTTTTATTTTTACAATGGGTATCCTTTTCGGCGGTTTTATGGGGAAAGAACTCTCTGAGAGAAATTTTGCTCCTGTTGTCCCACAAGACGAAAAGGTGATTGCTGCAGGTCAAGATTTTCTGATGATCATCCCACGTCTTGACTCTGAAATGAGAGTAAAAATCGAAAGAGAGATTCAAAAGGCAAGAAAACAAACTCAGCCAAAGTGAGAAATATTATGATGTTCAAGGCTTCAAAACTCCAATTTTTTTTAGCCGTCTCTGTGCTCATTTTTAATGCACAATGTGGCCAAGCCAAAAAAGATTCTCAAGACCAAGACAAAAAACAACCTATAGATAATGCAACAAGTTCAGATTCAATATGCGGACCTGGATATATTTTTTTTAACGGAACCTGTTGGTACTCTATGGAAGTAAATTCAAAAAGTGTCAAATTTACGCAGCTAGGAAGTGCAACTGTTTTGTATCTTTACCATGAAGATCGGATAAGATACAGTCGGCCTTTTCAATTTGATCTTAGAAATCCATCAGACGCTCGTTTTATTCGTGGAAGCCTCTTTCTGTGTGGATGGCCTATGGCTTTTCCCACAACTGCAAAAGTTTTAGAGGCACATTGTGAAAAAAAACTTGATGCTGAAAATAAATATAAAGTTCAAAATATCGATGGTACATTAACCTTTACATTTGAAACTGCTACCAATGAAATTTCTCCTGAAGAAAGACGATTGATTCAAATCTCGTTTGAACGCAAGACTCTTGATTAAAATGATCAATATCTCGATCAAATTTCATCCGTCTTTGTTTTCTCAAAGGCGCGACCTCTTTTCATTTTCTAATTCTGAGGCTCTCGATGCGCCTGTTTATCGCTGAAAAACCCTCCCTAGGAAAAGCCATAGCACAATATTTACCAGGAACTTGTCTGCATCAAGGAGGCGCTTCCGGTAAAGGTCCAACTCATATTCAAGTTGGAAATGACATTGTTACCTGGTGCTTTGGGCATTTGCTAGAGATGGCTGAACCTGAAGCCTACAGCGACGAGTACAAAAAGTGGGATGTAACGACCTTGCCCATTATTCCATCTCAATGGAAATTGCTCCCAAAAGAAGATGCAAAAAAGCAAATAAAAGTTATTAAATCGCTTCTTGAAAAGTGCTCGGTAGTTGTAAATGCTGGTGACCCAGATCGAGAGGGACAGCTGCTTGTTGATGAGTTACTAGAATATCTTGGGAGTAAAAAACCGGTAAAACGCCTCTGGCTTTCCTCTCTTGATGAAGTCAGTGTTACTAAAGCACTTTCAGATTTACGTGATAACAGTGACTATGCGAATCTTAAATTAAGTGCTGAGGCTCGCCAGCGCAGCGATTGGCTTGTAGGAATGAATTTGACTCGTGCATACACTCTTGCAGGCCAAGCAAGTGGCTTTAACAACGTACTCTCGGTAGGTAGGGTACAGACACCAACTCTGGCTTTGGTAGTAGCCAGAGACCTTGCAATTGAGAATTTCAAGTCCCGAAATTTTTATTCTGTTACTGCAGATATCAATTGTGCCTGTGGAATCACTTTTAGGGCGAAATGGCTGCCATCAGATAGCGTAATATTGGATGAGTCTAAGCGGCTCTTGGATAAATCTGTGGCGAATAAGATTGTATCTCTCATTAAAGGACTGAATGGAAAGGTAACAAAGTATGAAACGACCGAAAAGAAACAGCCAGCACCATTGCCCTTCTCTCTCTCCAAACTCCAAACAGAAGCCAATAAAAGATTTGGACTTGGGGCACAAGCAGTTCTCGACATCGCTCAGTCGCTCTACGAAGCAAAATTGACCACATATCCCAGAACCGATTGCCAGTACTTGCCCGAAAGCCAGCATAGAGATGCTTCCAAAATACTCGAAAGTTTGGCCGATATAGTTGGTGATGCTTCGCATCGCATGCAGAAGTCGCTACGTTCGTCAGCATGGAATGACAAAAAAGTAACTGCACACCATGCAATTATTCCTACTGGACAGCGCCAGAACTTACAAGGCAACGAAGCACGTATTTACGAATTGATTGTGCAATTCTATGCTGCACAATTTTTACCTGAATATCGATATCAAGAAACAGAAATTGTGCTGTCAATTGCTGGTGAAACGTTTTCTGCTCGTGGAAAAACACCAGTCTCTGCGGGATGGAGAGAGTTATTTAACGATAAGCAAAATGAGGAAGAGAAGCAGGATGAGGGCGAATCATCTCAACCTCTTCCTACTCTTCAACAGGGTGAATCAATTAAGTGTCAGGATGGACGAACTGAGTCAAAAAAGACAACGCCCCCAGCTCATTTTACCGAAGGGTCGCTCATTCAAACAATGACGAATATCCATAACATTGTCGTAGAGCCTGAGTTAAAAAAACGGCTGAAAGAGACGGCTGGGATCGGTACTGAGGCAACGCGAGCAGGGATCATCGAAACTCTCAAAAAACGCAAATTTATTATTGAACAAAAAAAGAACCTCGTCAGTACGGAGACAGGTCGAAAACTAATATCAGCACTGCCAGACGCTATCATTTCTCCAGGATTGACGGGGCTTTTCGAGCAAGCTCTTGAAGCGTGAGCTCCCGAAAAATCATTTGGACGCGCTATTCCCAGCGTTATAAGATGGGTAGTACGGGGGTTTGTGAAGCCATCAGGTTTTGGAGGGTTTTATCAAAGTTCCATGGCAAGAATGCCTCTGG
>JBIIEI010000010.1:0-81959 GCA_044237915.1 Silvanigrellaceae bacterium | reverse complement strand
CAAACTCTTAAGTTTAAACTTAAGCTTGATTGGCTTCTTTATATCTCGTTTGTTCTTGCATCTTGAAAGATTGCTCTTCCAAGCTGACAGGCTCAAACCCGCTCTCTGTCTCTACAATTATTTAATTCTCAATAATCTTTTGTCACTCAATGACTTACTCAGCTTTCTGAGTTCTCATCAGCGATGAGGACGGTATGTACCCAGATGGAGTTGGGTTGTCAAGAAATGCAATAGAGAAATTTTGACTCAATTATAAATCCAATTATTTCAACATATTAACTCAGCAGTATTCCACACATAAGGAAGCTGGCCTGAGGCATGTCAAATTCCTTGCCCCCTCAACACTCTTCTCTTAGAGCATATGAATGGATGTCCCTACTCATTTGATGGACCCTCACTTTTTAAAGTCCATGTTGACTGTTGAACTGAGTCTATTAAGTCGATGTCGAGGATTCTAAAATTCTGCAGAGACATGGGATGTCATGAACATTGCCTTCTTCGCTTCTCTCGTTGCTCACTTGGCTGTAGGCATGTGCATTTTCGCTCTGAGAGCCCCGAAACTCGTTTCTGCCGAGTCCGCAAGACCGGCTGCAGGCACCTTAAGAGTTCAGTTCGTTTCCCGAAATACATCAATAAAAACAGAAAGTTCCCAATCACTACATGTTCCGTTTCCAAAGACACCTCAAAGCAAGATTACTTATCCGACTTCGCATGCCGTTTTGAAAAGTTCAAAAAAAGCGTGGGCAGCGCCAACCCCTGTGAAGAGAGTGGAATTAGAAAACGTGCCCATTCCAGTTTCCGTAAAATTACCTGGTGGCCGAAAAGTAGCAGATGAAGAACAACTCAAGGATGAAAGCGCAAATCAAGTTGATAAAATTGACCCCTCACCCACCTTGCCGGAATTGGATGATCTTCCAGGTGATGCTTCTCGAAATTCGACTTCCCAAAATACAGTTCCCATTTTAAAGAACCCGTTCGGCGATTTAACTGTCCCCCCTCAGTTTCAACGCAGATCTTTTTTTCCAAGACGGTACACTGCGCATTTTGTGTTACACAACTCGTCGCGCAAAAGTGATTACCAACTCATTTCCTTCTCACCGGCGGGACAACGTTCAACATTTTTGGATGCAGAAATTGAGAAGCTGTTTCGTAAGCAATTGCGAACGCTCAAGTCTGAATTTGTTGTATCCGTCTTGATTCAACATTTAAATGAATCAATAGATTCAACACAAGATTCATCAACGGATGTTCAAATTCTGATTGAAATTTTGGAGTGAGTAAGCAATCATTGCGCAAAGCTTTGGCTATCATTATGTTTATCCTTTCGAGATAGTCCGCACATGTGCATATGTATCTGAAACAGACACAAGAGGTATAATCGTGGCAACCGAAGATAATGTCTTAACCCATATTGAAAAAATGCAGTGTGCCCATGTGTTTGTGGTTGGCGACCTCATTCTTGACGTTTATGTCGAAGGAACTGTACACCGCATTTCTCCAGAAGCTCCGGTTCCCATTCTGCTTGAAAAGCAAAGGAGAGCTGTTTTAGGTGGTGCTGGAAATGTGGCATCTAATATCTCCACCTTTGGAGCTCAGGTCTGGCTTTCGGGCCGCTTAGGAAGTGACAGTGAGTCAGAAGAGTTTATGACCCTTTGCCGGCAGGTCGGTGTCAATACCGAAGCTGTAGTGCAGGATAGAGATTTTCCAACAACTCGAAAGACTCGTATTTTATCAGGGTATCAGCAACTTGCTCGCATTGACCGAGAAGAAGTAAAAGAACTCACGATTGACATCGAAGAAAGAGTTTTGAATTCATTTGAGCGATTTTCAAAAATACTTGGCCCCAAAGCACTTGTCCTTTCTGATTACACCAAAGGTTTTCTGACTCGCTCGCTCTGTGAAAAAATAATTGAAATGGCTGTGGAACTGAACATTCCCATTGTTGTTGACCCTAAGACTTCAGATTTATCCCGATTTCGAAACGCTACTGTACTCAAGCCGAATTTAAAGTATGGAAGAGCGTTCGTTCGAAAGAACGTCAATTATGTTGCGAAAAACTCCTCACTTGAAGAAGAAGTCTCGGAAATTTGCACGAGCTTGCTTCTTGAATCGGGAGCACATCACATCCTTCTTAGCTTGTCTGAGCATGGCGTTGCATTGGCTGGTTCGAAGAGCAAGGGAGTTCTAGATCTCATTCCATCACAGTCGCTTCAAGTCGCCGATGTCTCGGGAGCTGGAGATACGATGGTTGCATTTTTAGCAATGTCTTTGGCAGGTGGGCTATCGATGAAGCAAGCTGCCATTTTGAGCAATTTAGCTTCTGGAATTTCATGCGGGAAACTAGGAACTGCAACGGTAAATCCTGAGGAATTTGTTGCGCATTTGCCGCATTCCTCACTCTTTGGCGAGGGCAATAAGATTGTTCAATCGGGCCAGCTCTCCAGGTTTGCCAAGCACCTTAGAAAGTTCGAAAAAAGTGTGGTCTTTACGAATGGGTGTTTCGATATTCTCCATACGGGCCATTTAAAACTGCTCGAGCAAGCAAAAAGTCTAGGTGACATTTTAGTCGTCGGCCTTAATTCAGACTCGAGTGTCCAACGTCTCAAAGGAAGTACGCGCCCCCTTCAGAATGAAACTGACCGAGCGCATCTTTTAGCAGGACTTGCTTGCGTTGATTTTGTAGTTGTCTTCGATGAAGACACTCCACTCAAGCTCCTCATGGAAATAAAACCCCAAGTTTTGGTGAAGGGAGGAGATTATACGAAAGAAACCATTGTGGGAGCTCGAGAAGTTGAAGAATATGGTGGAAAAATTGCGATTATTGATTTGATTCAAGGAAAAAGTACGACAGGTATTGTGAAACTCATTGAGTCGAACAAGGCATGAGCATGGTTAGTCAAAAAAAGACCCTTCTGATTGTGGATCCTGCACTGCAAACTCCCGACACAGAAGCTTGCAATTTAATTTTTAAGATCTTTGAAGAATTCTCTCAAAATAGAGATTTCTCTTTTTCAAATGTACACATTGCGCGTCCGTTTCTCAGCCAAGAGAGAGTTTGCGATATTTCAGCCAGTCTTGCCATTGGTGGAGTCGTCTCTTTAGGGAGCTTTGCAAATCTTACAGATCATCACGCATGGGCTGAGAATTTAAAGCGAGACTTAATTCAGCTCTTTGACGAGCGCGTTCCTTTTTGGGGCATCTGTTTTTCACATCAACTTTTAGGTGATATTTTTTCATACCCTGTAGATTTTGTTCAATCAGCAGAACCATTGGGAGAGGGAAAATTCTTTGAGTATCGCACTTGCACTTTAACTCATCCAAAGCTAGCCTTACTTTTTGCAAAGCTCAATAAAGATGACTACTTTTCAGGCAATAAAATTGATTTAGATTTTCAAAATGCGCTTTTTGAGACCGCAAGTATGAATTCAAATTTTTGGAAATGTCTACAAGGTAACGTTCAACACCTCAGTCAAAGTGAATATCGCATTCGGAAATTTGTGAATGAGAACTGCCCAAAAGAATTTGTGTCGCATGCAAGGCACGAACAGGCAGTTCTTCAAAGCCGCCATGGAAGACTGGCAATTGCGGCATCGAGCACAAAATGTGAAATTGATGGCTTTGTGCATCCAAACATGCCCATTTATAGCCTTCAAACTCACCCTGAGACAGCGCATTTTTCTGGTGATGGCGAAAGAGCACTCAAGAATTTTGTCTATCTATGCCACGTACTTTCTGGAAATATTGCGTAATTATCGCCTCTAGAAAAAGTCGTGCGGCATGAGATCTCGGGAACTCCGATAGCTCAAATTTGGGGAATAGTGTCTCAAGTTCGTAAGTCTACTTGTATACAAGCATGCATAATTTTCAACTTGTGCGGCAAATCTTGAATTTTGGTATCCCGTCTTCATAAGTTGCCCCCAGACGCGATGAAATTCTTGATGATACGACTTCATGTACTGGCGAATACTTTCGCGGGTTTCCGCTCGTTTCCGAGTCAGTTCATCGATACTTTTCTGCAACTGCTTTTCATCTTCGCCCGATTCTGTTTTCCCACCATTTTTTCTTTCAATTGCTTTTTCATCCAATGCAAGCGTTTGTTTCTGCAATAATTCGTCGATAACATCTTTTGATTGGTAGAGGTCTTCTAGGATTTTTAGCCCACTTTTGTTTCTTTGCAATACATCGAGTTCATTTTCAAGTTCTGCAACAACCAGCATCGTTCTCCAACCAAGTTCCTTTTTACTTCTTAAAATATCTCCGTAGATATGATCTCCTACATAGAGAACTTCAGATCCCGATTGAATTCCAAGAAGCTTATGCAACTGCTGAAAATTACCACCTTGATAAACTTTTGCTTCACCCAAGAGACCTTCAGTATTTCTCAGAAGTCCCGACTTGAGATCCACTTCAAATAAAGGATTTGTCGAGACAAAAAACGAAGGCTTTGCAGACCCCGTAACCACAACGTCAAAGTGCTCTAGCCAAGACTCATTGAGAGTTCTTGTGTCATTCCCAAACAGGTAGTTCATGACCACATGGGTGTAGTCCCACAGGCTATTTGTAACAACAAAGAGTTTCCGACCCGTTTTGCGAAATCTTTCCAAGGTATCGATAAGAAAAGGATCTCGTTCAATGAAGAGATCTGGACTCTCAGCAACGCGCAGTTTAATGCTTCCATCTCGATGACAAAGATCGATGGCATGCCTGACATCTTTGTAAATTTCAGCATATGATTTGTTAAGAATACTTGGGTTTGAGTCATTGTATTCTACGAGTTGAGAAAAAAGATAGGCATCTGCAAGTGTGAAAAGAGTATCAACAAGTGCAAAATTTGGCTCTTCAAAAGTTAATACTTTGTTCACTGCATATTTGCGGAGGCGCTCTTCTCTGCTTAATTCTTTGAATCCATGATATGCAAGCTTTACATATCTGTGCCTATCCATTTTGATAATATTGCCACTTTGTTTATCAATAGCCAGCCCCCGAAGCATATAGCTCCAGTCAAAAACCCATTCCTGAACTTCTTGAGGATAGCCCAAAGCAACCAGTTTTTTAAGGGTCTCGGAGTAAGCGAGGGTTTCGAATGTTTCGGGTTTATACATGGCTAAAGTATAGTCCATGTCGAATCCAATCGCTCGAATTCCCTTCATATTGAGGGAGCGATTGCAATAGATTCGGTATTTCGGATCAATGGCGTTGCTATCCATATTCATAGGTTTTCTTCTCCTCCTTCAGCGTCCGTAAACTGAACTCCTACCTGGAAATAGCTTTGGCCTCGAAGATCTATTATTTGCTTCACATAGACTATTTTTCCAGACTTTTTGACGCGCGACTCCCCGTCAACAAAGACTTCACATGAAGGTAACAACCGACCCGATTGAATGAAGGGTGTATGAACTCTCGCTCTGAAACTCAGTCCACCTTGTGAAAGATCAAAGACCCTTCTGAATAATTGTGTTGCAGAATCAAAAGGGTGTTGGATCTCTATCCAAGCGCGTTCTTTTTCCGAGAAGTAAATGCGTTCCTCATTTCGAGATTGTGTTTGCTCCACATCATGGGAAATGGGAAACTGCAAGTTAACACCATGGGGAAAAAGCCTTGGAGCGGCCATTTTAAATGATCGAAAAAAAAGTAAATATTGCGGAGAATCTACTACAAATGAAGCGAGTTCGGGTGGCACCGGATTTTTTAAAGTCACCCATTCCCTTGACATTTCAAGGACTGTCGTTAAAAAACTTACACCTTTTCCCTCGGGCGAAAGAACCACCGGCTCTTCCCGATCCTTTGCCAACTGAAGGGCATCGAGCATGATATCGCGCGAAATCTGCATATTTTAAAACTCTTCAGCAAAAGAATTGTCGGTAAATCGGCCTACGCGTTTTACAAGAATGACCGATTTTGGAAGCGACCAGCGATAGCCAAATTCTAATGTTCTGCGCGAGACATTGAACTCTGGAATTGTAGATGTGGACTGTTCCTGATCAAACTCAAAATAGATTCTTTCTTGACTATTCAAGTCATAATACAAGGACAAGCCGTATCCCAAAAAGGTATCTTTACGTCCAATGAGGATTGGTGGTTCATTGACTTCTTGCGCATTTCCTTTGACAAAATTCTTAATTCGAACGCGCTGTATCGAAAAATCATCGATGTAATAAACAAACTTAGGCACAGCACGCAGCGCCCATACGACAGGGAAATCAAAGGAAAGAGCCCCACCTCGCCGCGTATGGTCGTTTTGCAGGGAATAATACTTATATTCCGAAAGAAAAGTATCAGCATAAAGCAAGGAATCAATTTGACGAAAGAAGAAAGCGTTGTTGAGTCCGAAACTAAACAGGCGACCACGCCCTTTTGTGCTAAAAGAATAAGTTGTGTTGTTCAGTAGTTCATCTTCTTTATTAATTTCAGTGCGCAGCGGCATGTAAATTTGCCCGCGATAAAATCGCTTGTAACGAAAACCAAAATAGGGAACAAAATTTTCTGCAACCACAAGTGTTTCTGAGTATTCATCCTTGCCACCGAAGAACTGAGAACCCGTAAGTCCCCAAGTTAACCTCGAAAAAAGTCCGAAATTAAAGAGCGGCTGAACGAATCTCATGTCACTCTCTATTTCGTGTAGCCGCAACAATCGATTCGTTGGAAAAAGAAAAGTGTCTGCTTTAGGACCTTTGATCCAGGAGCCGAATTTTGAAACTTGGTCAAAATCGGTATCCCAGTCCTGAGAATATCGGTAGTGAATATTAAAGAGAAGATTCTCGGTTCTGAGCGGCCCCCAGCCAATCAGTCCCGTACCCCGAAGTGTGTACCTCGCACTTCCAATGGGCTTCGAATCGGCTGGATCATTGCGTGACTTTTCTTCGATACCGAAGCCAATTCCTGCCTGCGCGTAATAAGTTCGCAGACCTCTAATGGGTTCGTTTTCTTCTTGCGCTTTTTCGCTGACTTTAGGAGTGGGACTTGGGTATGCGTTGGGTGGTGGCGGAACTGGAGCGGGAGCGGGATTCACAGCGGGGTACGGATTTGGAATGCGTTGCTGAGCAAGTGCAATTCCCGAACAAAAAAGTCCAAGGCCGACCAAGGCGAGCATCCAAAGGCAAAGTTTCAAAGAGCTTTCTAGTTGTTGATCTGTATTCAATCGAAATACCACTCCTGCAAAAGCACTGCTTCCAATGACACCGAATTGCCTTTTAAAATCTTGCTGCTTCGAAACCAAACTCCACACTGGAAGGAACCACAGGGTGGAAGTGCCTCAACACAAAGCCAAGATTCAATGATGCTAGCTTTCCTGCTCTAAAAGGCAACCGATCCCGAGTCTCAGAATTTAAATCTCTCGCAAAAGGGGATCATATTTCGTTTGCTCAAGACATGATGTTACCCATCTCGTCAAGAGTCTGACAGAATGGACTTTACCTCACACACCTCGCAAGCAGTTGAAAATTACATCTTGGTAAAAAATGACCTATGCCTTGAAAACGGATCCTGAATTCTGTCATGAATGATATCACGAGCACATATGATTAACTTTTATTGGAAAAGTAAGGAGACCAACTTGAATCGAAAAAATGCTTTTATGGCTGGAATATTTACGAGCCTCGCGACACTCGCTGTGGCTGATAGCTTTGAAGTCGGCTCGTTTTCACTTGCCAAAAAAACGATTCGACGCCTTCAGTCGTCTGCCCAGGCTCAAACGGCGCCGAATTTCACCCCTGATGAAGCAAATACGATTTCTATTTTTCAAAACGTTTCTCGTTCAGTCGTCTTTATCAATACGAAAGTTTATCAACAGAATCCATTTACTTTAAACGTTAGCGAAATTCCAAAGGGAAGCGGCAGTGGATTTGTGTGGGATTCTAACGGACATGTCGTTACTAATTTTCATGTGGTAGAAGGCGCAAATGCTGTTACAGTAACCCTTAGCGATCGCTCAACCTACAACGCAAAAGTTATTGGAACAGAGCCCGAAAAAGATATCGCTATCCTCAAACTTGCGGCACCCGTCAGTAAATTGCGCCCCGTCGTGCCTGGACAATCCGAAGCATTGGTCGTGGGACAAAAGGTTTTGGCCATTGGAAACCCTTTCGGCCTCGACCAAACGCTCACTACTGGAATTGTGAGTGCACTTGGACGCGAAATCGATTCCGCCGCAAATCGAAAAATCAGGAACGTGATTCAAACCGATGCCGCAATCAACCCTGGCAACTCGGGAGGCCCCTTGCTCGATTCACAGGGCCGCCTTATTGGTATGAATACAGCAATTTATAGCCCGAGCGGAGCAAGTTCTGGAATCGGGTTTGCAGTACCCGTCGATACCATTAAGCGCGTGGTTCCCGAGCTCATTAAATTTGGCAAGGTCATGCGCCCTGGCCTCGGAATTGCAATTTTGCCCGATGCTGTCGCAAGACGAAATGGAGTTGAAGGTGTTGCCGTTGCAAGGGTGGCACCGGACAGCGGAGCCGAAGCGGCCGGTTTGCAAGGGATCACCCGAAATGCTCAGGGCGAATACATTTTAGGTGATGTGATTGTCAGCGTAGGAAATCGAAAAATTAAAAATGAAGACGACCTTTTAGATACTTTCGAACAATTTAAAGCGGGCGATACAGTTTCACTCTCAATTGTTCGTGAGGGAAAACGCAGGACAGTTCAAGTCAAACTTCAAAAGCTCGATTAAGTGTGACTTTCGCGCTCAAACAAAGGCTTTTCTCTGCATTAAGAGTAATATTTTCCAAAACGATTTGCAAGAAACGCTTCAAAAGGCACATCTTCTTGACGAATAAAGCCTGAATTCTTGATCTTCCCTTGTGCATGGAGGTCAAGGACTCCTAGAATTCCGGCGGCAGTCGTAATTTGAATGGCTCCCCAAATTTCTCCACCAATTTCTGCACTGTATATTTTCTTAACAAATGATTTTTGAACGAATCGACCCTGTTTCATTCCATTGGCCGTGACATACACTAAAACGACATCTTGAAAGGTATGAGGAAGTGAACGCTCAAATATTCTTTTGAGTGTTTCTCGATCTTCGTTGAGCCGCAAGTCGTTCATCAACAAAGCAATAATTTCGCGATGTCCGGGGTAACGAACACTCTTGTAGTCGAGCTGTTGGACTTTTCCGCTCCACGTTTCTGCTAAAGTACCAAGACCACCTGATGTGTTAAATGCCTCATACTCAATTCCGTCGACACTCAGGTTTTCAAGCCCTTCGAGAGGTTGCAGTAAGGTAAGCTTACCATTCACAACAGCTTCACATGGATTTCCATATTCATTGATGAGGCCTTCTGTGCTCCAAGTCAGATTGTATTTCATCCGATTGTGAGGATAAACAGGCAATGCTCCAACGCGCATTTTTACGCTATCAAGGGTATCAAATCCTTCTGCAACATGAGTGGCTGCAATTGTAATAAACCCTGGTGCAAGCCCACACTGTGGAATGAAGGCATTCGGAGCCCCCTCAGCAAACTGCCGAACAGCCTTGGTTGTTGCCACATCTTCAGTGAGGTCGAGATAGTGCACGCCCAGTTTTTTTGCGATTTTGGCAATTCCAACGTTGCAATGATAAGGAGCACAACTTAAAACGTAGTCCTGACCTTTAAGCGCTTTTTCTACAGCTGCCTCATTTGAAAAATCCAGTGTTTCAGCCGTCACATTTTGTAAAGCTTTGCCATCTTTGGTCTTTGCTGCATCTTGTGCCGCGGCCAAATCAAAATCAAGCGCTTTCACAGCATATTCACCTGTGTTGGCAAGTAAAAATGTCACTAATTTTCCGATTTTTCCAGAACCGAGTACGGCAACTTTCTTTAATGGGCTCATCGAGCAATCTCCTTTGTTCATTTTCGATTTCTAAGGAAGGATGAAAATCTCAACGAGAAGTGCTACCAATGTTTTCAGTCACAGTCCAGATAACGTAAATGGGAGATTGCCGGTGTTTTTCTCAGTGAGATCGAAATTCGGAGGACGGCAGAGTTCGTCCGAAATGGAGAGCGGGAATTCGTTTTCAAAAGATGACATGCTCAATTCGTCAGAGTCTCATGGGTTAGTGCAACCTTCACGTCGTCCTCCTTTCACAAGGCGCCCTCGTGTTCCTGATGAGTACCGTATCGACTCAGACTTTCGACATGTTGACTCCAATAAACAAAATGGTTCTGACCATTTTGATGTTTCTCAAGAGGGCCACGGGATTGGCGTGACTTCAGAGATAGGTCGCCTGCGCAAAGTCTTTGTTCACACTCCCGGCCGCGAAGTGGAACAGATGACTCCAAAGACTGCGACTGAACTTCTCTACAATGACATTATTCACTATCAACATGTGTCTGAAGGACATAAGCAACTTCGTGGTGTCCTTTCGCTGGTAGCCAAAGTATTAGAGGTTGAAGACTGCCTGGCTACCGTCCTCGAAAACCCAGTTGCCAAAGAAAATTTGCTCCGAGAGGTAACAACCTACCAAAATTGCTCGGAACTTATTCCAGACCTTTTGGAATATTCTGCAAAAGATCTTGCCAAAGCTCTTATTTCAGGAGTCTCACTTGTTAGAAATTCTTTAGAAAGTTTTCTGTCTCCCAAGAGTTTTTCACTTATCCCATTGCCGAACATGTATTTTATGCGTGATACAAGCGTTGTCATTGGCAATAAGGTTGTCATTTCCCGCATGGCGTCATCAGTCAGGTTCGCAGAAGCACTTATTATGCGATCTCTGTATCGATACCACCCCGACCTTCAGGGCGAAGGGCTGCTGCTGGATGCCTCGACTCAAACGGATGACCCCGATTTCACCGTCGAAGGCGGGGATATCCTCATTTTGAACAAAAATTTATTGGCTATTGGAGTGAGCGAGCGCACCACCCCACGCGCTGTAGATGCCATCATCGATTCCTTGTATCGAACACGCGCAGCACGTGGCGAAACCGATCCTTTTAATGTTTTTTGCGTCTTGTTGCCTCGGGAAAGAAGCACAATCCACCTTGACATGATTTTTACCATTGTTAATCAAGAGCAGTGCCTTGTTTATGCTCCTTTTATCTTAGGTCGAGATCGAGCTAGGGTCGTCAGAGTTCGAATCAACCCTCAAGGGGACAAGCGCTTTACTGAAGTTGACGATCTGTTGCTCGGGCTGCGCAGTGTAGGCGTTCGCATGGATCCCATTCTGTGCGGAGGAGATGATCCTCTTCACCAACAAAGAGAACAGTGGAACAGTGGCGCAAATATGTTCTCTTTTGCTCCTGGCAAAGTCATAAGCTACGAAATGCATGAACACACCGTTCGAGCCTGCGAAAACGCCGGGTTCCGAATTGCACATGCCCAAGAAATTATGAAAAACCCTCAAATTCTTGAAAATCCAAAACCACTCGTTGTCACGGTTGAGGGTACAGAATTGGCACGCGGTGGGGGCGGACCACGCTGCATGACTTGCCCTGTGCTCCGAGATGCTGTTTCGTTATAAGTCGGACTGCGCTGCACTCGGAACTTTTTTATCTTTAATGACCCAAAATTGAGACGAGTTCAATCAACACCAGACCCATGTCGATGCCTTGGCGCTTCACGATGGAGTGAATAAAATCTCCTTTACAGAACAGTGCTTAAGGTTACAATTCCTAAAGACTCGCACTCAAACTCCGAAAAGAAAAAGTGAACCTCAAATCGCCTTTCATTCACACGGAAGGCAGTCTCGCATGATCGAGGATTCCAATGGGCTTGATTCCTGATTCGGTTGAAAAATTGTTACCTTATTTTCTTGCGTTACCAAAATGGGCACGCCAAATTACTTTTGCACTCTGTTTCTATTCAGGAAGCGCGACGGCGAGCGATTTTCAGCAAAAGCTCACCTTATTTAATGAGGGCTCGTCTTCCGAGAAGGGCCCACTCCTCGGAAAATATGTCGTGCCCAGCGAGGATGAACTTTTACGGGAAATCGGCATTGAAAGAACTTCCGTTTATGAAAATTCTGCAGAAGATCTCAATCTGTGGCTAAGCTCAGGCAGCAGTGCGCAGGAAAAATTGCGCATCTCTAGGGCTTGTGAACTGCTCGTTAAAAAACATCGTCTTCAAGGTTCGGCTGTACTTCCTCCAAAAGACGTCAACATCTCTTGCATTCCATGGCAGTTAGAGCGAATGGCTGCTCAGCGCTCTTCGAAAAAACGTACCCCTGCTGAAAAACCAGCTCCTCATTCACTTCTTGTGGTTAAGAGCGAGATTGATTGGCTTCAACTCAAAGACTCCAAGTTTTTAGACGCCTTTCGGCGTGTCGATCCTTACAATCAAGACGACTTGATCAAGCTCTCTGGGTTCGCTACTCAGACACTGAATGACTGCTCCTATGCCTCTGCCCACGCCGCCCTCCTCGCGCGTGCAGAAACTTGGCTCTCTGAACCTCATTCCTTTACCTTGATGGAGAAGCTCTATCCCTCCATCTCTAAATGTTTGACCAAAGAGGAAGAGGGCTTTGAACGGACTCACCTGAGATTTGGACTTATTCGACTGGCGAGAGGCGATAGAGAAGGTGCCGGCATCGCATTGACCCAAGCCTTGCAAGCACAAAATCCAACAGAAAGTTTTCGGGCTTTATACTGGCTCGGAGTCCTCTGGGAAGAAAACTCTCCCCAGAAAAAACCAACTTTAAGTTCTAAAAACCCCTATTGGGAACGCTTGCAGAAGGAATCCCCTCTCGGTATTCACAGCATTATTTCAAGCCATGCCATGGGAAGAGACCCCATAGCAAATATTCTTGCCGCTGAAGATCATGCACTTGCAAGGCGAAATGAAAATAATTGGGACGAATTTAGCGCGGCCGCATTTATTTTTGAACTGCTTATTGCGAGAAAAGAAGCCTCAGCGCTTGAAAACTGGAGCAAATTTGTTGCACGAAACATTGAACCACCCACTGCTGAACATTCACTTTTTCTTGCAAAAATGCACAATGCTGCGCAAAACTATCAAAGCTCAATAGCAACCATGTCCCGATATCTCAAAGATTCAAATAGGCAAGATGCAAATTTAGACTTTCTAAAGCTCCTGTTTCCAACTCCCTTTGTTCAAGAAATTCTTGCAAATTCGGGTACTGTTGATCCCATGGTTCTCTTTGCTTTAATTCGGCAGGAAAGCGCTTTCAATCCCTACGCACGGTCTGTTGCAGACGCCAGAGGGCTCATGCAGCTTTTGCCTTCTACAGCAAGGCAGATGAGCAACGCAAAAACCATCGATCTGTTTGAACCCCTCACGAACTTAAAACTGGGTGTCAACTACATCCATGACCTCATGCGAAGATATCAAGGTCGATTTGAACATGTTCTTGCAGCTTATAATGCAGGAGGATCTCATCTCGAAAAGTGGCGGACAAGATTCCCCAACTTGAATATTTTGCTCTTTTCAGATCTTATTCCCTTTAAGGAAACAAGGAATTATGTTTCTTTAATTTCGAGAAATGCGTATTGGTACGGACGTCTGCTCGTTCTACAAAATGATAAGGTTGCACAAACTGTCATTGACAAAAGTTCGGGCGCACGCTGGCGGGCACTCACAGTAGGCAATCTGCTCAGTATTGCATGGGCAAAAGACAAAACTCAAATTGCATCATTGAATGAACTCACCTCGCTCAAGGCCGCAATTGCTCCACCCCTTAAGACTTCATCAAAGCTTACAGATGCCATTGCTGTGAAAGAAAAACCTGAAGCTGATACAAATGAATTAAAGCAGGCAGAATACAAGAAAGAAAATCTTGAAACTGTACAAGCCTCTGCTCCGATTGATTCGGTACACCTCGACGTCATTTTCACGGACAGGATAGATTCACTTCAAAATCCAGATGAATTTCCACTTAAGATTCGGAATCCATTTCTTTTGGACTTGGAAGAGATGGAGAAATAGAGCTTGATGCGCCATAAAACTGCAGCATGCGAATGTGCAGCCCTCCCTGTGTAAAATGCTTTGTCGTCGTTTTCATAAAAGCGAGGTGCTTCAAGCACTCACTCCAGTGATCTTCCGAAGCACACAAAACAAACCCCGACAATTGCTTGCCTTGCAAAGTTAACTTTTTAGCTAAGGATGCAATTTTTCTTCCAAGTTTATCGTAACCTCTATCAAAATTCTTTTCATTTTGGAGCCTGATTCCAAAGGGAGGATTTAAAGGCAGAAACAAGTGTGACTTCGTCTCGGCCACAATCTGATTTTCATCTAAATCAAAGAAATCACTCTTAATAACTTCAATCGAAATGCGATTTTTAAACATAGAATTTTGACAAAAATAATTCACATTCTTCTGAAGAGCCTCTGCAACAGAGCTTTCTTTCTCACAAAATGTAACTTTAAAACCATCGCTCTTCAGCATGGATTCTTCTACATGACTCGCAATTTTTCGATTTATAAACGCATAGGTTTCTGAACGTTTGCAAACGATATTATTCACGACAAGAATGTTTTGAAAAGACTCAACAGGAAGATTTAGCATCCAAAAAACAGACTCAAACCCAATCGTTCCAGTACCAGCAAAAGGAACCAAAACGCTGTCTGGAGAACTCACTTTCTCGGACTGATATGTTTGAGCAGTCTGCAGTGTTGAAGAAATAGCACAAAAAGCAATATCTTCGCGGAGAGGTGCAGCGGCCGACAGTGATTCCTTGTACCCTCTTTTAAATAAACCCGCTTTGGCCAAAGCTAATTCAACTGTGAGAACATCTCTATGAAGCTCAACATGAATGATAAAGTCCCAGTTTTCCTTGACACTTTCCATTTCAAATTTAGAAAGAGATTCTTCGACAATTTCCTTCAGTCCTCTTTCGTGAAAAACCACACTCGCCGTTGAATCGGTCGTAATTTTAAACTTAGACTTCTTAGAAAAATAGAGTTCCCAAGGAAATTCAGCAAAACGACTGCGCAGAGAATCCTTGCCACGGGAGCGACACTTTAAAATCCGCCACCAGATCTGCGAAGCGCTCCGTAAGCGCATGGACAGCTCTATTAGGCCTGCAAAGTCGAGTTCTTCAAGGGTGACACAATCGGTTTCCTCTTTTACGATGGGAGTAAATTTTTGTGCATGATGAAAAGACTTTAAAATCTCATCCGCCTCGTTTTTGACGGTTTCCACAAATCCAGGAGGACATTCAAGCCTCACAAATTGAGGTAAAGCATGGATTTGTTTCTTGATAATTCGTTCCAGGCTCATGAATATTAGTTCCTCGGATCAAAAAGCGTTATGATGGAATACCATTTAAGGCCTGTTCGTAGCGAAAGCAAACAACAAAAACATCAAAAGTCTGTGTGAGCGCGAAAAAAAATTGATTGGCAAAGAAATTGCTAGAACATTTTTGTAGTTTGTGAATAAATTGCGGCATTCGAAACCCGTTAGACTGAGGTTGATAATGAAAAGACTTAATCAAATTGTAAGATCCAGGGACCTGTCAAAGACTTTGACACTGCTCACTGCTTTGACATGCCTCGCGGCATGCGAAACTAAGCGTAAAGGCAACAATGGAAGCGGCGACAATTTGCCACAGAATGGAAAAGAAAATACAACGCCCCCTTCCTTGGAAAACCAACCTCCAACCCCTGCAAAGCCTTCAAATTCAAACAACAAACGCATTCCAGCTGTGATTCCCGTCATCAGTCCAGGGCAGCCCGTTTCCCTCGATTCTTGCGCTGCAGAAAAGAAACTTGTGTCTCTTGATGGAAAAACATGTGTTGCGGATGAGGACCTCTTTAAATCGCCCGCAACCCTCAAGGAATGGTGTGTTGCGTTCAATGCTCAAAAATCTGTTCTTGAAAAGAGCCCAGGCTCCATCAATTCCATCGTGACTCTCATTCAACAAGCTCAGTTGCGTGATGCGAAAAACTGCACAGAGATTGAAGCTGTTTTGCAAAAAATGGAGTCTGTTGAGGTATTTGCATCCACTTTTGGCGGTGCCGATCAAGATAGCGTTTTTGAGTTTGACTTGCGCCCGTTTCTGCTCATGGGAAATTTGCGCAGCATTTTATTTGATCGTGTGGTTTTGAGTAACCCTTGGAGGCTTTCTGAACTTAAAAAAGTTGAGAATTTTTGGCTGACGGCTTCTTCGGGTTGGTCTGGAAATTGGACGCTTAAACAGGCAACAGAGAACAAACAATTTAAAAAAGTCGCTGTTATCGATGCTCATCTCAATACCACCGTATTGCTCGAAGGCGCGGCGCATCTTGAAACACTCGACTTGTCTTCGAACCAACTTAAAAGCTTAGAGGGTTTTTCAAAACTCACGGCACTTAAATCGATCAGTCTTTCATCGAACGAACTTACAAATGCAAGTTTGGGTGGCTTGAAGAACTTAACTTCACTGGAAACATTGATTCTAAAAAACAACCCACAAATAACTGATTTAAGCGAACTTCTGCCTCTTAAAAATTCACTCAAATCTATTGTAATCGACGACCGAAAAGATCCGATCAATTGCCCTTCTGAACTAAAGGCAATTTGCAAATACTGAAACTTATGTAACTTTAATTCAATTTTATACTTCGCGCGAAGCCACGACTTCTTGGCCATTTTTAAGAACAATTGACACGCCATCTTCATCAGAATTAAGGGATGCTTCCACCAAAAGCTTATCGCCTTTGGCAGGCAATTTCATGAGTGGAAGGATGAGCGGACTCCAGTGTTGTGCAGCGTCTTTTTCATGAGGATGCGAAGACAAAGTGTGCTTTTCATCGAGATACACACGAAACCAGACTAATGCAACGGGCACATGGGCATCTGCATCCAACGTGAGATGTGCTTTTCCGGGTAAAAGCCGAGTGGGATAGTTTGGCGGAGAAAGTGAAACTTTTCCCAAGGACTGAGGTGCGCTAATGCGACGGAATTCGTCACTTTGCAGCGCACTTGGAAACGAAAGTTTTTCCATCACGAGTTCTTGAAGTGCTGCCTGCTGAAAGGAATCAAGAAGTGATGACTTCGAGCTTTTCGATTTAAGCGCAGCTCCATGGAGAGCTTTTACGCGGTGATGTATTGCTCCTTTTGTGAGATCAGCAATTTCACAAAAGACTTCAACTGCATCTGGAATAAATTTTGTCTTTTTGATATCGAGGAGTGAGGCAACTTCGCGTAAAGTACGCAGTACGCCTTCTGCAAAAGGGTCGTTTCCAAAGAGTTCGCTAATAACCAGATTCACCTGGGTTGGAATTTTAGCATCTTCGCTGTTTCCAGAATACAAAGTGATTTTATCGACCCAACGTTTATCGATCTTTTTTAAGATGGGCTTCGAATGCAGAGATGATGAAGTCTCTTCAATCATGTAGACATGTTTGGCACCCGCTTCCAGGGCGCACGCCGTGAGAAAGCCCAATCCAGAGCCCACATCAACGACTTCACTTTTCGCAGTCACTGCACTGGAAATTGCTTGGCGATATTGCTCGCAACGCGGAGCATCGGCAATCATGGCCCATTGAATCCATGGATCGCCAAATCCATCGGAGAGTTGCTTACTTGAGGGGGATTCTTCGCCCACTTCAACCAACACTCCCGCGCCCGTTAAATCTCCAAGCAGTTCTTCCAACTCCGCTGCAGGCGGCAGATTTTCAACCGTTTGCTGGAGACTTGTACGAAGATCCTTTGTCAGGCGTTTCGGCTGAAACTGCGGTGCCATCTGAAGCTGCCTGAGAAGTTCGAGAACTTCGAGCGTCAGGACAAATTCCCCAGAAGATTTTGATATACTTGCCAAAATGTCACCGGTTTCAGATATTCTGAAACGGAGCCCCCTTGCGGTTTGCAGGCGCTTCTGCATATTTTTCCCTTTGCTTGAAACTGAAAAACAACTCATTCCGTGATTGAGTTTAGACAAGCTGCAGATCTTTAGATAAGAATGAACTTCATTTAGAGAATCAGTATTTCCTAACAGTTCATCAAACCGGAGTAACTATGAAGCTTGACAATATCCTGCACGCTATCGGGAAAACCCCTCTTGTCAAGATAAACCACCTCTTTTCAAATTACCCTTTCGTCGTCTGGGCAAAATGTGAATTTTTAAATCCAGGCGGCTCTGTAAAAGATCGCATCGGCTATCAGATGGTGATTGATGCTCAACGCAAAGGTTTGATCAAACCTGGAGATACCTTGATTGAGCCCACCAGCGGAAATACTGGAATTGGAATGGCTTTGGCAGGGGCTGTCTTGGGTTACAAAGTCATTATCACAATGCCCGAAAAAATGTCTCGCGAGAAGCAAGTGGTCCTTGAAGCTCTTGGTGCAGAAATCGTGCGCACTCCCACCGAAGCTGCTTGGGATGCTCCTGATAGTCACATTGAAATTGCTAAAGTCTTGCAAAAAGCACTGCCCAACGCCCATATTCTCGATCAGTATTCCAACTCTTCGAATCCAGATGCTCACATTTTAACTGCGCAAGAAATTGTTGATGACTTAGGAAGAGTGCCCGATTACGTCGTTGCAGGCGCTGGCACGGGGGGAACCATCACGGGTGTTGCCAAGAGACTCAAAGAGTTGAGCCCTTCAGTTCAAATCGTAGGCGCAGATCCGGTGGGCAGCATCCTTGCGGGCGGCACCCAAGTTGGAACCTATCATGTGGAAGGAATTGGGTATGACTTTATTCCCGACGTCCTCGATCGCTCTGTGGTCGATCGGTGGGTAAAGACAACAGATGCTCCAAGCTTTGAATGGGCTAAAAAGGCCATTCGACATGAAGGCCTGTTGTGCGGTGGAAGCTCGGGCACAGCGCTTTCCGCACTTGCTCAAATTGCTCCAGAAATACCCGCAAACTCAGTCGTCGTTGTGATCTTGCCCGATGGAATTCGAAACTATATGACGAAATTCATGGAACCACGCTGGCTCGATGAAACTGGATTTACGGGTGCAAAAACGAATATCCCAACTCTCGCATTGGAAACTTTGAAGAAATTGGGTCTACGTTAATTTAGTTACGTAATTTTTGGCACACTGCACTTTAAAATTTTGACGAGAGTAAACTCAGAACTTTGGTTGATGACCCCTAATTGAGTATTTAACTCTTTATTGGGCACCTGAACTTCGAAAATCTCAACCACATTAAAATACTTATCCAGCTCTAACTTTGCAGCTTCAAATCGGAAGCGTTCTGGATCTGCAAGGTAAAACACTCCATTTGGTGCAAGCAAGGCATGAGCCGCTTTGGGAAGAAGCGCAATATGTTCATTATCGTAAAGAACATCACAGGCAACAATGATTTCGTAAGATTGAGGCTGCTCATTTTTTAAAGGAATCTGCCAATCGAGAGTTCGAAAGTGCACTTTATCTTGCACCAAAAATTCTTGGCTATTTTTTTCAACAAACACGCCAAGCTCTGGCTCAAAATCGGTGGCTATTGCACTCTTAAATCCAAGTTTAGCAAGGTAACAACTGATGACTCCAATTCCACAGCCCAATTCCAAGACTTCTGCGGTGTGTTTTTCGAAAACAGCAAGAGGATCTGGATGACTCTCGAGCCACTTCACAAACCCTCGTGTGCTTGGCCACAGCGTTCCGCCAAAGGGACAACCTCTGATTTCCTGGAGATCTGACTGATCCGAAGTGCGAGCCGAAATAAATCCATCGATGAGGGAATCGACATCATCGATCATCCAGACAGAATACCATTCACGACCCAGCAGAATGTTTTTCTTGACCGCCAAATCCCATTTGAAAACCTTTGGATTTTCAGTCACCATTTTCATCCCCGTTCCTGATTCCTTACCCTTTTTTATTCCGCGACTCGATAGCCGCTTGTGCTGCACTTAACAGAGCAATGGGCACGCGGTAAGGTGAGCAACTGACATAATTCAAGCCAATGGACTGACAAAACTTAATCGATTTAGGTTCGCCGCCATGTTCACCACAAATCCCAAGCTTTAAATTGGGGTTTGTTTTTCGTCCAAGTTCTGACGCCAGACGGACCAATTGCCCAACTCCCTCTTGATCAAGCACCGCAAAAGGATCTTCAGGAAGGATATTTTCTTGCTTATAGACGCGCAGAAAAGGGGCGCTGTCGTCACGCGAGAATCCGAAAGTCGTTTGAGTGAGGTCATTGGTACCAAAACTGAAAAAGTCGGCATGTTTTGCAATTTTATCGGCTGTGAGCGCAGCCCGTGGAACTTCGATCATCGTTCCGAAGGGAATGTCGAATTCAGTGCTTATTTTGTTGAACTTACTTGCTTCAGCCGTATAGACATCCCGTGCAACTTTAATCAGCCGTTCACGGAGCCATGAAAGTTCATTTTCGTGCCCGACGAGCGGGATCATAATTTCAGGAAATACGCGCTTTCCGGCGCCTCGAAGTGCGACAGTGGCTTCAACGATTGCCCGAACCTGCATTTCGTAAATTTCAGGGTGAGAAATTCCGAGGCGACATCCACGGTGGCCCAACATCGGGTTCGATTCATGAAGGCCTTTGACGCGGCTCTTAATTTCTTCGGTAGAAAGATTTATTTGCCCTGCGAGCAACATCATATCTTTTTCAGATTGCGGCAAGAATTCGTGCAGGGGAGGATCGAGAAGGCGAATGGTGACTTCATAGCCTTCCATTGCTTCTAAAATATCTACGAAATCATTTCTTTGGAAGGGCAATAACTTTTGCAGCGCATCCTTGCGTTCCTCAGTGGTGCGGGCAAGGATCATTTGCCTAACGATGGGCAAGCGCATTTCATCAAAAAACATATGCTCTGTGCGGCAAAGACCAATTCCTTCTGCTCCGAAAGCGCGAGCAAAGTGCGCGTCTTTTGGAGTATCTGCGTTTGCGCGAACCTTTAACGTCCGAAGCTCAGACGCCCATGTCATGTAGGTCGAAAAATCACCAGACAGCGCTGCTTCTGTAGTCGGAACTTTGCCGAGCATCACTTCGCCTGTCGAACCATCGATGGTGATCCAGTCGCCTTCTAAGATTTCAAGCGTTCCAATTTTCATCGTTTTGCTGTTTGTCGAAATCTGCAGTGCACTGCAGCCTGCAATGCAACACTTACCCATCTGCCGCGCGACAACAGCCGCATGGGATGTCATTCCACCGCGCGCGGTTAAAAAGCCTTTAGAGGCATGCATGCCGCCAATATCTTCGGGTGAAGTTTCGTCCCGTACCAGCACAACTTGCTCACCACGCGCAGCCCAAGACTCTGCATCAAGTGCAGAGAATACGACGCGTCCTGAAGCAGCTCCTGGAGAAGCAGGGAGACCTTTAGCCAGGACCTGTTTGTGTGCCCTGGGATCGAGAGTGGGGTGAAGAAGTTGGTCGAGATCTTGAGGATTGATGCGACACAGGGCTTCTTCTTTTGTGATGATATTTTCATTCACCATGTCGATTGCAATTTTGAGCGCCGCTTTGGTCGTGCGCTTCGCGTTTCGTGTTTGAAGAATGTAAAGCTTGTTTTCTTGAATGGTAAATTCAATGTCTTGAACATCTCGATAATGTTTTTCAAGCTTTTTTCGCACATCTTCAAGCTGCTCATGGGCGCGTGGCATCTCGATCTTTAGATTTTCGAGGGGCTTCGGTGTGCGGATACCAGCGACAACATCTTCGCCTTGCGCATTGAGTAGGTATTCGCCGTAAAAAACATTCTCGCCCGTTGAAGGATCTCGAGTAAAACACACTCCCGTGCCGGAAGTTTCGCCCATATTGCCAAAAACCATCGCGCAAATATTGACTGCTGTTCCCCAGTCGTCTGCAATATTATGAATTTCGCGGTACTTTTTAGCACGTGCGCAATGCCAGCTTTTAAAAACAGCACCAATCGCCGACCAAAGCTGAACATAGACATCCTGAGGAAAGCTCTCTTGAAGTTTATCTTTGTAAAGTCGCTTAAAGTCGGACACAAGTTCTTTGAGATCATCAACGGTCAGTTCAACATCTTCTTTATAGCCTCTCGAAGCTTTTTTATTTTCGAGAGCGTCTTCCATGTAGTGAGGATCAAGACCCTTGACGACGTTTGAAAACATCTGAATAAACCGTCGGTAGCTGTCGTATGCAAATCGAGCGTTGTCGGTTTTGCGCGCGATAGATTCGACCGTAACATCGTTAAGGCCCAGGTTTAACACGGTATCCATCATTCCCGGCATTGAAACGCGCGCACCAGAACGCACACTGACAAGCAGCGGATTTTCGGGATCGGCGAACCTAGCCCCCATGGCTTCTTCGACTTTTCGAAGTGCACTGTTGACATCTGCCTGCAGGGAGTCAGGATACTTTGCATCATTCGCAAGAAAATCCATGCAGACTCGCGTTGAAATTGTGAAACCGGCAGGAACGGGCAAACCGAGGTTCGTCATTTCTGCGAGATTTGCCCCTTTTCCACCGAGTTCCCCCTTCATCCCTGCGTTGCCGTCTGCAAATCCAGCGCCAAAGAAGTAAACGAAAGTCATGGGATCTCTCCAATTTGCTTGATTTACAAATCCGTCTTTACAAAAAGACTTTGATTGAGCCCATAGATACACAAAAAATCGGGAAATGTACATTCACAATAAATTCTCGCCGTTCTCAAAAAAAACCCTGCCTGTTTCACATGCGCTTTCCATTGACCCCATTACTCAGTTGTGATAATCAGCGCTGTCTCGAGGTCGAACTTGTGCGCATCATCTCGATATGCGTAGCAAGGAATGCAATCCAAACAGAGGTTTAGAATATGAAAGATGGAATTCACCCTAAGTATGCGCCTTGTGAAGTGAGTTGCGCCTGCGGCAACACTTTTACAACCCGCAGCACAAAGTCGCTTCTAAAAGTTGAAATTTGCTACAATTGCCACCCCTTCTGGACTGGCAAGCACAAAGTTATGGATACTGCTGGTCGTATTGAAAAGTTCAATCGTAAGTACGGAAAGCCTAGTACAACGACCGCTCCTGCTGCACAGTAAGTTGTGGCACGCTTCGTCAAATTACCCGAGTTTTCCTGAGTATTCTTGAAAACTCGGGTTTTGTCGTTTGTCAGAAATCCTCAGACAGGACCAGGCACATGATTCTTCAACTTGCCCGAGTAGAACGTCGTTTTCTTGAAATCGAAAGCCTTCTCGCCTTGCCTGAGGTCATGGCAGATTCCACACAGTTTAAAAAACTCAGCAAAGAGCGTTCGGATATTGAAGAATGCGCTCACCTCTACAGAGAGCATAAAAAACTGGAGAAGGAGCTTGAAGAGGCTTCTACCCTGTTGGCTGAGAGTTCCGGTGAAATGAGGGACTTGGCTTACGATGAAGTCCAGGCTTTAAAGAGTCGGATGTCTGAAATCATGCAGGCCGCTCGCATTTCCCTTCTTCCCAAAAATCCAAATGACACCCGCAACGTCTTTCTTGAAATCCGCGCAGGAGCAGGAGGAGACGAAGCCGCACTTTTTGTGGCATCCCTCTATCGAAGCTATGTTCGATACTGCGAACGACGCAGATGGCGAGTCGAATTAATGTCGATGAATGAAACTGGAATTGGAGGACTCAAAGAAGTCATCGTTCTGATCCAGGGCGACAACGTCTACAAAACCTTGAAGTTTGAGAGCGGTGTCCATCGAGTTCAAAGAGTTCCTGCCACAGAAGCACAGGGAAGAATTCATACTTCAACCATCACAGTCGCCGTATTGCCCGAGGCAGACGATGTTGAAGTCAGCATCAATGATTCCGATCTGAGAGTCGATACCTATCGCGCAGGCGGCGCCGGAGGGCAGCACGTGAACCGAACGGATTCCGCAGTGCGTATCACCCACCTTCCATCAGGAATCGTGGTTGCCTGCCAAGACGAACGCTCTCAAATCAAAAATAAGTCGAAAGCACTTAAAATTTTGCAATCGAAGCTTTTAGAGGCCGCACAGACTGAAAAAGAAAAGGCGTTTTCGGATGAGCGGCGCTCCCAAGTTGGAAGTGGTGACCGCAGTGAGCGCATCAGAACGTACAATTTTCCGCAATCGCGAGTCACGGATCATCGCATTGGCTATACCACCCATGCAATTCATGACTTTATGGATGGTGATATTCAAGAAATGATTGAGTTACTTGCAAATCATTATCAATCGGAAGCACTGCGATTGCAATCCGAAGCCGGAGGTTCCATATGAGCAATGTTCCTAAAGGAAATGATGCCATCTGGAGCATTCGGGACATTTTGAATTGGACAGCCAATTACTTCAAAGAACTCGACATTCCAACCCCACTTCTCGATGCGCAACTCCTCCTCGGTAAAATACTTCAGCTCACTAAAATTCAACTCTATATGCACATGGACAGGCCTTTGTCATTTGAAGAACGCAGTCAAATGAAAGCTTTTGTAAAAAAAAGAGCTCAAGGTGAGCCCGTCGCATACCTTCTTCATCAAAAATATTGGCATACTCTTGATCTCTTTGTAGACAGTCGCGTGCTGATTCCTCGCCCCGAAACCGAAACTCTGCTCGACTCTGTGCTGGGAGTTTGGGCAGCCTGTGAAAACTCACCAAAATTAATCATTGATTTTTGCACGGGTTCGGGCTGTCTTGCAATCGCCTTGGCAAAGGCATTTCCTCTGGCTAAAGTTGTGGGCATCGATATTTCTGAGGATGCTCTTGCTGTTGCTCGGGAAAACGCTATCAGAAATCAGGCCGAAGTCGAATTCATCTGCAAAGATTTGAATATCGAAAGCTCCTACGCAGAACTTCAAAGTTCTTACGGCAAAGCCGACATCATCGTTGCAAATCCGCCCTATGTCAGCACAGAAGAGTGGCAACAACTCGATCATTCCGTGAAGGACTTTGAACCCAAGCTTGCCCTTGTGAGCGACAAAGAGGGACTGGGGCTTGCGTTGCGCATATATAAAGGCATGATTTCTGCTGAAATGTTAAGCCAAAATGCAACATTTTTGATGGAAACGGGAATTGGGCATCCGCAAAAACTGATGGCTCTTCTCGGAAATTCAAAAAGTTTGCAGCCCTTTTCGGCTTCCATTCCTTCTTGGCAGCTACCGCGCTCAGATTTATTTGTCTTGAAAGATCTCGAAGCAAAAGATCGATTTTTAGGACTGATCTTGGGCCTTGAAAAGTTTAGCCAGAAAAATGCGAATGAACAAAAAGAATTTAATTTTTTGGATGGAGCCCCGATTTCAGAAGAAAGTAACGAGAATTTACAAGAAATAGAGCGAGACTGATCCACTCAAATTTTTTCAAGCCTGTTTGCAATTTCTCCGCCAATTTCATGAAATCTGATTTTCGTCATTCGGACAATATCAACTTTACCTTGTGGTACAGACTCAAACACCTTGATAATCTCTGAAAGACCCATCTGTTCCTTTAAAATCGATTCGTTTCCGACAACTTTTCCAAACACACCAATAGAACGTGTTTGATGATCACTGGCGAGATGACTCACGATTGAAGGAGCCTTGCCATAAAGACTTTGCTCATCGAGACAGCCTTCGCCACAAACAACAAGATCGACGTCTCCCAAACACTGCTTAAGCGCTGTTGCTTGCGCCACTTTTTGAGCACCTAATTCCATCTTAAAGTTTGGAAAAATGGCCGATAGTCCAATACAAAGACCACCGCCTGCTCCCATAAATGCGGCTTCAAGCGTGGGCAAGGCTGAATTTTTTTCTTTCAAAAATCCCCAAAAAAGCGTGATCCGACGCCGAATTTCATCAATTGAATTCAGGTCGGCTCCTTTCTGAGCCAAAAAGGAAGAAAGCGAAAGATGATTGCCAATGGCAGGCGCATTAACATCGCACAACGCAATAATGCGGGTTTTTTTCAAGAGATCTGTAGGCTCGGGGAGCACGACTTGCGCGATTTGACCCATGTTTTCAAGAGAGGGTGTGAGGATGTGCCCATTTTCATCCAATGCAGTGAGCCCGAATGCATGGGCGACGCCCCATCCCGCATCGGCGGTCATTGTACCACCGACACAAATCCACACTTCCAACGGCCTCAATTCGAGAGCCTTTTGAATGAGCTTTCCCAGGCCAACGGTACTGGATGTTTGCAATGCGGTTTCATGAGCAACAATTGTTCGAGAAATTCCCAAAATTTCTGCAGACTCAATGACTGCGAGCCGTCTCGCATTGTGCCAGTGGATGTGAGCTTCGGCGGATTTGCCCAGGAGGTCGGGAACATGAACACGCATTGTTTCAAGGCCCATACTCGAACCCAGAATTGACGCAGTTGCTTCACCACCATCGGCCATCGGCCTAATAATTGTTTCAATTTTTGGATTCCTGTGACGAATTCCTTCGGCAAGGAGTTCACAAGCCTCTTGAGCTGAGAATGTTCCCTTGAACTTATCTAACGCCAATACAACACGCATAGCCATCCCCCACCATTCGAACCCAACGCTGCGAAACGCAGTATAAGCAGAAAAAATTCAAAGCTCTAGCTTACATTGCTTTTGTGGAATCGCTTTGCTATGGGTGTACCTAGTTTGGAAAAAAATCGACGGTTCCAAAATGGGATACACAAGCTTGGAAAAGTTCGTGATTGCCTAGGGAGGATTATTTAATGGATACAAAGCAGGTTGAGTTGAAGGTTATCAGCATCGTGGCTGAGAAGTTGAATATCGAAGAAAAAAACATCACTTTGGCGTCAAGATTTCAAGAGGATCTCGGTGCAGACTCCCTTGATATCGTCGAATTATTGATGGAAATAGAGGAAGACTTCGGAGTCAGCATTTCAGATGAAGAGTCGGAGCGACTCAAAACCGTCGGTGATGCGGTCAAATTCATCTCGAGTAAGCTTTAACGAAGGCACCTCATGGGTGCCTTTCCTTTTTTAAGGGTTTTATGACGGGTGAAGAGGTCTTCATAGATGAAAATTGCAATAGGCTCTGATCACGCTGGCAAAGAGTTAAAAGGTTACGTTATCGACTTTTTAATGCTTACAAATCATTCTGTACTTGATTATGGCGTCGCTGCAGATTCCGTTGGCTCCGTCGACTACCCCGACTACGCAGATATCGTTGCATCCGAAGTTTCTAATGCACGAGTCGATCGTGGAATTCTCATCTGCGGAACCG
The DNA here is from genome assembly GCA_044237915.1 of Silvanigrellaceae bacterium. GTDB lineage: Bacteria > Bdellovibrionota_B > Oligoflexia > Silvanigrellales > Silvanigrellaceae > JBIIEI01. Next base: position 55,052 of record JBIIEI010000010.1, on the reverse strand, counting down.
GCATCGGAATGTGCATCTCTGCGAATAAATTCCCAGGAGTTCGTGCAGCCCTTATATTTGATGAATTTACCGCGCGTATGAGCAGAGCGCATAATGACTCCAATATCTTGTGCCTCGGCTCAAGAACGATCAATCACCACCGTGCGATTGATTTGGTTAAGGTCTGGCTGTCTACTGAATTTGAAGAAGGGCGACATCGGACCCGACTTGGGAAAATCACATCCATTGAAAAACGCCTCTCGAATCCACAAGGATAAGGCGTAGCTTCTCAATACGACTCATTTCCAAAGGAAAACGAAAGATGAGCTTCCTCTCATATGAAAGAACTTTACTTGAGAATGAAGATCCTGAAATCGCAACTCTCTTCGCAAAAGAGGCAAAGCGCCTAGAAGAGGGCTTGGAACTCATTGCTTCAGAAAATGTTGCGAGCCCTGCTGTCATTGCGGCACTCGCCAGTGTTCTCACCAATAAATATGCGGAAGGTTACCCCGGCCGTAGATATTATGGTGGTTGCGAAATCGTTGATGGTGTCGAAGAAATTGCAATAAACCGTCTTAAAAAGATCTTTGGAGCTGAGCATGCGAATGTTCAACCCCACAGCGGCGCTCAAGCCAATCAAGCCGTTTTTCTGGCCTTTCTCAAGCCGGGCGACACCATGCTTGGCATGGATCTTTCCCATGGCGGCCATTTAACACACGGCTCGCCTGTTAACGCTTCTGGGCTCATTTATAAGCCAGAATTCTATGGTGTGCAGGAAGAAGACGGAAGAATTGATTACGATGCAGTGCGAAAAAAAGCAAAACTTGTGAATCCAAAGCTTTTGATTGCGGGAGCAAGTGCGTACGCAAGAACTTTAGATTTCGCTGCTTTTCGCTCCATCGCTGATGAAGTGGGTGCGCTGTTGATGGTCGACATGGCCCATATTGCTGGTTTGGTCGCTTCTGGACAACATCCGAGCCCTGTTCCCTTTGCAGATATTGTAACAAGCACAACCCACAAAACACTGCGGGGCCCTCGCGGGGGCTTTATTTTGTGTAAAGAAAATGCCGCCAAGGCCATCGATAAGGCAGTTTTTCCGGGCACCCAAGGTGGCCCTTTGATGCATACGATTGGCGCTAAAGCTGTCGCTTTTGGAGAAGTTTTAAAACCTGAGTTTCGCAAATATGGCGAGAATATCGTGCTCAATGCGAAGACTTTGGCCGAGACACTTTTAGGCGAAGGGCTCAAACTCGTCTCAGGTGGAACCGATACCCACCTCATGCTCATCGATCTCAGAGATTCTCCGTTAAGCGGCAAAGATGCGGAACAAAGACTTGCATCAGTGGGTATAACTGTTAACAAAAACACAGTACCTGGCGAAACTCGAAAGCCTTTCGTCACAAGTGGCATTCGAATTGGGACTCCTGCAATTACGACGCGTGGCTTAGGCACTGCAGAAATGCAAAATCTAGGCAAGGCCATTGCATTAGCACTCAAAAACGATGACACCCATCTTACGGAAGCAAGGTCCATTGTGAACGCGCTCTGCAAGAAATTTCCACTTTATACGGGCCTTCTTGCGGAAAAAGGTTATGTCTCATAATACCAACCCACTGCCAGGTTGATTGGTATGAAATTTTAGTTCAACAGGGAGAACGTGGATGAAATGTCGACATTGTCGGCATCCCGAAACAAAAGTGCTTGAAAGTCGGGAGAGCAAAGATGGGACGACAATTCGACGACGTAGAGAATGCCAGAATTGCGGCATCCGTTTCACAACGTTTGAACGAACCGAAGAACAGCCACTTTACGTGCTGAAACGCGATGGCACTCGCGAGCTTTTTGAGAAACAAAAACTTTTAAAAAGCATGGTTGTTGCATGCCAGAAAAGAGCCATTTCGCTTAAAGATCTTGAAGGCATTGCAGACTGGGTTGAAAGATCCGTTGGAAGCTCTGAAGAAAAAGAAATCACATCAGCACGCATTGGTGAACTCGTCCTTGATGTTCTTCGACACCTCGATCCTGTTGCCTATGTTAGGTTTGCCTCTGTTTACCGGGCATTTTCCGATCCCGAGGATTTTGCTCTTGAGCTGAAAAGGCTTGCACAGAATGCAAAGTTTTATAAACTGCCAGAGGATCTCTCCCAAGACACCTAAGTTTTTACACCTGCAAGGAGATAGACATTGTTTACGGGCCTCATTCGTGATGTTGGCGTCGTTGAGCGAGTTGTCACCAAAGGTGCTTCTCTCGAAATTGAAATAACAACCTTACTCGATGAAAAGTTCCTCCAGCTGGGAAGCAGCGTTGCGTGCAATGGCGTGTGCCTTACCGTGACTCTCGCTCAACCCGTGAGTGCTGGAAAATGGAAGTTCTGCGCTGAAGTTGGCCCACAGACCTTGGCTGTTTCGCAGTTCTCATCACTCAAGGCAGGCAGTCGAATCAATCTCGAACCTGCCCTTCGTTTTGGCGATGAAGTGGGCGGCCACCACGTCTCAGGACACGTTGATGTTTCGTGTACCGTTATTGAACTCGCCCGCACGGATGAAAATTTTTTCGCACTCAGGCTCAGCATCCCTTCAGCCTTTCGAAAATGGCTTATTCCTAAAGGCTCTATTGCCATTCGTGGAGTGAGTCTTACAGTTGCAAAGCTGGAATTTTCAGATGCAAAGGATGCACCAGGTGAGGTCGAAATCATGTTGGTTCCCCACACCTTGATTCATACCAATCTTGGAGAATGCAGCGCACAAACCTTCGTCGAAGTGGAATTTGATCATATGATCAAATCCGTTTCAGCCCTGGTTGAAAATCTTCTTCCTCTCGCTTTAGATGCACGGCAATCCTGAACGGATTAAGGAGAAACCGCATACGCATGGCTTTTAAACCTCAGCACACCACCGCATTAATAGATGCTCGTGATCAGCACGAATTCAAGATGCTTCAATCTGCTGCCCCTGATCACAGCCAGGCGCTTGCATATTCTTCTGCTGAAACTCAGCCCTATGCATTAAAAAAGAGGTTGTTTGTCCCTCGGTGGTGGCTTGAAGGTTATCTTCTCAAACACTGCGCAAAAGATGCTTTTGTCATTGATCAGCTGTTTGAAAAAGGCGTGCGCGTGATGCTGGGTGGGCCGGATTTTCCGAATCAACACCTCAGCCTCTTGGTGTATATTTGGAACTGTTTAGTGATGCATCTCCTTCAAGACCCGCAGTCAGCGGTTAAAGGATTCTTGAGAATCCCGTTGGATAAATACCTGCGAGGCACTTCAAAGGAAATTTCGGAACTCCTGCGCCTTGTCGAAAATTATTGGGCAAGCCCCTTTCAAGCCAGCGTGCTTCAAACGGTTTTGAACAAGACTTCGAAAAGGCCTCGCCGAGAAATACTTTCGGTAGGAGTTGTTAACTTTGTTCGTCACGTCAGCATCGAAGTTCATTCCCAAACCAGCTTGCTGCTCGATCTCTCTGTGCCATTGGAGGCTGTTTGCAGTGGAAACATCCTCTCCGCAAGCTCTCTCGGACTCATCGCAACAAAAGCAGGCCATGCTGAAAAAGACATGCAACGACATCAGGAGCTTCCAGGCCTTGTCAGCTTGAATCCCGATGTCCTCCAGGTCTTTGGCCAAAGTCGTACCATCTCGAAAAAGTTGATGAACTATCTCCTCGTGGAGCATTCCAAATCGATTGGACGCGTTCATGCGGAATTGGATGGATGGCATGGTCGCGACATTTCAAGCAAAGACATTGCGGGCATCCACAAAGAACAACTCGCTCAAACGGCGTCTTTATATGATCATGGCATCTATGGCTGGGCAGCATCAGCACCACCCACGCGAGTATCGACATTAAAGAAAATGTTCCAATGCGGAGGCCTTGAAAACACTTCGCGGAAAATGAGAGCAGGCGCATTGATTCATTGTTGGAAACTCTCACAGCAATCTCTGCTTGCACGCGAAATGGAAGAAACACTCGCCAATCGAATCTCAGTGACACCCAGTGGTTATGTAAAAAAGAATCTAGAGACTTTTTCTCTGCCCACGAAATTAGTTCTGGAAAGCAACCCGCAACCCAGTCCCGTAGCACCCGCAGTGAGACAAGTTCAACCTTCTCCTTCGCCTCACGAAAGGCTGATGCCCATTGTAAACAACGTGGGTCAAAATAGCGATGAAATTGAATTTCTAGAAAGAATTACTGAATATTATGAATCATTGACGCCCACCCAGCGCAAGGCTTTCGAACGGGAAAGAGCTTCAATGAGCGACCAACAGTTCCGAAAATATGTGCTGCCTATTTTACGGAAAGACCCTCGAATACGCTAGAAATGTACGTTTTGTTAAATCTTAGGAAGACTGTCTTTTAGGAAGTTTTACTGTTCATTTGCTTGAACAGCATCACAAGTCTATTTTTGACCTCTGAAAAACTTTCATTTTTAATCTTGGCAAGTTCATCATCGGAAAACCGACCCAGTACCCAATTGGCAGTCGCGCTTTTATGAACAGGCTTTCCAATGCCAATTTTTAAGCGGTGAAAAGACTCGGTTCCGAGCTTTGCAAGGATGTCTCGGACACCATTGTGCCCACCATGGCCACCACCTGTTCTCATACGAACACAGGCGGTATCTTGGTCGAGATCATCAAAAACAACAATCATGCGGTCGGGGGGAATTTTAAAGAAAGCAAGCGCTTCGCGTACGGATGTACCCGAAAGGTTCATGTATGTGAGCGGTTTAAGCAAAACAACGTCACATCCTTCAAACTTGCCTTTTCCAAACATGCCTTGAAAGCGGAGATTTGCGAGCGAAATCCCAGCTTCTTGGGCAAGAGAATCGACAAAATGAAAGCCTATATTGTGCCTTGTGCCCTCATATTGAGGACCAGGATTACCAAGGCCAACAATTAAGTACATGAAAGATCACTTCACTAGAGAAGCCAATGCCAAGTTCTTTTTGGCAATAACTTTAACGTTTGCAGGAATTTCGATGTCGGAAACATGTGCAGACTGGTCAACCTTGAGGTGGCCAACTTTCACTTGCAGGCTTGAAGGCAATGCATTGACTGCAACCTTACATTCCAAAGATCTGAGAAGAACTTTAAATGAGCCTTCCTTTTCTTGTTCACGTGTTAAGCCCACAAATTCAAGGGGAACTTTGATCGTGACAACAGAGGAATTTTCAATTTCTTGAAAATCGAAATGCAAAGGAGCATCTGTGAGGGGATCGACTTGAACTTCGCGCATCAGTACAGAGCGTGCAGCTCCGTCAACATCTAAAGTTACAAGTTTTGTGCGGGTATGCCCTTTAGGAAGGAGCTTGGCATGAATTGCAATCGCAACAGCTCCGCTTTTTCCATACACAACACCAGGAACAACACCAGACTTTCTCAAACTGCGCAAAGCCCCTTTGGAGGTAACGTCACGCTTTTCAGCTTTGATAACTATTTCGTTAGACATAAAGAAGCTCCAGTTTGGGCAAGACGAATACGATAGCGTCTGCCTTCGATACACTAAGTTTATTTTTCGGGCAAGTAGTTTGTCATGAAATCACAGATACGCCCAAGGGACCTGAGCATGCCCTCCTTTACTTGAAGTTGTCAAGGACGGGCTAGTTGACAATTTTCGACACTGGAGTAGCTTTCTCACGTCAAAAGGTTAGTTTGCAGGTTTGGTTTATTGAGTGTGTTTTTTGATAGCGACCTGTATTTCTCATAGATGGAGTGAGTAGATGAAATCTCTTACAAAGTATCTTGTTGCGTCCGTATTGCCCTTGGGCCTCATCTTCAGCGCTTGTACAAGCAAGACTGAAGAAACACCAAACGCCGGCATCACTGAGCCAGCTCCTGCCAGCACGCCAGAAGCAGCTCCTGTTGCAACTGCAGCTCCCGTAGAAGTTGCAACTCCGGCTCCGGCTGAAGCTCCTGCTGCTGCAGTCAGCTTCCAAGCAGTCTTTTTTGACTTTGACAGCTACGCAATCCGCGGAGATCAACAAGATGCTCTTCGTAAAATTGCTGAAGGCCTTAAGGGCGGAGCAGCTGTTAAAGTTCAAATCGAAGGCCACTGCGACGAGCGCGGATCCAACGAATACAACTTGGCACTTGGTGAGCGTCGCGCTCGCTCTGTACAAGAATTCTTGATCTCTGAAGGTGTTGCTGCGGCAAACCTTTCAACGATCAGCTACGGTGAAGAACGTCCTTCTTCACAGGGATCGGGCGAAGACACTTGGTCTAAGAACCGCCGTGCAGAATTTTCTAAGCTTTAAGATTTCTTAATTGCTAGAAACCTGATTAAAGAGCTGACCCTAAGGGTTGGCTCTTTTTTTATTCGGCCCGCTTTAAATATCCCGCCAGGGGCCATGACTTCGTTGCGCATCGACGATTTTTTAAAGCAGCTCATTCTTCGAGAATTTTTTTATCAATCTGTGCGTAAGATTGGTTCAAGCTTGAAAGTTGAACTCGGAGTGCAAGGACATTGCGAACGCTTTCTTCAAGGTGAAGAAGATTTTGAGCAGCATGCGTCTTGAGGGCTTCCGCAGGAACACATTCCGCCACTCCTGGAGTTGGAGCCGCAAAGAGCTTCCTCGCAAGCGCTAGGCCCGCCTTAGCGCCTTGAATCCCTGTCACTCCGCCGCTTACAATTCCCCCTACAAATGCTCCGGTCCCCATCGCTAAGAGAGTTGTAATTCCTTTTAAGAAACCTTGACCGGCTTCTCGCATGGCCTGTTGCTCTTCGCATTCGCGCGTTCTTTCAGAAATTAAATTTGCAAAGTAACGCATCCTTGAAAATCCACCGACCACTGAGGATTCAGCGTCTGCAACTTGCTTTGCCACATTCAAAAATTCTTTTGATGCCGTATTTTCAAACTTTATACTTTTGGAAAATACGAGATCGTAAGAACAAGATTCAGATTTAATACCATCCACTTCTCTGCTCTGACATGGATTTAAAATATAGTAGAAACTGCCGCTATCAGCAGTTAAATCGAGAAAGGGTTCTCCGACCTGCTTTGTTGATGTCACAAGACAGCCCTGCTCCCTTGATTCCCAAGCCTCATACCAGGCCCACTTTCGCAGTTCTTTCGAAGATAATTCACTTAAATCCTCGCCCAGTGGCCCCTGAAAGACGTAACTTTTATGACATCGTAAGACTTGGGCGTAACCCTGTTCACTGACCTGAAACCTGAGGCTTGGAACCTTGTGCAAACTCCCTTCAGAGGATTCAGACAGGGAAACATCCTCTAATAATTTCAAAGTAGGAACACCAAGACTGGCAGAGTTTGCTTCTTCATTTTCTTTTTGCGGTGAACTTTGAGCGGCAGAATTCACCTTCTGCTCGGGATGATTTTCATCCCTATTTTTCTCGGGCTTTTCGGGAGCTGTTCCACAAGAAGTCGTCAAAAAGGAGAGGAGAATAAAAAGGCCCTGAAAATTCTCAAAGCGCATTGACTTCTTCATTTTGGAGCCTCGCCTTGTTTCATATTTTTTTGTTCATTCTCTGCCACGTCCATGACCTGCGCGAATTCCTTGTGCACCATTTCAAGTTCTTTGACTGCAATAGTGCCCATGTCTTGAAATTTGCTCGACTCACTACAGCTCAATGGAAAATCTTTTGCAGATTGAAAGAGGTGCTGAAGCCCTTCTGCAAGCCCCTTTCCGACATCTAAATGATCGTCTTTTGCCTTCCACGTTTCTTCAAAGAGTTGAGTCCAGGTTTTGCGCCCTGCCCGAACGGCTGCAAGGGCATTCGGGTCTTGAAGCAGATGAGTTCCTAAGGACACACCAACTCCAATCACTTGTGTGACAATATTCTTGACACGCAAACGCTGCTCTCTCTTCATTTCATTCTGTTGACATGTTGCAAGTGCATTATTGATGCCAATCGTAAGTTCATGCAACTGAAGCCCTAAGCCTGCAGCTTTGTCTTGCAAGTGTTGAATGCGCTTCAGCTGTCCCTTTTCACCTTGAGTTCGAATGTTCCTAAAGTCTCGAACGACAGGAGATAATGTAACAATTAAACTGCAGCTCTCTTTTCTTTCGTCTTTGTGCTTGATTCTTTCCGAAGTCACACAGGCTCGCGCCAGATAACGAAACGAACCATCCTCGGCATTTAAATCAAGAAGAGTCTCTGCGGAGTGCATTTGAGTAACGACAACACATCCTGCTTGTTGAGCTCCTCTCCAAAAATCATTGCGTCGAAAAAGCTCCAAATCAAATTCAGCATCGGATGCTCCTCTTTCTATTTTCTCGAGAGAATCGATGCGACCATGAATTTGAACATCTGCTGCACAACGCAAGACCTGAAAAAAATCTGCAATTTCTGGTCTAAAGAAAGTAATGATCGGTGCTGGACCTTGCAAAAAATCTTGCAAGCCCGTGCGCAACCCATAAACTCTAAAGGGGCTGCTTTCTAACTCACGAGAGCTTGAGAGAAGAGGCTTACCATTCACAATAAGCTTCGACTCTTCATCGATGGAATCTTGCGGTGGTGTAGCATCTGAGGATTCTGCACTGACTTCTTTTTGAACTTGACCCGAATGGTTCCCAAAATGTGGCTCGGAATTCCCCATTCCACATGCGCTCGTTAAAAAGACAAAAGCCATAGAACCTTGATTCCGAAGTTTGGATAAAAGAAACATTTTAAACTTTCCTCTATATTTATTCATGGCGCGGGCAATCTGTTCTTGCCATCAATGAAAGATACTCGGGATTATTTGAAATATTTTTTTCAATCCAGCTCAACTCACCATCACGAAATACAAAATCGATGTTGTCTTTTCGATAGGCAACTTGATCATTCATTTTTATCAGTAAGGAGTCTATGCGGTACATGGAATCTTCATAGTACCGGTCTTTACATCCACCTCCAATTCCCAAAAATCCTGAATGGCATTCTCGGGAAATATGATACCCAACGCCACCTTTTTGCACGATAATATGATCGAAATCAGAGATTTTTTTGCGCTCCAAGTCGGCAAGAATAAAATGCCCGTTGGGAACCAATGTGCCTTGTTGAAATTCGTCGGCATTAACGTAACTCAAACCCTCACCGAAAAGGTAGCTCATCTGCTTTGCTCGTTCTTTGGTGTCTTTCGTCTCTTCTTTTTTCAACCCGATTCTTGAACGCTCAAGATGTGCCCCATTGACATAAACCTCGAATTTTTTAATCGGTTCATTTGCCCAACATCCTGTGGATGTCTCACTCAGCAATTCCTTACGCAGTTTTGCCAATTTGTCCCATTCTCTCTCGAGTTTTCCAAAAACTGCTGTGTTTTGTTCTTTTAATTTTTTAATTTTTTGTGTGATGGTATCGAGGTCAGCCTCTTTTTCTGCCTCTTGAGAAAGTTGTTCCTGAACCTCAGCAGGTGCAGCGCTCACGGTCGAAAAATTGATCGCAATGCATAAAAATCCAGTCACAACAACAATATTTTGAATAAAAATAGTTCTTCGAAATCTGAATATTTTAGATAATTTCATCACTTCACTCCTTCGCCATCTGCACTTGTTCCCTTGGCTTCCTCAGTCAGAACATCCAATTCTTGTGGCAGGACTCTGCACTGTGATGATTTCCAGACGTCGATAAGGCGATTAGACATCATTCTAAATTTTTGAATGACACCTTCAATAAAAATAAGGTCATCAGTTTGTATTAACGTATTATTTTCGCTTTTTAATTCAAACTTGAAAAGTGTAGGATCTGGGATTTTTCCTGAAACGACTTTTAAACGCATTTCAGGCAAGGCATCCCAAAACTTTGGAGCGAGGCGACTTCCACTGCTCTCTGATGTCCAAGTGATTTGTGTTTCTGCATCACCTGAAAATGAATGGGTCGAATAACCTCCGCTCTCGAGCCTCAAAACGGCGTCGCCTCCCCCGGAAGCAACAACCCTGTACTTTTGCTCAACCTTTTGAGCAGGTTTGTTGCTGCTACTCGGACCACACTTTAAGGCTCTTTCGTCGTCGCCTTCCATCAGCCGGCGTGAAAGCGGACACTCCGATCGAAGTTTGACGAGTCTTTCGCAAAAACGACGATTCAACGAGACGGCTGTCTCGAGTTGAGAGGTGTATTTCTGTAAGTTCAGCTGAAACTCAGTTTCCATTTTTTGAGCTTCTTGGAGCTGTTCATCAATCTGGACAGATCGACCTTTCACAACCGCGTCCGCCGGTGGCAATGACTCCGGTGCCTTTTCGACTTCTTTCGCAACTGCAGGAATTGCATCCTGAGATCGAGGCGGCTTTTTGATGGGCGCCGCATTTGAACACGCCGAATGAACGAAGGAGAAACAAATAAAACTAAAGACTTGGAAAAAGAAAAATTTAGAAAAGGCAGCATGAGAATGCGCTTTTCCACGGCTCAGTCGCGTCATCACAGCCCCTTCCTCTAGTGGGTTAATGTTACCGAGACATATTTGCGGTGTCGGAGTTTGGGCAGGAAAGTTGAGTGAGGAAACAAAAATCTGGGGTACCTTTGCGAAATCCCAACCTATGAGTAAACTTTTAGAGCATCCAGAGGAACATCAAAGCAGTGTTATTGACCTTGCTTCGAAAAACCAGAAAAAACAGAATTCGACTGATTCAAAAACAGGTTCGGAGCTTCGTTCCTTTTATAATCTGCTTTTTGTTTCTCACAGCCTGCACAAGAACCTGCGTCGGACTTCCTGAGCTTGGGTCAAAAGAACGACCCATTCGATTTTTCGTTATGGGCGACAGCTCACGCGATACAACTGTCGCGGCTAAGAGCGAATTGGAATCTTGTATCGAGCAAACTGGTGGATACAGAGTCGCATTTGAGTTTACTGGAGACGAAAAGACCATTGTTTCTGCTTTGCGCCGTGTCGATGCTGATTTTGGACTCATCAGCTCCTTGACTTACGTGGAAAGCAAGTATGATTCCCCCCTCGATGCCCATCTGGTTGTTTCGAAAAAAGGAGCCCCCTCCACACGCTCGGTCATCGTTGGCCTGACGCACAGGTGGCGCACACTTCTCGACTTTCAAGGCCAAGCTCCTGCCGCATCAAGCCTGCGCGCCGATGGAGCCCTTGCAGCGCTCGAGAAAGGTACTTTTGCATACCTCACCCCCGAGAGTGACACTGGTTTTTTCGTGCCACGTCATCTTCTGTTGCAAAAAAACGTGCTTCCCGAAAGTGCTATTTTTGCCGGAAATTATGACCTTATTTTGAAATCAATTAAACGTGATTTTGCCTTGGCTGGCGCACTATCTGAATCCTTTATCGCTGAACGATGGCCTGATGCGACGCCCGTTAAAGTGGGATCTCTTTTAGGCGAATTTGTTGTCCTTGCGGTTTCACAAGGGTTGCCCGAAAAAGTTCTCGTGGGCAGGCCAGCCCTCAGTTTAAAACTTGTGAATTCGGCACTATCAAGTCTACAAAAATGCGCCTTAGGCTCAAAGCTTTCAGAATTTAGCGAGATTTTTCATGGCGATGGCCTTTTCAAGGCAAATGAAAGATCCTTCGAATTTTTACGCGATCTCGTTGAATTTCAAAGAACTCACCCACGTGTCCTCACCCCTGAAGAATAATCCGAATTTGCCCAACGGCAGGTTTTTTGTCAGTCAGAATGTTGCCAAATGGGTTTCTGAGTGGGTGAGTTAACGGTACTCTCTACGGAGTGCAGACCATTTGGATGCCTGTCGGGGGACACCGCGATGAACATAAATCCTGGAGATGTTCTCTTTTTAAGGGGTGGAAAACCAAGCGTTGTCAAAAACAAAGACGAAACGACAGGCAACATTCTTGTCGATAGGGAGCTTGATTCTGCACGAACTGCAACGCCTTTTGGAATAAAAAATGGTTTAGCCCCTGAGCAACGTGAAGCATACCAAACCATTCTTTCTGACGTTAGCGACAAAGATAAACATCAAGAAATAGAGACTCTTTACAAACAAGTTGAACAATTTAAAAAAGAAAAGAAAGATCCTCGACTTGTTAAATATCTTGAGAATGAACTCCATTTTCGTATGGTGCGTGAGAAATATTACCCTCAAAACTACACGACAGATCCGCTCTCTTTGCTTTCTTATTGATGAATTAAAGGAGGATTGAACATGGTGCAAATAGGCGCGCCGCAAAAAGGCGCCAACATACAACTCGGAGACCTCATCAGCAAGGCGGGAATTTATACAAAACCTGGCGTTGTTGTTGAAAAGGGCGAAGACGGTGCCCTGACAATTGATACAGATCCCGAGCAGATTAAAAAATACCATCGGCATTCCAACACAACGGGACTCACGCCCGAAGAAAAAGAAAAGTTCAATGGCATCATGGATGAGGTGATTTCTGCACAAAGCAATCTTGATCGCATCAATCAGTTGCAAACGCAAATTGATACCTTGAAAACAGAGCCTGCCAATAAAAAAGTTGTGGAGTCTCTTCGAAATGAGCAATCTCAATTGATAAGAATCGCCCGTGAACTTCCGACGGTTTATAATTTTGAAGCGGATAAGATTAGGTCATCAGGGCTTTAATGCTGTTATTTTCCAATACAAAAGCTTGAAAAAACCGAATCGAGAACAGAATCAAGTGAGATCTCTCCTACAATTTCTTCGAGAGAAATTTTAGCCGAATTCAAAATGGATGCTACTTTTTCGGGATAGTCTTTTTGCCGAAGGAGCACTAATGCCTCTCGCACGTCTTCGGAGGCAGCAAGAACTTTATCTCGTTGCCTTTGAGAAATAAGCATTGGCGCATCTTTGCAGGCTTTTAAGCCTGTTTTGAATTCGTGCGCAGAAATGAGTGCTTCCCGGAGTTCATCACACTCTTCAACGGCAACGTGCACAGATTTCCATGCTTCAAACGGAAATTCTGCTTGTGCCAAGCGCAAAGATTTTTGAAATTCTTCTTCACGCGCAGAAAGCAAATCTTTTTTCGAAAACACAAGAACAACACATTTTGAATTGAGATCAACGTTAGAAAACGCGGAGGTCCATTCATCTAAAATGAGCTTCGAAACTTCTGAGGGATTGAGGCCTTTTTGCCACAGCGAGGCATCGATCAACAGGCAAACCACATCTGCCGCAACCATCGATTCTTTGCTGCGCTCTATTCCAATGCGTTCGACCAAATCATCGGATTCCCGCAGTCCCGCAGTGTCGAGAAGAACAAAATCACGGCTTCCAATAAAGAGCCTTTCTTCAAGAACATCTCGGGTCGTTCCAGGCACGTTGGTCACAATCGCTCTGTTACTTCTTAACAGGGAATTATACAGACTCGATTTTCCTGCATTGGGCCGCCCACACAACACAACTTTAACGCCCTCTCGGATGCGCTTTCCACTTTCGAAAGTCCCTTGGAGGGCCTTGAGTCTTGCATGCAACTCTTCAAGCCGGGGCACCAGCTCCCAAGGTTCGAAATCGCCGACGTCCTCTGCACCGAAGTCGATGTGTGCCTCAAGATATGCCAACGACTCAATCAGGACCAATCTCAATTCTTTTGTCAGCTTCGACAAGGTGCCTTGATTGACTCCACGCGCAAGGGCAATACCGCCTTGCGAATCTGCGACAACCAACTGATGAATGGCTTCTGCCTGCGCCAAATCAAGTTTCCCATTGAGCACTGCTCTTTGGGTAAATTCACCAGGCTCTGCATCGCGCATCCCTAAATGACGTAACAGACCGTGGAGTCGACTGAGGATCAGTGGATTTCCGTGGGTGGATATCTCGAGGAGATCTTCACCTGTATAGCTGTGCGGCGACAAAAATGAAGTGATAATGCAATCATCAATAATTTCACCCGCCGCATCGTGAAGATGGATGTAGCGGGTAACAGCAGTGCCTGGCATTGTTTTTTGAAAATGTCTGAATTCAAGCGGTTTGGCAAGCCGACTCAGCAAAAAAGGAAGGAGAGTTTCTAAGGCCCGCGGTCCTGAAATTCGAGTCAAATGAAGTGCAGAGCGAGAAGATGAAGTCGCAACCGCAAAAATAATATCGCCCCACTTCATTTCACTATCCCTTATTCGGTATGCTTTCCAACCTTTGTTCTCTGCTCGAAACTGAAGAAGTCTTGACTTCATTTACGGAAGGCTGCCCACTCTGATGGCCTGCCTCGCCTCCCGCTGAGGGAGCAGGGTCTCGTCTTGTGGGGTGCATCCCATTTCTTTTTCCGCGCTTTCGTCGACGGACGCGAGGTTCTTCAGACGAATTTGCATCCATTGAATTTTCGACCCGCCCCTGTGCGTTACCTTGAAATTTCTGAGCAGAAGCCACAAACTTCGGTTTCGCATTTTCTCCAGCTTCGAGGCCATTTCCTGCCTTAGATGGCGCAGGCTTTGGACCTTTTTTGGGTTTTTTAAGTTTCCCAGTGGGATAAATAATCAATTTTCGGTTGTCACCTGAGCCCACACTGCGAGTTGCAACACCGACAAAACCATCGAGGGAAAGGTGAACAATACGTCTTTCTTGCGCACTTTTGGAAGCCAGTGAAACTGACTTACCCGTTTTTTTGACTTTTTCTGCAAGTGAGACAGCAATTCCTTGCAATCTATCTTTACGAATTTCACGTGCATTGCCTGCATCCAAAAAAATTCGGCCTTCGAGATCGCCAAATTTCTTCTGAACAATGCGTTTAAACACATGCTCAAATGCACCAGAAAGTTTGTCGGACTTAGACAAAAGTTCTTCGAGAAAAGAGTCATCAATCTTGACCCAAGTTTCGCCTGCTTCCCCTTGATTCACGCTTGGTACTTTATCTTCGGCCCCAAATCCCTGACCAAAATGAACAGAAAAGGTGTTGAGCAGTTCGAACAAGCCAGGATTATTCATCGTGACAACATTCTCCCGCACTCGCTCCCTGCGCATCGTTGGAGCTTGAAGTTGATCTTCATTTCCAACTTTTTCGTCGGCAATTTTAGGATCGAGATTCCTGCGCGGAACTTTTCGAACCTTCAGATCTTTGACTTCTCCGACAGGTGCAAAAGGCTTGACCTGTTTCGCATATCCTCTGACTTGTTCTTTGACAGGACTTTCTGTTTTCGCAGCGGAATCTGCGACCTTACTTGGATAAGTTTTTGCCGGTTTTTGGCGCTCAACAAATCCAGGTTTTTCTGAGTGAGATCCAGCCTTGAACTCCAAAGCTTGTTTGACAGCTTCCCTCGCCGCAGCCTGAAGATCTTGGCTGTTTTCCAACCAAACTTCTACTTTAACACCACGGGAAAACAATTTAGAGAACAATCCGCCTTCTTGAGGGAGGATGTTGTAGGAAAGTGCCTGTTTTTCTGTACCTAGAACTTTGGAAGCCTGGTTAAGGGCATCGTCGACGGTTCTTCCTGTAAACGTCTGCTTTTCCATGGAAACTCCATCTCATGAGGTCATACCCCTCGGACATCGAACACCAGCCGCACAAACTAGGCTTCTTTGTGTTTACGCATCATGTACTGCTGTTGGAGTAACGTGATTGTCGAGTTGGTAATAATATACAACACAAGCCCCGAAGGCGTTGAGATCATGAACAAGGCAAAAATGATAGGAATAAATTGCATCATCTTCGCTTGCGCTGGATCCATTGAAGGGACTGGTGTCAACTTTTGCTGTAAAAACTGAAGCGCTGCCATAATGACAGGCGAAATGTAGTAAGGATCGGGACTTGAAAGGTCATGAATCCATAAAAAGAACGGAGCTTGCCTGAGGTCAAAGGTTTGCTGCAACATCGCCCAAAGAGCAAAAAAGACGGGCATCTGAGGCAAAATAGGCAAGCAACCCGCCAATGGATTTGCACCTTGTTTAGCCATGAGAGCCATCATTTCTTGCTGCTGACGCTGCTTATCATCTTTATATTTTTCTTTGACTTCATTCATGAGCGGTTGAAGCTTTTGCATCTTTTTTCCAGCCAAATACGATTTAACCGTAAGCGGGTAGAAAATCATTTTTAATGCAATTGTGAGCAAAATAATTGCTATTCCCCAGTTCCCAGTCAAGCCATGCAGAGCCCTTAATCCATAAAAAATGGGCCAAGCAATGACTTTGAAAAAGCCATAGTCGATGACTTGATCGAGCTCACGCTCCTTGAATTTCTCAAGTTCAGCCTTTTGCTTAGGCCCCAGATACAGATCATATTCAAAGGTTTTCTTTTCATTGGGAGCCAGGGTTAGATTCTGATCGACCCATGCTTCGTAAAGTGTGAGATCCGCAACGGAAGCCCTATTTTTTTGCACATTTTCGCCCGTTCTCACGACCGAAAAACTGAGTGGATCTTTAAATTTTGGCAGCGCTGCTGAAACGAAGTAAAGCGAACCAGCCGCAGCCCAATCCAGGGGCACATTTCTCTCTTGCGTCAAAGTCGTGAAACTTGGAGCCTCTTCAAAGGGAAGGCTTTCTCGTTTGGCTTCGTCGCCCGATTTATAGATGGCTTCTTTGAATTCATGCTGGCTTCCAGTAAACCACGATCCGCCCTTATTGAAATTAGAAATCGCACCCAGCTCAAATCCAATCTGAGGTTGAATTTGATTTGGCGATTTATTAGCAAATTCTAAGGTCATGACCCCATAATAAGAGGAATTCTCGAAACGAAAGCGCCTCGTAATTTCAAGATCTGCGCTCTGTTGCGTGATCTTGAATTCTTGGGGAGAAACTCTTTCGATGGTTGCAATTTCTTTACGGAGATCTTTGCCATCGATCCGAAATCCAAAACCCTTGCAAGGCAAATAAGTATCATACAGATGCGCAGGAGTTGCTTCTTTTAAGCTGACTTTGTGCTCTTTGAGCAAAGTTGCACCGAGGCATCCCCCCTGCTGCACAAAATTAATTTCGAGTCTGCCATTGTCGAGAACGAGTTCACTCGGATCGAGAACCCGTGGTGGGGAAAGGGGTGTCGAAGGTGCTGTCGTATCGGCAGTAGCGGGTGCGGGCGTTGAAGAAGCCACAGGGCTGAGAGCAGGAACGGCTGGGCTGACTTCTGACGCCGGACTTCTTTTGGGAACTTCACCATTGCCCGGAATGTTTACGGCATTCGTTGCCATATAGTACTGGTACCCGAAAAACGCGGCAAAAAGTATTCCCGAACTCACCAAGAACTTCACTGTGTCACGATTCACGTTTTTTCCTAACCTTTCTTCCAGTCCCTAGTTAGACTTTTTCGGAGTGCCTAAGCTGCCCTCTCCTTTTCACTCTTCTCATGAGAAACCGCTCAACTTAAGGAAGATCGACTCCACCTTGATGAAAAGGATGGCATTTGCAAAGACGAACCAAAGTTTTCCGAAATCCTTGTCTGACCCCATAAATATTCAAGGCCTCGAGCGCATACTGCGAACAGCTTGGGTAAAACCGGCATCGAGGACCAAGGAAAGGAGAGATACACCTTTGGTATCCCCTAATCAAGAATGTCATCACGGTCATAACGCCCGAATATTCATATCCGCTCATCAATGCCTTCCTTCATCGCATTGTGCCTGACTAAACTCGCTTTGATACGTTCCCAGTGAGCGAGAACTTCCGTTTCTAGCTCCTTCGACGAACAAACAAGGGAAGATCGGTGAGCAAGGAGCAGCCACTCGAGTTCCAAGTCTTTTGGAAGGAACATCCAGTCTCTTTTGAGAAGAACCGACACGAGTGCGCGCAGGCGCCTTTTTGCTCGATTTCTGCGAACCGCCCTTTTGTCAACGCCCTTCTTGGAAGCCACAAAGGAAACTCGGATGACAGGTTCCTTCTGGGGCAACGAAGTTCGGACGATACGATCGAGCGAAACAGAATGACGCGCTTTGGATCTTTTCGCCTCTGCGTAAAATTTTGTAAAATTAATGATGGGACTTCGACAAATGGATGGTGGCACGACACTTTCCAAACTCAAGTTATCCTTTCCGAATGTGAGGCAATACTCAGAGCTTTGCTCAGTCCGCCGATACCTTAAAAAGCTAAGGTGGAGATGTAAACACATGGAACGAAAAACGCTACCGAACAATTTTTTTAAAGAGTCTGAAGTCTTATTGGGAATCCTAACGCTTTGCGCAACACATGCTCAAGGCCAAGAGGGCTCAATAGGAAAACTCGGCAACATCATTGGGAAAGCTGAAATCGTTCGCGGTGGAAAAAACATTTCCGCTGCGAAGGGAATGGATGTTTTCACAACCGACGTTCTTGTGACATCCCCCAAGACGGCAGTCAAGATCCAGTTTATAGACGGTAGTACTTTCATGGCCTTTGAAAATGCAAGCATCAAAATTGAAGAATATAAGGTTCAGGCCAATGGAAACTCCGTCTCGCTGAAGTCGGCTATCAACGTTGTGAAAGGGAAAGTCCGATTTTTCGTGAAGCCAAAACCCAACGGTTCGAACGATTCGACTTTTAAAACTCCAAACGCGGTGATGGGAATTCGAGGCACGAGCGGGTTCATCGACACGACTATTCCCGGAAAAACCCAGCTTGTCGTCTTAACTGGAAAAGTTGAAATCAGGAATCCCCAGGCACCCCAAATTCCCGTCATGGTGGGCGCTAACCAGATGACTGATGTTGTGGGCAGACAAAACCCCACGCTTCCTAAAGAAGCTCCGGCATCACTCTTAAGCAATTTGAACTCCGATGCGACAAACGTTGATCAGGGACGTCCTCCCGCGCAAGGCTCTGATTCTCAAAAAGAATCTGGAGATGGAAAAGGGGAAGAAAAGAAAGACGACTCTAAGAAGGACGATTCTAAGAAAGAAGAGTCTAAGCAGGACGACTCTAAAAAAGATGACGCAAAGAAGGACGACGCTAAGAAAGATGACGCAAAGAAGGATGAACCCAAAAAGGATGATTCCAAGAAAGACGACGCAAAGAAAGACGACGCAAAGAAGGATGAACCCAAAAAGGATGATTCCAAGAAGGATGAACCCAAGAAAGACGACGCAAAGAAGGATGAGCCCAAAAAGTCCGAACCTAAAAAGGACGACGCCAAGAAGGACGATTCCAAAAATAGTGAGCCAAAAGGTAAGAAGGAATCTGGGGACGGAAATGCAAACTCAGATAAGAAGGATTCCAAACCTGCGGGAAACAAAGACTCGGGAGCTCCTCCAAAAAAATCGGATGATGCTCCGCCCTCAAGAACCGAAAACAAAGAGTCGCCTTCATCGTCTCAGCAACAAAATGCCAATAGCCGGGGAGAAAAGCCCTCTGGCCTTGCACAGGACGGAAATTCACAAGCGGCAACTCCAAAAGACACCAAGCAGGAATTGGCTCCTCCGCCTCCCAGTGCGAAACCCGCTCCAGTAAACGTTGAAAGAAAAACAGTTTTTACGCCCGAAGGTACGACAGTTGTGAGCGTCAAAGATCAAAATCTTCAATCGATGACTGTCCCCGTTGCAGGTGGAATTGGCCCCGTGAGTTCTCAAATGAGTTCAAAAACCCAGGCAGCAGGTGGTGAATCTGCAGCACCTGCAAAACCAGCACCCATTCAAGTCGAAGCATACAAACCCCCTGACGTTCTCAGAGAAGTTTCCAAAGTGACTGAAGTAAACAAAACCGTCGAACAAACGGTGACGACAGTGACTCAACCAGTTCAACAGGCAGTGAAACAGGATGTTCTTCCAGCAAAGAAAAATGTAAAGATTAAAGTAACACTGCCTCAGTGAAACTCTGAATTAGCGCTTAGATAAGGTGGGTTCGGGGAGATTCCATTTCAGCGGATGTGCGAGGTCTGTCAGATTGATATTGCTTTTGACAAGAGGCAAATCATCGGCTGTGACTGCAATGAGAAGGACATCAGGTAATATTCCCTTTGGGACCCTGTAAGAAAATACAACTTCGTTTCCGTTCAGCTGCATTTTGGGAAGTGGATAGCCACCAATATAGGCACGGAGTCTGTGCGGATCTGATGATTTAACACTCAATGAACCCGTTCGTGTTTCCCAAAACTCGGGGCTCTTTTTTAAACTTCGACTTAAGTATGAGTACAGAGAGGATTCCGCAGGAAAGGAGTGGGAAACGTCAATCAGAACTGACCCAAGCAGCTGATCTTTGGCATTCCAGCCCAAAAATTCGAAAAAGAAGAGACTCTCTTGACGAATGGGTCTGACTTGTAAACGTCGCAAGCCCATT
This sequence comes from Silvanigrellaceae bacterium, assembly GCA_044237915.1. Taxonomy (GTDB): domain Bacteria; phylum Bdellovibrionota_B; class Oligoflexia; order Silvanigrellales; family Silvanigrellaceae; genus JBIIEI01. Next base: position 35,076 of record JBIIEI010000010.1, on the reverse strand, counting down.
TCAGCAAGCATCAACTTGTGCCTTCGCACTGTAGACTCGATTGATGCAAATGCAGATTTAATACGCGGATGCGTAATCCCGCTCGGATTAAAAAGTGAGATGCCGATGTCTGCAGTTTCGGGCTCCATATTTTGTCGTAACTTAGAATTAAGTTCTTCAATTCCTTTGCTCAACAAGGCCATCTGACCACTTGAAGCTTCAACCGGGTCAAGTCTCATCTGAACTTTGTAGCTTGAAGCACGGGGGACTAAAATGTCTTTTCGGATGCGGTACATGGCACCACGGGCTTCTAAAAACGCAACCTTTCCCGATGGAACCTTAAACTTTCCCTTATAGATTCCTTCAGGGTTTGTTGTTCCGATAAATTGTTCCGTTGCACTGTGTACAAATAATTTGGCTTGATGAACACCTTTTCCATTTGCACCGCGAATGGAAAGTTCAAGCGTGACCTCTGTCATGGGATTTTTAAGCTTTTTAACCACATAGTAGACGGAGAAAAATCCAACAAAAGTCGCTGTAAAAATAATTATAAAATACTTCAAAAAATCCCGCATATCTAAGCCTCGCAACATCCAGTTCCTTTAATCATGACATGACAACTGGAAACGAAAAGGGAAAAAGGTTCCAAGTGTCGAGAACGTCGACACACTGTAAAAAAAGGTGTTCCTTTCGCTGCCTTATTAGAAGGGCGGAAAAAATGCACTGTCAGGGACTGCACTTTTGAAAAATTTTCCTATCCTTTTCCTCCTGTGGTCTCGTGATCTATAATGAAAAATATGGAGAGAGCACTATGAACATGTTCAAAGCCCTTGCATGCCATGAGATGTCGGTAAACTCTCAATCCGACCTTTCTTTTCTATTGAGAGAGACCGTCTCGGAGAGCACGGGAAATTTGGTTCTCGCAGGAGATTTACAGAAACACTATCTTGTTACTGAAGTTCTTTATGCCTATCGCCACTTGGGTTTCCTTTGTTTCGGCCCTGCCGCACGCACTTTGCTCGGAAATCACCTTGCACGCATGTCTGGGTTGACTGCCGTCGATGTGGAATTTTGGCTTGAAAGTTCGTGCTACAGACTTTTAGAAAATTTCAATATCCTCAGAGTTCTCGTTGGAGAGCCCAACTGGGAGCTCGTCGACCAACAGTTTTTTCGCGACTTTGTGCGCAGGCTTTTTTGCTCTGAAATTTCGGAATTTGATGAACTGGGACTCGGTTGTTGGGATCCTGAATTGCTGGGTCTCATCAAATCTTCGCTTTCCATGGGACTCGGAGAAGCAAAATCAAAGCCCTTTCAAAATCCAACTCGCATTCAAAGCGAATTGTCTCACATTCCCTTTCAGGTTCAGCTTGCCGAGACAATCTCTGATTGCTTTGCACAAATTGACGAAAATCCACTTCGATTTTTCGCATGGCGCTTGCAGGCATTCGTCGCAGCAACGGGTGCACACCCTGTTCCACAAGTCCTCATTCGACTTGAAGAAAGCACTGCAGAAAAGCGGTCCTTTCGACTGGCAGCTTTGCTCTCTCTCTTTCTTCCTCACCAAAGTCCCCAAGGTCACTTCTTGCTTCCTGAATCACCGCTGCGCCTGAGCCAAATTTTTGGAATCTTTAAACGCAATGGGGTACACGCAGATTTTGACTGCACTGCCATTCGAAATTGGCTCGATCCGCAAGGAAATACCCTAGAAAATGAGCTTTCTAAAACTTTGGAAGAAGCCATCTCCTTGGGCCTCCTCTTTCAGATTCCTGTCACAAAACAGGTCCAAGGATTTGGACTCACAACGGCTGGACTCAAAATTGCCTACCCTTTTCACAGCGCCATCACCCAGGCACTTTTGAAAAATAGGCCCGTTGAAGAAGGTCTTCCACCCTTCTCTCATGTGGAAATCCCTTCACATTTGTAAAAAAAAATCAAACCACTGGGGTTTGATTTTTAAAGAGACTCAAGGGCTGCCTATTAGTGCGTAGCGAGGTACTTCGCCGTACTTTCAGGAGTCGCCTTCATCGCATCTTTACCAGCACTCCAGTTTGCAGGGCAAACTTCGCCATGTTTTTCGTTGTGCTGAAGAGCATCGACCATGCGCATTGCTTCATCTACGTTTCTGCCCAGGGGAAGATCGTTGATGACCTGATGACGAACAATTCCAGATTTATCGATCAGGAATGTTGCGCGGAATGCCATTCCACCATCAGAAAGAACATCATAATCACGCGCAATAGTGCGGTGAATATCTGCGAGAATAGGATAAGTAACGCCTTGAATTCCACCTTGAGCCTTGGGAGTGTTTGCCCAAGCAAAGTGAGTGTGCTTGCTGTCGATACTGCAACCGATCACTTCGACATCACGCTTTTTAAAGTCTTCCATTTTTTCTTGAAAAGCATGCAATTCAGTAGGGCAAACAAAGGTAAAGTCGAGTGGATAAAAGAACAAAACGACGTACTTTTTGCTCTTGTATTCTGAGAGCTGGATTTCGCGAAAATCGCCATTAACATATGCGTCTGCCTTGAAATTCGGCGCTTGACGGCCAACGAGAACGCTCATGCAACCTCCTGCTTTGTATTAAAATTGGGCAAAGAACAGAAGAAAGTTAAACACGCGCCCCGCGTAAGTCAAGCTTAGTCCCCCGTGACAGACCCAATAAATCAGAGCATAGTGTCCGCAATTGTATTCAAAGCGCACAGTGGAGAACGAGATGAGCATGCAGGACCCGCATAACTTGATAGGGTGGACACAAGAGCCCTACGCCGAACAACCCGATTGTAAAGCGAGCATCCGCCGCTTATTAAAGGTCGCGAAAACTCAAGATTTGAATGAGGCGTTTACGACCCTCTCAAATAAGTCCGAAATTGACCTTTCAAACGATCCCTGGGTCAAAACCTCTGAACCCTTGGATGCACGCGTGCTTTCGATTTTTACCGGACTTCAATCCTTAAAGCTCGATAACCAAAAAGTGAACAACTTTTCGGCACTGGGCGCTCTCACCAAATTAAAAGAGTTGTCGGTGAAGGCCAGTAACCTTGAAGACATCAGCTTTGTTTCAACATTGCCTCATTTAAAGCGCCTTTGCATCGACGAAAATGTCGTAACAAGCCTGCTTGGCCTCGCACATTGCCAGGAGTTGGAATTTTTTTCAGCGAAGGACAATAAAATCCGGGAACTCAATCCACTTTCCGAAATCCAATCCCTGCGTGAAATCAATGTCACAAAAAATCATATTGGAAGCCTCAACCCGCTCAGTATTTTAACTGAACTCAAAAAAATCTGGCTGGGGTCGAACCTTTTTTCCGACCTCACACCCTTGCGCACCTTGAGAAAGCTTCGCGTGCTCGATGTGGGTGGAAATAGCCTGGATGACATTTCAGAGCTTGCCGTTTTGAGAGCCCTTGAAGACTTAGATTTGCGACACAACCGAATCAGAAACATTCGAGCGCTCAAGGAATTAACCTCCCTTGAGAAAGTCGGACTCTCGGGAAACGCTGTGGACGAAGAAGAAGTTCAGATGGTCTTGCCACGACGTGTCACAGTGTATTAAACCAGCACAGGCGCAAGCCTGCGTCCTTTAGCGTTGTTCCCCTCGGCAGTCCTTCATTGCATTGAAAGATTAGTCCCCCATGAGCATGGATCAAATCCCGATAAAACAGTCGCCTCAAACTCCCTCAAACGTGCCGCGCTGGCTCAGACGCCTTCCCAATCAGCTGACCTATCTTCGCATCGCCTGTATTCCCGTTGTGGTGTTTTTTATGCTGGATGGGCAGGAAGTCTTTGATGGCAAAGAATTCCAGATTCAAACCACCGATTTGATCGCCGGCCTTATTTTTTCACTCGCCGCCCTCACAGACTTTTTTGATGGCTGGATCGCAAGGCGCTTCGGAATCGAAAGCCTCCTTGGAAAATTACTCGATCCGCTGGCAGATAAACTGCTGGTGGTCTCAGCCATGATCATCCTGGTTGAAAAACATCGACTCGCAGGTTGGATCGCAGTTGTCCTTATCGTGCGCGACTTGGGAATCAACGCTATTCGCATTGCCGCGCTTGAAGAAAATATTGTGATTTCTTCAAGCTGGATAGGAAAAACTAAAACATTATTTCTCGATGTAGGCATTGTCGCCCTCACGATCTACGGAAATCTCTTTGATCTTATTCCGGGCAAATTGGTGGGAACAATCGCCCTCTGGTGTGCACTTGTGGCAAGCCTTTGGAGCGGATTTCAATACCTTTGGGATTATGCACGTCACCTTAAATCTGAATGATGATTTGGTCTGCTTCAAGAAATTGCCGATAGCTTCGTTTTCGGCCCCTGCCGCTTTCTTCACGTAACAACTCGTACGCTGCAGAAAGTCGGCAGGGACACTCAGCCTCGCTCTCGTCTAATTTCTTGAGAGCAGCCTGGTAAGTATTTTTTAAAAATACAGAGACAAAAAAACCTTATGATACCAATAATTGAGACCGAATCCGATGCGCAACGAAGCGCCATGGCTGAATATTTAAAGCGTGCCAATTACTTCTGCTGTGCCAACGAACAGTTTTTGTCGTCAACTTGAGCCTTCGATGTTGTTTCTTTATCTGCACTTGGGGAGCAGCTTAACTGCGCAGTTCCCCAAAATGCGGGCAAATGGGTCTCGACAAACTGGCTCACAATCTCTTCGTATTCTTCGGGCCTGGTATCCACTGAACGAGAATGTTGCGCTCCCCAATCTGTTAAATTCAGTTGCTTCTCTTTTTGAGAGAGATTGCGAAAAATTTCTTCGGAGTGGTAGGACTTCGTAAATTCATCTGCAAGAGAATGAATAAGAAGTACCGGTACTTTAATTTTTTGAGCTGCACGCGAAGGAGCCACATCATTCTCGACCGAAAAACCCGCACGCCAACCTGCGATGCGAAACGCCAAGGGCGCGAAAGCGAGGATACCTTGCGTGTAAAGTTGAGCAGCCCGTTCCTTTAAAATGGTGGGAAGGTCATGAAATGCGGAATCTGTGACAACAAAAGCAAACTGACTTTCTTCCAAGGAAGCGGCCTGCAAAGCGATAGCACCGCCTAATGACTCACCATAAAGAGCAATTTTATTTTGCGGGATATCGACTGCTTTTGAGAATAAACTGGCAAATTCAAGAATATCGTACTTCTCATGAAACCCCCACGTCGCAAATTCTGCGGGGCTGTCTCCGTGCCTGCGCGCATCAACCGTAAGGACATGACATCCCCGTTTCCAAAAGATGGGAGCGTATCGCAACATGGAAAGACGATGTGTGCGATGTCCATGCTGGAGAACAACTCCACATTTAGACGTGGCTTGAGGCTGTCGAAAAAGCCACCCCTTGAGGACGACTTGCCCCGGTCGCTCGAGACTGACGAGCTCGGGGTCGGGCAAACCCGCTTCCTGGGGAGATTTAAACCGCACCTTTGGTTTAACCTCTTCCAAGGTCTGACTCTGAAACTGAATCACTTGGACGGAATAAAAGGTGGCAAAACCAGTGTACGCTGTTGCCAGCGCAACTCCGGCTCCCGCAATGTATTTCCAAAGGTGAGACGATTTCATAAAAGCTCCTTCAAATCCCACTTTCTGAATTGGGATTTTGCATTTTGTTCTTTTCACGCACACGTAAAGGTACCATTTCTTGAGTAACAGAATCACCCTTTTGAAAACTCACTGCATCGCTTTCGGTACAGAAAGAACTTTCCAAGGCCCCTTCCGAAGTACACAACAGGATTTTTCCAAGGGGTGTCGGTGCTTGCAAGAGACTTACCAACGATTCGAGCTGTCCAGCCACCAAATTTGTTCGGGCAAATGACGCAAAGGATTTAAAGGATTCTTTTTCGCTGTTTTCATTGTGAACGGGGATAGGCAAGCTGATAATTCGAGCGGCCCACAGAGCACTTTGCACGGACAAGCGCTTGCGTTCAAACAGCACAAAGGAATAATTGAGTTCCTTATGATTTAATTTCGAAACAAAATCCAACTTCTCAAGCAGCTCGGGGCGCGTCCATTCCGACTGAAACCAGCACCAGTCTTTTCGCTCCGACCGAGCAGACAACGGACATTCTCGTTGATGAAGACAAGGGGCCACAACAGCAAGTTCAGAGTTTATTTTCTCGACGCTATGCTGGAGAATTCCGTCGCGCAGGGAACCCAAATTGCGGGAGTGCACATCTTGACCAGGCTCCAAAATCAAGAGCAGACCCTTTTCTGCAAGTTTTTCTGCAATTTTATTTGCGGTAACTTGGCGGTGTTTTAAAGGGATTTCGTTGAAAATATTTGCACACAACACGAGGTCAAGTTCAGCGGGCAGTTTGTCGCCTGAAGGGAGGGGCACGATTTCAAATTGAATGTTGAAAGCAAGTGCCGACTTCAGCAGTTTTTCACCCAACTCGCGTGCTTTGTCGGATCTTTCTACGGCGTAGAGCGTGATGTGGCGAGGCGCAACACACTCAGGATGGGTTTGAAAAAAGACTTCAAGGGCACTGAGACACCCGACGGTTGCACTCAAGGGACCCGATCCAAAATCTACAATTTTCAAGTGGGTTTTGTTGCTTGAAAACAAGCGTTTTAAGGCAGGTTCAGCACTTTTAGAACTTAAAATTTGAAAAACACGTTCAATGTTAGGTACAAGAAACGAAGCTAAATACGCATTTAAAGAGACCGCTGTGTCCATATAGTATTTGTCGAGATTCGGGCGATCGGTATTGAAAGCACGCCAAAGGGCTTGCACTTGGGTCCCGAGCTTTTGAAAAGCCAAGGAAGAAGGGAATGGAACCTCAATTTTTTCAGAGGGTGCGCCCACGCGTTCTTGGAGCAGCTCTTGCCAACTCGCGGCATATTTTTGGGGCAAAAAAAGATGAAAACCTTCAACAGCATAGAAATTGTTCACTTGGAACTCCCGGTAGCCCTCGCTCGCTTGCGCGCGGGCTTAATCTGATACTCGAGTACATTTTTATTGTGATCGCTCAATGTCTCAGCGAAAATGTGAGAACCGTCACCCTTCGCCACGAAGAATATATCTTTAGAAACAAGAGGCTTCACTGCTGCCGAAAGTGCAGCTTTTCCTGGGCTCGCAATGGGCCCCGGAGGAAGACCTTTGATGGCATAGGTATTATACGGCGTTGGATTCAATAGATCACTTTTTCTGATATTTCCATCATATTTTTCCCAAATTCCATAAATCACTGTGGGGTCGGTTTCGAGCCTCATCTTTTTCTTCAAGCGATTATGAAAGACCGACGAAATATGGGGTCGTTCTTCTGCCTTGCCTGTTTCCTTTTCGATGATCGAAGCAAGGGTGACAATCATGTGCTTCGAGAGCCCAAGCTTTGTGCCTTCAGAAATGATATCGGCAGTGAGATTTTTTTCGAACATTTTTAACATCGCTTCAATAATTTCGAAGGATGTTGCATTAGGGCGCACAGTATATGTTTCTGGAAAAAGATACCCTTCCACCGTTGTAGCCTCTGCGGGTAGCAGGGAACGCAATTTTGGATTTTTCATGGCTTGCAGCCACTCTTGCTTCGTTATCTTTGGAAAGACGGCACTCAGTTTTTCGCTGATCTGCCACATATTGAGACCTTCGGGGATGGAAAACTGAATGGTGACGATGTCACCTTTCACCATTTTTTCTAAAATATCCAGTGGCAACATTCCAGGTGCAAAAGAATAAACTCCCGCTTTAATAATGATAGATTGATCAATAATTTTAGCGTGCATTTTTAGTGCAAATGCAGAACGAATGAGCCCCAAATGCTCCAAATCACGCGCGACCACTCCCAAGCCAGAACCTTCTTTGACTTCATATGAGACAGCGACATCGCGACTGTCTGGAGGAAGTAACAATGTGTAGTATGCAAAACCTGCAATTCCTGCACCCGCAAGCAAAACAAGTAAACAACAGAGAAAAAAGAACTTCTTCATGGATCCCATGCCTCACAATTCACTTACGCGTGGCTATCATCCCATTAAAGCCCCTTGCACTGAGGGTTCAAAAAAGGAATCCAGCGCCAAAAACCCGTCGAATTTACTTAAGTACCTGAGGAAGTCGCCGAAAACAACGACACTGGAGGGCGCACAAGATGGAAAAAAAGAACGAAGTTTCGGAACTTGATCTCTTCAGACACATGCAAGACCAAGCGGCTCGTGTGCAAATGAACTCTCAGTGGCACAAGCGAAATTCAGACCTTCAAAGGCTGATGGCAAAAATCCAAACCCTTTCCGATGCTGAATTCGAAAAAGCTTACGACACCTTTGAATCCCTTGTGAACAACTTCAATCAACGAAACGCACAAGATTCAAAAAAGAAAGAAGTTTCGCCTGAAAAACAGCTCGGACTAACAAACAATGAATCTAATCAAACTCCGAAAAAATCAGCTTAAGTTGCTCTCCATTGCCTAGAAATTCAACCGAGACGGGTTCCATCATCGCTCCCTTTTTTTCTCCACGCCAAATAATTCGACCGTAATTCTTTTTCAAAAGAAATCCGGCAAAGATTTCACTCTCAACACGAACGAAACTCTTATAAAAATGCACCTTCGAATGGATGTCTGCAAGACCATCATGAATTTTAAATTTTGAATTTAAAATATAATAATCTTCAAAAAAATCTTTATTTAACTTAGTTTTTCTAACAAAAATATCCGTTGGATTCCCATCAAAAAAGAAAGTTCCACACACGACTTTTCGGAATCCAAGTCCCCCTAACTTCCCAACCTCGCTCAAGACGCTCGCAAGTCCTGCAGGCATTTGACTTTCGGGCACTGAGGTTGAAATGCGCGGATTTCCCCCAGGTATAAGCTCCATGTCGACAAGAGTTTCTCCAACGGGGGACAGCACCCCTGCTTTAAAATAAGAATATTGCCGATTCCAAATTCCTTCCCATTCCAGGTGCGGGACCTTTGGAACAACAAGATATCCTGTTGCACTTCCCCTGCCTTTTTGCAGGCAACGCGCTTGCCAGGGTTCACTCTGTTTTTTTAATTTTTCAGATGCTTCTTCTTTAACAAATCCTTCGGGCGCAGAAACACAACCCTGTGAAAGAGTAAATAGTATGAAATAAGTAAATATAAAATAGGCTGACTTTATGAATATCACAGTTTCTACCTATTGGCGGAATATTTAAAGCGGGCCCTGAAGCAATAATTTGAGTATATGCTGAGAATAGTTGATGCCAGACAAGGTTTCATAGGTACGAATGCCGGTGGGTGACGTGATGTTAATTTCTGTGACCTTCGCTCCAATTAAATCGAGTCCTGCAAAATGCACACCTTTGACTTTCAAAAACCGAGCAAGCCTTGCGCAAAGATTCTTCTGCTGGCTTGACATGTCGGCGAGTATTGCAGAACCTCCTTGTGCAAGATTTGCTGCAATTTTTCCAGCTGCGGGCAAGCGCACAAAGTCACAGACGACTTCTCCATTGGCAATAATAACGCGCCGATCTCCTTCGGTATGGATCTCGGGCAAAAAAGGTTGAACGATAATGCGCTGCGAAAGAAGGGATTGATTCCCCGCAAGGGACGCAAGGTGATCGATGCAATCTTTTCCATCCTTGAAAAGCTGCACATCCTCTCCGCCATGCCCAAGCCAAGGCTTCACAATAAAACCAGACTGACTTTTGGGATCTGTTTCGTTCCAGCGCATGTGCATTTCTACAAACTGCCTGAGAACAGAAAACTCCCTCGAAACGCAGGTCGGCACCACTTCAGAGTCTTCAAGAACTCCTTCGGCATGGGCTCTCAGATGCAAAGTCTTTTCGTGAAAATTCAGTAGAGATTCGGCAGAATTTAAAACGGGGACTTGATTCTGCGATGCAAGCAGCCAACACAGGTCTTTGTATTCTTCGTTAAAGGGCGGATCTTTACGCACAAAAACATGGGTAAACGAAGTCAATAATTCCAATGCGGCACCTTGCCGGGGAGATAATTTCAATTCCTGCGTCGAGATGCCTTCAAGTTCAATGGGCAAACTGACAACGATGTTGTTTCCAAAAAGTCCAACTTGATGGGGCTCACACCAAAAAACCCTTCCTGAGTTTTCAAGAACGGCCTGTGCCAATGCTAAACTTGTATCGCTGGAAAGCTTCAATCGGGAAAGTGGATCGGCAACAAAAAGAATTTTCAGGGGGGATGTCTTCGACATAGGCGCGTCTCCGCAACGAAGAGAAAATCACGGGAGCTCGAAAAACAGCCTCCCGCGCTTGGCAGAGGGACGTTACATCGCCTTCGAGTACCTTTCAAACGTTTCGCCCTCGCCTTCTTCAGCATTTTCAGAGCTGTCACCTTGGTGTTCTAGGGCCTCGTCATCATCCTGGAGATCAATGCGGCCTCTTGTTGAGTCGTGCTCAATGCGGCCTTTCACATCTCCGTTTTCGTCAATGGTTGGCAATCGCAGCGAAAACGACGTTCCCTCATTCTCGCGCGACTCGAATGCCACAGAACCTTCATGTCCCAAAATCACCGTTTTAATGATGGAGAGCCCGAGCCCTGTACCTTTACCCGCTGGTTTCGTTGTAAAAAAAGAGTCGAAGATGCGCTTTTGAATGTGAGGAGGAATTCCCAATCCGGTGTCTGAGACGGTAATTTCAACTCCCCCATTGGGCACCAGCATGGCCGAAATTCCGAGGCGTCGCTGAGGCGAATTTTCCATGGCATCTGCAGCATTGTTGATGAGATTCATGAGAACCTGTTCAAGTTGATTTCCATTGCCATAGATATGGGGAAGATCCGCTGGAATGGTCACCACTTTCTCGATGCGTAACGCATTGAGTTTTTTGTCCGTGAGCGAAGAAACATCTTCGAGTACACTCCCCAGATTTACAGGCCCAAACTCATTTCCACTTTTTCTTGAAAAATCTCGCATGGAAACCACGAGTTTTTGCATTTTTTTGACGGCCGACATGATCTTCTTCGAACAGTTGTCGATGTTTTCGACAAGCTCGGTGTCGGCGGGCATATCGCCCTGCTTTTTCTTGCTCCAATCTGCAACGGTGTCGTCAATTTCCTCGGCAAACCCTAAAATGGTCACCAGCGGAGTATTGAGGTCGTGGGCAACACTGGCCGCAATTTCTCCAATGGTCGCCAATTTTTCACGTTGAATGAGATTTTCTTGCGACTGTCTGAGCGCCCTGTAAGCATGTTCCGACGATTTTCGGAGCCAGATATTCGAAAGCCCAATGCCAATTTGCCTGCTCAAAGGTTCGATAAGCTTCATGGCTTCCCGAGAAAAGACCGACTGCTGCTGCACACAATCAAGATAAATAATGGCAACAACCCTATCGTCAAAAGTCACAGGGAAACACAAGACCGATAAAGGAACATTTTGATGAGTCGTCTCAGGGGTGTTTTCAGGGATTTCCCGTGCTGCAAAATCAAGCAAAATGTGTTTACCATCTTTTTTGACTTTTCGAATACTCGACCAGTGGAGTGTATTTGTTTCGCCTTCCAAGGGCCCCAAATCAGCAGTGGTAATAGAAATTCTTTTTCCAGTCCACTCGATGCCCCTTGCTGCTCGCATCTCAAAATCCTGCGATGCCTGCATTTTTAGAAAAACACAGCCCCGCTCTGCTCCGCTTAAATCAAGGAGTCCTTCGAGCGCTGTGTTGAGCAACGCATCGACAGAATGCTTAGAGATGATGGCATTTCCAAGGGTAAAAACCTTATCGATGCGCAGTTTTTTCAAAACAATAGAAAGATCGCGCGCAATCGTCATTGAAACCGAGCTGCCCGAATGGGCGCTGGCGGGCGAATCAGAAAATCCCGCTCGATCGAGGCTGTCGCCCAGATCATTCATAAAAATTTCATTGGCAACAATGGCAGCAGCCCCTAAGTGACACATCGCTTCATCCCGCAACAGAGGTGATCCGGTTCGGAGTGATTGGTGGAGCTTCGCTCGGTAGAGGTACAAACGGACGGCTAAAAACCAGGTTGAAAATCCCAACTCTTGTGCAATTTTTTCGGCTTCTGCTAAAGAAGAGTGGCTTTCAATTCCCCCCATGGTCTCTGGCGAGTCGGCTTTATCAAGCAAAGAAAGCACACAAATAAAGTAACAATTTCGATCAGAAATTTGGGCTCTTAACTGCATTCTTTTTCGAAATTTATCGGAGAGATCTTTGCGAAAAGGCAGGCGGCCTTCCATCTCTGAACAGATGCGCGCTGTGACCGAAAAGGCGTGAAAAGTCAATGCGAGTGGAGAATAATCCCACCATGCTCCCGCATTGCTTAGAGTGGTTTCCACCGCTTTTGCCAACGAAAGTTCAAAGGGCGCATCGGCAAAAGACATTAAACTCTTTGCCATTTCGCCCAGCCTTGTGGCACGGACGCTTTTACTCGGCAATGTCGACATACGATCGAGAAAACCCTTCGCGCGTTTGCGATCGCGCAACGCTAAACAGAATGCGAACGTTGCATAGCAGTCTGAAATGAGTCCTGGAAATCCAATTCTTTCGGATTCTACTATGGCCTCTTCACATGACTTTACAACGTCGTCCCAGTCTCCACGAAGGTAACGAACACCTGCTTTTACAAGCAGCGCCTGTACAACGGGATGACAAAATCCTTGTTTGAGGCATGCGGAAGAAAGTCTTTCAAGCCTCGTAAAGAGATCATGGGTTTGCGATGGCGTATGATGAGGAGTTTCAAAAAGCATCCGGATGCATAGGAGATAAAGCTCCGCCGCAATGACATCGTTTTGCTTGGTTGAAAGTTTTTCGACAAAGACTTCTTCAATCAGGCGCTGAACATCTGTGCTTTCTGAGAACTCAAGAAAATCCTCAAACCAGACATTCCAAAGCAAACTGGTGTCTGTGCTGAGAAAAAGTCCTTTGTTTCGTTTCCAAAATTCCGCCAAAAAACTCCGGTATTCATCAGCTCTAAAGTAATAATATGCGATAAAAATGATCTGGACAGAACACTGAAGGGCCGCCTGATCGTAGACTTGATCGGGAATTTCTTCGGGCTTGGTAATTGGGGATCCGATGCGGAGAAATTTCTTTAAGAAATTTAAATTTTCTCCTGAAAAGCTGGCTTCCGTAGAGCACGCAGAGTGCAAAAGAGAGGCTGCAATGTCGACAGCGCCTTGGAATCTTTTGTCAAAACTGAGAGATTGTCCATGGAGAGCCATAATGCGGGCGCGTTTTTCTGTGGCAAGCAAAATGTGCCGAAGCGAAAGATCTCCGGGTTGAGACGACAGATTTTCATAAGCTTTATCGAGGAGCTTCAAGGATTTTTGCGACTCACCTGCCGCCAGATAGATTTCTGAAAGTTCAAGCTGAATAGGCAAAATATCATCAGAACCAAACAACGCTTCATCTTCTGTCAGTGTCAAGGCACGTTCAAGAAGTTCTGCCGCACCCTTCCAGTCGCCCGTTGCAACTTCGAGTTTAGCAGCCGTACAACATGCAGCAAACACGCGTTGGGGATTTGTATTTCGAAAACCAACCCACGAATGCCATGCATATGTTCGAATATAAAAGGCGTTAACTTCACGTGGCGGACTTGCATCCAAGTACGAGACAATTTTTTGATGAATGGCTTCCTTTGAATCCACCATTTGATTGAGAAAGTATTCGCGAACCCGAGGATGCGCAAAATTAAAACCATTTTTCTCACAGGACAAAAAATGATTTCGAACTCCAAAGTCCAATGTTTGTGCAACACCTTCAGAGGCCTCAGGATGAATGTGCTTTAATGTCGATTCGTCAAAATCGAGCCCCAGGAGGGCGGCCGTGGACAGTAAAACCTGTCCTTCTTGAGACAGTTCGCGCGTCCGTTCTAAGATAACATCAACGACACTGAAGGGAGGCTTGAGCGAAGAAAAATCTGTCGAAAGATAGGTCCATTGCTTTTGCGCCGAATCAAACTGCAAAATTCTTCCGGCAACAAGCGACTTTAAAACTTCCCGTAAAAAAAGTGGATTTCCACCTGTATACTCATGCAATGCAACGGCAAGCGGTGCGAATTTTTCGGGATACCCCTTCAATGCATCAGCCACAAATTGAATCACTTCGGTACGATTTAAGCGTTCAACGTGAAGCTTTCGCAGGATGTAACCTTTGCTTTTCCATGCTGCAAACATGGCCTGACACGAATCGAAGCCATGCTGTGTTCCACGATTTAAAGTAACGATGAGCATGAGTTTGGCTTTTTGAAGAGAAGCTTCTTCAAAGAGTCTCCCAATCAGAGCATGCAACTCAGCATCGCCCCATTCCAAATCATCGAACTGCAAAATAAGCGCTGTTTCAATCTGTGCGATTAAAATGATCATCTGCAGCAACAGAGTTTTCTGAGATTCTTCAGAGCTTGAATCTTCAGTTGACAGCTGATTTTGTGGTTTCTTTTTGTATTCGACTTTTCCTTGTTGCACAAGCCAAAGAAGATCCTGGGCCAAGCCTTTTGCAGAGGGAATCAATTCAAAAAATGTCTGTTGTTGTTCAATGAGCAAAGGAGCAAGTTTGATAAGAACTTCTTCTTTTCTCAACACAGAACTTCGACTGACACGTCGAAAGTACTCCTCCAAGATGCCCGTGATGGGCTTCAGCCCAAATTCCCCCGCCATCCGTTGAATACGACAGTTGAGAAACATCGATCGGCTTGCGAGGCTGAAGGGACGAAATTCTGAAATGAGAAAACTCTTTCCCACTCCAATTTCACCTTCAATAACGACGGTATGCGGCGTCCCTGTTTCGACAAACCCCAGCACTTCTTTCAAAACGTCGAGATGTCGTTCGCGCCCAACGAGGCGACCTCCAAAGCTCAAATCTCGAAAATGATCGTGAGTTCCAAGGGTAAAAGACTCCTGAAATCGACCATCTTGAAACCGACGCCGGCATTCGAGCAAATCCTTCAAGAGGCCCATGCCACTCTGATAGCGGCTGTCGGGATTGCGCAGCATCAGCAGGCGTACAATTTCTCCAATGACCTTTGGAATGTCGGAACGAAGCTCATGAAGAGGACAAGGCATTGCGAGGTTTTCGTCGAGCAGTTGCTCAATTTCTATCTTTTGGAAGGGGTGCTGCCCCGAAAGCATTTCATAGATAATAATACCCAAGGAATAAAGATCGGCCCTTGAGTCGACGTTGCGATCGATGAGCCCTGCCTGTTCGGGTGCCGCATAGCTCACCGTTCCAACGAGGCGCTCTTCTTCGGCATGGCCTCCTGAAATCGCATGGGTCAAAGTGGAGAGCCCAAAATCGAGCACTTTCACTATGTCGGTGCCCAAAGAAGGAACAACCATGACATTCTGTGGTTTGAGATCCCGATGAACGAGCCCTTGCCCCTCTGTGTACTGAATCACTTCGGCGAGTTGAACGGCGATATCAATGGCATCCATCAATTCGAAACTGCCGCGCCTTTGAATGATCTGTCGGAGATTGACTCCCTCAATAAGTTCCATCGAAAGAAAGTAGGTGTCATTTTCGGAACCAAATTCAATAAAGCGGACGATATTCTGATGTCGCAAGCCCGCAAGAAGATGCGCTTCTTTGCGAAATCTTGATATGGCATCATAGTCGGAATGAGCGTTAGGAGGAGCTTTCAGGACTTTGAGCGCAACTGTTTCGTTATTGGACGAATCGACGGCCCTATAAACGACCGCCATCCCTCCGCGCCCAAGCTCGCGAACGAGGCGATATTTTCCAAGGACTGAGTTCTCAGCGAAGTCTCCCATCCATTGACCGCTCACGTGAACCTCTAACCATAGGCAATCTTCTAAATCCGTAAGCAGATCGGTTCACGGCTGAAAAACTTTATAGTGTCAGCATCGCTTGAAAAGCAGTCTGCACCTGCTTTATGGTTTGTCATCTCACGAACATTTTTCATTTTCTTAAGGAAACATGTGCTATGATCGACTACCGAAAACTTGGGGCCATCTCTGAAAAACCGCATACTATTTTTGAAGTCGATGGAAAAATGGTCGCAGAATATGTCTTCACGCGCGACGGATTCAGCGACTTGTATTCTATTCTGTACCTCAAAAGAGCCCCGACTCACGAAACCAACGTCAAGTCCATTGAACTTCAAAACCCCTTTTTTCCCGTCAGAAATACCGGCTCACCCCAAGCATCTCAACTTTTACGACGCCATGTAAAAACCTCGCTCATCCCGCAGGGCAAAGATTTTCTCGAATCGCGAACTACACTTTACTTTAATGACGATTGCAGCGTCGGCATTGCAAAATTTTCCGAAACATCGTCCTCTTTTTTCTCTAACGGCGACTCAGACGAAATGTACTTTGTTGCAGAAGGATCGGGCACACTTCAAACGATTTTTGGCGAAATTGATTATGGGCCATCTGATTATCTTTACATCCCAAAGTCTGTTCCGTTTCGATTTCTCCCCAAAGGGCCTCAATATTTGATGGCGATTGAAGGGCGAAAAAGCTTTGGAATTCCTAAAGAGTTTCGCGTTCCTCAAGGGCAATTGCGCATGGATGCCCCCTACACGCACCGCGATTTTCGCGGACCCGAACGCCTTCTTTCTTTAAAACCAACCGAGAATTTTCCGATTATCATCATGCGTGGTGGTTTTCTGTCGTCGCATGAATACACAGAATGGCCTTATCAGTGCGTAGGATGGGACGGTTGGGTTTACCCTTTTGCATTTAACGTCAATGCCTACCAACCCAAAACGAGCAATATTCATTTGCCCCCCACCGTTCATGCGGCCTTTTCAGGGCAAAACTTCTACATCATGAATTTTGTTCCGCGCATCGTCGACTACCACCCAAAAGCGGTGCCTTGTCCCTACCCTCATCACAACGTCGACTGCGATGAACTTCTCTTTTACGTGCATGGCGAATTTACAAGCCGAAAAAACATTTCGCAGTATTCAATGAGCTTTCATCCCGGCGGCGTTCCCCACGGACCCCATCCTGAAAAATACGAAGCCAGTGTGGGCGCCCGCGAAACCAATGAACTTGCCATCATGGTCGATACGTTTGCCCCCCTGCGTTCGACCGAGGCTGCAATGAAATATGAAGACAAAGATTACCACTACAGCTGGAATTCTAAAGAACATCTTTAATTCTAAAAAGGGGCTTTGCAGTTGAATAATCAAAGTGGTAATGAGTTTAAACTGGTGCTCACAGGCGGTGGAACGGCAGGTCATGTCTGGCCTCATTTCGCACTCGTCGATGATCCCAACAGCTCATTGGGTAAACTTGCTGCACAAGGACAACTCAAGGTCTTTTACTTGGGCTCTGTGAGCGGAATGGAACGCGAAATTGTAGAGAATTCCGGAAAAAATTGGACCTACAAAGGCATTCAAACGGGTAAACTCAGACGATATTTTAGTCTTCAAAATTTCAGCGATCCCTTTCGAATCATCCTTGGATTTTTTCAGGCTTTTTTCTTTCTGTATCGTATCAAGGCCCATGTCGTTTTTTCAAAAGGGGGCTTTGTCTCGGCACCCGTTGTGTGGGCAGCTTGGCTCAACCGCATTCCCGTTGTCATTCACGAAAGCGATGCCACACCCGCACTTGCAACGATGCTAACGTTACCTTTTGCACAAAAAGCTCTGATTGCATTCGCCGAAACTGCAAAAAAATTACCCCCTCGCTTTCGAAATAAAATTATTCACATCGGCCTTCCCATTCGCAAAAGCTTGTTTATAGAATCTCGGGCAAAGGCCATTGCACATTTCGGATTGGCTCACGATAAAAAAACACTGCTTGTGTTTGGAGGAAGCCTTGGGGCACTTGAACTCAATAAACGCATTGCCAAAGCAGTGCCCATATTAGCCCAAAAATATAATATTATTCATATCGTTGGAAAAGGAAAAAGTATTGAATTAAACGCAGGCCCCCACTACAAGCAATTTGAATTTCTTTCAGACGAAATGTCGCTTGTTTACGCCTGCTCAGACGCCGCTATTTGCCGCGCGGGCGCAAGCTCCATCTTTGAACTTGCCGCTGCCCGCATTCCCATGATCCTTGTCCCCCTTGGGCTGCATCAAAGCCGAGGCGATCAAATTATCAATGCGCGCCTCTTTGAAGAACGAGGCTGGGCCGTTTCAACCAAAGAAGAAGATTTTACGGAAGAACGCATTATTGCTCTCACTGAAGAGATTTTTGCGGCACTTCCTGAACGAAAAAATGCATTGCTCTCTGCACCCTCATTCGATTGTGCACAAAAGGTGGGCGAACTTCTTTTGAGTTTGAGAACAAAATGACACACCAAAGTAACACAACAAGTGAATCCGTGTGGAAGAGCACACTGCAAGATTTTTTAAGCAACAAGCATAAAAATGAGCAACACTCTGTTACCATAGAACTCGAAAAAGACCACTTGCCAGAATTAGGTGCAGCTCTTGCGCATTGCTTGCCCGCAGGAACCTGGCTCTCGCTTGAAGGCGATTTAGGCGCCGGAAAAACCGCCTTGGTTGCTGCCATCGGAACTGCGGCGAGTGCGGCAGTTGCGCTTACAAGTCCAACATTCTCGATTATTCATTCTGTAGAATTGACTCCTCCTCATGAAGTCGATTTTCAAAAAATTGTCCATCTCGATCTTTACCGATTGAAACACGGGAAAGAGCTTTGTTACCTTGGACTCGAGTCGGAATTCACTCTGAATTCCATCGTGTTTTTAGAATGGGCAAGCAATGTTGAAGAGGAAGACTGGCAACTCTTTTTCGAAACTACAGGGTGTTTAGTTCCTCAAATTTGGCTGCACGTCGAAATTGAACGAAGCAACGAAGCTTTGAGTAGGCGCTATGTATTTTCTAGAAAGTTTTGATTTTTAGAAAAAAAATTGTTCTTCTTTTCCTATAAAAATGCATTTAAACAAAATAAATTTGAAAATTAACATAAAATAAAATGAATTTTTTTAACGACAATTCAACTGATTTCCTTACTTTACAAAAGTGAATGTCTTTCCTATGATACTCTCAAGCTTTTCAGATCAAAAAAAGAATACAACACTTGCTGAAGTTCTAATGCCGCAAAATTGCCATCTATTTCCAAAACTCGTCATGTGTGTTTCGATATTTTCGGCAATGAGCAATTCCGCTTGCAAAAAGGCAAGTAACACTCAAGTTAAGTCGGAACTTGCAGCTCCAAAACTCGCAACATTACAACCCGAAAATTTGAAACCCTTAAATGATGTCATTCAAAAGCACATCGAAAAGGCTCGTCTGCATGGAGCAGTGACAATGATTGGCCAAAACGGCCAAGTCGTGCAAATCAAGGCACATGGCAAAATGGATATATCCCTCTTTCGTACCAACCTGGAAGTCGGTTCGTGTACAGCTATTCAAACGACATTGCAGGATACGTTGCCGAACGCATCTCCGGCAAACCTCTGAATATTTTTGTAAAAGAAGCACTCTTAAAGCCCTTGAATATGTCGGACACCGATTTCTATGTTCCAGCTGAAAAATCAACGAGACTCTCTAATTTTTATGAGTCGGTGAACGGCAATCTTGTCCTTCGAGAAGCAGCTGTTGGAAGCAAGTTTCTTGCACTTCCTCATGCCTTATCCGCAGGGGGAGGTTGGGAAACTGGCTATGGAGGAATGGTCTCAACGGCACAGGATTATGGACGCCTATTGCAGATGCTCCTCAATCGAGGTGAACTCAATGGAGTGCGGATCCTCAAGCCAGAGACCGTTCAGGAACTCATTACAGACCAAATTCGAAACATTCCTACCAATGTGGGCGCTCGATTTCCGCCTGATATCGACGTTCCAGGTCGCGGTTTTGGACTGGGATCTGGAACCGAAACCGAGCAGAGCGATCCCAAGAATCCGGTTATATTTTGGTCTGGCTTCCCGTATAATGTCATGTATTTTGCAGATTTTCACTTGAATATGTACGGAATACTTTTCACGCAATCTAGCCCCTTCGAAACTGAATTTCAGCCCGGTGGACTCAAGCCAGAATTTCGAACATTGGTCCAGAAAGCAGTTCGACGCGAATAGGATCTGCTTATCGTTTCTTCAATTCATTCACAAAAGCGCTTTCTACATTCCGAATTCATGTACGTAATTTAAAATGACCTCCAACCCCCACCTTTTTACATAAACCTTCCAGGGGGCAATCGCTACACTTGGGAGCCCTTGCGGTGCAATGATATCTCCCATGAAAAATTAGCTGATGGTGAGCCTTGGTTTTGACTTCTTCGGGTAACAGTTTTAAAAGTTCATCCTCAATCAGGCGACGATCTTCGGTAGGTTTCACAAAACCAATACGCACTGCAAGGCGCGCCACATGGGTGTCGACGGCCATGGTAGGCAATCCACACAGTACATTAAGCACCACATTGGCAGTCTTGCGTCCTACGCCCGGAAGCTCTTCCAAAAATTCACGCTGGAAAGGCACTTTGCCTGCGTGTTTCGTTAATAAAATCTGCGAGAGCTTATAGCAATTTTTCGCCTTGGTGGGGCCAAAACCAATGGTTTTAATCACCTCGCGAAAGGCGTCTTCTCCCATGTCAACAAGATCCTGGGGGCCAAACTGGGGCATTTTTTCAAACAGGGGAAGCAAGGCTTTATTGACAGCCTTATCTGTGGTTTGGGCACTTAAAACCACGGCAATTAAAAGTTGAAAATCATTATTGTAACCCAGCTCACAGTGTGCATCAGGCCAGCGTTTATTTAAGATTAAAAAAGCTTCGTGGGCCTGTGTTTTAGTCAAAAGCTTTTGAGACGATTCAGACTTCATTTGGCATAACCCCAATCTTTGAGTGCCTGTTCCAAAGCAGATCCTGCTCCGAGAGTTCGCACTTCTTCGGCAACATCTGCACCCAAGGTTTTGCTGACTGCCACAGCAAATTTCTCGCGATAATTCATTTCAACAAAGGCGTCGGAGGGCGTTTGATAGATACAATCAGAGTCGTTAAATGCTTTAACTAAATATTCGGGCTGAAACAACATTGCAGAGGCACATCCCACAAATGACACATCTTCCCCTTCGATGTTTTTAAGCACCGATGAATTTAACGCGAGTGTGATTTCATCGAGGAGTTTCACATCTCCCTCCAGCTTTAAGCGCCACGTTTTTCCATCCACTGACCTGTCTGATTTCATGCCTTCAGGCCACGTTTCAAGCACAGGGCCGAGGCCATTTTCAGAATGAAAAAGCATGGAAAGGTTGAGGCGTGCGTTTTGAAACATCTTGAGCTTCATACCCCGTGCACCGGGAGCCGTCGCAAGATAAGCTTTGCGAAGCTGCTTTAAAGAATAAGGGTTCACCCAAGGAATCCATGTCTCTTCGCCCGATTTGAAGTTTACTTTGGATAGTTGCTCAGGTTCAAACCACTCTTCTCTTTTCATCCACGGCCAACTCGGAAAATCCAATTGCAAAGATTTTTTCGAAAACTGCTTCCAGTATTTTAGAGGAGCCTGTGCAAATTCTCCACCAAAATACAGAATCCCTGCAAACTCATGTCCTTCAAAATATATTTTTTCACGCGCCATGAGTTTTTTCTCAAGACTCTGCAGATTCCAGTTTTTGAGCCAAGGACTCAAATCCAATCCCCGTAAATTTGCATTGGCGAGAGGGGTTCCTGCCAAGCCTGAAAGCGTGGGTAAAAGATCGACATGGGAAGTGGGGGCGCGAACCGTTTGCCCACCAGCCGGCAATCCGGCAATGCGAGCAAAGAAAGGGACCTTAATTTCTTCATCAGAAAGGGAATGACCTTTGCTGGAAGTTGCAGCACGGATATCGGAATTCATTCCTGAATAATACCCATAGGGCTGCGCAGCCATCTGTGCGCCATGATCCGATGTCACTATAATATCGACCTCATTCGCAATCCCCAGGGCATTTAATTTATCAAAAAAGAGCTTCAGTTCACTGTCGAGGTAACGACCCAAACCTTTATACAATTCTTGAGAACGAGACATGGACAGCGGCGAAAAGAGTAATTTTCCCAATGCCAAATTCTCGAGAGGAGGTCGGTAAGGCGAATGGGCGGTGTGATAGTGCAAATAGAGAAAAAAAGGAGAATTGCCATAGCTTTCAAGCCAATTTAAAGCCTCTTCTGTCAAATGCCTTGTTTCGTACTGGGGGCTCTCGAGCACGAGAGCTTCGTGAAAACCAATGTCGATCCCCCCTTCAAGCGCTTCGGTAAATAACGAAACGCTGCCCAATGCCGCTGAGCGATATCCCTGGTTTCGAAACTGACTTGCGATTGTGGGAAGGCGTCTTTTGTAAAAATTTTTCTTGAGCTCAGTGTCTGCAGAATAAACAAATGCGGGAGACCCGATGTCGCGCGGATACAAAGACGTCATCAGCCCCGAAACACTGGGAACCGTCATGTGAGAAATCGAACGGTGTTCGGAAAAGTTCACCATGTCCTTTTGCACGAGGGAATTCAAAAAGGGCATTGAATGTGCATCGTCTGCAAGGGCTTTTTGCAACATATCCACAACGAGAAGAATGACTCCCCTGCGCGCTAAAGGCTTTATCATCTCTCGTTCAAAACTGAGGTCACCAAGCGCATAGACGCATTCGTCGTCGGAAAGATCTTTGAGTTCCGGAGCAACAGAGCGTCCTTCAACAACCATTTTGACTTCATTATGCAATTCTTTTTTTGCCTGCGGAGTTTCGTCCAAAACTTTAGGATCCGCTAGCGCAGTGCCTTCTCGAATCACCTTTAAAGTCACTTTGAGGAACGCAGGGGGCACATCGGTATCAAGGACAAAATCTTGAATTTCTCCCGTAACAGGGAAAGCCGCAGGCGTAAATCGTTGGCGAAACAATTCAGAAATTGAGTTTTTATCGGGCTTTAAATAGCGGGGTGTTTTTCCCTCAACTCCAAAAAGCAGGCGATCATTTTCATCGCGGATCTCGGCTCGACAACGGATTCCTGCTTTTTTTGAAGGATGTGGAAACAGATACCCGCGAATGCGCAATCTATTGCGGCCACTCATATCGATGCGCACCGGACGTTGCCTTGGAATGACAAGTGGCGCTTTCTCACTTGCCAAAAAACCGCGCACGAGGTCGACTCTGCGAGGATAGGTGCCAATTCCAACATGAACAAGCCCCAGTGGAACATCGGGCTCATGCACAAAGGTCACGAAGGGCCCCCGAGGCTTGGCGGGGTCTAAATATGCGAAGGCTTTTTGCGGAGACTTTTTCTCACTCTCGAAAGGACCTTCCGTGTAAAGCCAATCGGTTCTCAGATGTGATTGTTTCTTTAACTGAGTTGCGGGATCCCGAGTTCCAACGCGTTCAGGTACAGGTAACATTCCTCGCATCACAACAAAGAGCCCCAAGGGGATCACAACCAAAAAAACGCTCACCAGGATCTTTGCCATGACGTTGAGCAATATCCTGTATTTTGCAAAGGTTTTAAGGGTGGAATCACCAATGCGGCGCAACCAAAAGGGTCCGAATCCTGTTGAAAAGCGCTCACTTTTAAGCTTGCGCACCAGGATTTGTCGTTCCAATGCGGCCCTGGATTCAAGAGTTTGGTTGTCTTTGAGTTTGCGACTGCCTGGGATGACGATGCCTCTCACCAAAAAAAACATCGCAATGCGGCTGTAAAACTGTATGAGCGCTTCCCACACCACCAAAAGCGGGCGCCGGATTCCTTTGCGATAGAAATAACGCAGTTTGCGCGAAAGCTTCCCCATCGTTTTGTTACTTCTCCGTATTTTCAGCATAAAAGAAACGGCCTTCTGCATTTGCGACACGCTCAACGCCCCGACTTTCCAAGTAGTCATTGAGTCGTTTGATGAGCACCTTTGCAACTCTCAAAGCCTGCTCTGTGGGTTGGGGCCCGAGCAATAAATCCCGCTCGGAACTCGGATCGGCAATGCGATCAAACAGCGAAAAAGTAACACCATCCGAAAGCGTGGTTGCAACAAGTCGAAATTGATCGGTAACCCAAGCTCTTTCTTTAACACTCATCGTAGGAATCGAAAAAGAAGATTTAAGAACGAATTCTAAATTGTGCCCCGCATCGATATCAAGCAGTCCGACAATTCCAGGATACGCAACACGTTTTCTGTTTTCAGGCGTTTTGTCACCCGAGACAAACCAAATTCCAGACTCTTGATAAGCCTCTTCGACGGGAAATTGTGGAGCCTTTTGTGCCACTCCAAGCAGGGTTGTGCCATCACAATTTTCCATAGCAAACGGAACACTGGTCAGCTGCGCAAGCGTGGGTGCAACATCGATGGAGCGCGCAAGGCGTCTTTCCCTTGAATGTGCGAGCACTTCTTCGGGTTCCCCCTTCGCCCAAATCAACAGCGCACTTTGCGTGGCAAACTCGCCCGAAACTCCGTCCCCGTGCCCCATGCCCAAGGTTCCTTCATAGAGATTTTCTCCATGGTCCCCGAGCACCATCACAACAGAATTTTCCAACCACCCCCTTTTTTCAAGATCTTCCCACAGACCTTTCAGCGTATCGTCGATGGATCTAAGGGCGCCATTGTAGAGTTCCACAGTTTGCTTTTGTGAAGCCGTTCGCTTGGTACGCGCTGTTACGTTACCTTGGGCCTCGACCAGTTGCTCGGTATCCTTTCGAAACGCGAGCCATCCCTCTTCGGGAGTTTGAAAGATTGAATAATACGGGCTGGGCGCTGCATAAGGAAAATGAGCCGCCGAAAAAAATGTCGTAAAAAAGATGCCCTCTCCCGCTGATGCTTCCTCGGCAAGTGCCTTGCGAAACACCAGACCCAAGAGCTTTGGATCTGCAAATTCTGCGCTTTCAAGCAAAGAAGAAACAAGGCGGTGCGCCCTTGGAAGAGCCAGAACACTTTGCAGCGCAACAAGATGCTGAAGAAATGAATTTTCGATGAGCGTTCGAAGGTTCGACGTTGGCGCAAGCACTTCTTTTGCTCCAAATGGATATCTATCAAAAATATCTCCCGCAAAGTCTGATAAAAAAAGAGTGCTGTAACCGTTATTTTGAAAGGCACGAAAAATGGTGGGTGGAGTTTCGAGCCTAGGCCCACGACGCGGAAACATTTCTCGAATTCCGGTGCGGTGGGCATATTTACAGGTTGCCATTTCGGTCCAGCTCGGAAAGGTGCGTGGCACGCCCACCAAGAGCGGAGCAGAAAATGCAGCAGACTTCATTTTTGAACGCAAAAAGGGCATGACATCGGCATACTCGGGCTTGGAAAGTCGATCAAATCGCAGGCTGTCGATGGCAAAGATAAACACGTTGGGCTTCCTTTGACGACCATCGGACTTTGGTATATTTGCATAAAAACTTGAACTTAAGCAGTAAAGCCCCGTAAAAGTTCCCACTAAACTCAGAACAAGCGAAAAGGCCAACACGGCATACCTTCGAGACTCTTGGTCGAGTTCCGAAACCTTTAAAGAGCGCCGCACATTTCGAAACCTGGAATTTTGTAAGCCCAGTAAACGGATCAGCACCAGAATATTGATCACTGCGGCCACACAGACTACACAAAAAGGAAGCCACTCCAGAAAGGCTCTGAAGGTGGAACCCAGAGGCGCTGAGGCTAGCCATTGCACTCCGTTGCGAAGCTCAGAAAACCTAGAAATGAGTCCCCAGTTTTCGGCCATGGCCGGATAAAGTGCGGCCTCTCGGACGACACACGCCATGAAAAACATCAAACCAAAGAGAAAACGCGCGCTTTTTCCCACAGAAAGAGCAAGCAAATTCAATATAAATGCACATGCAAGTCCGATAGCCATTAACTTCCCAATGGCCAGCACCACGATCAGCGGCTGCGACTTTAAAATCGCCATCACAAATCCACTGGTATTTTGCCCCATATAGACAAAACCCGGACTAAAAATCAACGAAACAAGGAGTAAACAAAAAAAGTAACTCACAGTTCCGCTGAGGACTCTCCAAAAAAGCTGCCTCCATTCACTCAGTGTCAACATCCTAACACCCGTTTCCTTCTCGCTTCGCCGTGGCCCTGATTTGGAACATGTTAAACTCCACTATGCATATTCTTAAAGAGTTGGCTCACTCATCCAGTGAAGACGACGAGGTTGGTAATGAAGTTGCCAAAGATCTTCGAACACTTTCGCCAAGGGCAAATCTTTACCATTGATGAGGCCCGAGAAAAACTTCAAACCACAGGAAACACCTTGCGCAAGCGACTGAGTGAGCTTGCTGCGCGCGGATACATTTATCCCATCCGGCAAGGTCTGTACCGGGTGAGTACGATAGGCGAAAATCCAGAGAAAGCCAAAAGTTGCCCCTTTGCCATCGCAAGCAAACTCACGCCCTACTGTTACGTCGGTTTTCAGTCTTCACTTCAACTTCATGCCCAAGAAATCCCTGCGGCACAAGATATCGTCTATGTGGTGAGCCCCAGCAAATTCAATTCTTTTTCTTTTGAAGGCCGCTTTTACTTTTGGTGCCAAGCACCCGAAGCCCATGGACTCGAAACACAGTTTCTGAAGGACGGCAATATCGAGTTCCCTGTCTTGGTAACCAACTTCGAAAAATCAGTGGTGGATTGCTTAAAACGACCCGCCCACAGCCCTCCTTTTTGCGACCTCCTCAGACTCTGCAAAACATCGGCTCATGTCCCAGACCTCGATAAAATCATTCGCTACGGCACCGATTGCAATGTCTCGGCCCTCTTTAATCGCCTTGGATTCTTTTTAGATTGCATGAAGGAATTTTGGGATATTCCAAGCGAACTGTTACTTCAGGTCGAACAGCGCATCAGCCGCAAACAAACCGAATGGCCCATCGCTTTTGCGCAAGCTCGCAAAGAAAAAAATCAAGATTTTTCCAATCCCACCATAGATACCCACTCCAATAGTCGCTGGAAAATTCAATTTACAAGGGAAGAAACCGCAGAGTCGTTGGCGATGTGAGGGAGTGCCTGCAAATCTCGATCCCTCTGTTGGAGGATCTCAGCATGCAAAAAGACTCAGAACTTTGCTTTGAAGAATATTCACTTTGCAAAATTTTCAAAAAAAGGTATTTTACTTCGCTTGCTTCTTGACTTTGTCTACTATTCGGAGATTGCGCAACAAATGTCATATATTGGAGGCCACTTGGAAAATTGTCCACTTCCAAGATCAAAGGCAGCAGGGGGAACTTACTTCAGGCTCCTACCAAGCGGTACATTGTGCGAGCAAGACTTCAAATCTCGTGCAAGACTATGCGAAGAAGGGGAAGACTATCGAAATGTGGATACCAATAAATGCGAAGAGCATGCAGTTTCTCTTGGAACTTCTTATTTGGCGTTGTGCAATCTCAAGAAAAAATACAAACAAAAGTATGCTCAAGCAAAAATAGCAAAAGTTGTGCTTAATAATACGCATGGGCGAATTGACCAAGATTCCGCAAATCATGCAAATTGGTGGCATCCTGTCGAGCTGAATCCTGTATCAATTGCAGAAATTTTTGAGGAATTGAGCACATGACAGACATAATTTTTCCTGACAATCCTAAATATTACGATAATTTTCACGTTATTGACATTTTAGATTACTACGATGGTCCAAAAGCTTTTACATTTCATACGACTTCAGGTGATTTTTTTCTTGCCTATTTTGCTGACGACGATGGAAATAGTGAAGAATGGATTTATACTCCAACTTCTGAATCAACTGTAAGCCGTCTCATAAAAAACGAGCTTTCTATTCGAGATTTCTTTAAATTAAGTCACGTTTGTTATTTTGCGAAAACAAAAAATAAATCCGTCATTACCGTTGAACGTAAATTTTTTGAAGATCTAGAGTCAAGGTATATTCCTGACGAAGATGTTTTTCTCGATTTTTCGGAAACACTTATTAACATCAAATTAGTTAAGAAAAATATCTCTCCATCTAACACTTCTGAAATTGTAATCGGAAATGTAACATCTCATGTGAGAAAATTATTCAAAGATACAATGCGAATATTGAGAGATCAGTCGACAGATTTTCGTGACTGTTCGACAAGTCCAGAATTTGCATACAGCGGAATCATTGCAGGAAGCGTCAGCATCATTCTTAAGCCAATTCACCGGAATTTGCTTCTTGAGAAAGCTTTACAAATAATAGAAAAAGTAGCCACAGATAATTCTTCCGATATTGAAGATGAAATTGTTGAAAAAGTAGAACGCTCGCTCATTCCTCTCGCGCCAAACTCAAAAAGTAAAGTGTACGGATTTGATTCTATTGATGTGAGTGGAATTGTTCCCACCTCATTGCAGCCTCAACAAATTTCATTTTCTCTAAATAGCGCAATGCGAGAAAAGCTTCAGAAAAAATATGGAAAAGAATCTCAGTCACTTTTTATAACATTTACTGGGCTCGCAGAAGCGGGGGATAATGTTTCTCAGTCCTTTGAACTCCGTGAACTTGAAGCCAATCAGCTTGATTACTCTAGTGTGAAGTGCACCTTTGACCCAGAAGAAATTGAATTATACGGTGATCTTGAGGAAGCTGCCGTATGGGAATTTATGAGAATAAGTTCACAAAAAAGGAAACTTCGCGTTTCTGGTGAGTATGATTCAAAAGAGGCTCTTTTAAATGTTCGATCAATTCAAGCCATGTGAATCTTTTTGTCTCCCTGATAAGCCTGTCTATTGTCATCATTGAATATTTGAGATCTAAATTCAGTGCTTATTCACTTCTCCTGCGAAAATTTAAAGGACTTCATAATTTTTGAAGCGATGGGGTTTTCGATGCGGCGCGCTCCTGCGATGAGCCAAATTTCCTCAAAGACGCTCTCGAGCAGGCCGAGTTTGATGAGTTTTCCTTCAGCAACCAAAATATTTCCTACAAATTCTGGAATGGCTATTAAGCCCATTTCATCAATGCACAACAGCTTCTGAACCGCTGTATCTTGCGTCTCAACGAGACATTCCACAACGATTCCATTTGTTCGGAAGTAGTGGTCGAGGTCATGCCGAAGCTTGCTGTGCATGGTGGGCAAGATGAAAGGTTGCCCCATCAACGACTGAGGAAAATTTTTAGCGAGAGCCTTGTACTTCGGCGAGCTAAAGACTCCCACCGGAAATTTTGCAATGGGTTTCGTGAAGGCAGCTTCTGCTTTGTTACCCGAAAAGTGGGGTGTGTGGTTGGTTAAAACGAGATCGAGACGGTGTGCAAAGAGCTCTCGGAAGAGTTCATCGCTCTTGCCTTCAAGCAGACTCATAGAGCAGTTGCCAAAAGACATCGCGGTTTCAGCCAGACGAACGACACAAACCTTCGGCACACTGTCGAGAACGCCTACGTTCACGCGAATTTTTATCGAAAAAGACTCATCCTGCAAAACATTCAGGAGCTCGTCGCCCAGTCCGAAAATTTCGTTAGCATAGTCGAGTGTTACTTTACCTGCTTCTGTAAGTACCAAATTCTTATGGTTCCGCTCGAAGAGTTGCTGGCTGAGGGCATCTTCGAGTTGTTTGAGTTGGGTACTGAGGGTGGGCTGCCCCAAGCGCAGTTTTTTCGCTGCTTTTGCAATCCCGCCTTCGGTTGCAATGACCTTGAAGTATAGAAGGTGGTGATAATTCAACCATTTCATGCCAAGCCACCTTTCTTCGTTTAAAACGAACCAAGACTATCATATTATCTATTTTCAAAAATCACTCAAGAGCACGATAAGCATTCTTGTGAGGTTTTTGCTTTCGAAAGTTTTTCGAGAGAAGCGCGCAGGCTTTCGCTTAAAAATTTACCATGGAGATTTCATGGAGAGTGTTTATCTTTTCCCTTTTGCTGAGTACTGGTGGTTTTACCTTGTCTTTTTAGGCTTCGTACTGAGCATGCTCCTCTTGGATCTTGGAGTTTTTCATAAAAATGATCACGCCATTACCCTGAAAGAATCTGCAAGTTGGACAGTTGTTTGGGTCAGCTTAGCTTTGCTTTTCAATGTCGGCCTCTATTTTTATTCAGTCCATACATTTTCGGCGAACCCTCGCCTCCTCGATGTCCCAGGATTCGATGCACTCGTTTCCGCTAAACAAGTGAGCCTTGAGTTCCTAACAGGATTTGTTGTGGAGAAAGCACTGGCAGTAGACAATATTTTTGTCTTTATCGTCGTGTTTTCTTATTTCGCTATCCCCGCAAAATACCAGCACCGCATCTTATTCTTTGGGATTATTGGAGCTTTAATTTTTCGAGCGATATTTATCGCGATTGGCGCCACGCTCATGCAGTATCACTGGGTCGTCCTGATTGCTGGAGCGTTTCTCATCCTCACTGGAATTAAAATTCTTGTGGTTCCTCAGAAAGCCTCCGATCCGGGTAACAATCCCCTCGTTCGCCTTGTGAAGAGATTTTTACCTGTTACGGAAACGATTGATGGAAAAAAATTCTTTACAAGGCAAAACGGTGTGCTGGTTGCAACGCCACTCTTTCTTGCTTTGGTGTTTATTGAATTTTCAGACATCATCTTTGCAATCGATTCCGTCCCTGCAATTTTTGCCATTACAAAAGAGCCTCTGATTGTTTTCACATCTAACATTTTTGCAATCCTAGGGCTGAGATCGCTTTTCTTTATGCTCGCTGGAGTTGTAGATAAATTTCGATTCCTGAAATTTGGCCTTGGTTTTATTCTCATTTTCGTGGGTCTTAAAATGGTTTGGCTCAACGAAATGTTTGGGGGTAAGTTCCCCGTTGCATGGTCACTTAGCATTATTGGCGGCATCCTAACACTTTCTGTTGTGGCTTCTCTCATCATCAAGCCCCCGGCGGAAAAAAATTAATTTTTCGTTTTCTGCAAGCTTGATTCACAGATAGAGAAACGAACACTTTGAAAACATGATCTCGCAGCGGCCTGAAAGAGTTCCGAAATGCTCTGCTTTTCAATAAAAATATCCAATGGAGTGCAAAAATGCTGAATATCGTTTTCAGAGGACTCAAAAGTTCTGACCTTGCGACTGAACTTGTCTTAGCAAAAGTAACAGAAATTGTCGCAAAATTTCCAAAATTGCGGGGCTGCAAAGTCAACGTCACTCTCTCAATGGAAAATTCGCCGCGGCAAGCTGGACCTGACGTTTTTGGCTTTAAGTTTCGCATTGCAAGGCATAAATTTCGAGACATTATTATCGAGAAAAAAAATATTAACCTCTATCTGGCGGCCCAAGAAGTTTGCGAGGCTCTTCTCGAGCGACTGAACCGGGACGGTGACAAGCGCCGCATTATGAGACGTCAGCAAGCACGGCACCTTGCAAGAGGACCTCTTGTTCAAGAGGAAAATCCATAGAAAAAATCGAACTAAACGCTCTAGATTATCTATTTTACTTATGCCTTCAAATCTCTCATGCTATTTCAAGAGCTCAAACAAAGTACCAAGAAAGAAGGGGAGATATTAAATGATCAACAATATTCTTGCACGCGTTGGTTTTGGTGGCGCAAAAGTTGACACAAAGATCGAGAATCGCATCTACAGCCCCGGAGAAATCGTCAAAGGGGTTGTGCAAATCACTGGCGGGAATAGTGCACAAAAGGTACGAAAAATTGATTTGCTCTTGTGCACAAAGGTAAAATTCAAAGAAGAACACGTCTCACTCTCGCCCTCAAATGAGCTCGTCCTTGCGCGTGCGCCTGTTGCGGGCGGGCTGGAAATCAAGTCCCAACAAAATTCCGAGGTCCCCTTTGAGATCCAACTTCCCCTCGAAACACCTCTGACAGAATGGCAAGGGATGAGTCTCTTTTGCGAACTCTATCTGCGCACCGAGCTTGACCTTGAACGAGCCATCGACGCTTCAGACATTGATCGTTTGAAAGTGGGTCCGCTGCCCGTACAGCAGTGCATCCTTGACGCACTCATCAACCTCGGCTTTCGCTACCAGAAAGCAGAACTTGAGCTTGGCCGTATGGATGGTTCGCACACGTACTATCAGCAACAGATCGAGTTTCGAGGGAGTCCACGTTACTTAGGACTCATCGATGAACTTGAGGTGAGTTTCATTCCAAGACAATTAGAAATGGAAGTCATCTTTAAGCTTGAAGGTAACGAGATCGAAAATTCCGGCTGGGTGAGTGAAAGAGATGATGAGTATATCCGATTTGATGTTGGCTATGCTGATTTTGAAGACATCGATTGGGAAGAAGGGATTGAAGCCATCCTGAATTCGAGGCTTTCGCAAGTTTTTGCACAGGCGGATAGCCTTATAAAATCGAGGTTGGAGACACCTTTATCTCGAAACTTTACCTCTTGAATTTTGAGGTGAGGAAGCAAGTCAAAAATCGCGAACTGTAAGGCTTTCTTTTGAATAAAACCATTGAATGGGAGTACAAAGATGCTGAACGTCGTTTTCAAAGGACTCAAAAATTCTGACCTTGCCACTGAATTTATCTTAGCAAAAGTGAACGAAATCGTCGAAAAATTCCCCAAATTGCAAGGCCGCAAGATCAACCTCACTCTTTCTATGGAAAATTCGCCGCAACAAGCAGGACCTGACGTTTTTGGAGTCAAAATTCGCATCGCAAGAAGTAAGTTCCGCGACATTATTATCGAGAAAAAGACGCACAACCTTTATCTGGCAGCTCAAGAAGTTTGCGAGGCTCTCCTCGAACGACTGAACAGGGACGGTGACAAACGGCGCATTGTGAAACGTCAGCAAGCGCGGCTTCTGGCAAGCACCCCCGTGCTCAGTTGAGAGTGAATGGATTCATCGTGAAAGAAGCCTCTCGCTCCTTTTCTCGATGAGATTTATAAATTCTTCTTTTTTATTGTCTGACAAAATACTTCGTTTTATTTCTGCTTCAAGAAGTTCCCTTGCCTCTATTTGCTTTTTTATTGAGTGTGCAATGACTTTCTCAGGAATGAGAAGGTTTCTGCCGAGCGCAAAAAAGCTCTCTATTTTAAGGTTTGATTTTTTTCCGCTTACACTGAGTGCCAGTTCTTCATGATCTGATGTTGTCAGTAAAAGAGTTGCGAGCAAGTCATATGCCGGACTCAATGAGACGTCTTCATCAGCCGTAGTGATGAGTGAAAAATTTTTGAGATGCATGTCTGCATTTCCAACAAGAAAAGAAAAGATTAAAATTTCAAAAAATCTTAAGGCATCATCTCCTGGATTGCTTGAATACTTTCGAATGATTTTTCCGGCTTTTTCACTTGTGCTATCATATTTATTCTCGGATGGAAGCTCGGCGAGTTGACAAAGGTCTTCTACAGCAATCTTTCGTTTTGCGCCTACACGATCGAATCTTTTTGTAATGTAGGCATATGCCCCGTCCTTCATCTTGATCAATCCATGCAGGGCCGTTTTAATTCCCACTTTTTTAGCCAAATGCATAGTTAAGTTTTCAAGCTCTGGCATTTCTGGATAGTCCGGAGTGGGCGGCTTTAGAATATGACTTCCTCCCAAGGCACCCACGACTGTAAATCTGTTCGTCTCATTTTCATTTTTCTCGATACTTAATGAGAGTTTTCGCTGAACGCCTGGTACGGCAATTCGACGGTTTAATACTTCACGGGCCATTTGTTCAACATTTTCCATGGATATTTCTAAAGAAGGAGGTGCTGACTTTCCAAATAAATTTTTGGAGCATCTCGGGTGGTAGCTTCCTTCTTTAATTTGATCGTAACAGACCAAGCACTTATTTAATGTCATTGGAATCACTCTCGAAAGGCTCGATATGCACTGCACCGATGCAGTCACGGCAGGCATTTAAGAGGAGGGCCATTTTGTCGCGTGAATTTATTTTCCAGTTTTTGACCGCAATATTGAGTAACCATCCTTCAGGAATAAGGCCATCAAAGAAAGGGAAGAGTAATGTTGATTCGTAGTATTTATCTTTAATTGGCATCGTAAGGCTTATCGGCTTTGGGCTTTTACTGTTTAGATATTCTGAGTCGTATGCGAAAGTGTATTTTCCTTCGTCATTTTTCTCAAGAATTCCCGCAAATTTATTAAATGCGTAGACCTTGGCTTTTTGGCTCATATTGCTTAAACCTCGCTTTCGGAATTGATTTTAGGGGCGAGGTGCGCACCAAAAAGCGCTAGCACTTGATTGACTTTGTCTAATCGAACAGTTTTTTTTCCAAGTTCGAGCGACTTGATGAAATTCAGGCTTGTTCCTGTCCTGTCTGCAAGCTCTTCTTGTGTGTAACCTAATTTTTTTCTTCTTTCTCGGACAAAAATAGAAATAGAATCAACCGGTTGACTTTTCTGCAATTCTTCGAGAGTGCGCCTGGGTGCTCTCTTGGGTTTTTCTGGTGGCATTGGAGTCATTTGAACTCCCTTGGCATGTGAAGTGGATAGAGCCGTTCGCAAAATCAAATTATAGACTACACTCACGGTATAAAAAAGCGAAATGTACATATTTATACTACTATCATAGTATAAAATGAGATTGTCACTATTTTTATACTGTGAACGAGGTATAAAAAGAACTCGGCATAGGAAGGAACCTTGCGGTCCCTCCCTGCCACACCACCGTGCGTACGGGTCCGTACACGGCGGTTCAACGAAATTTAATGTGTTACTTTATTTCCAAAAGTGGAATGCCTTTTTGAACAAAGAAACTCTTTGGGAAAGCCATCTGTAACCCTGTTGAATTTGACATCCTCCAAGGACCTTTTGAACTCCAGGCAGTTTTCTGTGCCAAGTCTTCGCGCAAACCCAGCCTTTTCAGTTCTGACTTTCGTCTTCCGTAAACTTTCCATTGTTTCCACATGACAGCTCTGAGACGTCGCCGAATCCAACTGTCGAGGTCCCGAAGCACACTTCGACTTTCACAGAATCCAAAGTACACGCGCCAGCCTCGTAGAAAAGTCGAAAGCCTTTGGCACCGAGTATCAAAGTTCATACTGTGATTTCGGTTCGTAAGGAATCGAATTTTATCTTTGAAGCGTTTTATTGCTTGTGGGGCAATCTTTCGGCGATTTGGATTTCGACCACCAGTAAAACTGAATCCTAGAAATTTTCTCTCTTGTGGTTTGGCAACTGCGCTTTTATTCTCATTGACTTTGAGCTTAAGTCGCTTCGCAATAAACATGCTTATGCTGTTCATCACCCTGATGCCTGCGCGTTCACTTTTTACATAGATGTTCAGGTCATCTGCGTAGCGAACGAACTTGTGACCTCGCAACTCCAGTTCCTTGTCGACTTCGTCTAAAACGATGTTTGAGAGCAACGGAGAAAGGACTCCCTGAACGCAATTGACACTTTTTAGGAACAAGTGGAATAATGTGCTTGACGTTAATTTTCTCAGAGACGGTGTCAATCTGCACTTCTTCGACAAGCAGCCGCACGATTTTTTTCTTTTCTT
>JBIIEI010000009.1:0-82345 GCA_044237915.1 Silvanigrellaceae bacterium | reverse complement strand
CGGTCTTAAAAAAGGGCGCGAAGCGGATCCGTGTAAAAACCGCAGTTGCTTGAGACTTTATAAGCTGGCTAATTATCTCGTTCTCAATTCATTGATCAAAACAGGACGTAAAAATTTTCTTGCTAGTCAAATTTTCACGTCAAATATCAGTCACTTATGATAACGTCGATTATCATAAGTGGATTTTAGATGTGATGCTTGCCTGGAATTTCTTCTCGTGAAGTCGCATCGACTGTAATGCAACGCTGTAACGTTACCCGTAATAGTGCAGCCACCGTTTTAGCGTCATTTACAGCATCTTTTTGAGTTCTGTTTTTATTTCACAAAGTCGTGTTTGGCAGATAATAGGTCGTATTATTGGCACCCCATCGGTCCCGATAACCCAAATTTTCCATAGCGCTCTTGAGCTCAACTCCCGCAAATCCTGCATTCTCCGTTTTGATCCGTGCCTCTGACAACGGCGGAAAAAGTCGAATTCATCCGCGGCCGCCTTACATTTTGCAATTAAAATGAGAGTGTTTTGCACAGTCTGGGAAGGTTAGGGAATTTTTCCTGGGCTAATATCTTGCAAATTTGTGGGTGGTCGAGTCGAATGGCATTTGATTCAGTCCGAACATGTTCCACTTTTATGTCACGTGTCGTCAAATTTGATTTTTCCGAATTTTGCGGCAAATCAAAAGACCTCCCGCTCAGCACTGCAATAAGACGTGGCGCGCCGCCTTGAAGCGCAAAAACTCCGGCTCCGCTGTCTCCTGGGCAAGTTGCCATGCCGGGTATTGTGCTCTCGAGTTCCAAGTTCCAGCCATACTTCATCAGGGATTTGATTTTAAAGGTGCCCGCTCTAATTCCTCGATTATTTTTATAGATGGATTTTTTATATTCTTCTCCTCCTGCTGCAGAGCAATCGAGCCCACCAAATCCAATGATCGCGACAGGTTCGCCAAGCTTAAGGAGTGAAGGATCTCCGAGTTCGACGCTATTCGGTACGGATTCTGCGCCGCGAATTAAACCAAAATCTAAGTAGTCATTTAAGGAATCATTTGTTAATTTATTTTGAAATGTGCCTCTTATAAAGTCGTATTCTTCACCTATTTTTTTATGATAAGAAATCCATGAGGGCGGGCTGCAATGCTCTGCGCTAAAAAAATAAGTTGCTTTTTGAACTGTAACCCACGTTCCGCTGCAGCTGGGTATTTGTTTTCCATTGTGTAGGACATATGTCTGTCCAGTGGCAGAGTATGCTGCTGAAAAGGCAACAGCTCCACCTGCATGGGTAATAAGTGCTTTAGATTTGGGGGATTGCCGCGAAGTGCAGGCAAAAAATAATCAGAAGGGCACCACAAAAAGTTGAAGTCGCATCATAGAGGAATCCTAATCAAGCAAGTCTGTTAAACAAGTACATTTAACTAGCTTGAAGCAAGAATCTTGCTAGGATATTGCTTATTTATTTCGATAGTTTCTGGTTTTTGTAGAGTATAAACAGTTTTTTCACTGTCTACAAAAGAGATTAAGTGAGCTGAGTGCATAGCACTGATCATTGACGCTTCAATTCTCACTCATAATGAGTCGAATTTCTTCTTTAACGATGTCTTTGGCGAGATGAATGGCTTCTGCTGCGAGCCAGACTTTGACTTGCGAGGCCACGTTTTTTTCGACTTCACTTTGAATGGTGGTTTCAAGCTTTTTAAGATGAACCGTATGTAAAGCACGCGCTTCATTGTGAACAATTTCTTCGAGGCGTGGGCGAAAAATTTGCAGTTCCTGAGTAATGATCTTTTCAACGATGTCTGGAATGGTCTCTTTGAGTTCCTTGACGAGGTTGTTGGTCACCGTTGTTACAAGTTGCGGCCATTCGTGTTCGATTTTTTGATCGATTTTGGCAGGAACGGCACGCTCAAGTGCGCGAAATAGCGCATCATCAATGGTGTGTTCAACTTCCTTACGCCAGTGATTTGGAAAGGGCATTTCTTCCAAGTTTAGCGGCTGTGCTTTTGACTGAAGGGGTTTCTCGGCATTTAAAGGCTTGGTACGCAAGCTCACGTCTTCAAGAATTAGGGGCTCTGTGGGCTCGACTGCAGGTTCAATCACAATTTCAGGACGGCTCTGCTTTCTAGAAACGTGTGGAGCTGAAATTTGGGTTTCAAGGTTTTCAGCAACTTCAAGAACGAGGCTGTCAAATCCCAGAACGGCATTGGTGTCTTCTTTGAGTTCAAGTCCCTCATTTCCGCCCGCATTAATGTCCACAAAGCGTTTGTCTTCGTAGGTCGCTTTGACAGTCGATGCAGGCGGCATTTCAGGAGCCTGCTTTGCGGTCATTGTTGCCTTATAAGAGCGTTCCAAGGCTTCCAAATCCATGGTCACTTCGGGCACTTCAAAGGCCGGCTTGAACGAAGGCTTTAAGGGCTTGGAAAGTTCGCTCGAACCTTCTGGGACTGCTCCATTGGAAATGGAAGGAACCGAGGTCGGAGCGTAGGTGGTGCGCACGAGGGGGTTCGTCATGGGTGCTTGCGCTGAGCCGCCAGGGGTTTGGCCAGGGGGCGAGGCAAGGGGAGACACGAGCGAAACCGAAAAGCGAGACTCTCCAGAAGAGGGCGTGCTTAGTTGCTGGTGCTCCGTTGCTTCAACAAAAGAAAGAGCAGGTTTTTCCTCAACTTCAATGTTCAAGGGGGGAAGATCTGGAATCGATAAAGTGCTTCGAAACGACGGAGGCACTTCTTCAATAGAATGATTGAGCCCTTGAGCCATCATTGGAGGCGATTCGGGTGCGAGGGCTGTGTTTCCAAGCGCCGACGTGTGAGTTCCTATTGTACCGGAAGAAAAAGTCGTGCGGGGTCCTAAATTTCCTGATGGAGGAGGTGGTGGAATATTTAAGGTCACACGGCTGATAGTCGCATCATTTTCAGTGGATTTTGGCGGCGCCGAAGGGGGGCGTGGAATCGAGGGCAATCCTCCAGGAAACACGCCCGACTTCACAGCTCCTGCCGCTTGCGTGGGTTGGTCATCGAGTTCTGTGACCGTAAATTCGTTCCCCAGGGGCGGAATTTTAGAATACGCTAAAGGTAACAGTCCCTGAACTGCGGACTTTAATTCCTCACGCAAAAAAGGCTTGCGTAAAAAATTTGCGAATCCTGCCTGCTCGAACGACGTTAAAACCTCGTTGCTTTCTGCAAGGAGGAGTATCGAAGGGCAGTGTTTGCGCAGCTCCAGAAAATACTCTGGCTTGGCTTCACCCCCAAAACGGATGTAGGCAATCACAACATCGGGCTTCGTTTGTTCGAGAAGCTCCGAAGCCTCTTTGCGGCTCTGTGCGAACCGCACCTCAAACTCAACGGAGTTTGTGAACGTCAGTTTCACAACTTTTTGAATTGTAAGGCTGTCATCGAGCAACAGAATCCGCTTCATAAATATATTCACCTCTTGGCATCTCTCGCAATTGCCAATGTCGGTTTCGTCACTTCCCGATTCTCTCTGAAGGACTTCTGTACTTCTATGGGTCAGCTTCCTGACGGCAAAATTTGGAGCATCGGAATGTGTTCAGACTTTTCCGAGGCATTCTTGAATATGGAAAAGAGTGCCCTGGATTTTGAGATGTCGTCAAAAAAATGCCAAGTTGAGGCGCGAGTGCGAAACCAGGGGCGTGTCGCGAGGAGGTTTTTGTGAAGTGCGCAGTTTATGCGGGGTCCTTTGATCCGTGGTCATTTGGGCATCAGTATGTGCTCGACTCCGCGTTAAGGGTGTTTGATTGTGTGCATGTCGTTGCGGCCATTAACCCTGCTAAAAAAGGCTCACTGACTCCTCTCGAAAGAGCGCGCATCATCGCACTTGCCATCGAGCCCTTTGGAGATTGGTGGCATAAAGAGCCCCCCTACCATTTGGGGCAACGCGTGGTGGTGACAATGACAACCGGACTTGTGGTTGACTACTCACGTGAACACGGGATGAGCCACCTTATTCGCGGATTGCGTTCCACCTCGGATTTTGAAGCCGAATTTAATCTCTATTTTTCGAATCGGGCCATCGATTCCGGAGTGGAAACGTGGGCAATCATGTGTCCCCCCGAATTGCTGCACTGCTCGTCGACCTTTGTGAAAACCGTGGTGGGAAGGCCCAATGTTCCCTTCGTGGGCACGACGTTTTTAGCGCAGGTGATGATGCTTTCAAAACCGCGCATCATTGGCGAATTATTCGATCTGATTCAAGCATGTTCCGAGTTTCGATTTGATTGCAGGCCCGCAGATTTAAAGATTGAAGATCTGAATGCAGCTCTTCAATATCTTTTCATCAAAGTCTTTAAAAACTTTTCCATACTTCACCTTGATAGCTTAGATGCACTCTTGCACTTTGAAGAGGCGAGGAACCTGTTTACAGCCAAGCTTCAGGGGATGGACTTGGCCATTAAGAGCAAATTATTTCCTGAACAAGAAGTGAGCTTTTTGTGGGCTCTTCTTTGTTGGACTCTCATCACCTACCCAAAAACACTTCCCAAATGCATGGAAATCTGTGAAAAACTGAGAGACAGCTCCGATCTGTTGGGAAAAACAGCAATCCCTCTCATCGATGCAGAGTTTGTCAAAAAAATTCTGATGGGATGCGAGCTTGATGCCGCTGGGCAAGTCAACCTCCTTTCTCTTCTTAAACAACCTTCGTGAGGCCATCAATATGGAACCCATTGCCACCGATTTCTTTAGGATCTCTGACAACGCAGACGAAAGTCAGAGGCTAGTTCAGGAAACGGCGCGAAAGTTTGTCAGAGAGGAATTCATGCCCCATGTGAGGGAGTGCTTCGAAAAAGGCTACTTTCCAACGGATCTGATTCCTCGCATGGGAGAGCTTGGTCTGTTGGGGGCAAACCTCGAAGGGTATGGCTGTGCAGGTTTAGATTCCATTGCCTATGGGCTCATTATGAAAGAACTTGAGGCCGGCGACAGCGGCTTACGCAGCTTTGCCAGTGTGCAAGGCGCGCTTGTGATGTATCCCATCCATACCTTTGGTTCACAGGAGCAAAAAGATCGTTGGTTGCCGTTGCTCGCAAAAGGCCAAGCCGTCGGTTGTTTTGGCCTCACCGAACCCGATGTGGGCTCGAATCCTGCGGGCATGAAAACCACGGCGCGCAAGGAAGGCAGCGACTGGATTCTTAAGGGAGCAAAAACCTGGATTACCAATGCCACCATTGCCGATGTTGCGGTCGTTTGGGCGCGCACTGAGCAAGGGATTCGCGGATTTCTCGTTGAAAAAGGAACACCCGGATTTTCGACAACGCTCATTGAAGGCAAGTTGAGTTTACGGGCATCATTAACAGGGACTCTGTATTTTGATGATTGCCGCATTCCTGAGCGAAACATGCTTCCTGAAACAACGGGCCTCAAAAACGCACTCATGTGTTTAAATCAGGCACGTTTTGGCATCGCTTTTGGTGCTGTGGGCGCTGCAGAAGACTGTCTTGAAGAAGCGCTACGTTATTCAAAAAATCGTATTATGTTTGATAAACCCATTGCCTCGTTTCAGCTTGTTCAGCAAAAATTAGCGAAAATGGCAACACAAATTGCCTGTGCGAATTTAATGGCGTGGCAATTAGGAACCTTAAAGGAACAAAATAAAATCCATGCGGCGCAGATCAGCATGGCAAAGCAAAATAATGTTTCTATTGCATTGGAATGCGCAAGAATGACGCGGGATATTTTAGGTGCAAATGGTGTGAGCAATGAATATCACTGCATGCGTCATGCCTGCAATCTAGAATCTGTTTATACCTACGAAGGGACAAACGATATCCATATTCTTGTGGTGGGGCAGCAACTCACGGGCATTTCGGCCTTTGCCTAAAATCGCTCAAATGGACGGAGCTTCTTGTGAATATTATAGATACCCATTGCCATCTTGTGTCCGAAAAATTACGAGAAAATCTTCCCGAGCTTCTCGAAAATGCAAAAGCAGCGGGTGTGCATAAAATTCTCAATATCGCCTACAGTCCCGAAACCATTGCGTTGGCTTGTAAGCAAGTGCAACAAAGTGAAATGCTGTATGCCGCCATTGGAATTCAACCTCATGATGCCTCGAGTTATACGCCCGAGGTGGCAGAAGACATCCGCAACATGGCGTCAAAGAATGCCAAGGTGGTTGCCATTGGAGAAATTGGCCTCGACGATTTTCACACACTTAGTCCGATGCCACAGCAGGAAAAGTGTTTCGAGCATTTTCTTTCCATTGCGTGCGATTTAAAGCTCCCCGTGGTTGTGCACGTGCGCGAAACCCACCGTGCCGTGGCAGAGCGCATTTCTCACTACAGTAAGCTTGGATTA
The DNA here is from genome assembly GCA_044237915.1 of Silvanigrellaceae bacterium. Classification (GTDB taxonomy): domain Bacteria; phylum Bdellovibrionota_B; class Oligoflexia; order Silvanigrellales; family Silvanigrellaceae; genus JBIIEI01. The sequence goes on along the minus strand of JBIIEI010000009.1, from coordinate 76,046 downwards.
ACAGGCGTGATTCACTGCTTTACCGGAACACAGGAAGAAGCTAAGGAGTTTCTTGACTGTGGATTTTATATTTCTTTTTCTGGAATTGTAACTTTCAAAAATAGTATCGGCCTTAAAGAAGTTGCAAAATATGTGCCCGCAGAACGCATTTTGGTCGAAACCGACAGCCCGTATTTAGCGCCCATTCCCATGCGCGGAAAAACAAACGAACCCGCATGGGTTAAGCATGTGCTTGCACACGTTGCCGAGCTTCGGCAAGTTCCGCTCGAAGGTTTTGCCCAGCAAACCACGCAGAATGCACTCGCACTTTTTAAAGGGATGGCCTGATGCCCGTTCGCGTTCCATTGCCTATTGATGACGTTTTGCCGCAGATTTTAAGCGCCCTGCAAGAATCCTCGACCCTCATTTTACAAGCTTCTCCGGGGTCAGGAAAAACAACCCGTGTTCCGCCGGCGTTGTTACCTTTAATTTCTAAGCAAATTTTGGTGCTCGAACCCAGGCGTCTTGCGGCAAGGTTATCGGCAGAGCGCGTTTCTGCAGAAGAAAACGAGCCCTGTGGCGGAAAAATAGGGTACCAAATTCGGTTTGAAAACGTTACTTCAAAGAGCACGCGTATCAAGTTTGTGACCGAAGGATTGTTTTTGCGTTCCCTGTTGCAAGACCCTACTCTTTCGCAAGTCGGGTGTGTGATTCTCGATGAGTTCCACGAGCGCCACATTCATACCGATGTTGCGTTGGCACTCACACGCCATCTGCAAACGTCGGTGCGCCCCGATTTAAAGCTCGTTGTGATGTCGGCCACCTTGGATGCAGAAAGGCTCTTAAAATTCATTCCTGAGGCCCGCGTTGTGACCTGGGAGGGCCGTAAGTTTCCTGTGGATGTCGAACATGCACAATTAACGACAAAGTTAGCATTGGAGCATCAGGTTGCTGATGCTGTTACGGCGTTACTGCAAGATGCACGTTGTCCCGGACATATCCTGTGTTTTTTGCCAGGCGCAGCAGACATCCGCAGAGCCTTTCAGGCCGTGGCCCCTCTTGCAGAAAAAAAAGGGGCAGTGGTCCTTGAATTACGTGCCGAACTTCCCTTGGCAGAACAACAAAAGGTCTTTTCTGATTTGGGGAAACGAAAGATTATTCTTTCGACAAACGTTGCCGAAACCTCTGTGACCATCGATGGTGTTACTGGTGTGGTCGACTGCGGCCTCGCCAAAATTGCAGGCCATGCCGCTTGGAGTGGGCTCTCAACTCTGGATGTAAAGGCCATCAGTCAAGCGGCATCCATTCAACGCGCAGGTCGTGCCGGTCGTACTGTAGCGGGTGTCGCTAAAAGGCTTTTTACGCAACAAGAATTTAGTGGACGTCAAAGTTTCGAAAAACCAGAAATTCAGCGGATGGATTTTACGCAAATTCAACTCGAACTGACCGTTGCTTTGGCGCGGATTTCTGCATCGCGTCCTTTACAAGTCGATACTTTGCCTTGGTTTGAAGCGCCCTCGCCTCAAGGATTAGATTCCGCAAAAAGCACGCTGCGTCTCATTGGTGCATTGGATAAAGAAAATAAAATGACTCCCGCAGGTGAGTGGCTTGCCAAATTTCCACTTCACCCTCGCCTTGCGCGCATCGTTCAAGCCGGAACAGAACTTGGCATGGGGGCGCAAGCTTTACTTGCAGCTACGCTTCTTTCGGAAGGCATGCTCTTTAAGCGCAATCTCGATGATTTTCCCGACTACGCTCATTCCGATGTCAGCTACCAGATGCGCGTTTTTCAATCCCTTGCAAAGGGTGAAAATATGGATAGCCGTTTGCGCAATCGAGTGGACATGACATCTTTTAAAAGAGTCGAAGGACTCCTCAAAATGTTACTTCCCTCAGTGCCTGCCAAATGGGCAGACGTGCTGAATCCGATTGACGAAGAAATTCTAAGCGCGGCCTTGCTTGCCGGTTATCCCGACCGCGTGGCCCAAGTGAAAAATCGCAGTTCCCATAAATCCAATCAACGCGGCGAAAAGGTTGAGTTGGCCCTTTGTTTAGGGGGAAGTGCTGTCCTTGCAAGGACAAGTGTCGTGCGTGACAGCGAGTTTCTCATTGCACTCGACGCTGAGGAAACCACACGGGGAGTTTCTTCCAGTGAATCCATTCAGGTGCGCGTTGCAAGCGGCATTGAAAAAGAAGTCTTAGAAATGGGCCCTGCTGAACTTCTCAAAGAGGGCGAAGAATATTATTGGGACAACGATGCAGAGCGCGTGCGTGCGGTACTGAGACGCTCCTATGGCCGTTTAGTGGTGTCCGAAAAGCCACTTCACAAAGTGAGCCCCGCCTTTGAAGAGGTGTTACAAAAAGAACTCAAATCCCGTTGGCCCAAACCTTTTGATGAAGAAGATGCGCGCAGTTTAGAGTATTTGCAGATCCGATGTCAGCTCGTGCGTGAATGTGGTTTCGATTTCGCCATCCCCGATTTTTTGGGAGAAGATTTTGAATTTCTTTTGGCTCACATTTGCGAGGGCAAGAAAAGCTTTGAAGAAATTCTCGATCGCGAGATGGGCGAATACATCGATGATTTACTTTCTTATGAGAGCAGGAAATTGCTCGAAGAGCTTGCCCCCGACAAAATAACCATTGGGGCAGGAAGAAAAGTCAAAGTGCATTACGAAGACAAAAAGCCACCCTGGGTGGCCTCAAAGCTTCAAGATTTTTTTGGTACTTTAAAAACCCCCACTGTGGCGCGTGGCCGCGTGGCGTTGGTTGTGCATTTGCTGGCTCCCAATACCCAAGCTGTCCAGGTTACCAATGATTTAGCTGGATTTTGGGAACGGGTTTACCCGGATGTTAAAAAAGAACTTTCACGCAAATATCCGCGCCATTCCTGGCCCGAAGACCCTAAAACGGCCCTGCCCCCCGAGCCCCGTCCGCCTCGAAAAAGGCGATAATTTCGAATTTGAGCAGCGATTATTTTGGAGGAGATTTGAAGTGAGTTATTTATCGAGCTTTATTTTGATGACGGGGATAATTCTTTCGGGATGTCTTCCAAAAAATAAAACAGCAGAGGACGCAGACATTTCTCAGCTGAGCAAAGAAAATGTGAAAGGATCTTCTCTTCCACAAAAAGTACTCAGTTTAACTTTTGATGATGGACCTGCCGAACGCACCGAAGAGATGGGGACGTATCTTTTTGAACAAAAAATTCAGGGAACTTTCTTTGTGATTGGCAAAGAAGTTGCGGGAAAAGAAAAAATCCTCGCAGGACTTGTGAAAAAAGGTCATCTCATTGCAAACCATACTTTTACTCATCCACGTGGTTTTGCTGGGGTCAAAAATCCTGAAGAAGAAATTCAGAAAACGGATGCTGTTATTGCGCCTTATCTTCAGAATGGAATTTCTTTATTTCGTGCGCCCGAGGGAAGTTGGAAACCTGAGCTCGTGGCTCGTTTTAATAAAGCGGGGCTTGGGCGTTATGTCGGCCCTATCAATTGGGATGCAGGTGGGCGCGACAACTCTCGCTACAGTATGGATTGGGCGTGCTGGAATTCGGGGAAAACTGTGCCCGAATGTGGCCGAGGCTATTTAACGGAAATCTATGAAGCCAACCGCGGCATCGTGTTATTTCACGACAACCGTCCTCAAACCATGGAACTCATCAAGTGGCTTGTTCCAAGATTAAAGGCCAGAGGATTTGTGTTTGCGCGCACTGATGCTGTTCCAGAAATTGCGGCAAAAATTATTGCATCAGGCAGCAAACCAGCAGCTTCTTTGCCGACTTCAATTTCAGCAGAGGCGCCCGAGGCACAGCCTAAATTGAATCCCTTTGAGCTTGCAAGTATGGCCTATCAAGGCTTCTTTAAGTCAGAAGGAATTTCCAGTGCAGCGGCCTTTTGCGGACGTGTTTCGGGCGAAAATGTAAAAGCCATCGACCTTGTCAATGCAGCAAGGGATGCGCAAAGGCTTTCGGCTGTACCCCTTAATCAGAAGACCTATATTTCTGATGTTGAGCAACAGATGCGCAGCATTTGCAAGAATTAAGATTTCTTATTTTTGACCGTCTTTTTTGAAGAACTTCTGGCAACTGCTGTTTTGGTTTGAGGAGCTGCCTTTGTGACCTTTTTGGGCGCCGAGGGGCTTTTGGGGGCGACAGATTTTTTAACAGCCGTTTTTTTAATGGATGTTTCTTTAACTGAGGATCTTTTAGGATCTGTTTTTTTAGTAACGTGTTTCTTTAGGGGAAGCGGTTTTTTTGCAGGTTTAACGATTGCAACCTTTTTATGAGATGTATCTGTTGCAAAATCGATCCCAAAGACGTCTTCAAGATCAGTGTCAGACAGTGAGTTCTTCGCAGAGATCTTGACAAGGTCATTGACCCGAGGAACGAGTTCACGATGATCGACGCCGCGCAGTGAAAATACGATTTCGGGTTGAGAATCGAGCCTTGCCCCAATTCCATACAGAGTGGCAGCGACATGCTTGCAAAGTGAGGCTGCATCAGGACAACTGCAATTAAAAGTCATCATTCCAGGGCCTGGAAAGAGTCCGGTGTTTTTCTCGCTCACGGCTTTCATAACCGACTCAGGGAGACGGCCCGCGAGCAAATCGATAAGCGATGTTACTTTACCTTTTAAATTCTCCCGCAATGCAGTCCAATGACTTTGAGAGACAGGTTCAAATTCAATTTCAACGCTGTAAATGCTCGACCCTGAAACAAGAGCACTGACTTTTTTCTCACCGATTTCGAGATGAATAACAGAGCCATTCCGGACATAAGTTCGACCTCTTGGCAATCGATTCTCAAAATCGGCATGTTTTTCAAGCGCAGTGCACCACGTTTTTCCCCACACGGATTTGGCAATGGTCCGTCCCTCAATAATCACGGGGGTGGCCTTCAAACCCGATTTTTGCAGCTTCGCGGTTTGCTTTGCGGCTTGTTTCCTTCTGTCGCTCTGGCGCACATAGGGAGGAAAATAGTTAAAAGACATCGAAACCTCGCAAGGGTTGACTTCAAAATCGAATTGAAGAAGGAGCACTCAAAGGAATGTTGCTGAGCCGCTCAAAGTTGTGCCTTTAGTCGGAATCGTTTACCGTTGCAAGATCAAGTTTCACGAGTTTGAGCAGTTCATCGTTGCTGAGTTCGGTGAGGGGAACTTCTTCTTCTCCGGCAGCCAAAACGCCCCGTGAAAGACTTCTTTTGGCGGTGATCATTTCATCGACACGTTCTTCAAGCGTTCCTCGGCAGACAAATTTATGCACAAGGACGTTTCGATGTTGACCAATGCGGAATGCTCTGTCCGTCGCTTGATCTTCGACCGCAGGGTTCCACCACCGATCAAAATGAATGACGTGATTGGCTTCTGTGAGTGTGAGGCCAGAGCCACCCGCCTTTAAAGAAAGAATAAAAAAAGGAGGTCCGTCCTCGGTTTGAAAAGAGTCCACCAATTTTCGCCTTTTTGAGATTTGAGTCGAGCCATCCAGGACCAGGCCGTCGCGACCAAAAAGGTGGCGCATCCATTGCGCCAACACAAGGCACATTTCGCGGTACTGTGTAAAAACGAGCAATTTTTCCTGTCTGCCCACAATTTCTTCACACAATTCTTGCAAGCGATGATATTTTCCACTGAGTTCGGGTAAAAAATCGCCACTTCCCTGGGCATGGTCAGGGTGGTTACAGATCTGTTTAAAGCGCATGAGATAGGAAAGTACGAGTCCCCGGCGTTGAACTCCCGACGATTTTTCGAGTGCTTTTTCAAACTCATAGACCGTTGCCTGATAAAGAGCGGTTTGAGATTTCGAGAGAGAACACCACGCAATATTTTCTGTTTTGTCAGGCAGGTCAGAAACTACCGTGCGATCGGTTTTGAGTCTTCGCAAAATGTAAGGTTGAGTGAGTTGCCGCAGGACATCCAAGCGAGGTTCCCCTGTTTTTGGACTTGCAAAGGAACGAAATTCCTCTTGTGTGCCAAGCAGGCCCGGATTCAGAAAGTCAAACAATGACCACAGATCGGTGAGTCGATTTTCAATGGGTGTTCCGGTGAGTGCAATGCGTGCTTTGGCCTTTAAGGTTTTGACCGCCTTTGTTTGCGCCGTATGAGGAGTTTTAATGGCCTGGGCTTCATCGAGAATGAGTAAATTCCATTCGGAACGATGATGCCGATCTGTTCTTATCAAAGAAGCATAAGTCGTTAAAATAATATCTGCATCATCATATGATAAGTCATTTTGAAAGCTCTTGTGGTCGATATAAATATTGAGGTCGGGTGTAAACTTTTCAGATTCTCTGAGCCAATTTGAAAGCAAGGATGCGGGTGCGATAAGGAGCGTGCGATGGGCAGACTTTTTTTTCACTTTCACAGTTTGCTGTTTGAGGAACAAGAGTAATGCGAGAACCTGGATTGTTTTTCCAAGCCCCATATCATCGGCAAGGCACGCGCCGAGACCCAAGCTCGACAGAAAGCCTAGCCACGCCAGCCCTTTGCGCTGGTAGGGCCTTAAAGTGGCCTTGAGGGCTGAGCCCGGATCAAACTCCAAAGAGTCCTGTGGGCTGCGCATCGATTCAAGTAAACCTGCAAGATTTTTTCCTGCCGAAACTTCCGACCAGGTGTAAATTTCTTTAGCTAAAGGTAACGTAGTGTCGTTTTTGTCGCGTGATAATAAAGGAACAATGCCTTCAGGATTGGAAAGAAATCGCATGCCTTGGTGCCAGCTCAATCCGTTTTGTTCAACTTCTTTCGATACACTTCTCCAGTGCGCGAGCGCCTGTTCAATCTTGCTCTTATTGAATTCAACCCACCGACCCCGAATGCACACTAGACCTTCTTCGCCTGCAAGGAGATCTTGAATTTCTTCTTCTGTGAGGTCTTCATCTTGCAATGCGATTGAAGCATTAAATTGAAGCAAAGCTTCTGCCCCAATGCGTTTTCCGGGAGGAATGTCGACAGAAATTTTGGCTTTGACTTGATTTGCGCCCTGCTTCCACCAATTGGGGATTTGAAGCTTGAGTCCCGCTTGTTCGAGTGCCAAAGTCGCTTTCAGAAATTCGTGTGCTTGGGCGGGTGTCCACAGTTGTGGTGAAAAGATCTCTCGCCGCTCAAGGATCTCTGCGAGCCAAGGAACGTGAGAAGCCGCATCCGACAGAGGTTTGAGAATGTGAATCATACGACCTCGATCGTTCGCTATTTCCGCTTGCTGGAGCGCCCGTCCCAAGGGGGTGTGCAAGACTTTTCCTTCGGCGGTGACTTGCAATGCAATCGTCGCTAAAAATGCGAAGGGTTGCGTTTCGCTGCGTTTATTTTCGGCAAGGCGCAAGCACACACGGCCTAGTAAAGACCATCGGGAGCCCAAGCTTTCTAACCACGCTGCCGGAGTTTGATTGCTCAGTTTAAGGTGGGTTGCTAAATCGTTATTCATGCCTTGCCACAGGCTCTGAAGTGTTTCAAGGGTGAGGTATTCTGCACCTTCAAATGCGGGTCTGCGTTCTATAAACTGCGTAAATTGGGCTTCTGGGGCAGGCACAATTTGACGTTCTGTTTCTTCATCTCGTGTCTGTCGTTCTGCAAGTTGAGTGAGATAGAGAATGGAGAATGAACGCCAATATTGGAGGAGTTGTTCCGTCGTTTGCGTTAAATTTGCAAGGGCCCACAGCCCTTCGGATTGTGACAAGGAAAATGCTTTGCCCCAAGCGCTTGAACGGTGGCTTTTGTGCGCAATAAGATGGCCCTGAGGATTCATGTGAAGCGGGGCATCAACAAGACTTTCAGCGGTCATAGCAATTCCTTCAAATTTTCGTCCTCCGTCTTTTTTGCAGAATTTAACTTTGAAAGTCGAGGGGCAGTTCTATTTCTAAGCGCCCTAACCATCAGAATGAGATTGGGCCCAGTTCGTGGATTTTACCAAAAACGCCCATTATTTGCAAACAAAATTTCTCAGTTTGGGGCGCTGAGCAAAATATTCTCCTATCCTTTTGGCGAAATATGAATTGGTCTTGATTTTGCATGGCGAAGTTCGGATAGGAGAAAATAAATGAAAAATTTTATGTGTGCACTGTTTCTTATTGCATTTGCGGGTTGCGGATCTCATTCGAGTTCTAAAGAAGAGGATTCTGATCTGCAGGCTCAAAGGATTGCTGGTGGTACAAGGATTCAATTGCTCTCCATTGGTAGCCCTGCTGATCTCTATGTTTGCCCATTTCATGTTCAAGGTGGAGTCATCCCACAAAGAGGAGCCATGACTTACAATTGGGCAGAAGTACCCACGTGTTCAGCGAATTGTCGCAATCCTTGGGAAGGAGTTACTGCCTACCGTCAGAATTATCCTTGTTCTGCCTTTCGGGTCATCCGGTAAAAAAAATCTCAAAGATCGAATTTATGACAGCTGGAAGTGGCCTGCCAAAATTTAATAGTTTAAGGCCCGCTTGCTGATCTCGTTTTTGCCCCACAGAGAAGAGGGGTAGTCAATGCTAACGTTCCAAACTCAGGCGATAGCATTCACTGCAAGATTGACTTCACCACCGTAAACAATGATCAGGGGTCTTCCAGGTTCGTGGTCGACCAGTGTTAAGAAACCCTCACAGTCTTTGTTGAGACACATCGCAAAAGCAAGTGGGAATGCCACTCCTCTTTGTCTGTCGACCCAAAAAAGATCCATGACGCATTGTGCCCGCATCACGCCATTTTTGCGATGCCGGGGATGGCAAAGTAGGCAGTCGGATTGGACTTAGTCAAGAGGATAAAAATATTGCAGATAAAACTATAAAACTTTTGTACGTAGATCATGAAAAACTTAATGGAATGCGTAGAAAAATGCTTCAAATGATAGGATATAAAATTGCTAAATTTGCTGAAATGGAGCTAGCGAAAGTAGACGAAAAAAAGAGGTGAATGATATTTTTGAGAGATATAAAAACTCCACATTTCAAGCCGCAATTTTTGATGCGTGTAATATTTTTCTTGATTAAAAGAGCAATTAATTTAAAATCAAACAAGTTTTTCTTTCACCGCTTCTGGAATCGTGCAGCTTTTCATTTCACCCAATTTTACGCATACCAAAACAACATTTAAATAATTAATCAGATGTTTTTTAGTTGCAAAAGCGTCGTCAAGTTCAGCGGGTGGTATGATTTGAGTTGACATGATTTGTTCTGCAGTCACAGAGCGATTTGAAATCTTTAAAAAGCGAGAATAAATGTGTATCTCTTGTTCGAAGGAGACGGAGCGAAGATATTTGATGTGAGCATCTGCGACCACCAGAGCATATCCAGAGCGTATAAACTCCAGATAACTGATGCCTTTGTCTTTGATGGCAGCATTACGAGCTCTGTCGTAATAGTCTAAATAGCGGGGGTGATACAAAACGCCACCGATGTCGACATCCGAGAAATAGACTGGTTGTGAATAGTGAAATGTTGGAACCTGTGTCATTTTGTGACCTTATTGAATAGGAGAGAGAGCAACGGCTTTCTGGTGCAAACACTTTCAAGCCACGTTCTTTGATGGCAAGATAAGATCTGTCTCCAGTGCTCCACTAGTTACTCTCTTTACCCAACTGTATTTGCAAGGTCAAACACGGGCAAGTACATTGCGATGAGAATAAAACCCACAATGCCTCCGATGACAACAAACATTACGGGCTCGATGAGTTTCATGGTGGCAGCCATAGCGGCATCAACGTCATCTTCGTAAAAGGCTGCGATTTTTTCGAGCATGGTATCAAGGCGTCCGGTTGCTTCACCAATGGCAACCATGCTTGAAACCATGGGTGGAAAATAGGGTGATTTTTCCATGGGCCCTGAAAGACCACGTCCTTTTGAAACCTCTTCTTTAACTTTCATAATGGCATCTTCAATTGTTTTGTTACCTGCCGCTTGGGCGCAGGTGTCGAGAGCTTCCAAGATTGCAATTCCCGAGGCAGTCAGGGTTGACATGGTGCTTGAAAAGCGTGCAATTGAAATTTTAGAGATGAGGCTTCCAAACACGGGTAACTTCAATAAAAAAAGGTCCCATGTTGCTTTGCCTGTGGGTGTCTTTTTCCAGCGCCTAAAAAAGATAACCCCAACAATGATAGAAGTAATAATGTATGGGAAATTCTTTTTAAGTCCATCCGACATATCGATCACAAACTGGGTGAGGCCTGGAAGTTCTTTGCCGCTTTCAATAAAGTTTTTTGCAAGCATGGGAACTACAAATAAGAGCATCAGCGAAGTCATTGCAATGGCAATGACGATGATAATTGCTGGATAAGTGAGGGCGCCAATGAGCTGCTTTTTGAGTTTATTGGATTTTTCAACGTAAATACTGAGGCGGCGTAACATGACATCAAGTTGTCCCGAGGCAGCACCTGCACGGACGAGTGAGACAAAAAGATTGTCAAAAACGCGCGGATGTTTTTCAAGGGCACTTCCCAATTCGTTTCCTGTTTCAACGGATTCTCGTACTTTATCGATGACGTCTTTAAAGCCCGGGTTGGCTTGTTGTGCCCCAAGAATAGCTAAGGCCTGCACGATTGCCACTCCCGCATCGATCATGACGGAAAGTTGTTTTGTAAAAACGGCAAGTTCACTGCTCGAAACACTGACCTTTTTTTGACGTTGAAAAAATTTTGCAAGTCCTTCGGGCGCTGTAGCGCCTGTGCTTCCACTCATGCGGACCGATTTGACTTTTGTTCCCAGAACGCGCAGCCGAGTTCTTGCTTCTTTGTCGCTATTTGCGGAAATATTTCCTTTTACTTTTTTTCCGTTTCGGTCGGTACCTTCATAAATATATGAGGCCATAATTTATACTTCCGTTTCGTCTAAAAAGGAGGAAATATTTTGCATATTTCAGGCCTCTATTTTGCTGAACCCATGCCGAGTCTTTGCAGCATGGATTTAAGTTCATCAAGATCATAAGCGGCTTGCAAGGAGGTATCGATACTGATCATGCGTCGTTGCACTAAGTTTGCAAGGCACTGATTGAGTGTTTGCATTCCGGATTTATCGGTTCCCATCTGCATACTCTGGTTAATCATGTGGAGTTTATCTTCGCGAATTTGGCTTCGGATCGCTGGATTTGGCAACAGCAACTCGATGGAGCAGACACGTCCACCTTGCATCGAGGGAAGGAGTTGTTGCGAGATCACTCCTTGTAAACTGCCGGCAAGTTGTGATCTTACCTGGGGCTGTTGGTGGGCGGGAAACACGTCGATGATACGCGTGATGGTTGATGTTGCAGAGTTCGTATGCAGGGTTGCAAAAACAAGGTGGCCGGTTTCTGCAATGGTCAGTGCTGCAGAAATAGTTTCAAGGTCACGAAGCTCACCAATCAGCACCACATCGGGGTCTTGACGAAGAGAGCTTTTAAGTGCTCTCGAAATGGCGACGGTATCTGCTCCAACTTCTCTTTGATTGACAATGCATCTTTTGTGTTCATGAGAAAACTCGATGGGGTCTTCGATCGTCAAAATATGCCCTGGAATTTCTCTGTTTATTTTATCGACCATGGCCGCGAGTGTGGTTGATTTTCCTGAACCTGTTGCGCCTGTTACCAGAACAAGTCCTCTGGAAAGTTCACACAGGGTTGTAACAGCAGGTGGAAGATTTAAAGAGTCAAAGGGTCGAACGGTGTGAGGAATGAGACGAAACACTCCGGAGACAAATGTTTTTTGCCGAAACACGTTGGCACGAAATCTCGCTACCCCTTTGACAGAAAATGAGAGGTCAAGTTCTTTATTCTCTTCAAAAATGCGCTTTTGTTCCTCTGTTAAAATAGAGTAACAAAGGGTTTCCGTGTCTTGTGGGCTTAAAGGATCCAGCTTCACGGGACAAAGATCTCCATTGATGCGAAGCTGCGGCGGTGTCCCTACAGTAATATGTAAGTCTGAAGCATTTTGCTCGAACTGTGTTTTTAAAAGCTGATGTAACGAGACTTTCAACGCCATTTTTATGCACTCCTCGGCTTTTGTGAAGCTTCATTGTCAGAAGAGCTTGCCTCAAGCATTTCTGAGATGGAGGTCACCCCTTTGTAAACTTTTTTCCAAGCACTTTGACGCAGGGTTTGCATGCCATTTGACATTGCAATTTTTTTAATTTCGATGACGTTTGCATTTTCGGCAATGGCGCGTTTTATCGCGTCATTCAATGTGAGAACCTCGTAAATTGCGCTTCGCCCTTTGTAGCCCGTGTTGTTGCACATTTCGCAGCCTGCTCCTTTAAATATTTTAAAAGTTCCAGCGCTTTTGGCAGATAGTCCGTAAGAGATTTGATCGTCAGAGGAAACATCGTCTTCGGTTTTGCACTGTAAGCATATTTTTCGAACGAGTCGTTGTGCAACAACGCAGTTCAGTGCAGATATGATTGTAAAGGGTGCGATTCCAAGGTTTCTCAGACGTTCAATGGTTTCGGGTGCATTATTCGTGTGCAGCGTAGAAAGTACGATATGGCCCGTTAAAGCGGCTTTCATCGAAATTTCAGCAGTGTCGGCGTCACGAATTTCACCCACCATAATGACGTCGGGGTCCTGTCGTAGAAAGGCTTTAAGTGCCCTGGCAAAAGTAAATTCGATGTCTGGTTTCACGTGTACCTGGTTGATGCCTGGAATCGTAAATTCTACGGGGTCTTCCGCTGTGACAACGCAATCTGTAAGACGATTGAGCTCATTGAGTGCAGAATAAAGGGTGGTGGTTTTTCCAGATCCTGTGGGACCTGTTACGATAACCATCCCAAAGGGTTTTAAGATCGATTCTTTAAAAGATTTGAGTTGATGTTCTTCAAATCCAAGTTTAGTCATATCGAGTTGTAGGTTACTTTTATCCAAAATTCGCAACACGATTTTTTCGCCGAAGACAGTAGGCAAGCTGCTCACACGAAAATCCATTTTTCCGTAGTTTACAACTTCAAGTTTAGCGTTACCATCCTGCGGAAGTCGTTTTTCAGAGATGTCAAGTCCGGCAAGAATTTTAACGCGCGCGATCATTGCATCTTTGGTTTCGAAGCGCGGCTTTTGTTCATATTCAACGAGTGAACCATCAACGCGCAGGCGCACACGCAGTGCGGTTTCAAAGGGTTCTATGTGAATATCACTGGCTTTGCGTTGAACGGCACTTTGCATCAAGCGGTCAATGTAACTGATAACGTAACTGTCAGCGACGTCTTGGGAGAGGGTGACTCCTGCCCGTGTCGAGCGTTGTGCCGTTGCCGCTTCGTCGATTTTATGTGCGTAATATTTTTCCAGAGCCTGTTGAATCCAGAGTTCAGAAGCCAACTTAGGTCGAAGTTTAGTCCCAAGCCGCGCGGAGACGTTGTCAAGAACGGTAAGGTTTGTGGGGTCGCCAATGGCAACAATGAGATTGTTCCCCAGGCGCATGATGGGTACAAGGCGATATTGCATTGCAACATCTTTGGGAATGCTATTGATAATCGCTTGTTCAATTTCAATGGGTTCGCCCGGACGCAGGTAGTCTTTGTCGCCCAGGCTGGCAGCAATGGCTTCCATAACTTTGTCTTCGGGAGCCATGTTGTTGCGCAGAATGAACAAAGCAAAGGGAACGTTATCTCGCTGAGAAAATTCTGACGCCCTGGAGTAATCCTCTTTCGACAGGATTCCCGCTTTTCGTATGATTTCTGCGATCCGACCGCCCATCGAATTCAAGCCTTTACATCTGGAGTCTTCTCATGCTAACGAAGGGGAAGTCTGGTCGTAGCTCAGTTGGATAGAGCATCGGATTTCTAATCCGATGGTCGCAGGTTCGAATCCTGCCGACCAGGCCATTATTTTCTTCCCGTCGTTCTTTTTGAGTCCTACTCCTTGCCTTCTTGCGTCAGTGTTATCGGAGCCTCACTTTGTTCTCTGAGGTGCACTCTTTGACACCCCGAGACTTTCCTGCCCGAGCGCGCGAACCCTCTAAATTTTGGTATTATGACTTCTGTTTTCTGGTTCTTGGGGAAATGCAAGGAGATGGCACATGCAGTCGAATGAAAAGCCTTTCGCCGGAACCGAACTTGGTCTCAATTACTGGATAAAGGGAAAGCTCGAAGCCTTTGGGTTATCTGACACCGGGATGGTGCGAGAGAATAATCAAGATAGCTTTTGTGTGGATTTCAATTCCGGAGTTTACCTCGTGGCAGATGGCATGGGGGGGCGTGCGGGAGGTGAAGTCGCAAGTCAGCTCGCCGTAACCTGGATCAATTGGGAACTCAGCCGCAAACTTGAAATGTTAATGAGCCGCGACATGACGTCGAGGCGAGCAACGGTCGCGCAAGCGATCAATGTTGCTTCTTTGAAGATCTATGAACGTTCCCTCGAATTGCCCCAGTTTCGCGGAATGGGAACCACGAGCACTCTCCTTTGGATCCCACCACCCAGCATTGCGTCACAAAAACTCCCGACGACGGCAATCATTGCCCATGTCGGCGACAGCCGCTGTTACCTTTTGCGATCGGGGTTGCTCTATCAAATTACTGAAGATCATTCCCTCGTTCATGAGCAAATAAAGTCTGGACTTTTGAAGAAATCCGATCCGCTTGCAACCCAGATCCGCAATGTCATTACCCGGTGCGTGGGTTACCAGGAGGAAGAAGAAGTCGACACTTTTGCACTCGACTTGTTGAACAACGACAGATTTCTTTTGTGCTCAGATGGGCTCACAAATAAAGTTCATGACACTGAAATTTTAGAGAAGCTTTCACAGCCCGATTTGCGCGCGGTTCCCGGGGAACTGATCGCACTTGCCAACAAGCGCGGTGGCGAAGACAACATTACAGCCATAGTCGTTTCAGTGATTTGACGCTTCTCCGTCAAAAAAATTTTTTGACGCAAAAATAGTGCATTCCTGAGTGAATTCTCACTCTTGTGGTCAAATTTTTCCCAAAGTCTATTTTTAAACCTCCGATAGGGTGAAATGAAGAATTCGAGCCCCTGCCCGGGGTCAAATATTTTCATGCGATTGAAGTCGAGGAGGTTATCATGCGGGCAGGATACAGTCTTCCAAGCCAATTTGGCGGCAAGCAGAAGTCCTCGCAGTTTCGATCCAATGGGCCGAAAGCGAGTTCGAGTTATACGTTGATCGTGATTCCCAACAATACAGGGCAAGCCCGGCGTTTTGCAGTGCCTCGGTTCGCATTGACGGGGTTTGTGCTGATCGTCTTTTGTTTTATGGGGGCCTTTGCTGCTCTGTCTCTGCATCTTGTTAAAATGCGGACTTACGTTTCGGATTTTGAGAAGTTGCGGGTCGAAAACAACAGTATCCGCAGTGAAGCTGCCGCGCTGGTCGCAAAGTTAGAGGAAGTCCAGCAAACATTAAATCAGGTCGACCAGTACTCTGATAAACTCAGGGAAGCTGCTAATATCGATCAACTTTCTGGAAAAAAGAAGAAGTCTGACAAGGCTACAGATGAGAGCGCTCCTGGCAAAAAGCCCTTGAAACAAAAGAGCAATCAGCGAGCCGGTTCCGGCACTCCAGACGCCACCACTTCAACTGCTGTGCTTCCTCCCAATATTGGGCCCCTGAGCCGAGAAGAATATGCGTTGTCGCGCCAACAGGCTGCAGTTCAACAGCGTGAAATGCGGCGGTCTGTGAATTTTGAACAGCTCGAATTTAAGAGCCTCTTTCAAACGCTTTCCAGGATTGAAATGAAGGGCGGCACGCAGGCGCTTGGGCTCAAAAATTTGATTGGTGAAGTGCAGGCCTATCAACAACGCGTTGCGGCAACGCCCCTTTTGGCTCCCGTCAAAGGGTATTTGTCTTCAAACTATGGAGTCAGGCAAAGCCCTTTTAGCGGAAATGGGCGCATGCATTGGGGTGTCGACATTGCAGCTCCCATGGGCGACCCGATTTATTCGGCTGCGGGAGGAACCGTAGCAAAGGTGACTTATGCAGAAGATTTTGGGAAATACGTTGAAGTCGATCATGGATTTGGAGTTGTAACGCGTTATGCACATGCGCAAAAAATATTGGTGCGTGAAGGTGATAAAATTCAACCTGGTACGTTATTAGGAAAAGTCGGGATGACGGGGCGCACCACGGGGCCACATCTTCACTACGAAATCCTAGTGAACGGCAAAAGAGTCGATCCGCTCACGTACATTCGCGAATGGTAATGAACCAAAGCTTCAAGAGTTAAAACGTCGTGGAAACTGTCGATCGCACGCCATAAGAACTTGAGGGTTTGGATTGGCCTGTGCGTTGCCATGCGGCGCCTGGAATCCAAAATCCTGCATCTAGAGCCATTTTTAAATTATCGGACGTTTGATACGAATAGCCAATGTCAACTTCGACTCCCAAATTTTTGCTGCTGCTGGCAACAGGAAGCGTTGAGGCGGTCGGGTTGGTGTTGAGGCTGTCGAGCCTTCCCCAGATGATGGCCGGTGTGATCATTCCAACGCCTGGAGCTTCATAGCTGTATTCCCCGCGAACAAAAAGAGAGTTTACAACTTGGTGTCCGGGCATACCGGGAACTTCGAGGCCCGTTGGATTGAACATCAAAAGTGAGGGCCTGATATTGGGGTGCATTGGGGTTGAGCGGACTTTGGAATCTTCCGAGGTGCTGATGCCCTTGGTGTAAGAATCGGAGTCGCCGCGTGCGTAACCCAGCCAAAGGCCCACAATCTGAGACACTGGGCGCAATGCTGTTCCGAGTGTATAGCGAGCTTCGTCTACAGACGCGAGATTTTGCCCGGCCGTTCCTGCGGCATTGGAGCCACCCGCCACTTGAAAGCGCAAACGCATCAGCCCCGCAAAGCCTTCAATGGTTTGCTTGCCGCAAGCGATTTTTACTTGATCAGGATTGTCTTCGGGGTTGGCGCATTCAAGGTTGCTTCCGCCCAGCGCGCCGTACTGCAAGCTGCGGGTTTTTCCGCTGGGAAAGAGAACTTCTCCTTCTGCGAGAAAGGGGCCGACATAGATTTTACTGAAGAGGTCGAGAGTTTTGATTTCAGTGGAAGATTGGGGATGGCTGTACGCAGAAAAAAGGATCCCAATTTGGCGAACGACCCCATTGGAAGAGGGATCGGCGGCGTTGTCGGCGAGCAAAGCTTCGACAGTGAGGGAATCGGCGTCATCTTGGATGGATGACAGCCTGCCTTCAGAGGTTTTTTCCCAGTAGGCAGATGCTGAAAAAGTAGAGCTAAAATCTACAGTCGCGCCTAAGGCATCACTGGTTGAAATAGAGCCGCCTTCGGGTTTCCATTCTGCGCTTTTATACACGCCGAGTCCCCAGTGGCGCGGCATGCGTCCTGCTTTAAAGACACCGAACGGAGATGTGTACTGAATATAGGCAAATCCCAATTCTACATTTTCGCGTTTTTCACCGCGTCCACCCGATGGAACAAACGGTTGTGCAAATTCATTTCCATCGGCAGGAACAGAGGTTGTCGAAGCGGTGTTACCCAAGGGTTTTGCGGTCTCGGGGGAGCTGTTGACTGAAGCGCGGATGTCGAGAAATAAGCTGAGTCGATCGGAAGCGCGGCCTTCAATTGTCAAACCAAAAGGCATGCGAAAGCCTTGATTGAGCATGCTGTTTGGAGGCAAGTTTGCCTGAAACTCCCCAACCACAGCGCCTTGGCCGTGCACTTGGGCAGATGCGGCAAGGGCAACCGAAAAATGGCTCTGAGTAGCCAAGAGGCCGAGTAAGCTCAGGCTATTGAAAACGGACTTACCTTTGGATGACAACAACTTCGAACTGCGAATCATGGTTCGCTCCCTTTTTAATTTCGCTTAACTTTTGCTGGGCATTGTTTCTTTATTGGGTTCCTGCGGGTGAGGAGGATTCAAAAAAGCACTTTGCCCAAGTTTCTTAAGAGTCGGAGCGGCAAGCCCCTTCTCCCATTGGCATGGTTCAATCTGTCTAGCATACCAGTGGTGCATTAGGCGAATGATCTCGTAATTTATCCTCAAGGTCGCCGTCAATTGGCACCGCTCTGTGGAGGATTGAGAAAGGGCTTGCCGCAGTGGGAAATGAAGGACCTCCATCAACAAGTCTGCTGCAGTTGTTTCGTTAGAGTGAATTTCTTCAAAGGTCATTTGAAATTCAGAGGACTGTATCTTCAATGCCGAGGGCACGCTTTGGGATTGAACTTGAAAGGAACAGTTCCGGTATCGTTTGAGCAGTTGACGCGATCGAAACAAGCTCTTTTGCAAAGAACGCAAGCTTAAATAAATATCACGGTAGGCCGCGGCATGTTGAAAGCGCATCTCTTGCGCTGCTTTTTTCATTTCTTCCCAGATGTGCTCTTGAAAGGGGGCTTTTTTTCCTTTGAGAAACAAGCGAAATGCTGCGCGGAGCGAGGCATCCGATTGGGGATCGGCAGATTCTGTCAGATATTGCAGGCCCGCTTTGCGAGGAATACTTACGGGCCGCAAGGGAAGAAGCGGAACTTGTGTTTGCAAAGAGCGCACAACAGAGGCAAAAATTCCGAGCAGATGTTCTGCGTCACGCCTTGACGAAAAAAAGCCGAGGCAAATTCCGGGAGCCGAAAGTTTTGAACGCAGATAAAGCGCTCCCTTGTGTAAAAAGAGAAAATGCAGTGCGGAAATGCGTTTCATCTGGCGATTGAGGCGTGGATTTAAACTTCGGATTCCGGCAATTTCTTTGATACAGGCTTCCAAGTGACTTTGTGCAGGAAACACAACAACACAGCGGGCTTCAGATTGAAGAAGTTGCTTTTTCTCCCATTCGCTTCCGGGTGCTTTAGTAACGTAACACGCAAGGCGGTTTCTCAAGCACTTGGCTTTGCCGATATACAAGGGTTTTAAAGATTTCAGTACGGCAAAGTTCATGGCCCCTGGGGCAAGTTGCGTTTTCGCTTCAAGCGCTGTTAACTCAAAGAACATATAAACGCCGGGCGTCTGCAAATTTCGAATTTCCTTGGTTTGAAAGGGAAAGTCGAGAATGATCAATGGAAAGGTCCTTTCTTGAGTACGGAAAACAACAAAAACAACCCCAAGCCCATCCCTGTGAGGGCGATTACCCTTTCTCTTCTTGGTCTCTTTGTCGCACTTGCTTTAGCGGGGCTTATTTTACCCGCATTTTTTGATGTGAATTTTATGGGGCAATTTTTCGACAAGAGGCCGGCTCCCTGGGCGATTTCCGATGAAGATCGCCAGAAATTTAAATTCACAGAGTCTCAGCTGCGGGGGCGGCTTCATTTTCAAAACTACTGCGCCAATTGCCATGGCCCCGAAGGCAGAGGGAATGGTCCGCAAAGCATCAGCCTTCGCAAAAGACCTCCCAACTTCATAGCATCGGATACGACATATAGAAATGGATTAACCCCTGAAGGGGTTCTTAAAACATTAAACGAAGGATTTACAGATTCTGAAATGCCCACCTACAATGCGCTTCCCTCTGACGCAAAGGCAGATCTGGTCGACTTTGTGCTCTACCTACGCCAGCACCCCGAACTTTTCTGAGGCTGCTCGCTTTAAATATCCCGCCATGGCTTCGTTGCGCATCGGATTCGGCGCTCCTCACGCACCAAAGCGTGCGCTGCGTCGGCTCTCACCTCGCGCGCCTCGCCCTGACGAAATATTTAAGAGCTCGCAAATTTAATTTCTTAAGCATGATCTCTATCAAATATTGAACAATTGGCTTTTAAAAAATAATCATCAGGCTGCTCTCAAGAAATCAGATGAGAGCGAGGATGAGTGTCCCTGCCGACTTTCCGCAGTGGACGCATTGGTCCATGAGGAAAGCGGTAGGGGCCGAAAACGACGCTATCGGCGATTTCTTGAAGCAGACTCAGTGAAGGCCTTCTTCTTTGGCGGCCGCAGGCCGTGAGTGTTCGTGAAGCAGGCGAAGAAATTCGTGCGTGCGTTCCAGGGGGCAATCCATTTCTAAAAGACATTGATTTTCTTCGGGGTCAAGCACAACCCAGCGCAGAATGGCATACAAGAGTTCGGAAAGGGTTTGGGGAGGGATGCCTGAATTTCCCTCGCCGGCCAGAACTTCTTGCAGAAAATGTGCTTCTGTCCCTATGGTATCTTCAAGTGAGGCAATGAGTTCTGCTGCGACTTTTGCAGATTCGCCTTCAAGCAGGGATTCATTGTGTTCGGGAAGTTTTCGAGCAGACACCTTTGAAAAAGGGATGTGCTGCAGGGTTTCTATTTTTTCAAAACGGTGTTCAATGCGGACTTCAATAAGGTAACGACCGTCCGGAAATGTTTTTAGAATTTTAACCGGACCTGCGCCAAAGACTTGCGAAGAAGTGTAGTTTTCTTGATTCGACGATAAAAAATCTTCGACTTTGTGCAGAGAACTTTTTCGCTTTTTGGCACCGGCTTTTCCGAGTGCGATGCCAAGAGGTAGACCAGTTTCTACGCACTCTTTAACCATCGCACGATAGCGGGGTTCAAACACATGCAACTGTAAAACATGCCCTGGATACGCCACTATTCTTGGAAGTGGATAAACAGCAATCACGGATTGCTCGTCCATCTTTGAATATCTCCTCTCATTAAACTCGTTCATTACATATTTGCCATGGTTGAGTCTTAGAGAGAATAGCTACTTGGTTTGCAACCCGAATTTGGTGCTGTGGTTGATACTTAAATGAATGCGAAATTGGATGTTTTTATACGAAATCGTGCTTTTCGTTACGAGCATCAACGAGACTGAGTTTCTTGATGCGTTTGCGTTCTTTCGGATCGTGCTCAAATTCCTCAATTTCGCCTAAAATATCTTCTTCGGTGCGATCGTCATCAATGCGATCGACAAAAAGCACACCTTCAAGATGATCCATTTCATGCTGAAGACAGATGCTCATGATGCCATCGGCTTGAATTTTGAGTGAGCGACCTTCAGAGTCTGTGGCGTGCAGTTCAATAAATCGATGTCGATTTGAGGTGCCCCGTGTGACGCCAGGAAAAGACAGGCAGCCATCATAAGGAAACTCAACGGTACCTTCAGTGCGAACAATTTCAGGATTGACGAGGATAAGAGGAAAAACGAGGGGGCTTGTCTCACCGTTAATGGTCTGAGTAGGAGAGCCATGCCAATCTTTGAGTTCTTCGTTCTCAAAATAAGCACTGATGTCGACAACCATGATTCTTTTGAGTATGCCCACTTGGGGAGCTGCGAGGCCGATGCCGTCAAACGCTCTCATTGTGCTAATCATGTTGTCTGTGAATTTTCGCAAGCCTGGAGTTGTCTTTTCAACAGGTGTTGATTTTTTTTTCAGCAGGACGTGCGGATATTTCAAAATCTTGTAAACTGTCATTACGCTTCTCTCCTTGCGGAACGTGCAAGCCCATGAGTCGGTCTGGGTGTCCCGCATTTGTTCATAGGCAACCTTGTGCAAGCCTGCAATATATTCCAGCAGAAAGACTTTTGCACAAGTCTGTTTCTTGGTAGGTTAAGGCCCTGTCAGAGCTGAGAACCGTCCCGTCTTTAGTTTATGCTATCTTGATTCCGGCGGGAAATCACCGGAAATTTCAATGGAACCTCCCGCCCGCCAACCAGGGTTCCATCAAGTTGTTGGGAAACATATGTTCGAAATCACAGAGCGAGTTATTAAGGTTGGAGAACACGAGATCACCCTCGAAACCGGTCGAATGGCTCGCCAAGCCCATGGTGCAGTTCTTGTCACCTGCGGCGAAACTCAGGTTCTCGTTTGTGCAGTGGCAGCAGAAAACGAAAAACCAGGCCAGTCCTTCTTTCCGCTGAGTGTCGACTACACCGAAAAGTTTTATGCTGCAGGAAAATTCCCTGGCGGCTACATCAAACGTGAGTCGCGCCCCTCTGATCGTGAAGTTCTTTCGTCGCGTCTCATCGATCGCCCTCTTCGTCCTCTTTTCCCTGAGTCTTTTTTAAACGAAACTCAGGTCGTTGCAACCGTGGTATCCGTCGATCCCAAGGCATCCCCTTCTCCGGCAATTCTTGCAATTATTGGTGCAAGTGCGGCTTTGCACATTTCAGACATCCCCTTCGCAGGTCCTATTGCTGCGGTGCGTGTGGGCTACAAAGATGGCAAGTTGGTACTCAATCCACCTGAAATGGAACCCTCTGATCTCGATCTCGTGGTGGCGGGAACAAAAAATGCCATCTTGATGGTTGAGGCCGGTGCAAATTTTGTTTCTGAATCGGTTATGCTCGAAGCGATGTCGTTGGCTCACAAGCATATTAAAATCATTTGTGAAGTCCAAGATGATTTGCGCAAAGCGGTTGGAAAACCAAAGCGCGTTCTAAAAACTGTTGAACGCGATGAAGCTCTTGGTAAGCAACTCGAAAAGAAATTTGGCGGCGCAATTCGCGAAGCCTATATGATTTCTAAAAAAGCTGAACGCAAAAGCATGCTCAGTAAGGTTAAATCAGAAGCAAAAGCTGCACTGGTTCCTGAAGGAGAAACAGGCAAAGGCCAAGATTTTGAGCATTTCTATGAGATGTTGTGCTATAAAACTCTGCGTTTGAACATCTTAAAAGATAACAGACGCGTTGATGGCCGAAAAACCACTGACATCCGTCCTATCGTCTGCGAAATTCACCCGATCAAAAGGCCCCATGGTTCGGCACTCTTTACCAGAGGCGAAACACAGTCTTTGGGAATCGTGACTCTGGGAACTTCGGATGATGCTCAGCGTACGGAGTCCATCTTGAACTCTTCAGAAGAGAAGAGTTTTATGCTGCACTACAACATGCCGGGATACTCCGTGGGCGAACCCAAACGCATGGGCTCACCCGGGCGTCGTGAAGTTGGGCATGGAAACTTGGCAGAACGGGCTCTGAAGGTCTCGGTACCTCCCAAGGTTCGCTTTCCTTACGCAATCCGTGTGGTTTCTGAAATTACGGAAAGCAACGGATCCTCTTCGATGGCTTCGGTGTGTTCGGCATCTCTGGCAATGCTAGACGCTGGTGTGCCCCTCGTAGAGCCCATTGCTGGAATTGCCATGGGTCTTATCCTTGAAGGTCAAGATTCCGCAGTTCTTTCCGATATTTTGGGCGATGAAGATGCCTTGGGCGATATGGATTTCAAGGTTGCCGGCGGCAAAACCGGAATCACCGCGCTTCAGATGGACATCAAAATCGAAGGCGTGTCCATCGACATCCTTTCGAAGGCGATGGAACAGGCTCGCGTCGGTCGGTTGCATATCCTCGACAACATGACGAAAGTCATCTCGAAAGCCAATGACCTCAATGAGCGTGCACCCCGCATCGAACAAATCAAGATTAAGCCTGAGCGCGTAAAAGATTTGATCGGTCCAGGTGGTAAAAACATCAAGAGAGTTGTTGCGCAATCGGGCTGTAAAATCGACCTCGATGACTCTGGTGTCATCAACTTGGCTTCAACCAGTGGTGAAGCTGCAAATATCGCGAAGCGGATGATCCGTGAACTCACAAGCGATCCTGAAATAGGGGAAGTGTTTTTAGGAGTTGTACGAAAGGTCAGCGATTTTGGTGCCTTTGTTGAAATCAAACCCGGCGTTGAAGGCTTGGTCCACATTTCACAGCTGGCTTCAACGCGCGTCAATCGAGTCGAAGATGTTGTAAACGAAGGCGAAGAGATCCTCGTGAAGGTCATTGAAATCGACCGCACGGGAAGAATCAAGCTGAGCCGCAAGGATGCCGTTGGAAAGCAGCCCACATCAGTTTTAAAGCACTGATGCAACAGGCCCTGCTTCCAGATGAGGCCTCCGAAATTAACGCCCGGTGCGTCTGACTTTTTTCGGGTTCATCCTTACTGGGACTAGCTGCTGTTCAGGTCTCAATCCAAGACGACTCTCCACATTCTGTTGAATCTCAATCACCAAATCCTTAACAGACTTCCAAAACTTTTCTACGGCTCGCACCAGCGCACTCCCTTGTCAATTGTTGACCAATGGGCCTAATGGATAGTTCGGCAGAATGGGAAAAAACTCAAGGACTGTTTGGGATAATGTGCAACTGCTTTGATCCACAATATTCTCAAGCTTGATATTTAAGTTTAATTGAACCCCATTATAAGGTATGGAATATTCATTCCGAAGCGCCTTTGCTCGATGACGCGAAAAATTTGGCATCTTTGCGTGTTGGGTGGGGCCAAGTAAGATATTTATTTGAGCAATATTAAAATATTATAAAATGTTACGCCCACAGACCGAGGAAGCCAAGATAAAAATGGAACCGCAAAATTTTATTGAAATTAGAGATTTGCGTAAAAAGTATCGACTTGGGGAAACTTTTGTAGATGCCCTGCGGGGAGTCAACCTTGATTTAAAAAAAGGTGAGTTTACAGCTCTGGTGGGTGCTTCAGGATCTGGAAAAAGTACACTCTTAAATATGATCGCGTGCCTTGATGAGCCTGATTCGGGTTCTATTCTTATTGGAAACCAGGATACGACAAAACTCAACGAATCTCAGAAGTGTGTCTTACGGAACGAAGGCATCGGTTTCGTATTTCAGTCGTTTCACCTTGTCCCTGTGCTCACTGTGTATGAAAATGTCGAGCTGCCATTGCTTGTGAATAAAAGTATTCCTCCAGAACAGCATAAAGAGCGCGTGCTTTCCCTGATTCGCGATGTTGGATTAAAAGACATGGCAAATAAGCGACCAGACACTCTTTCGGGTGGGCAGCGTCAACGCGTTGCGATTGCCCGAGCGCTTGTCACAAATCCTGGAATTGTCCTCGCAGATGAACCTACTGCAAATCTGGACTCAAAAACGACTCATGAAATTATCGATCTGCTTCTCGCCTTAAATCAAAAAAACCAAGTGACCTTTCTCTTTTCTACTCATGATGAAAAATTAATGAGCCGCGCCATGCGAACAATTCACCTCAGGGATGGAACGATTTTTGCATGAAAAAGGATATCTTACTTGCATTAAGAAATTTGACTCGCCATGGGCGGCGAAATGTCATGACCGCTTTGTGTATCATCATGGGCTATACGGGGTTGGCCTTAGTCTCTGGATACAATGAGCGCTGGGAAAATACCTTAACGGCTTCCACCGTCTATTTAAATCATGGTGGAAGTGTTTCTATTTATAAAAAAGAAGCCCTTCTTAAGTACGCGTCAAAGCCCAGAGAATTTGGACTCAGTAAATCTGATCAAGATGTCATCTTGGCAGAAGTGCAGGGCGATCCCAAAGTTGACTACTTCGGACGCTATCTTGTGGGGTATGGTCTTGTGGGAAATGGCTGTACCAGTGTTCCCTTTCTTGCAAAGGGAATTGACACGTCCATTCAAGACAAAATATGGAGCGAACCCACAGTTCAAAAATGGACGTCGGAATTGATGGATTTTGAGAAGGGAAAACCTTTCTGGACAAGCCTTAGTGAAAACCCTGTGGGGCTTTCTTTAGGACTTGCAAGGCGTCTCAAAAAGTCGTTTGTGGAAGCAGATTTTCAAGATCAGAAACCGCTGTTTGCAACAACTCTCGACTGTATAGGCATGGATCGTGGTGAAGATGTGGGCGATAAAAATGCATCCTTGCAAATCCTTGCTCAAACGCATGGCGGTTACGTTGCGGCTCTTGAAGCAACGGCTGTCAATCACTTCAGCACTGGAGTTGCATTTTCAGACGAAAGCTCCTTGCTGACCTCTCTTTCTACGCTGCAAAAGCTTTACGAAACAGAAGATATTACTTATTTGGCTGTTTACTTAAAGAATCAAAGCGAAGCGCAATCCTATGCAAAAACATTGAAACTCAAACTCCAAAAAGCGGGGCTTGATGATGTGGAAGTGTATCCGTACACAAGTGAAACCGTGAGCCCATTTTATGTTGGCATCATGAGTTTTCTTTATTCCATGGAAATTTTCTTTGCAGTTTTGTTCCTTGCTGTCGTTATCCTCTCTGTCGTAAATACTCTTTCGCTTGGATTATTAGAAAGAAAAAAAGAATTAGGGCTCTTTCGTTCCATTGGATTTTCGCCAAATCGGGTCGCATTTATGATCATGTGCGAAGGGTTTGTTCTTGCTGTCCTCAGCGTTGCACTTGGAGTTCTTTTAACTCAATTGCTAGCTGGACTTATCAATAGCCTGAATATTCGATTTCGCCCGGTCGGATTTTCGGGAACTTCTAAATTAATGTCAACGCCCGGAACGTGGACGTTAACGTGGATTGGATTGGTGTTTTTGTTCAGCGTTGTTATTACGAGTTACGTCAGTGCAAAGAAATTTTTAGGACGTAATTTGCGGAGTCTATTAGAATGAAGTTCCAAATGCGGTCTGAATTAAGGAGTGACTTAATGATGTCAATCAAAAATTATGCTGTTGCAGCAGTTACGATCTTCATCGCCTTGCCCATGGTTGCAGTTGCGCAGCAGCGCCCAGAACCCAAAGGGATTTTGGAAAATGCCGACCGTGCACGCAGTGGTGTGAGGAATGGAATGACTTGGGAAGTTGAAATTTCGACTTCCGAGAAAGGTGCAAAGAAACCTGCGGTTTCTGATGCAAAGACTGAGAAAAAATCTGATGCGAACGCTACCTTGGGGACGAAATCGACTTACCATGTGAAGACTTATGAAGACAGTGCACTTGTCGAAGCGCTTTCGCCCAGTCGAAGCAAAGGTGAAGTCATGCTGTTTCAGACCCGAGCCATTTGGTTTTTTAAGCCAGGACTTAAAAGACCTGTTTCTTATTCTGCAAGGCAGAAATTATCAGGCCAAGCTTCTAATGGCGACATTGCAAGCACATATTATTCCCGTGATTACGAAGGAAAAATTGTGGAAGAAGCGATAGAGCAGGGAAAAGATTGTTGGGTCATGGAACTTAAATCAAAAAGTGATGACACCACTTATGATCGCATTAAGTATTGGGTTTCAAAAAAGGATCAGCTGGGCATGAAAGCTATATTTATGACCCCAGAAGGCGAGCCTTTGAAAGTGGCCACATTTGAATATGGAAATAAAATTTCACATGGCGGAAAATCTTTAGATTTTATTAAGACTGTTAAAATTGAAGATGCCCGCAATAAAGAGGACTATAGTATTTTGAACTACTCGAATCCCAAGCCAGAAGTTCAGTCTCCAAGCATATTTAATGTGAATAATATGATTCGTTAAGGATATATTATGACAGTTTTTTCGAAAATTGCGTTACGTAATGTGCGTCTCAATATCAAGCAAAGCTCAGCAACAATTCTCACGGTTGCAATGAGCTTGGTCGCACTCTGTGTCTTTGAGGGTTACATCGCTGACGTGGGTATTTTGTATGAAAATACATTTGAAAAGCGCAGTATGTATGGGAACTTATTGATTGAGAAAAAGTCACCTGAAGGGACCTACCGGAGTCCGTTAGAACCTCCCATGATGGAAGAAGCGGAACAGGCTGCAGTGGAGGAATTTTTCGAAAAAAATAAGGAAGATGTTCTCAATCAAGTTAAATTTTTACTTGTTGCAGGGCAGATTTCCGCAGACGATGTCACTGCTGTTTACTCGGGCATTGGGTATGATTTGGTAAGCGGCGCGAAAATAAGAGAGCCTCGCTGGGTATGGAATACGCTTGCGGGCATTCCGCTTGAAAAAGGCGATCTCAATTCAAAATCAATCGTTATTGGCAAACGCCTTGCTGAAATTTTGGGTTGCTCGTCCAATGTCTTTAAAGAATCGCTCAGTGGTGCCTTGGGGTACCCCGAGCGAAAGATGGATTTTGAGTGCCCCACAAATGAATTGAGTTTAAGCGCCGTCACCGAAAAAGGCCAATCAAATATGATGCGGACCAAGGTGGCTGGCATCACTTCAACGGGATTTATGGGCATTGATGACGTCTATATTGCGATGTCTCTTCCGCTTGCTCAGCGCCTCAATGGCACAAAAAAGATTTCCTATTACTCTGTTGAGCTCACAGACTCTTCCGAGGTCGCTTTTTTCAGAGACAAATTCAATGAAGAGATGAAATCAAAGGGATTGTCGCTGCATGCAGTCAAGTGGCAGGATCACGCTTTTGGTGATCTTTTTGTCAGAACAATAGACTGGTTAAGCATGTTCGAAAAGTTCGTGATTGTCATTGTGCTTGTCATTGCAGGGCTTTCCGTTTTTATTACGCTTTCGAAAATAGTGATGGAGAGAACGAAAGAAATAGGAACACTTCGGAGCGTTGGATTTCAAGATATTCATATCTTTCGAATCTTTCTTGCGGAATCAATGATGTTGGCGGGTGCGGGAATTGTGCTCGGCGTACTGATCAGTCTTACACTCACAGCCGTCATAAATGGGATATCCATCCCTTATAAGGCAGGTTTTTTATCGGAGCCTGTTCCCTTTCGCGTTGCCATTTATCTCAAGGCTTATTTTGCAAGTGCATTCATTTTGTTCTTGATTTCAATTATTGCCTCGATGCTGGCAACCTCAAGATCTCTCCGCTTAAAGATTGTAGATGCCTTAAATTTTTCCTGATTTCATTTTACTAGATGTAAAAAATGTTGGTCATAAACCGTACCTACAATCATTTCTTTGGAGTTTTCGATACACCCGCTGCCCGTTGAAAGAGTTGTTCCGTTAGGGTCTGTATATATTTCTTCCCATTTGTCGAGCAGGGATGCGCCATCTCCAAGATGTAAACGGAAAAGTTGAGTTGGCCCCCGTTCATTTTTGGGATCCTTTGAAACTTTACTCAAAGTCAAAAGATTGGGGTGCAAGCCAATGCAATAGCTTCCATCAAAATTGCGGCGTATATTGTCGGGGCCGCCTGGCAGTTCTATACTTCGCGTGAGAGTCAGTTCCCCTGTTGCGGGATCTCGGTTCAAAACATGGATTTTTCGCTCGAGCATTGCCGCCATCAGAACGGTATTTTTATCGGGTCCCCACTCGATTCCGTTGGCAAAAAGAAATTTTTGATTTCCCTCTTTCCAAACGTCATTTTTAAAGTGGTAAATGACACTCCGCGACAAGCGGAGAAAACGCTCTGCCTGCATGCCTAAATGAGACGTTGAATGTGCGTCTCGTGTGGCATAAAACTCATCTTCATCTACAATCAAAAGACTATTTAAATTATAGATCCCCTCGGCCCTGTATTCTTTTTCTTTGATGAGTTTATTATTATCAAAGCGAAATTTTACGACCCATGAACCATGGGGGAGCCGATGATCGACGGCGTAGACTTTATTGATGCCCTCAGGTGAAGTCCAAATTGCGATCCCGTGCGGATGAAAATCTTGTGCAATTTCAGCCGTGAGGTTGGTGATTTTGCCAGGGCCGGTGCCCTCGGGTGAGGGCTCGAAAAGGTACAGTGCGCCACTTGATTTCTCATTTGGATCATCTTTCCAGCGCTTGTCTGCAGAAAGAATAAATGCGTTTGTTCCAGGGACAGAAACAATGTCTTCAGCCCCAACAATGGAGGGTATTTTGAAGACGGCTGCACCAAAGGACTTTTCTTGAAGTTTTCTAAAGGCCCCTGCATCAATGACCAGCTTTAAAGCGTAAGCTCCAATTGCTGCTGTTATGAGACTTGCACAAATAAGAGTGGTTTTTAACTTCATGCAGTGCGCCCTTGAGGAATTGTAAGTGTTCGGCCATGGAATGAAATTTCGAGTTTAAGAACTGAGCGAATTAAATTGATTTGCCTCGTAAATCGTTTTGGTGCGAGCCCTTTGCACCTTTAAGCTTGCCGTTTTAGGGAGGTCTCCTTCGCGAACGATTACGACATTTTCTGGGTAGACATTCACACTCTGGTAAACAATTTCAGCAACTTTGAGCTTCCATTGCGAAGGAGGCATCTCATCATGTGCTTCGCACACAACGACAATGCCTTCAGTATCGCCTTTCTTGACGGCAAAGCTCGCAACGGAGTTTTTCTTTACGCCGGGAAGCGATTCAATTTGCCATTCAATAGCCTGTGGATAAATATTTCTTCCAGAGATGATGATAAGATCTTTGATTCGGCCTGAAACATAGAGCTCGCCATCTGCAAAATAACCAAGGTCACCGGTTGCAAACCAACCGTCTCGCATGGATTCGCTTAAGGTCGGATTATTGTAGTAAGTGGTTGTTATATTTTCACCTTGAAGCAGAATTTCTCCAACTTCTCGTTCGCCTTTTGGAACGTTATTTTCTCCAACAATTTTGATTTTCATCTGAGAAAGTGCAGGTCCACAGGATGAAATCACATAACCATTACTGTCTTGTGTAGGCACGGCTACTTTATTGCGTTCATATTCTTCACGTGAAATGCGGTCGGTTTTAAAAATCGTTCCGTGTCGATGAAATGCGATACCAAGTGTTGCCTCACCCATGCCATAGGATGGAGTTAAGCTTTCCTTGGGGAATCCTGCGGCCGCAAAATGATCTGCAAATGCAAAAAGAGTTTCATGTTGAACAGGTTCTGAGCCAGAACCTGTGACCCGCAGTGAGGAGAGGTCCCATTTTTTGACCATTTCCTGAGGGATTTGCCGTGCGAGTTGTCCAAATGCAGAGCAAGGCGCGTAAGTAATGGTGCCTCGATGAGTATGAATCGCATCGAGCCAAGTTAACGGCTTTTCGAGAAACAATTGCGTCGGAATGAAACTCACTTCGATGCGATACATCAAGGGCCCCAGTCCAAACCCGATGAGCCCCATATTGTGATAAAGCGGTAGCCAAGAAACTCCGTGATCTTTCCCAGGCTTTGCATCAAGTGCGCCTAAGAAATCTTGGGCGTTCACGGCAAGATTTCGATGTGAAATGCACACCCCTTTGGGATCCGAGGTGCTCCCCGAGGTGCACTGTAAAAAGCAGATATCGTCAAGTTCAGCTTTATGGCCTGAAAAACCTTCTGTATTGCTAGAGTCAATTAAGTTTTGCCCTAAAGAAAGAACCCGACGGATGCAAGGGACTTGCCCGGATAATTGAGTGTAGAGCGGTGCAAGCATGGGTATCGTGATGATATTTCTCGCCAAGATACTGCCTAAAAGTCGACCCATTGACGCTGCATAAATTTCAATGCCCGCCTTGGGATTTGGAAACCAAAGTGGCACGGGAAGTGCGCCAATGTAAACGGCGGCAAGAAATGAAATCAAAAATTCTTGTGGATCGGGAATAAAGATTGCTGTGGTTTCTCCGGCACTCAAGCCCAGATCTTTTAATGCTTTAGCACGTGCACGAACTTTGTTTCGCAGACTGGGGAAGGGAATTTTAACATAGGCTCCATTGGTATTGTAAAAGCCAAACCCGAGTTCTGAATTTTCAAGGAGGTCGATGTGTTCTACCAGCGTATGATGCGAATTTGTAACGATATTATTTTGCATTTCTAGCTCTCTCTCTGTGTTTACGGAATTTTAAAGTATTTGCAAACGTAACAGTAGGAAAATTATTCCAGGTTGATGCTCTTTACAACTGTTTGTTTGTGATTCAAGTTTTCTTGTTGAGCACCGAAGCTCAGCATGGATACATCTGAAATAGGGACAAGGATTTGACATGCAAGATCAGGCGGCCCTCGATGCAATGTTGGCAAAAATTCAATCCGAAATCACAAATGAATTACAATCTGCAGGAATTTCAAAAACATTGTCAGACCCCGATCTCGCTTTCACTTCCCTGGGCCTGACTTCTCTTGCCTTATCATCGCTTGCCACGCGCCTGAGCCTCCTTATCGGACGAGAGCTGAAACCGACTCTCTTTTTTGACTACCCTTCTCCCCTCAGGCTTGCTCAAGCTCTCATTGAAGAGCGCGATGTCTTACAGGCTTCTTCCCATGAATCATTTGATGATGTGGCAAATTCCGATTTTGGCGAGCCAATAGCCGTGGTCGGCATGGCTTGCCGGGTCCCAGGCGCAAGTCACCTTCAAGAATTTTGGACTCTGCTTAAAAACGGAATTTGCGCAGTAGGAGATGTTCCCAAAGATCGTTGGGATTCCGAGCGATATTTTGATGCGAAACCCCGAACACCCGGTAAATCATATACGAAACGGGGTGGATTTATTGAGGGACAGGATCTCTTTGACGCAGAATTCTTTGGAATTTCGCCACGCGAAGCGATAAGAATGGATCCACAGTCGAGAATTGTGCTCGAAACGATTTGGCAATGTCTTGAAGATGCAGGCGAACCCATTGAAAAAACTGCCGGCGAAAATGTCGGCGTTTTTCTGGGAATGAGTAGCTCAGATTATTCATACTTGAATTGCAGTGATAAAGAATCCCTCGATCAATACACAGGGACAGGCAATGCACACAGCGTTGCTTCTGGAAGGGTTTCATATTTCTTTGATTGGAAGGGTCCCTCTGTTTCCTTAGATACCGCCTGTTCTTCATCACTCGTTGCAATTCACCAGGCGTGTTTGTCGCTGCGAACAAAAGAATCAACAAGTGCTATTGCTGCGGGTGTGAATCTCATTCTCAATCCCGATCTGCACATTACGTTTTCACAGGCGATGATGCTTTCTCCAGAAGGCTTGTGCCGAACGTTTGACGATAAAGCGAACGGATATGTGCGTGGTGAAGGCGTGGGCGCAGTGTATCTCAAACGATTGTCTGATGCTCAAAAAAATGGTGACCGCATTTATGCACTCATCCGAGGAAGTGCAGTCAATCAAGATGGAAAAAGTAACGGAATTACAGCACCCAATGGCACTGCACAAAAAGCAGTCATCGAAAAGGCTTTGCAGCAGGCTAAAGTTGCTGGGAATCAGGTGGGATACGTAGAAGCCCATGGCACTGCAACGCCCTTAGGTGACCCTATTGAGTTTGGAGTTTTGGCAAATATTTATGGCAAAACTTCTGGGAATCGTGGACAAGCTGCGTGTTACGTGGGGTCGGTTAAAACAAATATTGGCCACTTAGAAGCAGCAGCGGGTATCATCGGATTTATTAAAGCCTCATTGAGTGTGTGTCATGGAGTGATTCCGAAGCACCTTCATTTTTCGACCCTGAATCGTCAGCTTGAATCCTTCAAAGATGAATTGGCGATACCTGCCGAATTAACAACGTGGAAGCACTCACCCACGGGGCGCATTGCGGGCGTAAGTTCCTTTGGCTTTGGAGGCACGAATGCGCACATTATTTTGGGTGAAGCCCCCTCGCAGCAAAGCAACCCTTACGCACTTTTAGAACGCAAAGATCTTTTTCTATTTTGCTTAAGCTCAAGGTCCGAGACTTCCTTGCGCGAACTGGCCGGAAAAACGGCAAGTCTGATGTCTGCATGTCTTCAAGAAAATCCTGCCTTGGTCGCACAGGACTTTGCCTACGCTTCACTCTTTAAGCGAAGTCATCTGACAGAAAGATTAGCGCTTTCTTTTTCAACGCCACAAGAGCTTTTTGAAAATCTGGGAGAGTTTGCCGAGGGACGTCGGCCCACGCGTATGATGCGCGGATCTGTGGGCCCTGTGAATCGAAAAAAACTGGCATTTCTTTTTACGGGGCAAGGCTCGCAGCGACCTGGAATGGGTTTTGATTTCTATAAGCGCTACCCCCTCATTCGAGATTTCATGAACGAATGTGAACAAAAGCTGAAGCCGATTTTGAATCTTGGAATTCTGGACATCATGTTTAATAGTTCAGAAAGTAACGTGCAAATTCATGACACTGCATTTGCACAGCCTGCCCTCTTTATTCATGAAGTGGCACTTGCGAAATTTTGGATGAGTTTGGGAGTCAGGCCTCAAGCACTCCTTGGACACAGTGTGGGCGAAATTGCCGCAGCTTATGTTGCTGGTTGTTTGAGCTTAGAAGATGCTTTGAGTCTTGTCGCAAAGCGCGGAAAGCTGATGGCGTCTGTGTCTTTAGAAGGTGCAATGGCAACGCTGTGGGTGCCTGTTGCTGAGATTCACTTATTACTAAAAGATTATGCAGGAAAAGTCTGCTTAGCCGCTGAAAATGGGCCTGATTTGTGTGTTGTTTCCGGAGACGTTCATGCAATCGACAAAATCGTTGCTTTTGCAACGGAAAAAGGGATTCGTGCCAAGCGTTTAAACGTTTCCAAAGCTTTCCATTCGCATCATCTTGATTCTGTACTGGAAGAATTTCGAGAAAATTTAAGTTCGGTTAAATTTACTGCTCCGCAAATCCCTCTCGTGTCGAATGTAACAGGCAATTTTTACTCAAGTGAAGAGCTTCCCACATCAGACTATTGGGCAAAGCATGCCCGTGGAACAACTCACTTTCGTCAGGGTGTACAGACTCTTTTCAATGACGGATTCGAAACCTTTCTTGAAGTGGGTCCGGATGCCACTTTGATAAGACTTGCGCAGGCATGCGCACCTGTGGGCAAAAGTTTCGATTTTATTGCATCTGTGAGTCGCACGGCAGTCGCTCTCGATCCCCTTGCAGAAACTGCAGGTAAGCTCTTTTGTCTGCGTGCTGGAATGGATTTCTCTTCCTATATCTCATTGTCTTCGCCCCATCATGTGACTTTGCCGCCCATGCCTTTTCAAAGAAAAAGGTACTGGAAGTCAGAGCAGAT
Source organism: Silvanigrellaceae bacterium (assembly GCA_044237915.1). Lineage (GTDB taxonomy): Bacteria > Bdellovibrionota_B > Oligoflexia > Silvanigrellales > Silvanigrellaceae > JBIIEI01. The sequence goes on along the minus strand of JBIIEI010000009.1, from coordinate 41,812 downwards.
GTTAGAAATAGTAAGCAATATAAAGTTTGATTCAAAATTAGGCGTATTAAGTAACAGCACACAGAAAGGCGACGAGGCCATGAGTTTGGTACGTAAAGATGAAATTCTGCGCGACGTCACAGGGATCGTTTGTAGTATTCTCCAAATTGAAGTTTCCAAAATCGATGTCAATGCTTCTTTGCTGGAGTTGGGAGCAGATTCATTGCTTTTGATGGATGCTGTACGGCTCATTGAAGACAAATATGGAGTTTCGCTGACCGTTGCGCAAATGTTTGATGGTCTTTCTTCTATTTCTGCATTGACCGACTACCTCGTGCTGAATGTTCCAGCACCCGTCGAAAAATCTCCCCAGGCAGCAGGAGTGGCAACTTTGTCTGTCCTTCAGCCCTCTCCAGGGTTGAATATTTCTCCAGCGCAGATTCAACATGTTCCCGTTCAATCCGAAGCTCAAAACTCTACTCTTCCAACAGAAGGCTGGCTTGGTCAGGTTGTCTCCGATCAAATTCGCCTGATGCAAGCACAGCTTGATTTTTTGAAACAAGGAAACACCCAAGGTCCTTCTTCGACTTTAGGGCAGGCTGTGGGCGCTCCTTCCCCTCAACGGAGCGAAGTTTCAAATGCAATAGCGTCCGTTCCAAAGGCTCATGAGACCACGCCTGAAGTGAAAGACAGATTTAATGCAATGATGCCCGAAAGATCGAGCGTTAAAACGAAATTACCTGAGAAACAACAGCGTCACATTGATGATCTCACAGAAAAATACAATGCCCGCACCCGTGGGTCGAAAGAATATGCGCAAAAATATCGAAAAGTTTTTGCAGACAATCGAAATGCCTCAGGATTTCGTCCTTCGTCAAAAGAGCTCACGTACCCCATTGTTGCAACACGTTCAAAAGGTGCACGCCTCTGGGACATTGATGGCAACGAATATATCGATTTTACCATGGGTTTTGGGGTCAATTTTTTTGGGCACTCCGATCCCGAAATTATGGAAGCCGTTGAAAAACAGCTCCACAAGGGTTTTCAAGTGGGACCTCAGTCTGAACTTGCTGGAGAAGTGTCAAGGCTTTTCTGTGAATTGACAGGCAATGAGCGCGTGGTTTTCACAAACTCCGGTACAGAGGCCGTGATGACGGCGGTGCGACTGGTGCGTGCTGCAACAGGAAAATCTCGCATTGTGATCTTTACGAATTCTTATCATGGAACCTTTGATGGAGTGCTTGCACGCAGTAAAGGCGGAAATCCACAGGGAGTGCCCGTTGCTGCGGGGATCCCATCTTCTGTCGTCGGCGATGTCACTGTGCTGGAATTTGGAAGCCAATCCGCCCTTGATTATCTACGCAAGCACGCCCATGAACACGCCGCAGTGATTGTTGAGCCCGTGCAAAGCCGTCATCCAGGCTATCAGCCCCGAGACTTTATCCGCGAAGTTCGTCAGATTACAGAACGCTCGGGCACGGCATTTATTTTTGATGAAGTGATCACAGGGCTTCGTACGGGGCCCGGTGGTGCACAAGAATTTTATGGCGTTAAGGCAGATATTGCAACCTATGGAAAGGTGTTGGGCGGCGGTATGCCCATTGGAGCTGTTGCAGGAATGTCGCGTTTTATTGATCATATTGATGGCGGCTGGTGGCAGTTTGGAGACAATAGTTTTCCGCCTACGGAACTTACTTTTTTCGCAGGCACTTTCTGCAAACACCCTTTGACAATGGCGGCGGCACATTCCGTTCTGACACGTTTGGTTGCAAATCGTGGCCTTCAACAGTCTCTGAATGATAAAGTTACAAATCTTGTAGGCGTGGTGAATGCCTTCTTTCAGCAAAAGAATTATCCCGTTGAATTAGAGCAGTTTGGTTCGCTCTTCCGTTTTGCGTTTCAAGGGAATTTGGATCTGCTCTTTATCCACTTGCTTATGAAAAAGCTCTACATTTGGGAAGGGCGAAATCTCTTTATTTCAACGGCGCATACAGATCTCGACATGCAAGCCTTTGTCAATGCGACTAAGGAAAGTACAGATGCGCTTTTCGAAGCAGGATTTATCAATCCACGGCAGGAAGGGGCGCAAAAAAAAACTCACAAACTCTAGCATCGACGCGTGATTTTTCGTATTCGCAATTGAGGTTTGCTGAACTTGCCAAGCAAGGTGACCTTGGAAATGCGGCCTGCAACATCTGTGTTCCTCTTGAAACAGAAGGCCCTTTGAATGCTGATATTCTCGCGAAGGCTTTCTCAACTGTTGTCAGTCGCCACGAGAGCCTGAATTGTACCTATGATCTGAAAAATCTTAAACAAATGATTCTGAACGGAAATGAAGCAAAAGTTGAATTTTTTGATGCCTTTTCAAAAGGAGCCAACGCTTGGGAACTTCATTTAAAAAATTGGCTTGCACAGCCCTTTGACTTGAAAAATCCTCCCTTTATGAAACTCTGTGTTGCACGGTTTTCAGAAAATTCACACCGTCTTGTGTTTTTAATGCACCATTTAGCATGTGATGGCGTAGGTGCTACAGTTTTATTAGAGGAAGTTGTTACTTCCTACACAGCCCTGTTGCAGGGACGCGCGCCCGAGCTTCCTGTTGTGGCGCCTTTTGTCCAGCAGAGTGTTCTTTTGGATGCTCACCTGCGTGAAAGCATTATTCCGAGTGCTGCAAATTTTTGGAATTCTTTGTTCAAAAACAAGCAAGCAGACTTCAAGAGCTTTCGAGGAGAAAAGAAATATCTTGGAGCCCGCTGCAGTGTGGAACTCGACGAAGAAGATTTGCGAGGAATTAAAAAGATTGCAGCAAAGAATAAATCCACACTTTTTATGTTGCTCCTCGCTTGCTATCAAAAGGTCCTCAGACAGGAATTTGAAGATGAGAATTTTTCGGTGGGAGTTCCTTTTGCGAGCAGGCCCCTGCGTGGCACGGAAAGGCTCGTTGCCAACTGCGTCAATATTCTTCCCGTTCCGTGTTTACCTACCAAGAATGAAGATTTTTTAGTGACCTTAAATAAAATGAAGGAATTCGTAAAAGGCCTTTATCAACATTGCGACTATCCCTTTATGCGTCTCAAAAAGCAGCTTCAAGAGACAGGCATTATGGGAGAGGTTCCTTTTGTGTCAACCTTTAATCTCGAGCCCAGGACGCAAATTCCACAGTTTCCGGGACTCACGACGAAATGGAGTGCGGTCTCAGTCCCGCTGGTCGAGTATCCATTTATGCTCAACGTTATTGATGCCGGAAGTCGGCTTTTTTTGGAAGCAGATTTTAGTTTGCAATGTTTTGATGAAGAAAAGACTTATGTGAGGCTCAATAATCTAAAAAGCCTCTTAAAATCTATTCTTTAAAATCAGCCTTTTGCAAGGCTGTCAGCGAACTTTGCCCAGGTGTCGAGCCAGCGTGTGACCAATGTGCGCACTTCGTCGTACCTTTCAGAGGGAACGCACTGTTGAAATACGACCCAGAGGTCATCCGAATGATCGTCGTCAATGCCGGTGCCATCATCTGTGAGAGCATGAATATCGTGATATCCGCCTTTGACTTGAACTTTCGTCTTCTTTTCAACGTTGCGAGCCCAGGGGCCCGCGAATTTGTCGAAAACGCTTTCTGATGTTGCCAGAACACAAGTTAGAAGAACATGGTCGTTATAATTGTCTTCAAAAGTCGATCGACAAGCGCGAGATTCCTTGCTTGCTTGATAGAAATAAACTTCTTTGTGATTTACTCCCATCTCATGCAATGTTTCGTTAAATTTTACATAGTGCGCGTCGTGTGGGCTTCCTTCCCACTCTCCTTTGGTCGAAGGCGTAAATCCAAGTTCGTCGAGCATGTTCATCTGTAATAGAAAGCGGGCAGACAATTTTCCGAGGGGTCCAAAATCTTCTTCAAGCTGGCTGCAAGTAAACATGGCGCGCAACAGAGTGTCAGTAAAAATTTGCGCAAATGCTGTACCAAACTCGAGGTGAAACTTAATAAGTGCATTTTTGTCGAATTTTCCGCTGTCCATTGCACCAATCAAGGGATGCTTGAGAATGCGATGACCTTTGATTGTTTTGCGAAGCTCTTCAACAAGTGCTCCATTTTTCTTCCAAACTGCTGGGTTGACTGTAGATTCAATGGCTTTTCTTGCAATATCACGAGTTCCGGTTGCCTGAGACATGGTGTTTCTCCAAAAAGAAAGTGGGCAGAATAAACTGAAAGTAATATTAGAGCAGTCTAATGTATCCATATGCAATGATGCAAAGGCTAATGAGAGTGGCGCTTACAGGAATCGCTTCAAAATATTTAAATGGATGCCAGACCAAAGCTGAAAGGGTGAGAAAAGTCGGCACGCCGATCATGCCAACAATCTGAGCCCATGACCCAAACAACTTCATTTCGTCGGAAAGGTTTGCAGCGTCGATATGATTACCGTAAACGATGTTGATGAGGGGAAGCATAACCCATGCGATATGAGCAAGTCGGAGCATGCGTCGCGGAAGTGCGTCGTAGGCTTCATGCCCTTTTAATGGTCTAAAAGGTCCATTAAATGCATACATTCCCAGGAAAGCCCCAGACGATATTCCAATCACCATTCCTGACCAACCAGCGACGATGTTAATGAATCCGATTGTACCCAAAGGACCTCCTGACAAGGTGAAGATGAATGTAAAAACGTTTCTGAAAGTGGGTGCCAAGCGACATCTTACAAGTTAAGGATACGACTGGTAGCTGATTTTATGCGAAGTCATTTTCCTGACAGTCTCGTACTTCAAGCTCCTCAGAGGCAAAATAGGATGTTTTTAAGGGCCAACCTGAGCAACTTTGCTCCTGGTGCTCAAAAATGAGGTAAATTGTGCAATTAATAGACCGGAAAAAAATGCTTATTCTCTTTGTCCTAGCGAATTTGCTGAACTATATGGACAGATATGTCATTGGGGCAATTGTCGAACCCATCGGTCAGAGTTTGCAACTTAATGACTCTCAACTTGGCAGGCTCGCATTTGTTTTTCTTCTTGTTTACTTAATTTGTGCCCCTATTTTTGGAGCGTTGGCTGAGCGCTATAATCGCATGAAGCTTGTTTCACTTGGGATTGTCATTTGGAGCCTTGCCACCTGCGGTGCTGCATTTGCCTGGGATTATTCTTCGCTTCTTTTCTTTAGGGCGGCCGTTGGTGTCGGTGAAGCTGCCTATGCAACGCTCGGTCCTGCAATGCTCACAGACGTGTATAAAGAGGAAGAGCGTCCGCGTGTGTTTACTTGGTTCTTCCTTGCCATTCCTGTGGGCTCGGCACTTGGATTTGGCTTAGGTGGGGTGATGGCAGGATACTTTGGCTGGCGTTCTGCTTTTCTGTTGGCGGGTTTGCCCGGCCTCTTTCTGGCGTGGAAAATATATCAGCTTCCAGAGCCCGTCCGTGGTGCAACGGAGGTCACAAAAGACAAAAATGAAGCTTTTACACTAGCAAAGCGCATTGGTCATATTCTGATGAATCGACCCTGGATCGCATGCACATTAAGTTATGTTGGATACACTTTTGCAATGGGAGCATACTCCCACTGGGCACCTGCATTTTTGCATCGAAAGTTTTCAATTTCCATTGCAAGTGCAGGAATTATTTTCGGCGCAGTTGCAGTTGTCACGGGAATTATTGGAACGTTTCTGGGTGGCAAATTCACAGATAAATACCAACTTAAATTTCCTGATTTCGGGCTTTGGATTTCACTTTTGACACTGCTCGTCTCAGCTCCTGTGATGTGGTTTGCACTCGAAAGTGCGAATTTAAATATTTCGATTGCGTTTTGGGCACTGGGAATGTTTTTACTCTTTGTCAACACGTCACCTGTAAATTCGCTCACGGTTTCTTCGCTGTCTCCTTCGCAGCGTGCCATGGGGATGGCCATGAATATTTTTCTCATTCACATCCTAGGCGATGCCATCAGTCCTGAAATCGTGGGTCGAATTTCCATGCATTTAGGATCGGGAAGCGAAACCCTTGGCAAAGGTTTGTTAGTGACTTTACCAGCTATTGTGTTCTCTGGATTAGCGCTTATTCTGGCGTTGGGGCAGCACTCCAAAAAAAAGCGATTTGAGGAAAAGAGTTTGAATTAGAAAGTGAGAAGCATCATTTTGAACGAGTTAAGTTGTAAAATCAAACATGCGCACGTTGGGAATGGCATTTTTTGATGCCAGAGCTGCACAATAGGGCCCTTTGACTTCAAGGTCTCTCACATGCCACGTTTTTTGTACTTCCCATTGGAGTTGCACCTTCTGCCATTCGCTGAAGTTCAAGGTCGCAAGGTTTACTTCTATTTCCATCATCGAAATTGTGAGCCCCACTCCTGCCGCCTTCAGCAAAGATTCCTTGCGCGTCCACCCTCTAAAAAAAACTTTTCGTTTTTCTTCGGAAGTCATGAGTGAGTAAACGCTTAGCTCATTTGCAGTGAAGCACCTTTTTGCAACTTCGTCGATTTCCGTGGTTTCGCTTTGGAATTCGATATCGACTCCCAGTTCTGAAACATTTCCAAAGGCATAAATGAGCCGACCCTTCGAGTGTGAAAGATTAAAGAAAATGTCTTTTTTATGATTCAATTTGACATAGGGCTTTCCCATTTTTCCCGATAAAATTTCAATTTCGTCTGGCTTAGTTTCTAGATAATTCCCTAATAAGAGTCGAAGCTTTCCTCTGGCAATAACGTCATGTCTTTGTAGAAGTGGTGTGGAAAATCGAACTGATCTTTCCCGTTCATCGTTGCTTAAAAAGCTCTTAAGGATTTGAAACTCAGATTCTTCCCTCTCTATTGGAAGGATCCAAACGTCAACCCGATCCCGGTGCAAGGGTAAAAATTCTTGCCGACATCTTTCAATAGAAGAGAGTGGGGTCATCTGTTACCTTAAAGTGTCGTTTAAAATTCCTACGATTTGTTCTCGGTGTTGAGCTGTAAAGAAATGCCCTCCGCTAAAGAGAAAGGCCTTGCTTTTTTCTTTATCAACCGAAAACGTGCCCCACTGCTTAATGTCATCTGTAGAAACAAAAATGTCTTCATGACCTCCCAGTGCCGTAATGGGCAAAGGCAGAGCCGGATAGTTCTGAGGAGAACGAGAATCTAAGAGTGTATAATCTGATTTCATCATCCTTAAGACCATCGAAAGCATTTCTTTGTTTTTAAAAACAACTTCAGGAGTTCCATTGAGTGTGCGCAGCTGTTCAATCATTTCCTCATCAGAAAATGATGTTCTCGGCTTCGATGCTGTGAGTCGTTCCGCATTTGGAAGGCGGCAAGCAGAAACAAAAAGGTGCACCGGGGCGCAATTTCGGATCGTCAATCGATGGCTCAATTCAAAGGCTAAGAGCCCTCCCATACTGTGTCCAAACATGGCATAGGGCAGTTCTAAATAAGGACTGATTTCACTGAGTAAATAATCTACGGCCGCAGAAAAATTATCGATCGGTTGCACGCGGTAGAGAGCCGAGCGTCCTGGAAGATCGACAAACACAGGTTGAATGTCGGGGTGAATCAAACTGAGCCAAGGGGCGTAAGTAGATGAAGAGCCACCTGCATGGTGAAAGAAAAAAATACGCATTTTCGCATGGGGATTTATATTTGGAAATGTGAGTGAAGACGTCTTTTTCATGTGCGACCTTTTTAGAAATTATTTACCAATTTAACCCATTCAGGATGGATGATAAAAGGGTTACTGTTTCCTTGCAGGTCTTGGATTTTTTGCCCGCGCGTTTTTTCCCAAGGTGAAACAGCGTATTGCTCCGACCATTTTCTGAGCACACTTTCTTGTGGTTCATCGATTGAAAGTCGATATTCAATGGATATATAAAACATTGCCCGTGCAATGATTCCCTTACTTTCTTCAGGCGGCTCAAATTCCGAAGAGGTCGACTCAAAAAGCCAATCCCCTTCCTTGGGTTCTCCAGGGATTTCTGCAAAGGGTTTGTTACTTCGCGTATTATTTATAATCGTATTCACTGGAAAAATATGGTAAAGATCGGAAATTGCCTCTTCGGAGCGGTCCAGAGATTTGAGAAAACTTTGCGGCCAGACGTGCTCAGTGTTGACCTCTCCAGTAGGAATTCCCTGACCTTCTACGGAGTAAATATCAGGGGTATAAATACTACTCACAACACGCTTTCCTTTCGCATCTACATAACTATCAATATTTTGGAACATATAGGTGCGCGCTGATTTGTAATCAAAGATCTTTTTATTTCTATGGGAGAAATTGTAAAGTGTTTCTTTGATGCAAATGTCAGGATGCGGCGAGCGGACGCAAGAAGCAGGATCCACAGAAATTTCAACGCCTTTTGAAGATTGAGAATTTGCTGTGGTCTGTTTTTTCGCAGTGCATCCAAGAGGCACTATGCTAACGTAACAAATAGCTGCCAAAGTCGAAAGACGAAGCATTTGCGCTCCCATAATCCAAGGCGGATGGTATGGATTTTAGTCATAGTAAAAAAGTACGTGATCGGTACTTAGGAAACAAGCGACTTTATATGCTATCGAAAAGTGGATCTTGACCTTCAGTCAGCCGCATTTGTATTTATCATGGGCGCTCCGAAAAATTTTCTAAATAAACTCTCAGTGCTTTTCGTTCTTCCAAACTTGGTTTTTCGCAAACATCGGCATGAATTTGTTCTGTTTCGGGTGTTTCAGAACCCTCTGAACTCCTGCTGCGGCCTAGGCAAAGGAGATGATCCAGGCCCTCAATGGCCCCATTTGACATGAGGCGTTCACGTGCCCACACCCCGCTTAAACGTCTCACCTTCAGCCCCTTTTGTTCCTTAGGGAGGCTTTCAATTCCACCTTCCCACTTCACAAGATAGTCGAAGGTCCGCTGACTAAACCAATGTCCGGGTTTGAAGCCAACCACCATCGGGGAAAGCAAATTTCGTGGTGCTTTGATACTTTCGAGGGGAACCCATTGGGCGCTTTCACCTGTTTTGCCGGCGTGACATTGAACGCAATGCCTGTCAAAGGCCTGTCGACCTTCATGCAGTTGTCTGCCCGATAGCTTTGCAGTCTGCGAGGTGGGCGCTTTCAGAGTTCGGAGATATGCGGCAAGTGGATTAATGTATTTATTTTGAGAATATTGATCGGTGATTGTAAGCATAATATACGCAGCTCCGATAAAGTGCTCAAGATTATCGGCAGGTAAAAAATTCGTAAGCACTGCAGAGTTTTGCTTGGCGTGCTCGCCTGGATGGGCTGAAATATTCCAAATTTGCGGAACTGTTTGCCTTGCAATTTTGTTACCTGACGCTAAAAGTGCAAATCCATTAACCATGCCCGGTTTTTCAATGAGTGCCGATTCCAGTTCTTCAAAAGTCAGTCGGGGCAAGAGCAGCATCTTTTGAAATTTGTCTGTAAATCCTGTCCATCCTACAACCCGCGAGCCATCAAACATGACTCGGGCTGTCGTGAGGAGATTCATTTCTGTAATGAGATTTTGGTAGTAAGAAATGAGTTTTTGTGGCCAGCTTTTTGGATTGAGTTTATCTTTGTCTGAGGCCCAAAATGGAAAACTCGTCAGTAAATTAAGTTCATTGATACGCATGACTTGATTTGGAGCACCCACTGCAAATCGACCATCTGGCAAGCGCCCAAAATGACAAACGGCGCATGCGTAGACGCGTGTTTTGCCCAGGGGAAGCAGTCCGGGTTTGTCCCAAAGCTCATTGAGAGGTTTTCCGGTTGGCATTCCGACTGGAAATCTTTCGTCTTCGGGGTCTGGAATAAAGCCAAGTTTTGCTAAGCCTTTTCCGGCTATGTGAGGCCAAGTTTCCTGAATTCCCAGTAACAAGGATTCGGGAACAGCAAGGGCAGTATCCATGGGAGGCTCAAAAAATATTTCTTTTCCACACAAGATTTCAAGTTTTTTAGTCTCAAATGCATTTTTGAACTGAGGGAGGATATTCCCCTGCTCATCTAAAAGGGCGTTGTACTTCTGGCATGTTCCTCTGATTATTTTTTTTTCTAAAATTTGTTCTAAGTTTGCTCCCACATCGACTGTGACTGGGGCATTTACTGAAACACTTTTTTGTGTTGATGTCAGTTTTTCATTTTTTTTAACGCATGACAGAAGTAAAAGTGAATAGCCCAGCAAGGGCATATTTCTGAAAAGTAATCGACATCTTTTTTCCACAAACCTTTTCCACTGCATCACATGCATCCTTTTTAATCGAATTGTTTTAATGTTGAAAAAACCACATCCCAAAGTTTATCTGCGATATACTTTTGGCCAGTTACATTGATATGAAAGCAATCAAAGGCCAGTAATGTGTCCCACTCTTTATTGGAAACGGCGGCAAAAGGTGGAGGAAGCATTTTCACTTGGTTTTTGCCAAAGCTCCCATAACGCGTTGCAGCTTTAACAGATTCCTCTGCAATGATTTGATTCATTTCTTCAATCTGAGCTCGTCTGGTTCTGATGATTTCTGAGGTTGTTGGAGCTATAAGGCCTGTTTTTGTTCCCAATCCACCTTGGCGCCAAAGTCCATGGCACGTCAGCGGGGGTTGTTTTGGAATATGCAAGGTCGTGCGGTCGGGCAAAGTCATGAGAGTCACCAAATCAGGGACCGGTGCAACAAGCAGGAATATATTTTTGTATTGTTTGAAGAGTTTTTCATAAAAAGAGGATACATTTTTGCGAAAAACTTCACCGTAGTCACTTATAAAAAAATCAATACCGCCCAAATTAATAATTGCAATATTTGGATTTTGTCCTTTTGTTTTGCTAAAATCATTGATTAATTTGTCAATTTGCATGTAACCTTGACGGTAGCTCATGCCTGAGCGCGCGAGTGGAATGACTTTCAGCTCCCGATGAGGGAATGCATTGCGAAGTCGAGTTGGAATTGACCACTCTTGTGAACCTAAAAAAGCAGAGAATTCTGGCTTCCCAAAAAAACGATCTGATCTTTGCATGCGTTTAGCATTCAATGCTCCCTCTCCTTCAGGATCATCGCCTGCGCTGATTCCTGTTGCAAGCAAAGTAAGCATGTGAGTGAGATCTTCCAACTCAAAAGTTTCTTTTCCTAGTATGGTATTTGCACGCACGCCATTTGTGACACTGTCGCCGAAAACTGCAAGAGTCCATTTTTGAGCGCGCAAATTTTGTGCAGCCTGTGTGTCTGATTGAGTATTTTTCATAAGGCAGGCGCTTAAAATTGTAGAAAAAGCAAAGACTGCTGAAAAGGTCAGTTTTCTATAAAAGGGAGTCATGATTATTCATCCGCCGCAGTGTTATCGAATCGCCAGTCTACCTTATTGTAAATGCCTGTTCGTGGAAGATCTAAGCTCGATTTTTGGTCTTCTCCTCTACAGAATGTGCGCTTTTTAACAAAGGATAATGCTACTTTATTCCATGCCTTTGCGCGCATTTCGTGAGAAATGGAATGAGAAGTGGCAATCTTTTGGAAGAGCGAAAAACTTGCTCTGGGAATGCGACTTTCTGGCAGAGAAAGTTTTGTTCTGTCAACCTGCATCAACCCAAATTTAGGGCAGTATCCGTCTAGCCATTCCCAGTTGTCTGAAAGTGTCCACAGAAAATAACCTTTCACAGGCACGTTTTCTTTGAGTGCCGCATTGATTGCAGCAAGATGTTCGATGATATAGGAAGGCCTTAAAGTGTCGGATTCATCTGCAATGCCATTTTCTGTTACGAAAAGTGGAAGCACTTTTTTGTTGCGAAGAGCTTGAAATTTTTCAGTTTGATTATACCGTTTGTGAAATGTAACCAAAGTATTTTTCAAACCTTTTGGCGTGATAGCGCGGCCCGAATCAGAATATTCGCGATCGGGTTTGAATGCGAGTGCGCCAATGGGTGTAAAGTATTCATATCCATAAAAGTTAATTCCAAGAAAATCGAGTTCTGATACAATGTCATCTACCAGCAAATAAGGAAAGGATTCCATGGCTGCAGAAATGCTCAATTTTTGGGGCGAAAGGTCCTTTCCCTCCAAAGTGATGTGGGCAACGCCAACGCGCGCTGGTGCAGAAGACCAGCTTCCTGAATGGGCCAATTGAGTGTCAAGTTTATGGATGATTTGATAGCTTTCTTTGTAGGCTTTTTTAATGTTTGAAAAAGCCTTTGAGCCTTTTCCTTCAAAGGGGCCAATTTTCAAAAGTGAAGGGATTCCGCCTGCTTTGCCTCCAGGCCACAATCCTTGCATATGGGTCATGAACACAAATGCTGAAGCTTCATTAAAGACGATATAATCATCCACTAAAGATGCGACATGCGGCGTAATTGACTTGACAAAGAGTACAAATTTTCGAGCAATGTCAGCATTCGAAAATCCACCGGCACTGAGCGCCCATACGGGCATCGAGTGATGGAATAGTCCAAGAAATATTTGCAATTTTCTGTCTTTTGCCAATTGCAGTATTTTGATATAGTTTGCAAGCGCTGTAGGTTCTAACACTTCACATTCGGCATCAGATTTTGCACACTTTTCAGAGACAAGTCTGCCCCAGTCGAGTCCAAGGCGAATGCTTGAGACTCCCAACTTTTGCACAGCATTGAGTTCAATTTCCGGACGGCTCCAAAATAAAAGTCTTTGTTCTGGATTTGGAGTATTTGTAAATGCAGCAATTTTCCCTTTTTTTGCAAAATCAAGCCAAACGTCATGGAGATTGTCTTCAGCATGTGCAGGCGCAGTTGCCATTCCAAATTGAAAGGTGCGCGGAAAGGAAAATCCTTCTGACTTGGATACTTCTGATTTTGACATTTGCGACGTCGATGCTTGGGATATTTCTGCAGAATGATTCTTCTTGCAAGAAAAGGAGAATAGTGAAATTAAAGTCATTCCACATCGAACGATATTGCTCTTTGAGTTGAAATAGGATCGGATTTTATCAACGTTAGACAGCAATAAATTGTTCATACGTGACACCCTTGAGCCTTCAATCTAAGAGCTTCATACACGGCTGAGTTCTCGGCTAAAACTCAATGTGCTTTAGAAAATTTTTTGACACTCCGCTCTTTTGTTATTTTTTTTGCAGCATTTTACCAAGCAACAACATTATGATTTGTGCGAGCGGAATCACTGCCAACGAGAGAGTGTAAACGAGGCCATTCAATTGGTGGTTCCAAGAAAGCACAAGCAGAAAGGGCAGCCACAAAAACCAGTTTGCAATCAGCGAAATATTTCCGGGTTTAAGAAGAAACGAAGTCGAGGAAGGGTAAATTACACCATAAATAAGTGCAGCATGGGCAACCAGTTCGGCCAGCGACACCAAGGCTCGAATGATAAGCGGTGCATAAAAGAGAGGCAGGACTTGTTCAGTGATGCCAAACACCGAAGGAAAAAAATGCCATATCAAAAAAGCACACACTGCGAAAAGGGTCTGCGCCAAAAATCCCCACCAGGTGAGAGCAAAAGTCTCTTTTTTAAGAACTTCAGCGGAAGATCCTTGCGAAAACATGATCTGTTTTTGCGCCGAACTAAATGACGTGTACAAGAGTGCTGTGCGTTCGGTGAGCGTGATAATGGTTCCTTCCAGAGCGGGAAGGTGCCCAATGGCCCACGCACTAACACCCCGCGCAGATTCGGGTGCGGCGCTCAGGAGGCTGTTTTGCCAAGCCTTTGTGATGACGCCAAAAGCAGCTTGAAATGTGGGAAACTGAAAGTTTTGAATCCAGCCTATTTTTTTGAAGACGACAAAGTAGAAGATGCAAGTTGAAAGAAATTTTAAACACAATCCAAGGGATGTCGCTGTGCCCGCTGAATAACCCATGTTCAAAAGAAGGGGGCAAACGAAGAAAAGAAAAGCTGCAAAAACGACAGTTTCGACGATCACAGCGAGACTTGCAAGGCTTGGTTTTGCCTTTCCAAAGCAAATAAAATCTCCGATGCCCGCCATATATCCGAGTGGAATCGCCCATGCCCGCACATGGGTCACACGAACAAATTCGGCACCTATTTCGGGAGAATCTGTGACGACTTTGGCGAGCCACGGTGCTGTTAGAAAAAGAATACAGGAGGGAATAGCGACAAAAATTGTTGATAACAGATAGGTTGAAATCAATTTCTGAGTTTCAGTATTGCTGTTATTTTCGTCTTTGAGCTTTGCAATACTCCACGAAAGTGGCTGACTGATACCTAAAGTAAATAGAATAAGTGGATAAATAATGAGTTGCGAAAGCTGATTTGCAACCACGGCATTAAGGTCGCCCTGTTGGGAGAGGTAAATGCTTTCGAGGGGCCAAGTCAAAACCAAGAGGAGCCAGAGTGAGAAGTAAGGGAAAAATTTTCGTAACCATTCTTGAAAACGCATCGCGCCTCGAAGCCTCCTGGGATCTATTCAATACGAACGCAGCGTCAGGGAGCTGACGCTTGAAATTATTTTTTTCCAGACTTGGCATGCGACTCTAATACAAAACACGCGTTCCAACTCACCTCAGGAGAAGACAATGGCATCCACGCGCCTATGCTTTCGTGTAGTGGCGCACTGCGTCAATTTTTTGGCTCTCATCTCATGGGGTGGATCTCAAAGCGCGTTCGCGCAGGCAGCAAAGCATTCGCTGAGCGTCGAAGCCCGTCATGTCTCCGGTGAATTTATTGTAAAAGTGCGATCCAGGCAAATGCTTGAAAAGGCTTTGACTTCTGCTTGCCAGTCGCTTGGAGTTTTTTCTAATCGAGAACCACTTCTTGAAGAAAAAGAAGGTCTTTGGTTTCACGTAAAAATTCCTGTTCGAGATGCTTATTTGTCCCAGGAAAAACTTTCGCGAAGTTTGCAAGAAAACTCGTGCGATGAACTGCTCGCTATAGAGCCGAATTCTATTCTTCGCGCCGCAATGTCGCATTCTCGTTTCATCTCGGAAGGAATTTTAGCAGAGCCCGATTTTACTCAAGCGCCCGAACTTCCCATTCCTTCCATTGATGACCCCAATATCCATAAAGTTTATGGCCTTCACAAGATCGGCGCGCCTTCGGTGTGGCGTGGAGGTGAAGTCGGAAACACCAGCATCATCATTGCAAGTATAGATTCAGGAATTGATTATACACACGAAGACCTCGTCAATAATCTTTGGAAAAACCCAAAAGAACGTGCAGGCAATGGCATTGATGATGATGGCAATGGGCTCATTGATGACGTCATTGGCTGGGATTTTCAAGGAAATGACGCACGCCCTTTCGATGAAATGGGGCATGGAACACATGCCATGGGAGTTGTTGCTGCAACGGGTGGAAATGGAATTGGAATTTCAGGTGTGGCGCAAAAATCCAGCATCATGCCCCTTCGTTTTCTTGCAAAAAATGGCACTGGAACCCTCGAAAATGCATTGCTTGCCATCCGCTATGCGGTCGAAAATGGTGCGCAAATCCTGTCGACAAATTGGAACAGTCCCTTTTATTCTCGTAGCCTTTTTGAAGCAGTTCAAAATGCTGCAAGCCGTGGAATTTTCTTCGTAACAGCTGCCGGAAACGAATCTTCGGATTTAGAACAGAAGCCTTTGTATCCAAAAGGATTCAAACTCGAAAATGTCATCACTGTGGCAGCAACAAACGAAGATGATGAACTGGTTGCAAGTTCTAACTATGGCCGTCAGTCGGTGCATATTGCCGCTCCAGGAGTAAAAATTTTAAGTACACTTCCACGGGGCAAATATGCCTATTTGAGTGGAACCAGCATGGCAAGTTCCCATGTTGCAGGTGCGATTGCACTCCTGAAAAGTGCTTATCCTCGTTTGAGCATGGCAGAAATCAAGGATTTGTTAGAGCGAGGAGCCGATCGCTTGGCAAACTTGAATGACAAAATTGTTTGGGGCGGGAGGTTGAATATAGAAAAAGCATTCTTACTGGCACAAGAACAACACGGTGCAATGGTCAACGAGAAATCCGAAGTCGATGCGCAATGAAACCATGGCGGATTATTTAAAGCAGTCTTCAAAGTAGAATTTTTTGCACTGTAATGAGTTAAAAATGTCCGCAGTATAATGGACGTAACATGCTTTTTAGGAGTACAAATTAAAAATATGTTAACGTGAATATGATTCTCATCGTCTCACAACGTATGAAAAACATGTTTACCAAGGATTCGAAATGCCTTTACTGTTTTCGCGCATTGCAAGGTCAGTTATTCCCGTTATTCTTCCCTTTTCTGTCATGATGGGCTGCGTTGGTACAATGGTAAAACCACTTGAAAAAAGTGGAGGATTTTACGCAGATCTTTCCGAAATTCCGCGAGAAATTTCCCAAAGTATCAATAGCCTCTATTCAGAAACAAAAATTGTCCTCAATGACGTTGAAGTCTTTGAGTGGAAGGACGAGAGCCGAAGTTTGCTTCCAATCATTGAATTCAAGGTGGGAAATCGCGTTGTGCGCGCACTTGTCGACACCGGTGCAACCTTTTCACTCATTCCCAATAAAGGTGTAATGGCAGATTTACTCGATAAGCAATCGCTTGTGAGCGTGCCAAAGAAAAAAACGCAGTGGGGAAAGATACCTCAACTCGAAATAGGGCAACTTATCGTGCAAGACCTTGCTGTGATGATCGACAATTTAGTCTTCGAACACACAGGTCACCTTTTCGATATGATTATTGGCCAAGAATTTTTAAGGCATGTGGACGTCTTTTTTGACTACGAAAAGCGTGCCATTGGATTCAAGAACCCTTCAGCGCGTGAGTACTATGGAAGTAACATTCTTCCCCTCAAATTTGATTCATATTCTGGAATTTGGCATACAACCGTTTTATTTGAAGGTTCAAAATGCGACAAGGCGCTTATTGACACAGGATTTTCCTATGTCCATGGCAAAGAAGTTCGAATATTAGGGGAGTGGGTCGTCGAAAATGAAAACTCTCCTGCCACCGCGCCCCGTCATGGAATCTTGGAACTGGGAGGGCATAAAATGCGCGTGGACGTCGACCACGGCATTCAAGTTCTGGGCAAAAGATGCATGATCGTGGGAACAGGGGCCCTCTTGAAGCGCCCTTTTCTGGTGAGTCTTAAGAATCAGCTTGCACATTGGTATTGATCAATTCCGAGCGAATCCTCAAGGCCTTGCTTCAATTTTGAATTTAAGTTCACTATTAATGGTGCATGAAATGGGTTTATTGGACGAAGGTGTTTCGTCGCTAATAAATTCGTAAATCATTGTTTCGGAGGGTAAGAGGCGCCCTTGTTCATTAGTGGGGTCAAGAAAGCTATGAGCCCATTGACCATCGGAGGTTTTAACAGGCTTAACCACTGTTCCCTTGATGTTCATTGAAATAGGTTTGTCGCACACAAACTCAATTCCAAAGATTTGAATTTCTGTTTCGTTCGTCAATTGAATGGCACGTTTGCTTTGTCCTAATTCAACTATTTTAATCTCAAGCGTAGGTGCTTTTTCCACTGGAAAAAGAAGGATGGGAGTGGAAATACCTTGGACGTCATAGCCTTTGAAGACAACTTTATACATTGAATCATCATTTGCGACCTGCCTCGATTTCAGAACGACAATACCTTTTCCTTGAATAGAGCACTGTGAAACTTCGACATAATCCAAATGTTCGAATGCAAATTTTTCGTCTTCTTCGAAAGGAATGCTGACGAGGATTTGCTCACCCAGCATCAGGCTTGAATTATTCATTGCATCCAAATTAAAGCGCAGGTCGTCGTTGCCAATTTTGCAATTTGCAGCGAATTCAACGCGAACTTCTGCTGGAACCACATACACTTCTCCAGTCGGAGAGAGCGCAATGATTTTGTCATGGGCAGCATTGGAACGGAACTGCCATTGAGCGGTTCCCTCAGTTGCTGGGACTTGGCAAGAGTCATGACTTCCGGAAGGGGCTTTCAAAAGTGCTTCTTTTTGGTTTCCAACAACTTTTTTAAAGTCGCCTGTGGGTACCAGGAGGCTTGAAAAGTGAAGCGATGCACTCTTATTTACTTGTTCGTCTTCTTTGGGTAACAGTCCAAAACATTTCTTTTGAAAAATAGACTGGACATTGTTCAAGTTTGCGTCTGCTTTTGAATTTCGATTTTCTTCAATTTGTTCTGCAATCCAAGGCAGGAATGCAGGGATGTGAGTGTAAATTCCGGGTGATTTTGCTTGCGCACATCCTTCTCCCTAGCTGACAAGTCCTACGAGCTCGCGTGTGCCATTTTTCTCAAGATAGGCAGGCCCGCCTGAGTCTCCGTGGCAGACATCCTTTCCGCCCTGAGTTGTGCCTGCGCAAAGAACACGCTCATCAAGATATGCAAAAAATTCAGTGGAGTCGCCCTCCCCCGCCTTGCGGCACTCACGGAGGGGGATGACGGGGACTTTCACTTCAAGCAGTTTTTGTGAATAAGCAGTTCCAAATGAAGTGGCGTTGCCGTAACCCATACTGATAATATTTCCAGCCCTTAGAGCTGCACTCCCGTCACGAACCATAGGCGCTGCCTTGCCACCCGCAGCTTTAAGTTTTTCAGGATTTACAAAAAGCAGGGCAATGTCGTTGTTTAAATTTTCACTAAATTGTGGATGGATGTGTAGTGATTCTACTGGAATCGCATTGCTTTTTGAAAACTCTGCCCGACTCATGGGGCTCACTTTGATTGCGAGACCTTTGATGTTCAAGTTTTTTACGCAATGTGCTGCTGTAGCGATTGCACCTTCTTCGAGATCGATGATGGTTCCACCGCATTGAGGTGATTTTCCATTTTCGAACGCAGGCATCATCAGAGAAACAAAACTTGGTGTCTTTTTGGCATCTGTCCCGCCGATGGTAAATAACTGCGATTCGCTCGCTTCATTTCGTGCGCACGTAGACAGTGAGCTCAAGGCCAAAATGCAAATCGATGACAAGGCTGTTTTTAGCAAATGTTTCTCAGCGCGTTTTTTCAACGAAGTTCTCCTGTATTCAATTTTGAAGACTGAAGTGATGAAATTCAGATTTTAGGATTCGAACAGAAGTCCCTCGTAGTGCCTGTTGGCCGCCTCGTCAATATGTCGATGTAAAATTTTATAAAGTCATAAAATTATAAACATTTTCTTGTGAGTCTCAGAATCTATAAAACGCATTATAATGCGGACAACTTTGTTTGGATTATTCTGGACGTCTTTTATTTGAGGAGTCGTTCTTTAAAATACAGTTGAAAATGGATGCTTGAATTGACAATTTCCCTTTGCTTGATAAGTTAACGGCAGAAATTACCACTTTTTCAACTCGAGGCTTTTGCGCATGTGTGCATGCACTCTTCGCGTTTTTACAAGAATTTTAGGTTTTGTTTTACTTTTGACTGGCAGCAAAAGTCTTGCTGAAATGAATCCTGCCTTTAGTGCTCTCGGAACTGTTACGGGAATGCATGGACGCTGCATTGGGACTTTGGTTTCCCGGGATCTTGTTCTCACCAATGCTCATTGCGTTCAAAAACCAAGCGGAAAATTAGATGAAGATCTGCAATTTGCGCCCTATGAAACCAAGGGTGGAATGAGTTTGGCGAGTTCGGTCAAGGAAGTCTGGGTGGGGACTCAATCTCCTGAAACTGAACGCGAGCATGACTGGGCTCTTTTGCGCTTAAATTCACCCTTAGGCGATTTTTTTGGATTCCTTAAAATTATTGAAAATAGCGAAACGTTATTGCACATTCAGGACGTTCTTTTTCCATTGGGTTCAGGGGACGGCGACTTTTTAAGCTGTAAAGCGACCCGCAAAGAGTTCGGATTTTTTCTGCACACTTGCCCCACTTTTAAAGGATCTTCTGGAAGCCCTTTAATTGTCCAGGAAGGAAAGACATGGAAGATTGGGGGGCTGCATGCCGCACGTGTCAAACGTTACGTTGATGGCCAAGGAAATTCTCTTTCCATGGGCAATGGCACTGAAAAAGGCATCGGTATTTTTCCCAAATTTTTTCGTTCCCACGTCTTAAGTAAACAGCGGAGTCAATCTCAAAGCTCGCAACACGTTTTTTTGCACGTTTGCCACAGTGGGGGTTCGCCCGAAGAGCTTCGGGTACGCTTAGAAGCGCCCTTTTCACTGCCAAAGCATTCTAAAAGAAATTTAAAAATCCCACGTGGAGAATGTTTGGAAGTGTTTTTGGGTGAGGGTGTGCAAGGACGAGTGAACTTAAGCGGAAAAAGTAACAATCGAAAAAAAGTACTGTCTAGCGTATTTGTTGGTCCAGATCGGCTCAATTCGTGGCAAGATAGCGTTGTGCCCGAAGGATAGAAAAATTATTTGTGAATGATAAGTTCAAAACGGAACCGATTTAAAATTTCCTATTTCTTCAAAATTCTCGACCACAATCTTTTTGACAGCGGGAGCTTTAAAGGCTCCCACCACCTCAATGTCTGCAAAAACAGGTTGGTAATGGCGAGGGCAAAACATTTCTCGAACCCATTCACTTGAAGCGGCAACCCGCAGTTCCCCGTTCCAAGTGTAAACAAAACCTTTTAAATCGCTGAGTGCAGCAACACAAGAATTGGATCCTTTCATGGCATTTATTTTTGCCTTTAAAACCTTCCACGAGGACTTTCCAGCAAGGTTTTGAAGGGGCTCTTTTTCAAACGATCGAATGACAGTTTGGTTCTGGTTTGCAAATAGAAAAACCCTTCCCATGACTTCATTATTTGTCTGCACCATCAAAGGCGAGTCTGGACTGGAATGAACCATGATTTGCACGTCTTGGTAGCGCGGATCGTAAATCGCAGGACACATGACATCGGCGATTCGTTTTCGCGACACCGAAAGACTTTTGATGTCACTTCCTGCTAGCGATTGAACTTGCGTGTTGAGTTCTGTTGTCTGTGCTTCACATTCATTGTTTCCCTTGAGGACGTGGAGTGTGACATGCATGTGAGGCGAATGAGCTTGTGTGCGGATGTCTATTCCAGCAATCACGGCAAAGTTGGGATTGACGGGGTTTAGAATAACTTGCCCTTGTGCAACAGCCGATTTTAATAACAGAATTCCGGTCAGTGTGAAAAATGAGTGTGCTTTCATTAGGCAATCCTTCCAAATGAGGAAATAGGAATGGATGTACAGGTGCCAGAGTCATGCTCACAAGTCGAGCCAATCTCTTTTATTTGCGCGGCATTTTTTCGGCAACAGCGTGTGCTTTAGATCGCACTTGTCCTAAGAAGCCTTGTACTCTTCGGGGGTTTGCTTTGGACGCGCAAAATCTTTGGTTAGAGCATCCTTAGGAGCATAAGCTTTAAATGTGGAGAGGTTGCAGATTTCCTTTTTCATCACAAACACATTGCGCGTAATTTTTTCACAGAGGTCACGGCAATCTTTTGCCTTGGGATGACTGATATCTATGGTTAAAACATCCTGGAGTTCTTCGGCAGACAGTTGCATGATATGAAGGGGAGTGTTGAGCTTGTCCCCTAATTTGACTGCCACATGACCTAGCTCTTCAAGCCTTGTTTTTTCGGTACTCAATTCTGTTTCATGGCGTGAAAGCAGCAACTCGGTTTCCATCTGAGACTTTTCTTGGCGCATCAAACGAATTCTATCCGCCAAACCCAACGAGAGTAAAATAACTTCTGCCGCTGATCCAATCTGTGGGGCCCATTTTGTGAGGTGAGTTTGCGGAAGGATTGCAAACAAGCTGAATAAATAGAAGGTCACGCCGATGAAGAGGCTCGACCACGCAAGCATAAAGTAACGAGCAGGAGTGTAACCGTTGCGGATTGAGAAGATGCCACAGAGGATGGAAAGAATTGTAAAAAGTAACGAAAATGTAAGCGCTATTTTGAGTGCAAAAGGAAACGTGAATGCAAACGGCAGGCAAATCCCCATCAAAGGAAGAATCATGGCATAGCGGATCACCCGATCGAGACGAGGGGTATTTTGCTCGGTATTGAGAAAGGCGCGCACGAACTGTTGTCCCATCAGCATGCAAAAACAGACCAACATCGGAATGGAATTGTTTGCCATCCATGTCGAGTTTGGCCACAGGTACTGAAAGGCAAGTCCATTATTTGCAAACTGTACCAGCATAAACGAAGCAATAAAGAGCACATAAAAAAGGTAGCTTCGGTCTTTGGCAAACAGAAACAAAAAGAAATTGTAGAGAGCCATAGAGACCATGATGCCAAAATAAGCACCCAAAATGATTTGCTCTTGAATCACTTTATTCATAAAGCTTTTTTGCGACCACACCACAGCAGGCAGCATCACGCCCGAAGTGGACTCCACACGCATAAAAAAGGTCTTGCGACTTGAAGACTCAGATTTAAAGGGAAAAACGAAATTTCTATAATTCAGTTCACGTTCAGAAAATGCTTTGCTGTCACCTGCAAATTTTCGCGAGAAGAGTCCATTTTGCATGGGTGAAAAGAGCTCAATGCTATCGAGTAAAGGATGGTCAATTTCAAGCGACCAAAGGACCTCTCGGTTTTCGGGATTGCTCACTGTAAACTTCAACCAGTAGACTGAGTTGCTGAATCCAAAGTTTGGAATTTCAGACTTCAGAGGAATAAATTTTCCCTCAAATCCCTCGTCTGCAACTTTCTCGACAGTCAAAGTTTTTTCTTTGTCTTCGTACATCTCTAAGTAGTGCCCGAGCGGTGCACTTTCAAAATCTTCCGTGATCCGCAAGACCTCTTCGCCCCAAGCCCGTTCTGAAAAAAGCAAATTTCCTGCGGCTATGCAGATGAGGAGGAAAAGGGTTTGTGTTGTCTGTAAGAACTGCCGCATGGAACCTCGAGCGCGGAAGAATGGAACTGCCCAAGGTATCGGCTCAAGAGCTTCTCATTTGAGAGATGTTCTGATTTTGACAGGGAGGCCTGAAAGTGTTGTTTGCTTTGCTGAGGAAGCAAAAGACGGCTATACCTGGATTTGTGGCCTCAAAGTGTCCGTGGTTTTGTTTGCAGACGGGTCGAAGGTAGAAATAAAATGTCACAGCAACCAGATTCGGTGGTGTCAAATGTTACGATTGAGTCGTTACGAACCCACATCGACGAAATAGATGAAAGAATTCTGCTTGCCTTAAAAGAGCGTGCTTTTCTGGCCAAGCAAATTGGGACGTTAAAACAACATTCAAAAATGGGTTTTCATGTGCCCGAACGAGAGCGCAGTGTGATTGAACGCCTCAAGGGCCTGCACACAGAGTCTGACTTTCCAGTTGAGGCCATCGGCCCTGTCTTTCGAGAGATCATGAGTGCCTGCCTGAGGCTCGAATCCCCAATCGTGGTCACTTATTTGGGGCCTGGCACCACTTTTTCCTACCTTGCCTTAAGGCGTGCGTTTGGGTCCTCTGCCATGGCACTGCCTGCTTCCTCCATCGAAGATGTTTTTGATGCCATCGAAATGTCAAGAGCAGATTACGCTTTGGTTCCCCTCGAAAACAGTTACGAGGGCAGCGTCACTACTTCAATGCAACGCATGTTGAAAACCGAGGCCGCCATTCATGGGGAAGTTTATTTACCCATTAGCCACAACCTTGCAGCGCAAACGCAGAATTTAACGAAAATCACTCACGTTTACTCACATCCCCAGGCTCTTTCTCAGTGCCGCCTCTGGTTAAAAAATCAAATGCCTGGCGCTGAACTCGTTGAAACCGCAAGCACGGGGCAGGCCTGTGAAATGGTGCGAGCGCAAGCTTTTGCCGCAGCGATCTGTACGCCGCAGGCCGCTTTGGAGGCAGGATTAGAAGTCGTTGCCCGCAACATTCAAGATTGCAGCGAAAACGAAACACGCTTTTTAATTCTTTCTAAAGAAAAGAAATTGCAAAGTCGTGCGATGGACAAAACCTCGGTGGTTTTTACCGTGCCCGATGTGCATGGGAGCTTGGCTGCAGTCCTTAAGATTTTTGCTGAAGGCAATGTCAATTTAATGAAATTAGAGTCTGTTCCCAATCGGCAAAGTCCGTGGAGTGCACATTTTTGGGTTGATATTCAAGGGACTCAAGAAGATCCTGTGATTTTATCAACATTGAATCTCGCGTCAAAGCACTGCAGCACGTTTCGAATTTTGGGAAGTTATTCTAAAATTGATTAATTGAACACATTATACATGCATAAGTGAGATTGTTTTGAAAAAGAGTATGATCCAGAGCACACCTTTTGCTTTTTTAATGGCACTTGTTGCTGCCGTAGGCTTTGGCTTTCTCGGATTTTTTGGAAAGCTTGGCCAAGATCGGGGCTTTCACAGCGCAGAATTGCTCACACTGCGGTTTTTCGTTTCGACGGTCATCCTTGCGCTAGTCTTGGCCTGTACTCCAAAATTGAGGCTCCCACTGAAACAAGCATTGGCTCCCGTTTGCCTCGGGTTTTTCGGCTACGCCCTTGTCTCGCTTCTCTTTTTTGAAACCGTAAAGCTCCAAGGAGCTGGAAAAGCATCGGTCCTTCTGTACACATATCCTACCTTTGTTACCCTCATCGAGATTTTTGTTTCGTCTTATCGGCCTGACACAAAAAGAATTGTAGCACTTGTGATGGGGCTCTTGGGCTGCGCTCTGACAGTTTACTCGCCCAGTGGCGCATTTTCGCTCCCTGGAGTCTTGACAGGAATTGCAACGGCCGCCAGTTACGCTCTTTATTTTACGCTCAGCAGTAAATATTTACGGGCCATTAATCCGGTTTTTTCGTGTCTCTTTGTCAGCCTGGGCGCCACCCTGTCGTTGGGTCTTGTTACGGCATTTGGAAAAGGGCTCTCGCTCCCCGATGGATATGAAGCATGGAGTTTAGTCCTTGCTCTTGCACTCATTTGCACGGTGATCCCGATTATGGCTCTTTTTCAGTCCTTGAAACGGTTGTCTGCCTCCACAGTGGCCGTTATTTCAACCTTTGAGCCCGTTGTCGCTGTTACGGTAGCCTATGTACTTTTAGGTGAGGTTCTTGGAACAGTGCAAATTCTGGGTGCGGGAATTGTGGTGGTTTCTATCATCATTCTAGCGCTTGCTTCCCGCCAGAAACAGGAAGGCGAGCCCCCTTTAACGGAATAAGAAAGAGGGGAATTAAAATCACGACACTCATCGCAACTAAAAAAGCTTTCCGCCCCGAATACTCAAGCAGATAGCCTCCGATTGCGGGGCCCACAGCAAAGCCCAATTGGCGCAATTCTGCTGCCGCAAAATAGAGCCTTTTTTGATTGGTCGGAGCAAGATCATCGATGATGAGCTCAATGGCGGGCAAGTTGATGGCTTCCAATACCCAAGATCCCATTTTCCACCAGCCAAGCAGGTAAAAAGGGCGCAATCATAAATGTGGCAGTGTAGCCCAAAAGGTTACAAAGACTCAGGGTCACGAGTGTTGATTTCACTGTGTTTCCTCATTCATCCCATTGTGTCTTGCAAGTCAGTTCAGAAAAGAAACATTTCTAACATTAAGGAGTCTCATTGACAATTTCATACAAAACTTCTTTTTCGTCTCCGCAGCGCTTTCGTTCAGTGTTTTCACAAAAGCGGTATTTTATTTTGGAAGTTATCTTAATATTGCATTTAATTTTTGCTAATTCGCTTTTACAGTCATACTTTTTTTCACCTAAACTCACCCATCCTTCATCTCGGGGGTTGATGGTCAGTCGATAAGCTTCTCTGTGTTTAATCTCGATTTGAACAGGGGAATCGTACTTCCCAGGTGGAGGTGAAAATTCTGCTTCTTCTTTTTCGACTGTTTTATACTCGAATTTTTGGAAAACTTTTTTCTGAAAATTGATGCATCTGAGGTTTCCCACTTGCACCGAGGGTAAGAGCATAGTTGTCTTTGAAAGACGAGGAAAGATTATGAATTATGCTTGTCCGCACAAGGGAATAGCGATTTTTTGATAAAAAAGACAACTCGTGTTACGTCAGTAGTTATTAGTCAATAACAAACACGAGTTGTCTAATGCCATCTCTAACATGCCCTCGCGAGATTCGCAAAGTAGCAGACCGATTTAAATTATCAACGGACATGCCCTACCATATGCTTTGCGAACTCTTAGGGGTCATGGTGCTTGGTTGTGTGACGATTAACGAAACAGTAAGGCAAGCCGGATGGGTACATTCTATTTCAACGTTAGACAGAGGAATGCATGCATTTGAGACCAATCAATTTATGAGTCGCCTTCGTTCTAGCGTGCTTAATAAGTACAAAGCTATTATGACTCCGGAGCGATTTTGCTTTGCTGTTGACTATACGACGGTGGAGAGATCTGGAAAACAGATTTATGCTTGTGGTCGCAATCCCCGGCATCGCAAAAATGGCGTGATGCGGGCACAACGCGTCATGGTTCTTTTTTTAGTCGACAGACAAAGAGGAGTGGCATTCCCACTTGCTTTTGCGATGTGTCTCAACAAAGACTGCGAGGTTTTTCAGGCCAATCAAGACCTGTGCTTCGATCTTGTGAAGCAGGTGATTGAATCTGG
Organism: Silvanigrellaceae bacterium; assembly: GCA_044237915.1. Taxonomy (GTDB): domain Bacteria; phylum Bdellovibrionota_B; class Oligoflexia; order Silvanigrellales; family Silvanigrellaceae; genus JBIIEI01. Next base: position 15,569 of record JBIIEI010000009.1, on the reverse strand, counting down.
TTACCCAGCATTGGTAACGGTGGTCGATTCCGGATTTGATTCCATGCCATTAATTAAGAGATTTTATGAAGAAAAATGGACAGTTGTCATTGACTGTAAATCAAATAGAAATGTGAAAAAAATCCCTCTCCCCACGCAAAATGGACAAAGTGGAAATCCGCATTGCAAAAGGAAATGAAAATTTCGGTAAAATTAGCACCGACCGACCGCAACAAGAGGTGTCGCAAAACAAAATACATCGCTTCCTGTTGTGTCCAATTAAGTGGGCGCGGCGCGCTGGTAAAAGCTGGTGCGGTGTATAACAAAGTCAGCGATTCAGAATTCTTCGCGGTCTACGTCTCAAACGATCGCCAAATGAGGGGTGCTGATTTGTGGGAATATTCTAGGGCAAGGTGGCACGTAGAAGAAGCTTTCAGAACTTTAAAGCAAAGTTTAAACTTTCTTTCTGTGCCATGTCGTGAAAAAAATCTAACCATGGCTTCGATATGTCTTCCATTTGCACTGCTTGCATCCCTTCACATGGAACCTGAAGCTTGGAACGGTGATCCCCTTGATGCTGCAGGCCATCTTGTGAGAAAATTACGCGACAGAGCCATGTGGGAAGCTTTTGATATCATGGCTACCGGGCAGAAGCGGATGGCAATTATAACTCTTCAAGTAAGGCGTTTGACGCAAAAAAATAAGAAAAAGCCTACAGATCCTGGTGCGAACGACATCCAGCGTTACTTTAGCCATGTATCATAAGGGTTTCTTAACACTGGTCGACCACGTAAGTGGGAGACCCCTGTATAAAAATTAAACACTGTCCATTCTATAATCATGTTCAAACTCAAATAGGAACCATTCGAAATAATTTCTCCCCTTATTTTAAATAATTAAGACCCACAAACAAATGGCGCGTCTTTTGCTTAAGGCTGTGTGTGGCCTGCCGAAAAATGGCCTCGCAGGGGCATTTTTGCGGTTTACGATCTGGGCCACACAAGTCGACCTTTCGCGCTGTGCAGCCGCGCTCAACGACCACTTGGTCAGGTGCTAAAATCGTGACCAGCGTTGGGGCCGTAGCACGACAGATTTCGGCAAGCCAGGCTGTGTGTTTCCTTTGTATAAACGATTTTTTTCTTTTTCTTTTTTGTTCTGGAGTTTAAAATGATTTCTCTTAAGAGCTTTCTTCCGTTGTTTTTGGTAATCCCTTTTAGTATTTCGTGCACTAAAAACAAAAAAGATTCGTCTGTCAAAGACGTGGCAACAAATATGGGTGTTGGCAATGGAAGCAATGGCCAGTATGGCCCAACTCAGTACTATTTTTACGTAGACGGCGAAAATATTCATCGCACTGTCTGCGATCCAAGGAAACCTGCAAAGCGCTTAAATTGTTTCAAGGAGCGGGTTAGCATTCCCGTTTTTGAATTTAAGAAAAAAGTGAGTGAACTTGTCAAATTGTCATTTGATGAAAAGAAGAATAGCTTTTCTACTGGTGAAAGATTAAATCTTCCTAAAGATCCTGATACAGAAGCCCAAGTTATGATCGATTCTTTAAATAAAGAGGCTGCTCACTACGAGGAGCAGATTCAAATCCTTGGCCGTGAAGATTTTTTGCTTCAAAACTTTCCCAATGATGTAAGTAAAAGGCAACAGCGAGATACGATTCGCAACCAAATTCGTGCAAATCAAGAAAATATATTCAAAGTAGAAATACTTTTGGATAAATTAATTCCTCACAAATTGACCGAAATGTATAAATTCTCAGAAGCACTCTTTAGTTTAGCTTCAAGTGAAGCGATTTTCGAGGACAGCTGTAAGGGTAACGAATGTACACAAACATATTTTCCTGCGTTGACTTCTTACGTTGTGATGTGGGCATCAATCTTTGATGCAAACGACGAATTTGCTAAAAACCGCCTTTATTCGATTAAAGCCGATTGTCGCGCATCAGTTGAAGTTGAAGACTATCAATATGTAGAATTTACTGAGTCCTTGACAAGCGCTTGGCACAAAATGAATTTTGAGGCGGTCCAGGAGCTTAAGCAAAGATGCGAAGACTTTGCCATTTCCAAGATTCCTTCGGTGAAGAAGGCCACAGGAAGAACCAGAGATGAGATTTTGCGAATTGAATATTCTCAAAAGGGCTGATTTATGATCTGAATTGGGGCGAAAATATTTGCTAGAAAGGAAGGTTTTCCCCGGCCCATTTCGCATCAGGACTCCCTTTTTTGTTACTTCTTTGTTGACAATCTTGTAGATTCGACACTTTTTGAACTTTCTGGCACGTGCGGATCTATGTGGACAAACATTTGCGCTGCTTATACTTCACGCGGCCAGGAGTTGTGATTCTTTGAAAGTCTGAAAATTTGGCGTGAGTAAAGTCGAAAGTTCGGCTCTAACCTCAACGCTGAGGTTGGTTTTGCGTAAGCAGTCAATTACCGAACCCTTAAACGCCCTAAAATCTGGATGATGCTTTGAATTTAAGCAAGTTTTGTTCACGTATTTCCAGTATCGTTCGATCAAATTTAAATTTGGTGAATGAGAAGGTAGAAAAACTAGTGAGCCGTCCAGAAAGTTTTTTCACACGTAGTCGAATTTTTCACGCGCATCCGCTTGTGTGAACTGCCAATTGATTATTACTTTTTTTGCGTTGATATAGTTCACCCATGCTTTTGTTCGTTTCTTTAGGGATTCTAGATCAGGAATTCTTGTGCGGCCAAGACTTTGTCTGCTGTACATATTGATTGCAATTTCAGCTTGATTTAACCAACTCCCATGTATTGGAGTGTAATGCACTTCGAAACGTGACCAAATGGCACGCCCTTGCTCCTCGCCGTAAAAATCAATGAGCGACTTTTCTCGGTGCGTATTCAGATTGTCCATGACCAGAATGATTTTCTTGGCATCAGGATATTTTCTTTCGATCGAGGCAAGAAATTTTGCAAATTCTGCTCCGGTTCTAGTTTCTGTAACTTTATTTACATAGATGCCTTGTAATGGCTCAACCGCGCAGAAAACATTTGCTGTTCCTTTTCGCTTGTACTCGAAATCGACTTTTTTTATTTCGCCAGGCGCTATGCCAGAAGGCGGACGTGTATCTTCTAAAAGCTGAATGGGTTTTTCATCTATACACACCACCGGATAGGCTGGACGATAGTTACGTTCATAGACCGCAAGAACATCTTCCATGCGCTCTATAAATTCGTCGTCTAAATCTGGAACGCACCATGACTTTTGCTGCCAAGGCTTGAGATCATGTTCCTGCAGAATGACTCTAATGGTCTCACGACTGATGGAATCAACTACGTTTTCATCGATGACATGTTCTTGAATGAGTTCCAGTGTCCACCGATCAAACCCCTCAGGCGGATCACTGCACACAACTGCAACGATTCTGGCTTTCACTCTGTCATCAAAACGAGGTGGCGTGCCTGGGCGAGGATCGTCGTAAAGCGCTTTTTCGAGGCCACCGTCTTCGTAATTTTTCTGAATGTTGAAAACGGTACGGCTGGTAATTTCTAGAAAATCCGCCACCTCAGCAGCACTAAGTCCCTTATTTCTGAGGTTGAGTGCATTGGCACGATAGATGACACGGGCATCTTTCTCAGTCTTTATGATTCTCAAAATTTCTTCGCGGTCTTTTTGTTTTAGCATTCCGAGACATTAGATCGGTTTGCTTTGGAAATTCAACACCTATGAAAAAATTTCCCGGATGCTACACTAGTTCTATTCCAAGCCTCTTGGCTCTCTTCATCACTAAGTCGCACCTTTGATATTTTGCATTATCTAAAACAATAGAAATTCTTCCAGGACCGAATTTATACCGCAGTTTATGAATTATTTTAAAAATTGTTTTTGAGTTCACAATGTCTTAATTTTCGTCCGTCACTAATTCTTGGTTGATTGGATCATATGCTCCAAGGACATTAAATCGCTGGCGGCCGCTTCCAGTTTTTTTAAAAATGCGTTGAAAATACCATAAATACCCTTGAAAAGCACCGTAAAAAAAGTTCGCAGCGTCCATAAAAAATAGCCTTGTATCACCGGCTCGCGCCTCTTGGATCAAAGGGTCTAGAATTTTTTTTAAAAAACCTCCTGCCCTTCAATGTCGACTTTTGCTGGAATCACAGTAGTCTTTCGAAACTCCATTCCCATTTCCTTAAGGAAAAGGCTCACCTGCGTCTGACCACGACTCACACCAGTAATTTCTTCAATCCGATTCGCGGCAAGCGCGACAGTGGAGCATGATCACTTCTGCCTTCTTTTGTATGGTTATACGAAATTCTGAGAATCGAATCCGTCTCACTTCATCAAGCACACCATCTGCGAAATATAAGGAAATTGTCACTTTTGAATCCTCGTGTTTTCGGATTTTGTAACATAATTTTTTATGAATAGAAAATGTTCAGAATTTCAGGCCGTGTGAAGTATACCAAGGAGTCGTTTGCATTCACTCCAATCGCTCCCTTCCTGAAGACTACAAAGTGGCAATTGAGGCGGGTGCTGATGCAGTCTTGCCAAAACCAATGGGTCGGCCTCATTTACTGAAGCTCATTTTGCAAGCTCTATCTCGCACGACCCAGGGTTGAATTTATTGTAAGGATGTCTGAAATGTACAGTCCTCCATTTTCTACTGAGTCAAGACGCTCTTAACCAATCGTCCCAATGGGAGCATCGACTAATTTAATATCTGCTCCCATGGAAAGGAGTTTGGGCACCAGGTTGTCGTATTTGCGTTGGAGTTCGCGGATATTGGAAAGTTTTGTTGTGCCTTCTGCCACAAGTCCAGCGCCTACGAGGCACATTCCAGCACGAATATCTGTGGGGAGTTTAAAGTTTTTTGCAGTGAGAGGGGTTGGACCTTGAATGATGGCCGAGTGACTGTGGTTTTTGTTACGAAACCTGCAGTTGAGTTCTCCAAGGCAGGTCGAGAAAAGGGTGATATTGGCGCCCATTTCTTTTAAAAATCCGGTGTAACCGAGTCTGTCGTCAAAGACAGTTTCGTGAAGCACGCTGATGCCTGTGGCTTGAGTAAACAGCACCATAAAGGGCTGTTGCCAGTCCGTCATAAATCCTGGGTGCACGTCGACTTCGATGTGCGTGCCGGTGAGGCTTCTGCCCCCCGAGGGAGCGCTCACATAAATACCTTCGGAGTTTACTTTAAATTCCGCGCCCATCCTTTGGATGTAATTTAAAAAACTATACACAGGATCGTGGGAAAGTTTTTCGAGCAAAACATTTCCGCCCGAGGCAATGGCGGCAACGGCGAAGGAAATGGCCTGATTTCTGTCGATCATGCAGCGCAGTTCACATCCGCGTAGTTTTTCGACCCCTTGGATCACAAAAGTGCGGTGTGCATTGTACATGATGTCTGCACCCATCTTTTGTAACATTTTGACGAGTTCAATCACCTCGGGTTCGATGGCAGCGTTTTCGATGATGGTGCGTCCCTTGGCGAGGGTTGCGGTCATCAGCATGTGTTCGGTTGTCATAACGCTTGGATAAGGTAACTGAAGGTGTGCGCCTTTTAATCCCGCTTCATCAACGGAGAGATGGTACATTCCGTTGTCAAATTCGACGTGCGCGCCCATTTCTTGCAGGCCACGGATGTGAAAATCCACGGGTCTTTTGCCAATTTTATCGCCACCCAGGGTGCCGTATAAAGAGACTTTTCGAAAGCGATGCAAAAGCGGTCCCGCAGTTAAAATAGAAATGCGATTCTTGCGGCATTCGCTTTCGGGTAAAACGGAAACTCCGACGTTTTTAGCGCAAAGCTTAATGGTGTGTTCATCGGCGTGTTCGACCGTGCCGCCGAGAAAAGAAAAAAGATCTTCAACGATCTTTCGTTCGTCGACCATTGGGGCGCTTTTAATCAAAACCGGTTCGTCGGTGAGCAATGATGCGATAATGCATTTGGTGACTTGGTTGGAGCTTCCTGCAATACTCACCTTGCCGCCTGTGAGTTTTTTGCCCCCTTTAATTTCAATAATTTGTTCGGTAGTCAAAATAAATGGCCTCGTGTTGCGTTTGATGTTTTGAATTCTCTGTAAGAGCGGAAGTCTTTGGATTCTATCTGAGACGCGTAAAAGAAGGAAGGTAACAAAAGGAGAGCGGGTTCGACAAATCGGGAGAATTTTGCTTTGGGTTTATCAGGCGGAAAAAGGCCAAAAAAAAAGCCGCACATTGTGCAGCTTTTTTAATACCGAAAAAAATGGTGGGCGCTTAGGGACTCGAACCCCAGACCCTTGCCTTGTAAGGGCAACGCTCTAACCAACTGAGCTAAGCACCCGGTGAAAGGTTCAATAATCTAACCTTTCCAGACTTGTCAACAAGCGATGTTGATTTTTTTTGAAATCTTCCACAGAGAGTCCGAGTTCCGCTTTAATGGCGACGTCTCTTTCAAAGGGATTTTTAATAAATTGAAGTTGATGGGCCTTTTGCAAACCCAAGTGATCTGCAATCAAAAGGGGAACTGGAGGAATGGGCCAATCTGTGCCAAACAGGATGCGCTCTTTGAGCACAGAGTTTTTGATCCGCTGAAGAAGCGCAGGGGCCGAGCGGGCCCGGGTCGTGGAAATGATGGCGGAGCTATCGGCGTAAAGATTGGGAAATTCTGTGGCCAGTTTTTCGAGGTCTTCCATTTGGCTTGGAGTGCCTGCGTGGGCGGCAATGACGGTCACCCCTTGGGACAGAGGGCGCCTCAACCGCAAGACATCGTTTTTATCCTTCCAAGAGTCTCCCAGGGCCTTGAAAGTGTATTCACGGTCGGTATGTGAGAGCAGTGGCAGTTTCATTTCGCGCAAGGCCGCGTAAAAGGGGTCACATTTTTCGCTTGCGGGGTCAATTCCCATCATACTGGGTAACCATTTTATCAAAAATGCACCTTTGGCATACACTTTCTGGAGTTCTTCCAGCGCATCTTTGCGATAGGGATGAACGGAGGCCCCAAACAGAATGCGGCCCCTCGAAAATGTATGTGCATGCACCCCCCAGGAATTGGGAACGTGGAGCTGGGTATTTTCAAGGATGGGCTCGCCACTTTCGGTGTGGGGCATGTCGAGACACAGCCCCACCACTTCACTCACGTGCTCATTGGATTCCAAAAATGTACAGATCCGTTTGAGCCAAAGCTCGTCGATGTCGGTCATCAGCTGTTCGGGGGTGATGCCTTGCAGGAATTTGAGGGCCTTAAAGACGGTCCCCTTTTGAAATTTTTGACCGAGGATAATTTTTGAATTGCAGCAGCCGTTTCCTGCCAGATGCAAATGAAAATCGATCATGGGCAACTCTCCTTAGAAAAGTACATTTTCAATAATCTGCATGGGCATTGGGATTTCTGACAAAAGCGCGAAACACGAGAAAAAAGGTTCCCAAAAGTGCCACTCCTTCCCAGCCTTCCATGTCCACAACGGGGTGAGTGGAAACAACCGCAAGTGCAAAGCCCAATGTTAACAAGAGCCAACATGCTGCGAGGACCCACCGGCACACGAAAAAGGCATGCCACGAAACGATAAAAATGCGCGGAGCAGCCTTGAGGCGCATTTGAATGCGGGCTTCATTCATCTGTGATTGCCAAAAACTAAAAAATAGAAAGGTCGCAAAAAGTTTACTTGTGGCAAGGGGGAGAATGGCTCGAATGTTGGTGAGCTTTAGAAAAAGAAATAAGTAAACAGCAACAAAGGGAACTAAAATCAGGGCCTGCGCAATTTTAGAGTGTTCGAGGTGGTAAGAAATATAGAGTGCCAACCGCGCAAGGACACAACAATAAACCCCAATGACCATCATGATTGCAAGGGCATACAAGCCGGTTTGCATAAAGGACAAGGGCTGCGAAAGCATGAACCGCACCGTCCATCCTTCACCGATGCAGACGAGGAGTAAAAATCCCATGCAAAGTAACAACAGTCCCATCACTAAGACACGAGCTCGAAGAATATGTGTTCTTCTTCGATAATAATCCGCGCTCATGGCGCGTGAGGCTTGTTCGATCATCGCACACTCTCTTTTTTTGAGTTGTCGAGATGACTCTGACCTACCATAAGCATTTCCAGAAGTCTGTCGTAGGCCCCTTGGCGCAAGCACCGATTGACGCCGATGGGGAGTTGGGCACTGACTTTGGAAGATTCAAACCTGAGTTTTCCTTGAGCGTCGCGAAAAGTGCCGCGTGGTTTGGCGCGGTAGTCGAGCATTCCGCCTAAAAAATCCTCGGTTTCATCAACCAGCGGTTGGGTTGCAAAGACGACGAGACCTGCACCCGAGTTTGACAGAGATCCTAAAAAAGCTTCAAACAGATCTGCTTCAGTAGAAGCGCGGCGCGATAAAAATGTGGCCGATTCCAGCGCAAGAAAAACAACGGAATCAGAGCGCAGTTGGTCTGTAAATTCTTCGCGAGATTCAAACAGGGTGGGCTCGTTTATCCAACCTTTATCTCGTCTTGCGGGTCTTGTTGAAAACAGTTGCACCACGTGTTTCCAGCGTAAAAAGATGCGGCCCGATTCAAAAAGTGGTTTCTGAAAGTGGGCGAGCTTTTCGAAAAAGTTTAACGAACGCTTTTGGTGAGGTGTTAAGTGTGGAATCCAGCGCGGTGGTAAGAATTTATCCTCTAAAACGGGAGTGTCTTTGGCTAAAACGAGAAGTGCCTGCAAGGCATCTTGCACCGTTGCAACCGGGGATTCAGAAACATGCCAAGCAAGCTCGGGTAAATGTGATTTGACTGTGAAACTGAGAGATTCCGATCGCAGAACTCCCGATGCAAAAAGGTAACGTAACTTTGTCTTTGCCATTTTACAGGGGCAAGCAAAGACCATCGGCTGTAAAAATTCTTGATTTCCTTGCGCAGAGTTGTCAAATCCCAAGCCCGTGCACGTCGGACTTGTGTCTCCGGGTTCTGGTTTTTGGCAGGGGAGCAGCGCAGAAAGCCTCTCTAACGAAACATCGACGTCTTGCGGGTGCTTCAAAAGGTAACGTTGTAGAAACTGTTTCGCAAAGGAAAAGGATTGAACGGCTTTTGTTTCTTTTTTTGCCACGGCAAAACCTCATTCTTTGGCAAGGATTTGACACAATGGGTAAATATCTTTTTGAGACCTGACCCAGGTCTTGCTAGCCTTAGCCAAGTGTTTGCTTATCTCATTCAAAGCGTTTATAGAAGTCGGCGCTTGAGCAGAATGTTGGCTATTGGGCTTGACCTGAGTTGCCGATAGTCTGGAGAGGAAGAGCCGAAATCATCGGCGTCAGAGACGTTCGATTTGTGGAGGATGGTGAGCCTTATGCGACTATGTCAGCCCGTATCAAAGACATCGGCCATTCGGTTCAAAAAATATTTTGCCTGGGGCGTCCTTTCGGGGGCTTTGTTTTGCGTGCTTCAGTTCAACGCTTTCGGCGAAGAAGGTGTTCTTCAAAAACAGGCCCTTGGACCCACTGCGCCCATTGGGCACACCCTTAAAAATCCCGAAGTTCAAAAAAAGGTCGAGAGTTTGCTTTTGACCCGCAAAAATGAAATTCAGAACACCCTGAAATTGCCAGTGGAAGTCTCACCTTCGTTACCTCCGTTAAAAGAGGGGCAATATGGATTTGCTGAACCGAGTCAAATCTCAGGAGTTCCCAAAGCTTTTGTGAGTCTTGGAAATGTTGTGCCCTCCTATGGAGTCGTCGTCGAGAAACTGCACAATCGGTTAAGCGTCATCCGTTTTACGAAAGATAAAGAATTTGAAGTTATTCGCACCTTTCGCGCCATCACTGGGAAAGATCCGGGCGACAAAGCTGCCCGAGGTGACTATCGAACCCCTGAAGGCATCTATTTTGTAACCGGCAAAATGGGCAAAGGCCTGCCGCCTAAATATGGGCGCATGGCATTTACCTTAGATTATCCAAATATTTTCGACCAAAGGCAGCGAAAGTCAGGATATGGCATTTGGATTCACGCCACCGATGATCCCCAACGGCTGTTACGTCCCTTTGATACCGAAGGATGTGTCGCACTTAGTAACGAAGACATTTCAGAACTCGAAAAGTACATTTCACCATTCGAAACGCCTATTGTAATTACTAAGGTCATGACAACCACTTCCTTCGAAGAGTTGGAAAAACCCCGCACGGGTGCGTTGGAAATGGTTGAGGCTTGGCGAAAGGGCTGGGAAGCCTCTGATTTTGAAGAGTACATGAGTTTCTACTCAAAGAATTTTCGTTCCTTAGGCAAGTCGAAAAATCAATGGGATAATTACAAGAGAACGCTGAGTGAAGCCAGGCTTGGCGAAATTAAAGTAAAAATCAGTGACCCCAAAATTCTTGCCTTTGAAGATCAACTTCTAGTCGTCTTTTTTCAAGATTACCGCACGAAAGTTCATTCTGATTTTGGAAGAAAGTTTTTGTATTTGCAGTGGGAAGGAGACCGCTATCGCATCATTGCCGAGAAGTGGTATCCCGCGAGTAAGTCGGAAACGGCATTAAGAGCATTGAAGCTTCCTTCCGATCACATGTGAAAATTTGAAAAATCTTTCGTCGGTTTAACATTGTAGCAGGACCATCCTATGCTCGTTTCTGCTCCACATGCCAAACGTGACAAGAGGTTCCATGTTGTCCTTTTCATGGATTCTTCGTCGACGCGAAACTATTCTTTTCGATTTGGCACCCTTTGGTTTTTAGGACTTACTTTTTTAGCTGCTTCCATCGTTTGGGCAGTGGGTATTTATCTTTTTCTAGAAATTCGAGCTGAAAAAGATGAAATGAATTCTTATATCCGCGAATTGAAAAGCGTGATTGTTGCCCATGGTCTGAGGGATCTGAAGGCTTCATCTTCCGAGTTTTTCGCTTCGGGTTCCGAAACCCAGAAGGATCCCTTCAAAGAAATTAACTCTTTGGCTTCAGAAATTCGCTCTGCAGCCCTTGTCAGTGACCAAGGGGCGGGCGCCGTCAAGGTCTTGGGAGCCCTCAATTTGGAGATTCGGCAAGGAACTCCAGAGCAAACTCCCATGGACAGTGCTGTGATTCCTGCTTTACCTGCAGAAGTCACCGGGACTTCCGGGACTGCGCTCAGCAGCGCTGGGGCTGCGCCTTCTTTACCGGAATTAGCGGGAGCTCCTCCCCCTGCCCCTTTAGAGTCTGAAGATGCCAATTCACAGGAAGAGTCCGAAGTCAAAATTGAATCTTTCGTTCTTTCCCGTGGAAAAGCTGCAGGCACCTCCACCCTGACATTTGCCCTGGTCAAACAAGATCAATCCGACCCTGCACGGATCGTGGGCCGGATCTGCGGTTTCGCTGAAATTAAGCGTGCAAATGGAACAATCCAAGTGGCCCTTCCCTCGGGCAGATTGCTTCCCAACGGTGCGCCGGACGGTTCTTGTTCTGGAGGGAGCCTCGTCAAATTTTCGAAGCTCAGGCCCTTGGAAATGAACATCAGCTATCCCCAAGAGCAGATTGCAAAAGTGGTCTTGAAATTTTCCGACCTGGAGTCCCAAGAAACCCACCTTCAGACCTTCGAAAACTCGAAATCTAACTGAGTGAAATTTTCATTTTTTCTTGCCATGTGCATAAAAACATGTGCATTTTACCCTCGTAAGTTGTGAAAAAACAAAGAACTTTATGAATTAGTTCTAAACTGCTTGAAAGCACCTTCCGATGTATCAAGTAACAAGGAAGGGGGAGACCCAAGCATGTCACAGAGAAACTTGGTAATCACCTATTTAGGTTTCATGTCCGTCGTGTCTACGAGTTTAGGTGGCTATGTGGCCTGTGGGGCACAAAAGTACCGCGTTCCCATCCATGGTAACGAACCTGATGCCGCAGGACAGAGGCCGACAACGGCATCAGGAGGGCAGGCCGCAACCGAGCCTACCAGTGCAGGAGCAGCGCAAAGTCTATTTGGAGTGCATAGCAGTCGGGGTTGGGCCAAGAAGCTTCCCGTACACTTTCGCACCTCTAAAGAGATGTCAGAGCCCGTTGCAGTCCTTCTCAAGAAGGCCATGACAACCTGGGAGTCTGCCGTCGGAAAAAGCCTGTTCGTGTATGACGGCAGTGACGAAAAACAGGGCAGCAATTTTCGAGAGCTTTATTCTCCTCTCGATGACGCCATCAACGGCCACTATTTCGACTTTGCGTGGACAAAGGCCACAGGAAAGGCGGCAACGGTTTTAGCAACAACGATTTGGGAAAACGACCCTAAAGATGCCACATCCATTGTGAAGGCGGATATTCGCTACAACAATGAGTTTTATCTCTTTGGGGATACGCTCAAGGAATTTAGTCAGGGCCAAAGAACCATCGTCGACATGCAAAGTCTCGCTTTGCACGAGCTTGGTCACTTGTTGGGTCTGATGCACATCTCTGAAACGGTCGACCGTTACAGTGTGATGAATCCCTCGCTCTTTATTGGCGAGGGGATGATCACCAGGCGGTTGAGTGCTGGTGATATCGAGCGCATCCGCACAGTGTACGGGGTTGGGGATGCAACCTTGGCTGAAAAACTGGAAAAAGCAGATGATTTTCCGCAGACGAATTAGAAAATTGGGAAGTTTGATGTCTTTAAAAAAGCCCTTTGCTTAAAAGTTTTCTTTTAATCGAAGGGCTTTCAACATGACTTCAAAAACGAGAGCAATTCTTCGGCCTTTAGGAGCAATGGAGACATCTTCGCCTACCACAACCACTGCGCCCACGTCAGCATGTTCCATCAGTCTTTTTTCAAAGACGAGTTGAGGATTGAGTTTTTGAAAAATCTCATTTTTAGTCAAGGTGCCCTCTTTCTTTCGTGCAAGCAAAATTAAGAGAAAAGCCGAGACACTTCTATCAGCCATTACGGGACCAAGAATTGAATATGTTAAGCTCATGCACCAAAATAAACCAAGCGTTCCCATGGAAATGACAGCGGCATCGTCATAACTTAAAAGCATTTTATCCATTGTGATAGCGAGAAGTGCAAGGTAAATGACGGAAAGTACCAATATGATCTTAACTAATGCAAACATGGCATGGGTTACTTTGCCCATTCTGAAAATTGTGACATGCACAAGAAAAAAACAAATTGAAAGGAAAGAAAATCCCAAAATAACCAACGCTGCCTTCATGTTAAGAAACCTTCTTAAAGTGGACGATTTTCAAAAATTCACATTTTTTATCTGATGAAAGTTTCCAGATTTTTCCAGATGAATTCATTCTTTTTTCAAGTGACAGGTTATCTAACTTGTCAGGCGTATTTCGAAAAAGCCTGTTACCTACAAGCAAGACAACATTTTGATTGTTTGAAAACGTTTCGCCTAAATTTCCTGAGTCGATGATTTGAAATCCTTCTTGGTAGTTAAAATACTTGAAATTGTAGTTTAACCTTGATTGGAAAATGCTTTCGTTCCATACATCAGGTTTTTGCAAAACTCCAGCAACCCCGACTTCTGGAATTGCAAGAATTGCATCTGGCTTCGACGTCGCAAGCATGGTCACTGCGCATTCGAGCGCACCGTTCATTTCAGAGAAATTTTTTGCATGCCAAATTTTGGAAGTAGCCTCATCATAAATCAAGGGTACCGTCTTTATTCCAGAGCCAAGAATCGCAATAAGTGCAATTCCAGTAAATTTTAATTCATTTTTGATCATGAGCAGACAAAAAGGCAATATGGCTATCGTCGGAAACCAATACCAAGCAAAGTAGCGACCATTTTTCAGAAAAAGCAGCAGCATAAAGAGATAGGAGCCTGCTGCTGCAATGAGGAGTTTTTTGTCCTGAGAGCTGAAGAAAGAAAATCCCATTAAGATAATCGGCGTCGTTCATCACTCCGCCAGGAGTTTGTAAAGTACCAAAACAAATATGTTTGAAGATCAATTAAAATGGCTGGGCTTGAAAGAAATGAGTCCGCTCGTAGGATGTTGGTGCTAACACAAAACCCTGGAGCGGACCTGCATGAACGTAACTTCTTTATCGTCTCTTCGCCAGAGGTGCGATGTACCGGCCTCTGTCTTTCATAAAGCCCTCGAACTTGCAGCAAAAGGGGCTTCGGTTTCAAGCATTGCTGAAATCCTCGATGTTCCTCGCACGACGCTGCGCGATAAACTTTCGGCACATGAGAATTGCCCTTTACCTGATGTGCTCAAAAATGCCTTTGTCTCACCCGAAGGCGAGGCTTTCCTCAAGCGTTTTGCCATTGTTCTGCACGTTGAAGTCCGTAATATGGGCGCGTGTGGCCTGCGAGTCATCGAAAATATTCTTCGTTCCACAGGTCTTTCTGTCTTCCTGGGAGCTTCTTTAGGATGCCAATGGTCCTTTGGTCACACAGTGGACGAAGGCATTGTTGCCTTCGGTGATGCACAACGCGAAAGGATGTTGCCTTCGCTCAAAGAAAAGGAAATCACGCTTGCTTGCGACGAAAATTTCCACGAAGGCCCCTGTCTTATTGCGATGGAACCTGCAAGCAACTTTATTGTTGTTGAAGAACTGTGTGCGTCGCGCAGCGTTGATGAATGGAAAAAGGCTTTGGAGCCTGTCCTTGCCCATTTAGGGGTGAAGGTCACGCAGGTGACCTCTGATTCCGGAACGTCCATCCTTGCACTTGCAGAAAGCGTCTTGGGCGCTCAACACTCGCCAGATCTCTTCCACATTCTGTATGACTTCAAACGTCGCTTTACTCCCGCAATGAGAATTGTGAAACGCAACATCGAACGCGATTTATCGCAATGCGAGCGAGAATTAGCAAAACTGGAACGTATGCAAAGTCGTTGGGATGCATTTCTTCCGAAAGAGCGCGGCCGTGGCCGCCCTCCCCACTTTGACAAACGTAAGCAGGAGCAAGAGGACCTCTTTATCGCCCACATGGATTCAATGTTACAATTTCAACATTGCGAGAAACGAATCAATGACGCACTCAAGTCACTTTCACAAAGCTACCATCCCGTGTGTCTAAAGACAGGAAAAAGAACCGGAAAGTCGACCTTCGATCTTATCCTTCAAAAGGTTTTGGAAAACATTCGTTACGTTATCAACGAGCTTTCCCTTGCTCCTTTCGCGCAGGAGGCCTTGGAAAAATTCGAGCGCATGACCGCCAAGATGTCGTCCACACTTGAAAACATTGAATTGCGCTGGCGGAGCCGTGCACGAGCTGCATGTGCCGATCGAAAAACATCCTTTGTGCTTGAATCTTTTCTTGCGCCAGCCGCATATCTTGAACGGCTTGCTCAAAAAACCAATGACCTCAAGGCACATGCTCTGAAATCAGTAGCCAAAGACCTTCGTTGCAAAGCGCACGTAAGCCTTAGTAAGCAAGAATGCGCGGCAGTTGAGCCGCTTGCAGTTACAATGGCTAATGATTTTCAAAGATCATCATCTATGGTGGAAGGACGTAACGGGCAACTCTCGTTGCGTCACCATGCTTTCCATGAACTTCCTCTACTCAAAAGACAGGTGCTCACAATAATGCACAACTACGTCCAACAACGCGAGGACGGAACAACGGCGTCCGAGAGGTTCAGTGGGGTAAAGCCAGACGAACTCATCGAATGGCTCTGCTGCCGCATCAAATCCTTTCCAAAAGCTGGTGGGCGCCGCTCACTTGCGAAAGCTTCATGAAGATGTTGGTGAAAACGTAAGAGCTGGCGGAGTGATGAACGACGCC